>JAFZQI010000043.1 GCA_017620475.1 Clostridiales bacterium | reverse complement strand
TTCAAGAAGAACTATATTAAACCATTGACCTCGAAAGAGATTTCATAACAACTACTTTTTTGTGATGCAATAGAGTGAATAAAGGTCTGGTCGAAAGACCCTGGTTCACCAAGTGCCGGGGATATACCTCGCCACTTTTTTTCAGGAAAACTCAAGGCAACTTTTAGCATCTATTTTGGTTAACATTTGGTTAACGTTTTTGCGAAAAGTTATATGAACATTTGTTCCTTTATGGCACATTAATGCGCATATAACCCTGATATATCAGCATTTCATGCAAAACTATACTACGATAACAAACGCGTGAATTTGCCTTTGTAATCAGCAGGTCGCGAGTTCGAGTCTCGCAATCGGCTCCAAGAAGAAACCCCCGTAACCACAAAGGTTGCGGGGTTTCTCAATTCTCAGATCCTACCTCTCATTAAATACATTCTGCGAACGGTTGTAGATCGTCGCGATCACGCTCTCGAGATCTTTCTGGCCGAGAAGATACGCGGGGATCTCCTCGTCCAGGATCATCATGATCGCATTGTCGGACAGGAAGATCGTATCGACGGATTCGAGCGTCTGAAGGAGTATTTCCGGGAACTTCGCTTCTGGCGGATAAACAGAAAGATTGCGGGCGATTGCCATAGTGTTAATTGAATACGGATAGAACAAACACGAATATCCGTTCCGGTTATTTTCTGTCTGTCTTTCCAACCGATACGAAACTGCCGCACGGTTGATCGGGATCGTATCGATCGCTTTTTTCTGGATCTCTTCACTGAGCAGGATATCAAGAAGTGCATACGCGCCGTCTTTCACCGCGGACCCTTCCGTGATCGAGAAAGAATTCACGATATTGGCGGACGGGCCGGTGCCATCTTGGGACGGGAGCCCGAGGATCCGAAGATTATCATTGAAATAGTAGTTGGCATGCCCCAGGTCCGCGGTGCCGCTGATGTTCTCGACGAATACTATATCCTTGAGCACTTCTTCCTCCTCAGGATCGAAGAGTTCGGTCACATCCAGTGGAGCTATGGAAACGCCCTGCGGAATCTTTTCTTTGAAAAATCCAACCATCTCCCGGAAGTCTTCCTGGTCGATATGCATCTTCTTATCTTTTACCCACTGTGTGTAATTCCTCTCGAAACAGAGATTCAGGAAGTGCATCCGGCTGATATATTCCGTAACCGGCTCGCTGCCGTTGCGCTGATTCTCCACAAAGGAAATGTATTGGTCGTAGGTAAAGCCGACCTGATTCTCATCCAATTGAGATCCATCCATAATCATGCCCGTGATCGTGAACGACGTCGGGATAAAAAACATCTTCCCATCGATCTTCGAGGCATCGATGATTTTCGAATAGTATTTGGAAGCATCGTACGACTGCCCCTCCAGGTACGATGTCAGATCCATTAGATACTGGCTGTCCAGCAGGTCGAGCGATTGCGCCGCGCCAAGGACTACATCCGGCCCGTCTCCGGAACGGATATCCATGGCGAGGCTCCCGCTGACCATCGCCATGGCATCGTACATCTGACGGTCACTCGTGTCGATATCATCTGTCACATCACCTGTCTTCTGATACGCGTTCTGCTCGTAAAGCACCACTTGGACAAAGTAATCCGGATTCTGCTCGTTAAAGGCCTTTAGCGCTTCGCCCTCGAAATACGAGACAGAGTCGCTGAGACTGGCCACCGTAAGCACGGTCTTCCCTGCATTCGGATTCTTCTCGGCCTTCTCAAGGACATAGACGACCACAGGTTCCGGCAACAAATATTCACCTTCCATCACCGGACTGCAACCGAGGATGATCCTGTTTTCATCAAGGGAAAGTACATCTGCCGACTGGCTCTCATAGCGGTTGATATTGCAGTGGTCGTAGTTCAGCACACAAACATCGTCCGCATTTGTCGGATCAAATTCATAGATCCCGGTTGCCTTGGTCAGATATCCTTTTCCTTCTCTGGTCGAGGAGATCTTCTGGTTACTGCTGATCGGTTTTGCTTCTGTGACCTTAGTCATCCTTCCCGTTGCCAGCTCAAGTTTGACAAGTAACGAACCTTTCCCGATGCAATCGATCAGGACCGTACCATTACCTGCCCCATAAAGGCCCTCCACAAATTTAACGACTCCGGGGCCGAACACTTTATCGAATTCGATATTGTAGAGCGGTTCTCCATCCTTGGAAACATGGACCGCAAACCAACCGAGCTTGCCATCGACATAGCCTGTGACCACGCCCACTTCATAGCCTTCAACAAACTGCAGGCTATGGAAAATCACACCATCCGGATCGGTTCGGATCTCAGTTGGCGGCACGATCAATTCTCCGCTATTCGGATCGAACTCACAATAGTATACGAACTCTTTGAGCGTCATATCCATAAGCTGGCCCTCCGATTGGATCGTTCCATCATACGGCTGAGTCGTCGCAAAGTTTTCAAAATAGAAGCGGATGCCCTGCTCACCTTCACAGAGAGTAAGCGCTACTGCACCCGTCCCCCTTACTGAATACATTACCTCGTAGAGATCGACCACCTGAAGAAGGTTCCCTTCCATATCGAAGATACACATCGCGTCATAGTAATATATATTGTCGTTTTCGAGCCTTTTTTCTACGTCATATAGTGTCACGAACCTGTCATTACACATCCACAAGCCAAGCGGTCTAACAGCAAAATTCTCTTCTGCTTTGAACTTGGGATCTAACGCCAGTCTTTTTGATGTATAAAAGGGATCTGTTTCGAGGACTGTTTTCTTTTTCGCTCCCTTTTTCTTACAGGAAGACGCAGTCACACAGACTGCAGAAAACATCATTGTTGCAAGTACGAACGCAATGATTCTTTTCATTTTTCTCATAGAAAAACAGTACCACCCATTCTCCTTTCGAAACCATATCGTCCATACCCGATTCCATTATAGACACGGCGTTATCCGAAAAGCAATTGCCATATTGAAAAAACGGAAAAAAACTCGAAACCTTTCGAAACATCCTCTGATATACTGTAGTTGAGAGCATCAAGAAGTATTTGCCCATAGCTTATGAATGAAGTAAAGGAATGGAAGGGTCACTATGGAGAATCAGAAAGAAAACAAAATCGAATTGATGATGGTTCAACTACTGTTCCGTACAAAACCGCCGACACCGACAGCAGAACGATTCCGGGATGCGATGACAAAGTATTTCGGGGACCTTGGCGATGCGCCATACGTGGAGCCCTCCAAAAATAGTACCGGAGATATGTTTATGTTTCCCCTTCCGAACCATAAAGTAATCTTGGAAAGCAAGCCGGAAGGCGTTCCGGTTATTGCCGCTTTTCTGTCGGCGATGCCCGAGTCCGGAATCCAGATCGATAATATGAAAAGGCAGCAATTCTGGGACGTCCCGAATGGAAATGACATAATCGACGAATGCACGCATACGGTTCTGGTCAATACGGTGCTTGGTGCTGCACTTCCGTATCAGGAGCAGGCAGAGATTCTCCTGGCCCAGGTAGATGCGGCACTGGAGTGTTATCCGGATTGCACCGGGTTATATGTATTTCAAAGCGGCAAACTGATCACACCGGAAATGTTTCGTGCGCAAAGAAAATTCAGCCTGTCAGAACGCTTCATCCAACTCTTTGTGAATGCCCGATGACGGTTCCTCTTCTTCGGTCTGTTCCGCAGTAAACCCGCCTGATGGAAATGCGGAAGGCTGGAAATCGTCCTTAGGCCGCTCATCCAGCGCTCTCATGATCGACGGCATTCCGTTGTAAGTACTTTGCGCCGGTTCTGGATCCGGTTCTTTCTTTTCGGAAAATCCTTCCTGCTCGCGGAAAAACTGTTCAATTTCATCTTCTTGATTATACACAACCCTTACCTTGTTCCTTTCGGCACACTGCCTTAAAATGCAATCCCCTGTTACAATATATCGTAAGCGGAAAGCTTATACAAGATTCGTAATTTGTGAATTCCGTCGGAATAAGGATATGTAAATCTTCGGAAGAAGGATATACATCTAAAGAATCAATCGTCCCGATAAAAAAATCGTCCGCGAGCCAAACCGGCAAGCGTACAACCGGCAATGATTGCAATGATCAATTCAATTACTTTCATGTGACACCTCGATTAAGCCACCACGGCAAATTAGCTGTGTATATTCTCTTTATTCATAGTAATACTTGTATAATTTCTTCCCATTGATGCAGTCTTCATTCATAATATCTTCAACGGTGAGATCCGGAATATCAGTCTGCGTCCAATATGACTGAATTGACTCGAGAAGGTCATCTTCGTTATAGGAATAGATGAGGTACTCCAACGAATACCAATGAACTCCATCCCAAGGAGCAATCACACCATCTTTATTGATAATCGTCTCATAGATGACATTCCCAAGATCGTTATACTCATAGATGTGTATCACCGGATCAGCCTTGTATTCTCCGCCTATATCCGCGTAAGTGCCATATTTTTCCTGAGTGGTTTTGACGAGAAGGTCTCCTTCATATTCATAATATGTGTCCATATGATCGTAAGGATATACTTTCTTTTCTTCGATCAACCTGCCGGAATCGTCATAAGTATATCTGTTTTCCCAAGTTCCATCCTCAACATAAAAAGCCCCATCTTCTCCATAATACTGTCTGGTATAATGACCGGTTTCGGTTTCCAAGAAACCATTCTCATCGTATGTATAGGACTCCTCGGATGAGGAAACTAAATATTCACCCTCCTCCATTTCCACAGTCGATTTCTTGACTACCCGACCACTCTCGTCACAATCATAAGAAGTTTCTACGGTATATGTGTAAGAATAAGATGCATCTTTACCCTCGATCAAAATTGTTTCTTTTACAAGCCGGTCCTGGTCATCGTAGTCGTATGTAGTAGTTGCCACCTCTTCGTGTTGATAAATCTCCTTAATTAGTTTTCCGTCATCCGAATACTCAAATTCTTCATTAACATAAGTGGATTTAGTATACATTTCATGAACTTCAGGATAATATTCACTAGTGTAGATAACATTGCCGTATTCATCATAGCATTCGAGATATAGATACTTATCTTCGCTTTTGCGATCTGCATTGTCCCCGTCAGTTTTGGGACCGATTACCGAAGGATCATAATACTCGACCATTTTTGCCAGATGTGGCACCGGAGTCGGTGTCGGAGAAGGGGCAGGGGAAGGCGTAGATGTGGGAGCGGCGGAGTATGTTGTGCCATTGTCTGACTGCGATGCATCCCCCAAATCAGTTGCGTTCTGTCTCGAGCAGGATGCTGTCATTCCAGACAAAAAAGTGAAAACCAGAAATAGCGAAAACGCCTTCATTTTATCTCTCATGCAATGCTCCCCCTTGAACGTATTATTCCCGATTGCGTTCCATAGGTTATTTCCCCATTACATGCTTAATTATATCATCCGATATTGTTCGCAAATAGTAGGGAAGAAGAGCTTAACATTTGATTACCGCACAGGAACATGCCCCAAATCAACAGGTTCATCTGTTAATCTTACTCGCGTCATTTTCATACCTGCTATTATTGCGGTCAGGTCGCATACCTTTTTCTATATACCTTATAAAAGCCTAAAACGATGAGACCGATAAGCGTCAAAGTACCGCCGGAGAAAAGAAGGGTAGTGCCGCGCTCGGCAGGAGTGGAATGCTCTATATTAAATGAAGAAGAATCAGAGGGATCGTAGTTGATCTCAACATATTTTCCCTTCTCGAAAGTCTGGTCTGTATCGCCCGTTATCGTTTTAGAACCATTAAAAATGCTGGGGTCTACAGGCTCGACTGTAATAGAATACATATCACGAAGGAGTGTTCCTTTTCCCTTTTCAGCACTCACCACCACGCCATAGGTTACAGCGGTACATTTACTTGTGACCCGGTTTTGGTTAATTAAGTCAACGCCACCAAAGATCAAGAGAAGTGGGCCCGCTAAGAGGAGAATGAAAATATAATATTTTGGATCAAGGAGATAATCACGGTCATATTTCCAAGTAAACCATCTAGACATAAATACACCTCTCGCTACTGATCTTACAAAATTATACACTATTCAGCAGATTGTTCCTCTATATATTCTCATATCAGCCTTCAAATGAATACTACTCTATGTTTGGATTTGGTCAGTTTATTGCTGTCGGTTTGTGCTTTTCCGGCACGTTATCTAGGCTTGGCGGCAATCAAATCCTGACGCATAATTTACGCTTCCAGGTCGATCCACATCGCGGGGCGTACTGCGTTTGTGCCGGCAAAGACGCTGCGGCCGCCGTAGTTTACGGTGCCGTCACTGCTGACATATGCTCTGGGGGTCCGAAGCCACCATTGGCAAGCGAAGGTGTCATCGTTCTTTCCGCTTTGCATGCGACCATACGCGGCTCCCCTGCTTGCGCGTGCGATGTTCGCGCAATACGCCGTTCCCTGGCATGCCCGTGCGCGGTACGAATTGAGATACAGATTAGCTTCCACGCTGCTCAGGAGGAAGATTCTGTCGAGGACACCGCTTCCGGACGCGGAACTGCTTGGGAAAGTCTTGTCCCCCGCCACATCCGTGTTCACGATCATTCTCGCTTCTTCCGCGCCAAAAGCACTGGAAATAAACACCTCGTTGAGCCATCTCCGAAGCGATGAGTTTTCCCATGTGACCTCCGTCTGATTCTCGCTGTACATCCGGAAATCGAGCGCGTCCTTACTGACGATAAGAACCTTATTCTCTTCTTTTTTCAGCACGAGCCATTCGATATAGTCGAGCCCGCCGGCCGGCGAAGGCTGCGCCGGCGCCTGCGGCGTCCTCGCGGAATGAGCAGGATTCGACGCTTGGGGCGCCTGCGCCGATTGCGCAGGCGCCAAGCCTTGCGGATAGTGTCCGAACATGACCTTCACAAAACCTTTGTATTTCGTAACCTGCTTGAGGTTCTTCTCACATACGATCTCAAGGACGCGGGGATTGGAAAGAAGCACCTTCATCGCCTGGCCGAAACTCCACGGATCCGAGCCTTCGTCCTCCGTCCGAATTGAAGATACTTCTATTTTCATCGCAGGCGCAGGCCGTATCGCTATCGACCGGTCTAAGTGCAGGAATGCTTCAGCCACTTTATCCGCGGCATTCTGCGCGGCGATCTCTTCCTGTCTTTTCCTTTCTTCCTCCGCCTTCTGGCGCATTTTCTCCGCAGTCTTAAACGAAGCGATAAATCCGAGGATATCGTTTCTCAACGTATCGCTTCCATAGCGCAGTGCTTTTTTCGTATTCAAATTATTCTCGAAAGGAGTCACGTCGCTCAATAAGCCGAGATTGGAGATCTGCAAGTCAATCAACGCCTTCGCCAGATAGGCCTCCCCGTTTTCCGGATCGATGTCCAGAACTTTTTCCGCGTACCTTTCGGCCAGGGTAAAGTCGTTGTCCGCAATGAACATAAACATACGCTTGATCAGACCCGCTTTGGTCAGGTCATTTTCTTTCACCACGACCGGTTCCGCGGCCTCGTTCCGGCTATTTGCTCCCAGGATCTTATCGATTCCGCGCAGAAGGTCCTGAATGGCGCCGACCTTTCCCATATCCTGGGCCTGAAGCCGAGCGAATTCTTTCGGCATATCATAGGCGTCGATGCCTTTGTAACAGGGGATCAGAGTCTTCTTTTCGCCCTTTTCGATCAGGCTCAAAAAGCGGTTCCACTCGTTCTTGACCCAGACGGCGTTGAAATACTCGTAATCCGTTCCGAATACCAGCATGATCCTGGCGGAGTTGAGCGCAGCGAAAATATAGGGTTCGTATTCCTGACCGAGTTTATCCTCGAGCGTGATCCGGGAGAAGAAAACGCGATAGCCTTTCTCGACAAGTGCGGTGTACACATCCTGGGCGATCACGCTGTCGATCGTGCGGCTGCCTGTCTCATCGGTTTCTTTGTAGCAAATGAAAATATCGTACGGCGGTTCCTTGGACGAAACGGCATTGATGGCAATACGCAATGCTTCGATGGCTTTGGCTTCTTCCCGATAAACGGCACGGGAAGCGGGATTGGAGCATTCCATGACCATATCAAAATCCGGGTCCTCCATGATGCTTTCAAAAGAAGAGCGGTGACAGGTCGGGACTTTTTTTCTTGTTCCGGGATCGTCTACATATTCAATGCCGTACTTGCAAAGCAGAATTCCCCAGTAGGCTTCGGCCTCTTCCGGGTATTCCGACACGAGCGTCTCATACACACCCGCTGCTTTGTCGAATTCACCGGCACTGCGCAGTCTGTTTGCGCGGGAAAACAAAGTATTCTTGTTTCCCTTGTCGTTGTCGAATCTCGGAACTGTCTGGATCGAGCCGCAGTATCGGCATTCACACAGGGTCATCCCTTCTTTGATATCCAGTTGTCCACCGCACATTTTGCATTTGAATACTGTCATTTCTTCTCTCCTTAATGCTTACTCATCCCTGCTAAGCCTTTTCATGTAGCGCGAAAGTTCTTTTTCATAGGACGGATCTTTCGACCGCATATACAGGATCGGCTTTCGTCCCGGGGCCTTTATGCCGACACCCATCAGCACCTTATGCCGGATCGCGCAGACCTTCGCACCTTTTTCCAGAAGATCCCTGAACTCCGCCTGCCTTTCGGGAATGAGTTTCTTCATCTTCTCCCTGTACTTTTCATATTTATCCTTCTTAAGACCGTAGCCGTATCCGTTTTCGCGCTGGGTATGTTCGCGGATCATTCCGTCGACGATCTCCGGATCCCACTGGAACGGCAGGATCTCGATCTCAAACGGATACAGATTATCGATCAGATTCGAATCCGGATCATATGACGCATGGCTGATTCCGAAACTTAGAATCGTAACCGACTTCTCAGGAACCTCCTCCGGAACCGGTCCTTTTCCAATAATCTTATAATTCCTTTTTTTGAAATAGAACATGCTGCCGGCAGTTGAAAAACACGGGCACCGGTTAAAGCTTATCTCTTTCAGCTGATGGATGTCGATCTCATCCGGCGAGTCATAGGTGCCGTCGAACATGCGGAAGACCGCCCACCGGTCACAGACCTCCGGCACGATCGAAGAGACATAAGTGACCTTCGAACGGATCTTCTGCACCACCACGTATCTTCCGTCATAGGAAAGGAATTCTTCCTCGGATAATCGCTTCGCGGATTCCTCCGAAGTCACATATGTCTTCCCTTTCGTCTGCAGCCGGAAAGCCACATACTCCCCATCCTCGAAGATATCTTCCATATGAAGGTCGAGTTTGATCTTTTTCGGGGCACATTGCGGAGAGGTGATCATGTTCCTAAACTTCGCCAGCACGTTTCGGCGCTTTTTCTCTTCTGAAGTTCCGGCCGCGATCCATTCCTCCATGCCAAAATCACTGTCTACCATTTCTATGGCGCGCTTTTTTATCTCGTCGGTAAGGATCCCCTTTTTCCACATGAATTCCGCAAGCGAATAGAAGTAGTCGCACCATTCTTCCTCGTCGCTCTCATCGAACATCGTCCGGACATACTGGTCGATCTTGGAAACTGCCGTCGGCACATCGTAATAGAAAAACGCGGCCTTGTACTCATCCAGCAGATCCTGCGCCGTATCGTTTCCGGTTATACTTGCATTCCATGTACCCATATTTATTCCCTCGAAGTCGATTATAGCATAGAGCTGTGATACACTGAAGTGAAGGTATTGTGGATAAGGGTCATGATTGAAATTAAGAAAAGTCATTTTTATACGATTGTTATCTCAACAGGAATTCTCTTCCTGATCTTCCTTTTCGTCCGGATCGATGCGCTTCATCTGGCCAAGAAAAACTATAAGGACCTTTGTACCGAAACGACGTGGGGAAAGGTCATCAGTTATAAGACGACTACCGGCACCAGAAGGAACATGATAATAAAAGAGACAGTGAAATACACCTTCGAGGTCGACGGGCGAACGATCGAAGGATCTTACTCCGCCAGGACTTTAGGCGGGAAGTACACGGAATGGGGTGCGGACTATAACAAACCGGTACTCGTGCACTATAACCCGGATAATGTGCACCAGAACTATTTCGGAAATCACTGTGAGCCGGTAGACGAGGCAGAGACTTCCCTGCTTATCGCAATATTTCATCTTGTCTTCTGGCTGCTCTTTTCGATTGCCATATATATGGGCCAGCGTCATTTCTGGGAATTGGAAGAAGACGCAAAAGTTTTACAGGATTACCGGAGATACGGATAGTTCTTTTCAATTCGCGAAAAGCACTGAAAACAGGGGACTCTACCAACAGTCGGTTGATGAAAAAGGCACTTGCTGATAGATTTAGGCTAGCAAAATCATCAGGAGGTGCCTTATGGGTTACCGCAAGTTTTTTAGTATTTTTATCTCGATCGTTCTGGTCGTCGTGACCTTCTGTTCCATGTCCTGGGCAGACAGTTCGGAAAGCTCGGATCCGGATACCGTTTCCGGCTCGGGCGTCACATCCGTAGACCGCGGGGATGGACTTTCCTTTGATCTACCCGAAGGATTAACGATCACCGTACCGCCGGAATTTGAGGAGCCCCTCTGGGTCGGCATGTCTGCGGACGATTCGGCACTCACCGCTTCCTACGGCCTTGATATGGTTACGGAAATGTATGAGGAAGAACACTTATCCTTTCAATGTGATGCTCTTCCTGTGGGCACAGATGACGGGCAGTTTTTCTTTGCCATGGTGCATGAGAAAGATGCCCCTTCCGATATGAATGAATCCGCATTTCTTTCAACTGTCTCCGAAAATATAATATCTGACGAAAAAGATCTGGAGGGCATGGAGATTCTCGGAAGTGGTCTCATGCATGTCGGTGATATAGATTTTTACAAGACCTGCACCGATTTTGCCCTCGATTTCAATTACGAAGTCCACGCAAGATATAAGGCGCGGGTGAATAAATACTCCTTTGTTACCGAATCGGGCAAACTTTTCGAAATCGAAATACAGCTGCTCAGTGATCCACGCAATCCGGACGAGGCCGTCCCCTTCACAGAGGAAGATCTTGCACACCTCGATTACCTCGAATCCTATATTATCGGCGGTCTTCAGTATGAAGGAAAGACCGTAAGTATCGATGCGGAAGCGTACCCTACGCCGCAAAGCGGAGATAACGGTCAAGAAGGCGGAACCGCCCCCTCCGACACAACGAATACAAATACAACACCGTCGAACCAAGGCTCCTCCTCTTCCAGCCGGAATTTCTTCAAGAGCTTTACCGAGTTCTCGTTCCCGCTTTGGATCCTGGCCGCCGCACTGGTAGCGGTACTGATTGCCGGAGCACGAGTTTCTAAAAGACATGAGTGGCAGGAAGAACCCTTCTCTCTTGATTCGTCCAAGGCGATCCAGGGACTTTCTGCCGTATGCATTATCCTGCACCATCTATCCCAGGATCTTCTGAAGGAGGCCGGACCTTTCGAGTTCCTCTCCGGATGCGGCGTACTCTTCGTAGGTATATTCTTCTTCTTCTCCGGCTACGGCCTGTATACCAGCCTCAAGACGAAGAAGGATTATCTTAAGGGCTTCCTGAAAAAGCGCTTCATCACGATCCTTATCCCGTTTTATATGTGCATCGCGGTATTCACCATTGCTTCCTGCATCTGCGGCACCAAGTACAAGCCCCTGGAACTGCTGGGCGTGCTCTCCGGATGGTCGCTGATCAATAACCATATGTGGTATATCGTAGAGATCGCAATTCTGTATCTGGCGTTCTTTATCATCTACAAGCTGATCAAGAACCGTACGGCCGCAACTTCTGTGATGGCGCTTTTCGCGCTCCTCATGATGGGCGGAAGCCTCTATCTCTGCCACGGTAAGGACTTCTCCTGCGCATACTGGTTCATGGGAGAATGGTGGTACAATTCCTCGATCCTGTTTATCGTCGGTATCCTCGTTTCCAAGCATCAGGATGTTCTTCGAAAAATAGCAAGAAAAGGCTACGTCGTACTCCTGCCGCTTTTCGCGATCCTAACGGCAGTCTTCGGAAAGATCACCAGCCGTTTCCTCGAAAAGTACTCCTACTGGAGTGAGATCCCGGGGCAGGATCCCCGATACCTGGATAAGCTCCGCTGCCTGTCCGTACAGGTTCCGTTTATCCTCTGCTTCGTACTCTTCGTCCTTCTTGTCATGATGAAGGTCCGCTTCGGGAACCCCGTACTCAAGTTCCTCGGGGCGATCTCGCTGGAGCTCTACCTGATCCACAACCTGTTCCTGCAGGGTCTTTCTAACGGCACGATTTTCAAAGTGCGCTCCCCTTCCATGTACATCCTTCTCACGATCCTGATGTCGATCGGTGCGGCCACCATAATCAGCGGCACCGACAAGTACCTGATCGGGCTTCTGAACGGCAAGCGCAAGGCACAAAAGGAACAGCAGATTCAGAAGGAACAGGGCGCAGCGGTTGAAACGAAAGAACAGAAGGAGCCGATTGCGCTGAAGAATCTTTCTTCCCGCAACCATTCCATCGACCTGATGCGGATCATCATGGCGTTCCTGGTCGTCGCCATCCACTGGCCTTTTGCGGGATCCGCCGGAAGCGTCTTTATCACATTCGGAAAGACGGCCGTTCCCTTCTTCCTTGTCGTATGCGGCTATATGCTGTACAGAGATGATCCGAGAGAAATGAAGACCCGTCTTCTCAAGCAGCTCAAGCGGATCCTGATCTTCTTCCTGGCGTCAAATGTCTTCTACGCAGCAGCCACTGCGCTCTATGACAAGAAGATGAACGGAAAAGTGGATATGCGTCCGTACTTCACCGCCAAAGCCATGAAGGATTTCCTCCTTTATAACTTCTCACCGTTTTCCGAGCACCTGTGGTACCTGGGTTCCCTTCTTTACGCTCTGGTGATCCTGTTTATCCTGACGAAGCTGCGCTTCATCAAACCGGCCATTTTCCTGGGACCCGTCCTGATTGCCGCGTATGTGGTCTTGTCCCATATGGGTGTCGGAGAAGCCTATCAGCTCCGAAACGCGATCCTGGTCGGTCTGGCGTACACCATGACAGGTATGCTCATAAGAAGATATGAGAAGAAGATCTTAAATCTCAAGATCCTTCCCATTATCCTCGGCGTTCTGGCCGTCGGCGCGAGTATCGCGGCCATTATCGAGCTTCGGACCTATAAGCAGGGCACCGGTGTGCCTTTCGTGGGATGTGAGATCCTGACGATCGTGATCGTCCTACTGTGCCTTAGGTTCCCGAACATCGCCGCGGGCACCTACGCGGAAAAACTCGGAAGAACATGTTCTCTTCCGATCTACATCATGCACATCTTCACGATGATGGTATTCTTAATGACTCATAACGACGCTTTCTTCGGAAAGTACGGTGCGGTAACGATCTTTGTTGTGACGGCCGTGGGCGTGGCACTCTACGAGAACATAAAAGGAACCGTGATCAGGACAAAGGAATAACTCTTTGCAACAGTCATACGATTTAGTTTCGGAGGTTTTTATGGACAACGCAGGAAGAACAGAAGAAAAAACAGACAACCTAACAGGTGCAGAAGAAAGCACGCTCAACACAGCAAGAGCAGAGAAAAAGCAGGTAGTGTCCCGCATTATCGACAACATCGAAAAAGTCATTGTAGGGAAAGACAAACAGATCGAGCTTCTTATGGTGGCCCTTTTGACCGGCGGGCATGTGCTTTTGGAAGATGTTCCCGGCACCGGCAAGACCAAGACTGCCAGATCTCTGGCCCAGTCGCTCTCTCTGCGTTTTAAGCGCGTCCAGTTCACGATCGACCTTCTGCCTTCGGACCTTACCGGCATCCACTATTTCGACAGGAAAGCCGACCAGTTCGTCTTCCGCGAGGGACCGATCTTCACGAACATCCTGTTGGCCGATGAGATCAATCGTGCCACCGCAAGAACGCAGTCCGCACTTCTTGAATGCATGGAAGAAAAGCAAGTCACCGTAGACGGTGAGACCAGAAAACTCCCGCCGCCGTTCCTGGTCATTGCAACACAGAATCCAATCGAGTCACAGGGGACATTCCCGCTTCCGGAAGCCCAGCTCGACCGCTTCCTTCTGATGCTGTCCATGGATTATCCGACCCTTGACGAGAGCATCGAGATCCTCAAGCGTTTTGCCGGCAAAGATCCGCTTATGACCTTGAAGCCCGTTGCTGATCCGACTGAGATCCTCGCGATGCAGGAGGAAGTCAATAAGATCTACGTATCCGATCTTCTCTACAAATATGCCGCGGATATTGTGGAAGCGACCAGACATTGTCCGGAGATTCGTGTCGGCGCCAGCCCCCGTGCTCTGCTGGCTCTCGTAGCCGCGGCCCGGGCTTTGGCTTTTCTTCGCGGCCGCACGCACTGCGTGCCGGAAGATCTTAAAGAACTGGCCGTACCGGTACTTGCCCATCGTCTGACCCTGCAGTCGTCCGGGAGCACTTCTCGTAATGCTAATGGTACCTTCGTGAGCCGGCACGAATATGCGTCATCTGTCGTAAGAAACATCCTTGACTCGGTACCCTGCCCAACGGAGGATTTTGACCATACATGACACTTCTGATCTTTTTGATCCTGCTGGCCATAATGGCCGCTGTTGAACTGCTCATCTATCGCTTACACGCCTTGGATGATCTGAGTTTAGATGTGCATTTTTCCACCGATCTGGCCCGGTTCGGCGAGATCATCGAGGTCGTAGAGACTGCACAAAACAACAAGCGTACGCCGCTTCCTTTTCTTTTGCTGAAGTTTGAATCCCCGGTTTCTCTGGAGTTTCTGGACATGACGAACACCACCAGGTCCGACCTTCTGTACCGTGAAGATATGCTCACCATGAAGCCTTTTTCCCGCCATACGCGCCGTATCAAGGCCAAGTGCATGAAACGCGGTTATTACTCTTTTGCCCGTGTAAATATCACCACCTCCGATCTTCTCCTTATCGAGAAGTTCACCCGGGATTTCGATAACTCTTCCAACATCACGATTCTGCCGGAAGAAGTTGATGTCGGCGAACTACATTCCTTGATGTCCATTACTTTCAGTGACATCCAGCAGCGCCGGACACTTCTGACCGACCCCGTTTCTTTTTCCGGAATCCGGGAATACCAGCCATGGGACCCGATAAAGACCATTAATTGGACCGCCACCGCCCGCAGCGGGGATTTTATGGTCAACCAAAATGCCTCGACTTCCATGCGCCAGGTAACCATTCTTTTGAATCTGGAATGCTATAACCGGAAACATTCGGATTTTCTTTTGGAAAAATCCATCAGTCTTGCATATTCCTATATGCTGCAGCTTTGCGAAGCCGGAATCCCCTGTTCCCTTTATACTAATGGAAAAGATATCCTGACCGGTCTTCCCGTTTCCATGGAACCATCTTCCAATGTGGCCGACATGCCGCAACGTGGCGGGGAACTTGCCCGTATCGACTTAAATAACGAAGTGCTTCCGTTTGCCGGTATTCTGGAATCCCATATCGTGCAAGTCCGTTCTGATGATTTCACGGTCATCATCTCACCAAGAAATGACAGTTCTTTTCAAGAAAGCCTAATCAATATTCTGCCCCTTCGATCTTCCCTTCTCTGGGTGATGCCCTGCTATCGTCTCTCCCAGGAAGTCAACATCGAGAGAGAGCTGACGGACCAATACTACAGATGGGAGACGGTAGGCCATGACTGAGAAGAAATCCCGTTTTGTATCCCATCAGCTGATTATCGATCTTTTCGCGTCCCTGATTTTCGCGTTTTCGGTTTTGACCGTCGTACGTATGTCCGTACTCTATGAAAAGATTGCCGATGTAAGCACACTGCATCTGTTTTCGGTCATTCTCCTAACCGAACTCTTCGTGTTCATACGGCGAATTCGCATCAGGCTTCTACCCATGTTTCTGCTGCATGTGCTCCCGGTGGCGGGGTATCTATTTATCATGTCCGCGATACTGACACAGGGAGGCAGAAAAAACATCACGGAAAGTCTCATTTATCTAGGCGTTATGGCTGTGGCAAATCTGGGCTACTCCATGCTCTGGCGTTTCCGGATCGCCTCGATTTCCGACATTACCTACGACATATTTATCGCCTCAATCGCTTTGCATCTGATACTGTTTGTTATCACGGTCGGTACGCTCCGTCAAGTCGTTATTCTTCATGCTCTTCTTATCGTATGCGTGTTTCTCGCTGCCAGACAGATCTATACATTCGACACGAAGTATTCCCACAACGCCCAATCCGGTGCCCGGTCAGTCAGACAGGCCAAACGGCAAAACTACATGACCATCGTTTTCATTTCCGGCGGGATTATTCTGGCACTTCTGATCCTGAACACGATTCCGATCAGCACGATCCTCTCCGCCCTGCGCTCCTTCATCGTGATGATCGGAAGATTCTTCAGACGGCTCCTGCCCGCAGAGGGCGACAGCGACCCGAACGAAAAGCTCATCGCTCCGAAAGACGATGGCGGAAACGGAGAGGAGCCTTTCTTCGTCCAGATCCTCTTTGTGGTATTTGCCGTCGTAATCGCTTGTGTCTTCCTTGCTACTGTCTTCAAGGCATTCTGCCTGTTTCTCAAAAAGTTTCATATGGAAGGTCCAATGGAGAGAATCAAAGCCTCCGATGATGCAGTTGTCGACATCATCGAGGAGATCTACGAGGAAGAAGAACCCCGATCTTTCATGAAAGATTTCGGTGACGGTTATGAGCGCGAGATTCGGAAAAAGTACTATAAGACCGTCCAGAAGGCAATCCGTTCCGGTACCCGGATCGATCCTTCCTATACACCTGAACAGATCAAGTCAGCCCTAAAAGAAAAGGGAGATCCGTCCATTTCCGAACTGACTTCCCTATATGAATCGGTCCGATACAGTATGAAAAGCACTGATGGATAATGTGAAGATCGTATTATTTGATGAAAGAGATGGATAAGGAGGAGAGCATAAATGATGATATAAATCAGGAGAAGATCCGGCAGAAATCTGTTCTGTCCCCTAGAATCCAGTTCACTTGAATAAAGAAATGGAATCTCCTATACTTTTTACAAAGATACGGCGGATGAGGATATGGACAAAGAACGGACAGGACAATTGATCACAGAGCTTCGCAAGGAGAAGGGACTTACCCAGAAACAGCTTGCGGATGCTTTGCATGTCACGGACAAAGCCGTATCGAAATGGGAACGAGGTCTAAGTTTCCCGGATATCTCATTACTTGAACCTATTTCGGAAATTCTCGGCGTCTCCATCATGGAGATCTTAGCGGGTGAGCGTCAGGAAGAAACGGACACGATCTCGCGGGAAGAAGCGCAAATGCTCGTCAATGCTTCTGTCGAATTAAGTGACGAAGAGATCCGGCACAAGAAGGAGAGGAGCCGGCTGATCATCATCATACTGATCGTGGCGTTGCTGCTTCTCTTATCACTGACGTTGAACGTCATAAGTTTATTAAGGGCATAAGGAGTACAAAAAGGTGAGTTTTACGGTCACATTTTATATCAGTATAGCTTTCCTGGGGCTGTTGCTGCTGCCGAATGCATCCTTGCGCCCTTCTGATGACACGCCGTTTTTCGGCAGAGTGATCAGCAAGGAAATGCAGGGCCTTCTTGCCATTTTTATCATCTTCCACCAGACCGTGATCACGCTTGATCATTTCGGTGTCTACTTCCATGCGATGAGCCCGTTCTTCGATTACTATTACTACGGCATTCTGGCGGTGGCCTTCTTCTTCTTCTGTTCAGGATTCGGTCTTCTGAAGAGATGGATGACGGATCCCACCTACCTCAAGGGCTTCATGAAAAGAAGGATCTTTACCGTTCTCGTTCCCTTCTTTATCTGTAACTATATCTACCTGACCGATGCGATCATAACGAATATACAGACCGGCAAAAGCTTTGATTTTGTGGAAGTCATCTGCAGTTTCTTCGGCTTGTTCCTCATCAATAACCAGATGTGGTTCGCCGTCGAGATCATGCTCCTTTATGTCATGTTCCGTATCGTCTTCTCCCGCGTCAAAAAGCCTCTGACCGGAATCCTTATAATGACCGGCGTCGTCCTTGTCATGATGGTGATCGGAATCTTGTCCGGTCACGCGGAATCGGTCATCATGTCATACTGGTTCAAAGGAGAATGGTGGTACAACACGATCCTAATGTTCCCGTTAGGAATGCTTTACGCATATAAAGAGGAGCGGATCAATAGAATCATCCGTGGAGCGTTCACTTCGATCCTCATCGCCTCCTCCATTCTTTTCGTGATCATGGACTTTATTCACAGAGACCTCATCATTCACTCGATCTACTGGACGGAATACTACGACTCGAAGCATCCGATATTGGATAAACTCACCGGTCTTTCGGTCGAAACCGTCTTTGAGATATTGTTCATTCTCCTCATCGTGGCGCTGATCTCACGCTTCAAGTTCGGAAATCCGATTTTGAAGTTCCTAGGTAAAATCTCGCTTGAGACCATCATGCTCAATTACCTCATCTGCAATAAGTTCTACTTCATTTATAAGCACTACGGCATCTACGCCTACCTGCCCGCCGTTCTTGCCGGCACCATCGTTGCTGCATCGATCGTGTACCTGATCAAGAATATCGTGCTCGAACGCCGCTCAGGCCTTTTCGATGGGGAAGTAAGATAGAAAAAAATGAAAAACTATTTCTCTTTCCACCCAATAAACCTCTTCCGTCATTCGTCTATAGGGCAGATGCGGATAAACAGGAGGCTATTAACATGACAAACCAGGAACTCGAAAAGATCTACAACGAATCGTACCGCGCGGTGTACTGGACGGCCATGTCTTTTCTTAAGAACGAGGCCGATGCCGAAGATATCGTGCAGGAAACTTTCCTTTCTCTGATCAAGTCCTATGACACGATCGCCGATAAGAGCAAGGTGAATGCCTGGCTGAAAAAGACGGCGGCCAATAAGTGTCTGGACCGGATCAAGCTGACGAAGACGGTCAATGTGGAGGACGAATTCTTCGAGAATGTCGAGGATGTTCCCGAGGATTTTCTCCCGGACTCCCTCGTCGAATCGGCCGAGATGAGAAAAGTGATCATGGACATCATCGAGAAGTCTTTGTCGGAAGAGATCAGGAAAACACTCATTCTCTACTATTTTGATGAAATGACGACAAAAGAGATCTCCGAAGTTCTTGGCGTTCCCCAAGGAACTGTTCTGTGGCGTCTTAACTACGCCAAGAAGAAAATCAAGAAGGAGGTCGAGAAATATGAGAAAGATAATGATACGAAGCTGTTTATGGTCGTGCCGTTCTTAACGAGTCTTTTTACAAAAGAAGCGGAACAGGTGCTATTCAAGCCCATGCCCGCTTCTTTACTCAGCCAACTGTCCGCATCTACTGAGGCTGCCGCGGGAGAAGCCACGGCCACCGTTGCTGCTGAAGCCGTGAAAAAAGGGGCAGCAGGCACGATAAAGAAAGCGATCATCGGAAGCCTCATCGCCGTTGTTGCCGCCGGCGCCATAATCGGGGTCTCCGTAGGATATGCTCACAAGAATTCCTCTTCTGGAAAGAGTGATAAGAATGCGCGTATAACGGAGGAAAACGACGGACGCGGGAAAAATGACGGGGAAGAGGGATTCATCACTGCTCCGGATAACAAAGTCACCCATCATGCAGAACCATCCGGAGTTGTTTCGGACGCTTCCATCCATGTCTGCATGGATGATATGACCGTGGAGGAGTGTGTCGAGAACATCTGGAAGACCACCAATGTGTATACCGGCATGACAAGAGATGAGTATTCCGAGAATATCATCAAGCCGGAAAAGTCTTACTTGCTTACGGATGACAAGTTTGCCTGGGTATTTGACAGAGACGATGCCAAACGCTTTATTACCACAATTGAAGTGTACTCGAAAGACGAGTGTGATCCGACTTTTGAAGGAAACGATGAGTATTCCTATGTCCATCTGATGATGCATTTTGAAGATGAGGCGTTTACCGAAGAATTGTTAGAAAAGATCATCGAGCAGTACCAGGAGGAAGGGTACGAAATCAAAAGTGAAAGCGGAAGTGGTGTGGATATGAGATATATCGACTTCCAGGGAAACGAAAGAACCTTTAGTATGCGGGCATATTGCCTGACGGATTATGTCATCGAAATGAACATCCCGCTCATCGGAAAATAATCTGCAAAAAATTTTCTCAAACCATCCAATAATTTGCATCCGTTATTCGTCTATAGGGCAGATGTGGATATCAGTACGCAAGAAAGGATGGAAATTATGAAAACGAAAGCAATCATCAAAATCATCGCGGCAGTTGTTATGGCAGGAATCCTCGCAGGAGCAACCGGTTGTTCCTTAAACAAAAAGGATACTCAGAGGGAAAAACAGACGACCACGGATCCGGTCCCGGTAAATGGTCTCACCGATAACGATACAACGGATCCGGAAGACGTGAAAGGTGTGATGGGCGAAGAGAAAGAAAAGCCGGTCACCGGCGATTCGATCATTCTCCGTCTGGACGGGATGACCACGGAGGAGATCGTCGAGGATCTCTGGAAAGCAACCCTTGTAGAAGAAGGTATGTACAGCGAGGACTTTTACGAAAAGGTCATCACAGATGGCTGTAAACTATTCGAAAACAGGAAAAAGGATGACGATTTCAGCTGGTTTTTCTACGAAGGCTCTTCCGACACCATTCGCTATATCAGCAGGATCTCTGTCTTTTCCGGCATGAAGTGTGATCCTGTTTTTGACGGATCCGGCCGGGTCGCCCTGGAGCTGCACATTGAAGAAAAGGAGTATGCCTTCGAGGTGGCGGAAGCCATCGTAGAGCGGATCCAGTCAGAAGGCTACGAGATCAATGTAAACAGAAAAAGCGGTGAGAATGAAGACACCTGGTATGTAGGGTTTCAAAAAGACAGGAAAACCTGCACATTACAAGTTAACAAAGTAGCGGACTATGTGATCAGTTTCGATTTCCCGATCGAAGGCAATTGATTCGTCGAAGAGGCACATTATATTGTCAACTGAGTCTGACGTGGTAAGATAATGACATAGGGTAAACATGGGCATTGGGGTATGGAGATACGCATATGAGTGGAAATAATACGAATCCGGAACAGAATCTGGATCAGAATCTCGATCAGAATCCGAATAAGAATTGGCTTACCGAAGAAGAGGCGATCGCGCTGGCATCCGGCGTGAGCGTGGAAAAAGCGTCGGCGATACTCGCGGGTGAAGGCGACCGGAAGAAAGAAAGAGACGCGGTGGCCGCTGTTTTTCGCGAGGAATTACAGCACGCCGGCGAGCCGGGAGCGAAGGTGATGTCGGCTGACCGTGAACTCCGGTATTGTCTGGAACTTCAGAGAGAACGTATCGCGAATAGAGGTCTCCAGTTTAAGGACGAGATGAAACCGGGAGCCTACTTTAAGGAAGGACTGAATGATGTCCGCTCCTGGAAAGACGGGCAGTATGAGACCTCGTGGTCTGTCGGGTACATCGATCACAAAAAGACCTTTTCCCGCCCCAACATGAAAACCTTTAAGCACAGGGAGCCGCAGTCGATCTTCGAGACCGTTGTCGATGTGCGTGCAGGCGAAGATGTCAGCTCGGACACATACTGCTGTCCGAACTGCGGCGCCGTCTCCACGATCAAGGAACTTCAGGAAGGATGCAGCCAGTGCGGCACTTCTTTTAAGATGTCGGAACTGTATCCGAAAGTATCGAATTACTTCTTCGGGTACGATCCGACCGCAAAATCGGATCCGGTCTGGAAGCAGGTCATCAAGTACGGGCTGTATGCCCTTCCCGTGACGATACCGCTATTCCTGATTATCTTTGCTCTTGGCGCGCACTTTCGTCCGGAACAGTATTCCGGATCTCCCGGTATCCAGCTGACGCCGATCTGGATCATCGCCTATATCATCGGCATGGTCATCATGAGCCCCCTTTTCGGATATTTTATCTGGATCTTCTCTCTCTTTGCCGCAGCGGGACGTTCGATCGCCACCGGAGCACCGCAGCTCTTTGTGGGAAATTCCCGGAAGAAGTTCGAATGGAAAATGGCGAAAATCAGTTCGGATTTTACCTTCGAAAAATTCTCCTCGAGGATCTCTTCCCTCTTCAAACTCGCGGTATTCTCCGACAGCCGCGGAAATCTTCCGTTCTACGAGGGCGGGGATCTTAAAGAAGAATTCGACAATGTGATCGACTGCGAATCTACCTCATGGATGTCCTGTAAGAAGGTTAAAGAGGAAGGCAACTACGTCTATGTCACAGGTGATCTGTATGTTGAGAATACCCGTGATCTGGGTGACCGGATCAAAAAGGGACGCGAAGTGTATCGCATCAAGGCCGGAAGACGGACCGATGTTCCAATCACTTCCAACTTCTCTATTGCGAAGATCCAGTGCCGGAACTGCGGCGCCAGTTTCAATGCGTTCAAGAGCAAAAACTGTCCCTACTGCGGCAGCCAAAGTGATGTGGCAAGCGATGACTGGGTGATTTATGAGATCCGTAATGCCGGCGGGTTGTATCTGATCAAGCGCGTCCTTCTCTGGGGCTCGATCATTGCCCTTCTTGTATTAGCACTGATTGTAAAATTGCTTGAAGCTTCCGGTAAAATTGCTTAACGTTTTTAGCGTATATCCTATAAACACATAGCGGATGCGAAATGTTCGCGGGTCAGGAAGATTTTTCCTCATATTCAAAAAGACTCGGGCGGCACATGGCATATAACCATGCAACGCCCGCTTTTTTACGATTATCGGAATCAAATGTAACGGTTCACGTAATCAGAGAAATTCGATCTAACGGTTCACGTAATCAACCGAAAACGGATCCTGGAAAAGCGGATCTTCTAGTCCCACCAGAAGTACCAGACCCGCGAAACGGAAAGACATGCGGCAAGTTCGCTGATCGTCTGGGTCTTCGTGCACTGATCGACCCGGTCGGGACAGAAGCCGTACTGCTCGTTGGCAAGTTCGACCGATGCCTCCCCACTTACGCATTCCGGCACGATCATCTCGATCGTGTCGCGTGAAATCACGATTGCACGTGCGCCGTATTTCTCGAACCAGTATTTCAAGACCGGTACCAATTGTTTCGAATCCGGGCAGCTGTTCCAGCCGCCAAACGGAATGTAGGCAAATACTTCCCAAGGATTGGGCGTCGGCACTTCGAAAATGATCATTTCCGGCGACTTGGGATTCCCGTTTAGCACACTTGAAAACAGCCCGACTTTCGTAGGAGTCCCCGAATACTTACCAATCAGATTTTCCACGGGTTCACCATATTCCCGGACATAGTCACTCTCATTTTCCTTGATCCAGGCGTCCAGGATCGTCTTTCCGTCGTTACGGGTTTCATATTCAAGGATCTCCTTCGTCGAAAAGCCGGCAGAGAAACTCATTTCCCAGAATTCATCCATTTTCGGTTCAGCCAGAACAAGGATCGGCGTGAAGCCTTTCTTCTTCCCTTTTATCACTTCATATTCGAAGAAGAGCCGGATCGCCTGCAGATCCGTCCCTGCCGGAAATACTTTCGCGGGGAGATTGATGCGTGCGATCATGGCTTCCGCAACCGCGCTTCCATGATCTCTTGGGACTTTCTTGCTTTCTTTTTTTCCGAAAAGGCCTTTAAACATACGTATGTCTCCCAACCATTTACTCAACCGATAACTTCGGGAACGACCTTCGTCAGTTCCTCAAACGATCGGATCACCGGCACTTCCGCGTTGATACTTCCGAATCCGTATGTGGCATGGATGAACGGAAATCCCGCTTTCACCGTGGCATCGTAGTCGCTCTGGATATCGCCGACATAACACGCTTCCGTAAGGTGATTCCGCTCTGCCAGAAGGCGGATATTTTCATCCTTCTGCAGGAAGTTATTCCCGTAGCACTCGATGTCCTCCACCAGATCTTCCTCATGTCCGTACGCGATTTCATAATACCCCAGGAACGCCTCGATATAGCCTGCCTGGCAGTTACTGACGATATAGATGTGATAGCCCATTTCCTTAAGTTTTGCCCATGTCTCGAAAACACCGTCATACAGGATGCCGCCGTGCGCTCTCAGATACTCGTTTTCATAATTCTCGCAGGCCGCGCGAAGTGCATTGCGTTTTTTCCCTTTCGGTGCATACGGGAAGAGCAGATCAGCAATCACATCCATGGGTTTTCCCATGACGCTCTGGATGTCTTCGCGGGTAACGAACTTGTCCTTATATCCTGCCTCGCGGATCTTGACCGTCCATGCGCCGGCCACGTTTTCGGAGGAATCCCACACCGTTCCATCCATATCAAAAATGATGCCCTTTTTCATATCTTTCTTTGCAGTCGCTTGCGCCGCATCCTTTTTCTTCATCTCATTCTCCCATCACGCATACGGTTCTTTTGCAAAAGAACAAAAACGCATGCACAGTTCTTTTCGATAATGATAACACAAGAATTCTTCGAACGCGGAATACGTCGAAGAATTCTTTCTCATCGCACTTTTGCTTCCGCTTGAAAAGAACCGGGCTTTACGTTACTATGTTTGCGTATTGTTTACATAGGCAACTGGGGATATATAGAGGGGTGGCGCGTCGTGCAATCAAGGAACAACCTATCCACCAAGATCATCATGATGGTAGAGTGTATTCTGCTGATCTCCAGTACTTTATTTTGTGCCGTTTCCGTTTACCGATCCAGAGTAGGTATCCGCAAGTCTATCCAGCAGCGTATGCTGGATATCGCCAACTGCGCCTCGGGCTCCGTCAATGGCGATGTTCTAAAGACGCTGAACGAGGATACGATCGGAAGCGCGGAATATAATCACGTTTACGATACCCTGGCGGTTTTCCGTGATAATGTTGAGCTGGAATATGTGTACAGCATCAAGGAAGAGACACCCGGAAACTTCATCTTTACCATGGACCTTGACCAAGTCAGCCCTGCAAGTTACGGTGACAGCGTGGAGTATACGGATGCCCTTGCTCTTGCGGGAAAAGGTACGGCCGCGGTGGATGAGGTTCCGTATACTGACCAGTGGGGTGAATTCTATAGCGCCTACAGTCCGGTTTTCGATTCGTCCGGCAATGTGGCCGGGATCGTGGCCGTGGACTTTTCCGTGGAATGGTTCGAGGAACAGCTGTCATCCCAGACGCGTTCGACCGTCGGAAGCTATGTCGTGATCCTTTTTTTCACACTTCTGGTGGCAGCTATTCTGTCGATGTCTACCGTGCGGCCTTTCGTGCGGATGCAGGGAGAACTTCTGGAGGAGAAGGTCCGCGCTGAAAGCGCCAACCTCGCCAAAAGTGATTTTCTCGCAAATATGTCGCATGAGATTCGTACGCCGATCAATGCGGTGCTGGGCATGAATGAGATGATCCTTCGTGAGGATCGCCGTGCCCAGGAGCTTGCGGATGACGATGCCGCGGGGATGCGCGAGGCGCTGGAGAATATCGGTACGTATTCCGGCGATGTGAAAAAGGCGGGACATAACCTGCTGGCGATCGTGAACGACATTCTCGATTTTTCCAAGATCGAGGCCGGCCGGCTCGACATCATGGAGGCCCCGTATCAACTGAGTTCCCTTCTTAACGATCTCAATAACATGATCCTTTTTAAGGCGCAGGACAAGGCGCTGGATTTCTCGATCGAAGTCGATAAGACGCTTCCGCACGAACTGTGTGGCGATGAGATGAGAATCCGCCAGATCCTCACCAATCTTCTGAATAACGCGGTCAAATACACCGAGGCCGGTGCTGTGAAGCTGATATTCGGTGGGGAGAAAAAGGAAGACGGCATGCTTGATCTGAAGGTGGCGGTTTCGGATACCGGTATCGGCATCCGCTCGGAGGATCTCGAGAAACTGTTTACCAAGTTCGAGCGGCTGGAGATGGAGCATAACAGCACGGTCGAGGGGACCGGTCTGGGACTGGCGATCACGCAGAGCCTTCTGGAGATGATGCATGGCCGCATCGAGGTGCAGAGCGAATATGGGAAAGGTACCACTTTTACGGTGACGATTCCGCAGGAGATCGTTTCCGAAGTCCCGCTTGGCGATTTCCAGGCGCATTTTGAAGAGAATATGCTGGAGGCCAAGCCATACCGGGAATCTTTCCGCGCGCCGCAGGCGCATCTTCTGATCGTGGATGATACGCGGATCAACCTGACCGTGGTGGTGAATCTTCTGAAGAATACGAAGATAAAGATCGACACGTCGACCAGCGGTGCGGGCGCCGTGGAACGGGCGGAGAAAACGAAGTACGATCTGATCCTTATGGACCAGCGTATGCCGGAGATGGATGGCACGCAGACGCTTCACCTTATCCGTGCAACGGAGGGCGGAGCGAGTCAGAATGTCCCGGTGATCTGTCTTA
The DNA here is from genome assembly GCA_017620475.1 of Clostridiales bacterium. Classification (GTDB taxonomy): domain Bacteria; phylum Bacillota; class Clostridia; order Saccharofermentanales; family Saccharofermentanaceae; genus Scatonaster. Next base: position 20,941 of record JAFZQI010000043.1, on the reverse strand, counting down.
CGGCGGACGCGGTGATCGGCGCCAAGGAGCGCTATATCTCTCAGGGCTTTTCCGACTATCTGACCAAACCGATCGATATTGCGGCACTGGAGAAAATGCTGATCAAGCATCTTCCGCCAGAGAAAGTCGAACTCGTGCAGGAGCCGGCGGAAAACGCTTCTTCTTTCGGAGCGGGTGCTTCTGCGGATGGTGCTTCTGCCTACGGATCAGAGACGAATGAAGCCAGCACGAATCCTTCTATGGGCAGCGCTTCTCAGGATGATTTTTCTGTCCTTCGTTCGGCGGGGATCGACCCGAATACCGGCCTGCATTACTGCCAGAATGACGAAGCATTCTATCGCTCACTTCTGGCCGAATATGCGCACGTAAAGACAGAAAAGTCCGAGAACCTCAGGAAGAATCTGCAGGCCGGTAACTGGCATGATTATGCGATCGATGTGCATGCCCTTAAAAGCACATCCAAAATGCTCGGTGCCCTTTCACTGTCGGATAAGGCGGCGCGTCTTGAAGCGGCAGCAAACGCAGATGACGGTGACACGGTACGCGCCGGTCACGATGCGATGATGGAAGAATATGAAACGGTAGCAAAAGCGATCCTGTCCGTGATTCCGAACGAGACCGCTTCTTCTGAAAACGATGTTATGGAATTCTCTTCCGAGGACGACGATGTAATCGAATTCCTGCCAAGTTCCGATTAGCAAGCCAGAGCAAATCTTTCTATGCGAAAAGAACTGTGCAATCTTATGCCTTCCTCTTCTTAAACTCATTTTCGAGGATCATCAGTTCCCGGCGAAGCGCAAGGAAATCATCCATTAGATATTTTCTATTTTTGGTAAGCGGTGTGATCTTGTCATCCAGCTGATAAATCGACTTACAGACCCGGTTGCTTTCATCGAGGAAATAGTCTCTACGGATCGTCACTTCACCCCGGAGCTCGGGATTATCGTCCGCTTCCTTCTGCTTGATCTTCCGTTCTTTGAGAAGCGGCCGCAGTTTCATATCTTTCTCGCGGAGGCCATCGAGGATATCGACGAATTCACGGAACTTTTCGAAATACACTTTGTCTTCTTCTTTCGCGGTTTTAATCGCTTCATCGATACGTTCATAGATGTGCTCCACACGGATCGTTGAAAGGGATTCTCCGCCTTTGATATCCATCAGGTCTTTCCACTTCCCGGCACACAATACGCGGCCTCGAAGCGCCTCGAAATTGCCGGGCTCGAGCATCAGCACGCAGCAAAACCACTGATCCGCTTCATTGAATTCCTCGATTTTCACGGAACGCTTGGCTTTCTGTAACGCCTTCTCATCGAAAAGGATCGAGCTTCCGAAGGCTACTCCGCAGAACATGCATTTATAGAGTTTTCTTTCTCTGTCTAAAATCAGATCTCCACCGCACTTGGTGCAGGTGACTTTTCTACTCTCCTCCATCTGTCTGCTCCTTTTCCGATGTTTTCTTCCGCGCCGGATTCAGTTTCTGAAGTTCTTGAAATTCTACTTCATACTTCTTGGAAATCTCGGTCATCTGCGTTTGATATTCCACGTCACGGCAGTGGATCTCTCTCATCTCCTCGCGGAACGGCGCCTTCTTCTTATCGTCGATATACCGGATATATTTGCAGACGCCGTACACGGCAAGACCGATGCCGATAAAGATCATAACGCCCCATTTGCCGGCCAGCCAAAAGATCAGGATGACAAAGGCGATCGCCACGATTCCTACGCCCATAAGTTTCGCAGTTTCCCTTTCCTCATCCGTCGGATTATCCCCTAGAAGCGGATAGGTAATGATCCCGCAGATGGCCTTTATGACTTCCCACGCCGTTTGTTTTGATGATTCGCGCATGTTTTCGATGTTCACGATATTCCCGTACTGGCGCATGGTATCGTTGTGAAGATTCTTCTTGTCTTTATCGGTCTGATCAAACTGTTTCGCCATTTCAAGCATCTCGGAGAGCTTCGTAAAGTACGGAACATCCTCGTCTTTGGCTCGCTTCTTCACATCCTGGATCGCCACTAACATCTGGTTGAAATTTGCGCCCTGAAGCGACTCCGGACTTTTTAGATCGTTCTTGGATCTTACCTTTCCCGCGCAGAGCACGAGCCCGCGAAGCGCCTGGAAATCCTGAGGATTTCTTTCGAGGATCGCTTTGAATTTATCCGTGGCGGCGGTAAACTCCATCCGATGCATACACAATTCCGCCTCGCCAAACAGTTCTTTTCGATGGAAGAAAATAAAGTCGAAAGAGTTTCCGCAGAAGGGGCAGTCGTAGATCTCCTGCGACTTATCGACATTCAGCACGCCGCCGCACTTGGGGCATGTATAACTGACCAGCTGACTCATGACCTTCTCCCCTTTCTAGTAAAAGTCGGCGACATATTCCGCCGGCACGTAGCCTTCCTCCGGATACACTCGGAAAAGCACTTTGTCGCCGTTTTTCATGGCGGCTCCGACATAGTATGTGCCGTGGCGGGTGGGAAAGATGTCGTATTCCTGCTCGGAAACCGTCTTTCTTTTCTCTTGTCCGTTCTGCATGTAGCAGATGTAGCAGGTATCACCTGAGGCCTCACTGCCCGAAGTATGAGAGCTCTGGGTATACTTTCCCGTAAATTCGATCTTATATATCCTGTAATCTGCTTTTCGGGGATCGATGTCCTTCCGAAGGAAAACATATGCCAGAAGAAGGATGATGATCACGAAGAGTATAAATCCCACCACGAATGCATCCCGGGCGCCTTGCCTCTCGTCCCCGTTCAAAGTTTTCTTGCGTACGCGGATCTTCATGAGTGCAATGACGGTAGCGCCGACAAGGAGGATCAAGCCATCGATTGCCGCGGCGATGGCCTTGTATTTACGGGTCTTCTTCGAGAGTGACTCTGCCTCGCTGAACTGCTCTTTCATACGTTCACGCTCGGCGTCCTTCTCTTCTTTTTCGTCATCGATCACGGAAGAGGCATCGCAAAGTTTACCGCAGGAAAGACAGACAAATGCGTCGTTTCCGGGTTCGTCGATAGCTTGGCCGCCGCAGTGTGGACATCTGTACATGTTAACCTCCGTATTCCCCGATTCCATTGTATCAGAATTCGTCTGAGAAAACAGTAACCGCACACTCCCCTTCCCCGCTTTATTCAAGTCGTTCCGGGGAGCGTGCGGTCCTGCCTAGTTACTCTTTGTCAGAAGCATCGATTACCTTTGTTTCCGCTGTGCCTGTCACAATTCCCTTGGCACCATCGATGTCCACAGTGCTTTTCGCGCCGGCAAGATCAGAAACATCATTCTTCTTTCCCTTGATCGGATCGGCAACTGCCGCAACCAGCTTCTTTACGGTATCCGAAAGCTCTTCGCCGTTGAGGGCCTGATTCTGCATATCCGCCTGTGCGAACACCTGCGGGATGCGTCCGAGAACAGAGGTCAGAAGATCTCCGCCGCCCTGATTCTTGGCACCGCCGCCGAAGTCATAGAACTTCGCGTTCTTGCCCACCTCAGCCATAACGGTTGCGATGTTGGTGGCCACCTGTACGCGGGTGCTCTGCTCGATTTCGATCTTCTTGAGTTCGAAGTTGACCTTGTCGTTTGCCGCCTGGGCATCAGACAGGGCACGTGCGGCTTCGGCTTCTGCCTTACCTTTGGCTTCGATAGCCTCCGCTTCGGCCTTACCTTTGGCTGCGATCGCAGCGGCTTCGGCTTCACCCTTTGCCTTCGTTGCGGTGGCTTCCGCATCGGCCTGAACCTTCACGGCTTCTGCCTCTGCGGCAGCTTCTGTCTTTCTGGCGGTTGCTGCGCCTTCGGCTTCCGTCTTGCGGGCCTCTGCAGATGCAGTGGCTTCGCGGGTCTTACGGACAGCTGCGGCTTCGGCTTCACCGGCTGCTGAAAGCTTCTGGGCTTCCGCATTACCTGCAGCAGATACTTTCTTTGCTTCCGCTTCACCTGTAGCTTCTGCCTTCTTGCGCTCGGCTTCGGCTTCCGCGTTGATGACTGTCGTTCTCTTCTGGGTCTCTGCTCTGGTGATCTCCACCTCCTGCTGCTTCAACGCGGCACGGTTGGCCTGCTCGGCGATGGTTACACGGACAGCACCTTGCTTTTCTGCCAGCTGCTGATTGATGGCTTCCTGCTCGAGCTGACCGGCCATTTCGGACTTGGCCTGCTCACGTGCGGTCTCGGCCATGAACTGCGCCTTCTTGACGTCTGTATCACGCTGACGCTCGGCCACCGCAACCTGGGCATCCAGTTCTTTTTCCTGAGCCATACGGTCTGTCTCGGCTCTCTTCTCACGCATGGACTGCTCGGCTTCTGCGGAGATGTTCGCCGCATCACGGCGTCTTGTCTCACGGTCTCTTGCGGCCAGATCCTTGTAATAGGTGCTTCCGGCTGCGTCCTCCACTTCGTGGATCGACAGGATCGTGTTGAACCCGAGATCCTTCATCTGTGCGGAAATGGAATCCTTGACCTGATCGTCCAGCTTGTCTTTCCCGTTCATGACTTCTTCCGGAGTCATCTTAGCAATCACGGCACGCACACCGCCGGACACTACGTCCAGGATCACGCGCTCCAGTTCTTTGTCATTCTTATCGAGGAAGTTGCAGACTGCTCTCTGCAGGCTTTCGTTCGAAGAAACATCCGGATTGTATGCTACTGCCCAGTCGATCTGGATCGGTACACCGGTTTGTGTCTTGGTGACGTCGCCTTCAACCTTCGCGGTTCTTACACAAAGATCGAAATACTTCGCCTTCTGAATGAAGGGGATGACCACGCGGCCACCCGCTCTTTTGATCGTGGGGTTTCCGTTCTTGTCCGTCGCCCCGACGCCGGATACTACCAGCGCTTCGTTACCATTTGCCGTCTTGATCATCGAGAACATCAGAATGATGAATGCGATGGCAGCTACAGCAATGGCCACAATTAGAATAATAAGATCCCTTGTCATAATACCTACCTCCTACCGTCATTAAATGATTATGTGATCTTCCTAAGACGATTTCGTTTTGCCGTCCTCGTCTTATTGAGATAATTATACGGACAGGAAATGACAGAATAAATGAATATCGGATATCTCTGTGATGCCCTAATTGCAGGATCGGAATGTAAATATCGATTTGTATTTTACTCCGGGATAGCAAAATCGATTGGGAACGATTGGAATAGAATAACGCTCGCTGTTTGAGGTGTAGCATCAGAATCATATAGGCCGGCGCGGTTTCGTATTTGTTCATCTGAATATAAAATGGCACTTGCATTATTCACCGTTTTCATATAGGCTTCTTGTTGGTAAGTGCTTTTACTAAAGGAGAAGAAAGATGGATGTTGTTTGTCTGGATATGGAAGGGGTTCTGGTTCCCGAGATTTGGATCGCATTTTCAGAAGCGTCCGGTATTCCGGAGCTGCGCAGAACGACACGCGATGAGCCCGATTACGATAAACTCATGAAGTGGAGATTGGGTATCTTGAAAGAGAATGGTCTCGGTCTCAAAGAGATCCAGGATGTGATCTCCACCATCGATCCGCTTCCGGGTGCAAAAGAGTTTCTTGATGCGCTCCGTGAAGAAGCACAGGTCATTATTTTAAGTGATACGTTTACGCAGTTTGCTATGCCGCTGATGAAAAAACTCGGTTATCCGACTTTGTTCTGCAATACGCTTGAGGTGGCAGATAACGGTGAGATCACCGGATTCAAAATGCGTATCGAGAATTCCAAATTGACAACAGTCAAGCACTTGCAGGCGATGGGTTTTGATACCATTGCTGCCGGCGACAGTTTCAACGATCTTGCCATGATCCAGGCCAGTCGTGCAGGCTTCCTTTTCCGCTCCACCGAGCAGATCAAAAAAGCCTATCCCGAGCTTCCTGCATACGAAGAATTCGACGAGTTCCTGGAAGCGATCCGCGGCGCACTTGCGAACAAATAAAAGCACTTTTCAAACAGTACTTTTCTAACAGTGTTTTTCAAATAGTACTATTCTAACAGTGCTTTTACAAAAGAAAAACATAATACAAAACTGCAATACAAAAGCGGCTGCCATTTCTGACAGCCGCTTCGTTTTGGTTCTTCGTTTCAAACAAGATTAGAAGAGTTCTACAGCGTTTCCGTCTGTGTCGAAGATCTTCTTCTCAGCAGCTACTACATAAACGTCACCGCCGAGCTTAGCAGCCTTCTTCTCGATTGCCTTGATGTCGATCTGCTGGCCATCGATCTCGAAGATGATCTTGCCGAGCTTCTTAGCCGGAGCCTTCTTAGCAGCAGCCTTCTTAGCCGGAGCTTTCTTAGCGGCAGCCTTCTTAGCCGGAGCAGCCTTCTTAGCAGCCGGAGCAGCTTTCTTAGCCGGAGCAGCCTTCTTAGCAGCGGGCTTCTTAGCAGCAGCCTTCTTAGCAGCAGCCTTCGGAGCAGCTACTTTCTTCTCTTCCTTCTTAGCAGCATCAGCCGGCTTAACCTCAGCAACAACAGCCTTTACTGCATCTTTGTTTGCACTCTCTTTAACCATTTTGAGAATCCTCCATTAGATGTAATTATGATATAAAATCACGTAAACCAAACTTGCATCGGTTTCCTGATGCATTGTCATTATAGCATATTAAGATTCTTTTAACTATGTACAATATGCCGATTATTCGCATTACTTTCGCGTTATTTGTGAAGTATTTTCAACTATTTCAGCCTCTAACAACGCGTTCAAGCTCTGAAGATGTAAGCAGTTCACACTTCGGATCATTGCATTTTTTCACGCTGTAAATATACACAACACTCCAAAAATATTCTGCTGTTTTTGCTGCATTTCCTTTTGCAAAAGAACCGTCTTTTTGTCCTTCTTTTATAATGCTTTTCATCAGGTCAAACAGAGGATCGTCTTCCTTGGAAAGCCCACGGGCACGGCGTTCCAAAGCGAGTAGCATATGGTAACCGTATGACTTTTCCTCCTGCAGTTTTTTAAGAATATAATCAGATATATATCTCAGTTTTCTAATCGCCGGCACATCCATTTGTGCAAACTGCAACAGTTCTTCCGATGCGATTTTTTGCTGCGCGAAAAGCAATACTTCGTTGTACAGATCTTCTTTCGATTGGAAGTAAACATAAAGTGCACCTTGCGAGATTCCGATGCCTTTTGTCAGGTCTCCGATCTTCGTTCCTTCCACACCGTTTTTTGCAAAATACTGTATCGATTTTTGAAGGATTTTTGTTTTACTTTCTTCTCTGATTTTTGCATTCTGTTCTCTCGATCTCGGCATCTTTTTCCCTCCTCAAATCACATACTATATTAATGAAAATAATCTCTTTTCCGATTAATAATATCTTTCTCTTTTTTGAAGAATGATGCGCCAACATATCATTACAAAACGTGCACACTCTTCTGCACAAAACAGTTTATAACGACTGCAAAACACATCCGATTTCAACTACATATTATGTCCGTCTTCAGTCACAAATTGCATCTAATCCCAACTACATACCGCGTCTGATTAAGGTCGCATACCGCATCTGATCCCAACTGCAATATGTGCTGCATTCCCCTGCTTTGCGTTGACTGAATGATTGTTCATGTTTAGAGTATCACTGCAGATTCATCTATGCAACAGATGCCTACAACAAGAAATAAAAATGCAACACAATCATACTAACGGGTGTATATCCACACGATTCTGTGCATCTCTTTTTTGATTACTTGTGTAGCAACTTTTCTATCACATTTATTTCCACTAATTCGTAACTCTCTTTTTTATCGAAATAAAAACGGGAAGCCTGGTTAAGCTTCCCGCCATCTAAGGAGGTAATTAGGAATAGTGAAATCCGTTTCCCTAAGACAAGTATCAATACATTTATTCAAGTCATTGAATTGATCATATATTGAACTTCCTTACAGGAATTAAATCTTCCTTACAGCAAAAGAATATCACGGTAACTGTCCAAATATTTCCCACCCAAATTGAGCCTTCAGACAGCACTTTTCCAAACGATTACAAGTCGACGAAATCCAACACTATTTTCATTTTATTGATGCACTAATTGGGCATAGATCATTTCTGAACAGAGTCTGAATCATTGAGGTAATTCGGACCACTTTCAGAATCTGATGGTCAATAGTCTGAATCGAGTCCGAATCACCGATACGATTCAGATTCATTTCAGAAGATAAAGCATTATAATCTGAATAGAGTCTTAATCGAAGATACAATTCAGACTCTACTCAGAAAAAAACAATCGTCTTCCTACTCGTCTGTTTCGCGGTGCTTTTCAGGCGTCCTCAGACGATAGCAAGGCTCACCTCCCGGCTGAAGAACAGGCAAGTTTGAACAACCGCCTTTTTCCACCCACACACAACAAAACCGCATAGAAAAAGGACTTCTCCGCGTCTCTTCAGGGCAAGACCTGAGAACATCACGAGAAGTCCTTTTATTGTCAACTCTCCAGCGGAGAAACACTCCTCACGATCCTGTGAAGTCGTACTTCCGAACGCCCAGCATCCAGAACTTGTAACTGAGGTAGAAGAACAGTACACCCAACGCCGGTGCGCACCATGTCAGAATCGGAACTGAGTCGGTTTCAAGGATCGCAAGGCTCGGGTAGTACGCAACAAATGCAATCGGTATCACGAACGTAAAGAGAATGCGGAAAACACCGTGGAAGATATTCGACGGATACTTCGCAAAATCCTTGAAACGGAACATGATGACCATCACGTACCCCGAACCGATGATCCAGAAACAGGTCGCTGCCGATGCATTCATGATCGCGATCATAAAAAGCGATGCCGTCAGGAGGAACAGCACGAGTTTAAGGATCACGAGCGGCGTCACCGGGATGCCGATGTGGATCCACGCATACACGAGCGTCCCCACACCGAAAGCCAGCTGACCCAGTCCTTTTACATCGAAAACTTCGGACATGAAATAGAAGAACACGTTGATCGGCCGGAAGCAGTACTTTATGAAGTCACCGCTTTGCACCTGAAAACGCAGGTTCCAGTTGTTGTCGAAGAAGCACTGCACCGGCGTCAGCGCGACCAGTGAAAACCCGTAAAGGAACAGCATGTGGTGGTAGTCCCAGCCGTTGATCGACGGGAAGTTCTTAAAAAGGATCAGGAAGGTCACGAATCCGGAGAGATTTGTCATGATCATGCCGATCGTCGAGATGATAAAATCCGCACGGTAACTCATCTTGCTCTTCAGATCCTGCACCAGGATCTTCCTGTATATGCGGGCGTAGAATCCGAAACCTCTGCGCGCCGCTTTATTTGTCATTGTATTATCCATATCAGCCTCCGTTAACAGTGATTTTGCGGACGGAATAATTCCAGAAAAGCGTACCCGCAATCGTCAGTACAACGCCCCAGGCCAGCTGCAGTCCGAACATCGGAAGGAGCCCTTCGATCGTATCCGTCCCGTTCTTCTGAAGAAGGATCGTCAGCGGAATATCGTACACCGCACGGAACGGAAGATAATCTACGACCTGCCGGAAGCCTTCCGGGAAGAACGCCAGAGGGATCGACGCACCCGACAAAAGAAGCACGATGGTTTCTTTGACAATGTTGATGCCCCACGTAGATTCGGTATAAAGACAGATCGTGGCAACGATCATCTCCATACTGAAGTTAACGATCAGTGCCAGTACCACGCCGATGACGAAGAACAGCAGGTTGATTCCCATCGGAATCGCTCCGCCGGTGACGATCATGACAACGATGAATGTCGGCACGAATGTCAGCGCGAAAAGCACTACGTGCGAGCCGCTGTAGCTCCAGAATGTGTACTCGCGGAAGTTCATTGGTTTGAGAAGGTCCAGTATGATCTTTCCCGACTGTATCGAACGGCTCATATCCCAGACGACGAACATCTCGAGGAAGTTAAAGAGTGCGGTCGCGAGGATCAGGTAGATCATGGTATCCGTGAAAGTCATGCCATTTACCACATCCGTACCGGCTGAGGCGTAGATGGCCTTCCAAAGGAAGTAAACCAGAACCAGATAGATCAGATTGGCAAAAAGCGTGACGGCCGTGCCGAGACGGAACTGGAGAGACTCCATGATCCCCGCCCGGGTCAGCGCCAGATGTCTTCGCATATTCATGAAATCACGCCTCCCCTTTTCCTTCATTGGCAGCCGCGCCGGCTGAAGTTTCCTCCGTGCCAGGATTCGCTTCAGAAGCATTCTGCGCTTCCTGCGGCTTGGCTGCAGAGCTGCCTTCGTAAATCTTCTTGATGACCTCTTCAGTCGAGATCTCCTGGAGCTGGATGTCCTTGATCTTCTGCTCCTTCTGCTTCTTCATGATGACCTCCATGACGTCTTCCTTCGTCTCGTCGATCACACGCTCTTCCCATGTGTCGTCCGAAAGGCGCATCCGCAAAGTACGGTACGATCCGAAGTAGGACTTCAGGTGTTCGATGTCGTTATCGTAGATCTTCTTTCCTTCATCGATGATCACGATCCTCTTGCAAAGCGCATCGACGTCACCCATATCGTGTGTCGTCAGGATAACCGTTGTTCCCTTCTCCTGATTCAATCCCTTGATGAGGTCACGGATCTTCGACTTCATCGAAACGTCCAGACCGATCGTCGGTTCATCGAGAAAAACGATGGCCGGGTTGTGCAGAAACGCAGCCAGAATATCACTCAGCGTTCTCTGTCCAAGAGACATCTGACGCACCGGTTTGTGAAGGATCGGCTCAATGTCGACGAGCGAACGATAGAGCTTCAGCATATCCTCGTAGTCCTTCTTCGGCACCATGTAGATATCACGCAGAAGCTTAAACGACTCGATCAGCGGGAGCGACCACCATAGCTGGCTCCTCTGCCCGAAAACGACTCCGATGTGTTCGGAATTCTTCGTTCTTTCCTTATACGGCACGACCCCGTTAACGAGGATCTCGCCGGATGTCGGCTCCAGAACACCGGTCATCATCTTGATCGTTGTAGATTTGCCCGCGCCATTCGGCCCGAGATACCCGATGATCTCACCTTTTCCGATGGTGAGCGTAACATCCTTAACGGCCGAGATCGTTTTATAATCCCGGGAGAAAAGGTCCCGGATACTTCCCTTGAGACCTTCGTGCCGGTTTAAGATCTTAAAGTCCTTACATACATTCTTCATTACAATTGCATCTTCCATATTTGTGTTTCCCCTTTTTCTTTTCTTGTCTCATCGTCTTTCGACACGCATTCTTGCCTTCTTTAAGAACGCCGCCGCTCACAACTGTTTTTCCATATATCCGCAGGTGAACGGGAAGAAATCGAATTTCTTCGTTCCGGTATGCACGAATCCCTTCGATTCGTACCAGCTGCGCAGGCGTTTGTTCTCTTCCACGATACCGATATTCATCTTCGTGCCGCCAAGTTCTTTTACCTTGGCAAAAGCATCCTGAAGGAGCACGTCGCCGATGCCGTCGTGGCGGCATTTCGGAAGGACACAGAGGTTATTCAGTTCCCACTCCGTCTCGCTCTGCTTCGCCAGAGAGTAGTAGCCCAGCAGCTGTCCTGACCCCGCATTATCAGCAGAACCGTCTCCGGAACCATTACCGAACCCACTTGAACCATTATCGGAACCACCGTCGGATCCTTCGTCGGAGAAGAATCCGTACATCGGGCGCTTTTCGACTTCGAGATGATACATCAGGCGCTCTTCCGTTGTGGCGAAAGCCGTAAAGCGCGGCGCATTCTCTTTGGTAAATCCGAGCTCATCGGCCACGGTCATGAAGCTCTCCGTGATGACGCGCACGCATTCTTTAATGTCTTCTTTCGTAATCTTTCTAATCATGATCCTTCTCCTTTCCATTTCCTCTCGAAAAGCACTGTTCCTCATTTTTGTCCTGCGCCCCGTCGCCGGTTTTGCGGCTTCAAAATCGGACTTGCTTTTCCTTACTTTTGCAAGTATATTGTATGTAGAAACGCATTTCTACACGTAAAACACGATATTATTATAACAATATTCTACAACTTTGGAATATAGTTATAGTATAATGGAATATCGGCGGAGTTGCCGGCGAAACGCTTCCGTATTTTCCCGGAACCGAAGGCCGACCAATTTGATCTGACATTTAAGGAGATGACATATGAATCGCGATGTGATGGGACTGATCATTAAAAGAGATGACGGATCGGAAATCGTAAACTACGACGACCCTCAGTTCCCTTCCTATATATTCGAGGGCTGGGTCAAGCCGAAGGTCACCTGGGAAAGAGTCCCGCACTTTCACGAGGACATCGAGATGTGCACTGTCACCCAGGGTAAGATGGCCTACTCCGTAAACGGTAAGACCGTCATGCTTCACGAGGGCGACACGATCTTCATCAACAGCAACCAGATCCACTACAGTATGTGCATTGATGACGAGGGCGCGAGGTACGTGATTTTTATCGCGCATCCGGGTATCCTCAACTCGTCGGTCGCCGTTGAGATGCAGGCGATCCGGCCGATCATCGACAATAAGGATCTGCCGTATCTGCGCTTCCGCGATATCGATGAAATGACGGAAGAAATGTACCGCCTCATGCAGTCACTTCTGAGCATCCGGCACTGCGCCTTTGAAGTAACCAAACAGTTCTTTCAGATCTGGGATCTCGTGATCAAAAGATCGGAGATCATCGGTGCACTGGGGCCGGAAGAAGCACCGGATGCGCGGATGCAGACTTTTAAGAAAATGATGCACTTCATCTCGGATAACTATCAGCGCACCCTTACCCTCGATGAGATCGCGGATTCCGGTAACATCAGCAAATCGCTCTGTAACCTGCTTTTCAAGCAGTACGTCAGCGAATCGCCCATCAACTATCTGATGCATCTTCGCGCAAGAAAAGTGGCGGAATACCTTCGCTCCTCTTCGCTTTCCATGACCGAGATCGCCTCTCTTTGCGGTTTTTCCGGCGTCAGCTATTTAAGCGAAACCTTCCGGAAATTCTTCGGAACCACGCCGCGGGAATACAGAAATCAATGGAAGCGGATCGCCGAGGAGCAGGCCGATTCTTCCGAGGACCTCCCCAAATAAAAAAACCGGGCCGGTGAAACACCGGGACCGGTTGTCAGGCGTTTTTCTTATGGCGATCTGCCAGCTTAGCCGATGACCCAAATGACATTGTATGCGATCTGGCGGAGGAAGGTGTCACCGAAGTCCTCGAGGTCGATGCCGTTTACTGTGCTGTTGTAAGTACGTGCAACGATCTTGTTGTCGCGGATGAAGGAAGGCATAACTTCGATTACGTCGTGAATAAATACGTGTGCGTAGATCTCCTTGGCCATTTCCTTCTCGCTCATGCCCTCGATTGCCTTGTTCTCGATGATGCTCTGTGCTTCCTTCTTGCACTCTTCCTTATCAAGAGCGACTTCGTCGATGCCGATGTTCATGGTCTTGATGGTGTCGTGGGAAACGAAGTTTGCTTTCTTCAGATTCTTAACTCCGCACTTTGTCATGATGATGAATGCGATTCCTAATACTGCGATAACCTTAATCATTTTTCTCATTTTTATGTACCTCGTTTCCGTCGTTTTGTCGTGAACCGTTGTTGTTCTCTTGATGGTTCTATCTTAGAAAATCTGCGCTTTCCGTCCCATCGATGCCGCTTACGGATGCCTTACACTTTCGTAAGGATGCGGAAATCTGATGTAAGGATCGGGGCTCTTCGCAAGGGGTGGCGGAAAAAGAAAAAAGGGACAGTGCTTTTGCCAAAGAAGGAGAAAGGATCGGGACAGCGCTTTTCCAAAAGAGAAGGTGAAATAGCTATCCGTATTTCTCGGAAGGGTAAGGTGACATCAAATTTTTTTGCCGTATAATTGAAGAAGATATATTTATATGAGGATGGTGCTATCCATGGCAACATTATGTAAGAACTGCGCTACGCCGCTGATCTTCGATCCGGCGAAGCAGAAGGTCGTCTGCCCCTCGTGCGGGGGCGCCTGGGACGCCGAGGAGGTCGAGTCCAACGAGAAGAAGTACCGCGAGAACCAGCATGCGGTATCTGCGGAGGAAGTCTACGGCCCGAGCGATGATCTCAAAGATGAGTATTTCGATTGTTACATCTACACGTGCGGGTCCTGCGGCGGCGAGATCGCCATCAACGGCACCGAAGCATCCACCAAGTGCATTTACTGCGGAAGTTCCAGCGTGGTCTTCGATCGTATTTCTAAGGAAAAAGCACCGGAATTCATCATTCCGTTTGCGGTTACGAAGGAATACGCCGTTGAAGCGATCAAGGCCCGTTTTCAGAAGGGACTTTTTATTCCGAAGGAAGTGAAAAACTTTAAGCCCGACGAGGTGCGCGGGATCTATATTCCGTACTGGATCGCCAATGCGTATCACGTTGAGGCGGATGTGATCTCCGGCGAAGTGCGCAGGAACAAGCATACCGTGACCAAGTACTGGGGACGCGCCGGTAAAATGGCGGTCAGCAATCTTCCCGTTGACGGATCCCAGATGCTCTCGGATGAGAGCTCCCAGCGTCTGGAGCCTTTCGATTTCTCGGCGCTGAAGTTTTTCGATGAGGATTATCTGCTGGGGTTCTATTCCAATGTTTCCGATATTACGAACGAGGATCTTCAGGCGACGGTTCATCAGCGCGCCCGCGAGTCGTTCCAGGAGCAGGCCATGAAGCCGATCTCGGCGTCTTCGAAGAAAGTGCGTGCGGAGCGTTCGGTCACGATCGTTGATCAGGATGTGAAGTATGCGCTTCTTCCCGTGTGGTTTGTGACCTACGACTATAACGGCCGGCATAACACCATCATGGTCAACGGCCAGACCGGCAAGATCGTCTGTGGCGTGCCGTGGCACGAGAAGGCGTTCTATAGCGCGGTCGCGGGATTGTCCACCGTTTTGACCGTGCTTCTGGCTGCATTCTTCCGGTACAAATTCGTCCCGGCACTTTTCACATCGTATTCGAGTAGAAGTTCGCATAGTTCGAGCAACAACAATCCGCTCAGCCTGATTATTGCAGCCATCATGATCGGAATCGCGGTTTTCGCGTTCGGATTCGCGCTTTATAAGAAAGTGATGAAGCAACTGATGCTTACGCAATCTACTTCGATCTTTAACTTCATGAAGAAGAGACAGGGGTGAGATCATGGGTGTTTTGTATTGGCTATTTGCTATTCTGATGGGCGCCTCAATGGGGATCGGTTTCTCGTTTCTGATCATGTCCGCCCTTCTTAATAAATCGAATAATATGGGCGACAGCCGGCTTAAAAACGAGGAGTTCAGTTCGAACATCGTGTACTTGTCGCAGCAGAGCAACATGTCGGGCAGTCAGCAGCTGATGACCGACTATGTGGAGATGAATTTGGAGGCGCTGACTAGAAGCCGCGATTATCTGAATCACTGCGAAAAGGGACTTCGTGCGAATCCCGGAGATCTGGTGGAGCGTTACTTCCCGACAGAGGACGATTCTTCTGAGGTGTCTGCCTTTGATTCTGTCGAAGGCGTGGAGGCTGCGGAGAATGGGAATGCCGGCGGCGTGGTTTCCGGTTCTGATTCGGGAGAGTCCGACGGATTGCTTCCTTCTCCTGCAGTGATTTCGTCTTCCGACGGTTTCTCGATATTCAATCCGGCAGCGAAGGCTTCTTCAGCGCAGGCTCCGAAGCCCGGCGTAGTGGGGGTGTCGACAGCTTCCGGAGCATTGGGTTCGACGACATCGATTTTCCGCGGCGATTCATCCAACCAGATCGGTTATTCACGCGAGGTCGGCGCTACCAGTTCAATCGTATCTTACGGAACGCTCGGGTCCAACGGCCAGACGATCCGTTCGAATTCTTCTCGTGGCGAGAGTGCCTGGGCGGCGAGCCGCAGAAGAAATATGGGTTCGGGCTCGATTCCTCAGGCCACGACCGGGAACGGAACGGTTCCTCCGGTCACGCGCGGGAACAGCGGGGCGAGCCGCGGATTAGGCGTTGCGCCTGTTGCCGGCGGAGCGAAAATGGATGAGCCGGTGATGGATCTTTCCGCGATGGAAGCTCCGAAGGATCCGCCCAAGCGCCCGGCTTCCGATTTCGACGATTTCTGGTTCGGAACGAAGAAAACGACACCTGCCGCTTCCGCAACTCCCGCTGATTCTGTTGCAGCAGGAACACCTGCATCTACCGGTATTTCACCGGTAGCCCCTGCCGCTTCCGGAATGGATGAAGCTATGGATTCCGTCACAGCCTCGCCGTTCTCCGGCAACCTCTCATCGCCGGCCCCGGCCGAGCCGATCTACGAGGCACCGACGGCCAAGCGCCCGCTCTGGGAAAACACCAATGAAAACGACGACTTCAGTGATTTTGAAGACTTCATGTAAAACGGTCGTGCCGGTCACGAGCCGAGCGACTAATCAAACGATATAATTGTTGTGTGCAGAAAAAAATAAGCCGTTAAAACAGCCTGATGGTTTTAATAGACCATCAGGCTGTTTTTTTCACAGATTAGCATTTTATCCTGCTTTTACAAACCGGGATCGGCTGACCATTCACACCGTGAACTCTTGCGCGACGTACGGCTTCTCAGGATCTTTCTCCATCCCGCCGATGACCTCGTCGATCAGGAACTTCCGGTCAAAGTCCGCGTGCCACATGAAGTTGTACTGCGATGATCCCGTAGTTTGGATCCCGTCTTCGTCGTACGCGAGCTTCCCGTCTTTTCCTACCAGCACATCTTCGACATACGCGAAGACATATCCGACCATCTCGCGGTCCTCTCCCTCCGGATTACCGTTATCCTTGCCAATCATGGGCATCGCCACCAGCATGTAGAGGTAGTTCCTGTCCTCGCGGGTCAGCAGGTAGTACTCCTCGATGTACGGGTCGGCACTCAGGTTCCAGATGTAGAGCGTGTCATCCGTGGACTCATATACCGAGCCCTCGTGATCCTTCTTGATCATGTCCACGACTTTTCCCGATAATTCTTCTACAAAAGCACTGTCGCCGGTGATGACTGCGGGTATCAAGCGATAGTTCTTCTCTTCCGTTGTGGTGGTGGTCGCCTTCTTCTTGCCCTCCGGCTGGGTATTCTTCAAGACAATGACCATGACGGCAACGATGGCGATGCAAATGCCGATCGTAACACCCGTTTTGATCATCGTGGAGCGGAATGCCTTTTTCCGGGTCTCACGCATTTTCGCCTCTATGTCTTCCCGTATCCGGCGTTCTCTTTCGATCTGCGCTTCTTCCTTGACGCGGTGGAATTCCTCAAGCGCCCGCTTGTCGGCCTCGATGTTCTCACGCGAATTCTCGATGGACTTGTGGATCTGCTCGATCTGCTGCGCCTCCGCGCTCATCTCGATGTCAAAAGAGCTTCCGCACACATCACAGTGCAGCTTCCCATCCACCTCGCGCAAAGGACTGTTACAATTCTTGCAATTCAGGCTCTTGAGTTTCATCTTCTTCCTCCATTATCCGCGTCTCCGCAGGCCGGCGGCTTTTTCGGCGCGGCGTCCGTTCGTACTCGTGGCCGCACGCGCAGCGGCATTCGTTTAGCCCGCGCCGCGCGTCACTTCACCAGTTCCTCCGACAGGTCGATGACCGGTACATTCTTTCCCTCGATCAATTCCTTATAAAGCAGATCCTTATCGTAGTACCCATAGAAATGCAGATCCTCCGAGTCCCCGATATCCATCTGCACGATGTAATCGCAGAAGACCGATCCGTCTTCCCTCAGTTTGATATCCTTGAAATACCGCGCACAGTACACTGTCGTGGTCCGGTCGATCTCTTCCTCCATGTAGGTATAGGTAAGAGAAAATACTACATAGAAATAGTTTCTGTCCACATAGGGCAGGAAGTAAACGTTCTCGAGTTTCGGCTCACCGGAGAGCTGCGCCGTCGGCACATAATCCGAATCCAGTTCCATTCGAAGCGCCCAGTCCGCAACATCTCTGCTGTGGCTGTTCTTGACATCTGTCTTCGCCGCCGCTATGGCATAGACCGTGAAACCTTCGTCGCCCAGCACCTGCTCCTTCGAAAGGTCCAGTCCCAGGTTCGCAGAGGTCGTAGCCGTCGTCTTTTTATCCGTCTTCATGCTCTTGCTCGCTCTGCTGAAAATAAGCACAACCGAAAGCGGGGTTAAGACCGTAAAGACCATAAAGATTATAAGTCCGATGACCAGAGGCTTTACGATCCCGCCAGCAAAAATACCGACGCGGCGGCTTCTGTCGCGCTGTGCTTTTCTCGCTGCGGCTTCTTCATCGAGACGGATCTTTGTCGCCATCAGCTCGAGATCGCGCTCTTTCTTAATGCGCTCGCGCTCGGCCTCCGTCGCCAGCTTCTCGTGCTCGACATCGGACTCGTCGTAGTCCATGGTAAAAGCACTTCCGCACGCGGTGCAGATGAATTTACCGCTTTCCTCGCGCAGCGGCGCGTTGCAGTTCGGACAGTTGAGGCTTGCTAATTTCATGACCGTACCCTCACTTACAAAGATTTGTTTCCCTTCTTCTTCACCCTTTGGATGCCGCCGTACTTCATTCTTTTCGAAAAGCACTTGTCCCGCAACTTACGTTCCTTCTGCCTGCTCAGGCAGGTATTTTGAAAAAGAAATGCGGTGCTTCCTTCCTTGCATCCGAACACATTGTACCATAGATGCGGGCATGGCAAAAAGAAGGATTTCTCCCCTGTACCACAAGCGTAATCTGCCCCCGGGGCAGAAATAAATTGCAGGAATTTGTGTTCAGAATTGCAAAACGGTCGTTTTAAAATGAACACTTATTATTGTAAACAGTATCATTTTCAAGCGAACACTTTTTGCGAACCGCACCTTTTCAAACGAACGCACTGTATTGCGAACAGTACTCTTTTCATACGAACATGTTTTTCAAGCAGTAGATTTTCTCATAGATCCTTGTTCTGTATTATAATAGGATTCAGTACAAAAAACGGACATCCATTGTCTAAAGAGGCACAAGAAAGACGGATACCTTCTGCCTGAAAAGACGGAAGCAGGATAAATACCCTTTGTCAGAAAGGACGGAAGTAAGATGGCCACACTATGTAGAAACTGCGGATACCCGCTTGTCTTCGACCCGCTCACCAAAAATGTCGTCTGCGACGCGTGCGGCAGTGCTTTTCGAGCGGAAGGAATAGAAAGCTACGACAAGGAGTTTGCCGAAGGGCCGCGGGCGATCGACCCGGTAACGGGGCAGCCAATAGAAAGTGGCGCCATGCAGGAATTCATGGAGTGCCACGTTTACACCTGCAGTTCCTGCGGCGGCGAAATGATCATCTCGGGGACAGAAGCTTCCACCACATGTATCTACTGCGGAAGTGCGAGCGTCATCTTCAGCCGGATCAGTAAAGAAAAACGCCCCGACTTCATTATGCCGTTCCAGTTTACGCGTGAGCAGGCCACCGAGATCATCCGGCAGAAATGCAGACAGGGGGTTTTCGTACCGAAAGAATTCAAAAACCTGCAGCCGGAGTCCGTACAGGGCATTTATATCCCGTACTGGCTGGTCGATGTCTACCACGCGGAGTCGGACGTTATCTCCGGCGAAATCGGATCCGGCGATTCTTCGCATACGTGTTACTACGCGCGGTCCGGTCACATGAAGATCAACAACATGCTGGTCGAGGCTTCGATGGAACTCGACGATTCGACCAGCCGTCTCCTCGAGCCGTACGACCTTAGAAAGCTCAAGGTTTTCGATGAGGAGTATATGCTGGGCTTTTATTCCGACATGTCCGACCTGACCTACGGGGAGCTTCGGAAGACCGCGGATTTCCGGGCAACGGATGTTTTCAGGAGGTCCATGTATAAGGATATTTCCGCGCACAGCTGCCGTGTCGTGGATGGCCGGTCGGCCACGCTTATCGACAAGGATCTGAAGTATGCCCTTCTGCCCGCGTGGTTCGTGACCGTGCAGTTCGAGGGCAAGCCTCACACGATCCTGGTCAATGGCGAGACCGGCAAGGTCGTTTGCGGACTGCCGTGGAGTAAGAAGCTTTTCTGGTCGCTGGTCGGTCTGGTGGGCGGCATTATCGCGCTTATCTTTGCAGCAGTCTACTTCGTGATCGGCATGTTCTTTACTGCAGGTCTCGGGTCCTTAGCGGGATTTACCGTGATTACGAGTTTCATTCCGCTCCTCGCCCCGGTCATGATCTTCAGCCTGATCTTCTTCCTGATTGGATTTCTATTCTATTCGAAGGTCAAGCGGCAGATCGAAAAGACCCAGTCCGCGGATACATTTAACTTTGCAAGAAAGAGACAGGGGTGAGTGTTATGAGAATCGCATTGGTTGCTATTATTTCCATATTATTCGGCGGTGGCTTCGGCTTTTCGATCGGTTTTTTCATTTTCAGCATTGTGCTCAACTCGTCCAACAACATCGGCGGTAAAGCCATCCGTGATGACCTCTGGGCCGGCAAGCTCGTGGTCATGTCGCGCGTAAACAAGATCAAGCACAGCAAGCCGCTCTTCGATGAGCATATCAATATGGGCATGCGCGATCTCGTGGCCAATCCGACCTACCAGGCCATGATGGACCGCTCCGTGAAAAAGGCCGACAGCGAGCTCGTCACGCACGAGGAGTGAGCCGTCCCGAACACCAGTAAATGATTAGGGTACAAGCAGATTTGCGAAAAGCGCGGATCTGCTTGTATTTCTTTTTCAAGCGGTGCCCGTCATTTTCACGTCATGTTTTTTGCGCATAGAAAAGGACTGTCTCCCGTAGGAGACAGTCCCGTGTAAACTCTTTAGTTCGAGAGTGGTGATTAGCCGAGCTCTGCGTTCATGCTGAGCTCTTTTGAATCTATTAGCCGAGCTCTGCGAAGTACTTGATTGTACGAACCATCTGAGATGTGTAGGAGTTCTCGTTGTCGTACCAGGAAACAACCTGTACGAGGGAGTTGCCATCATCCATCTTGGAAACCATTGTCTGGTTTGCATCGAAGAGGGAACCAAATCTCATACCGATGATGTCGGAGGAAACGAGCTTCTCTTCTGTGTAACCGAAGGACTCGTTAGCAGCAGCCTTCATAGCAGCGTTGATGTCCTCAACAGCTACCTCACCCT
>JAFZQI010000042.1 GCA_017620475.1 Clostridiales bacterium | reverse complement strand
GAGGCTCGAACTCCAGACCCCTTGATTAAAAGTCAAGTGCTCTACCGACTGAGCTAGTGAACCATATGGCTGGGGTAGCAGGATTCGGACCTACGAATGCGGGAGTCAAAGTCCCGTGCCTTACCGCTTGGCTATACCCCAATGAACCCCGCATCGGGAATAATGGGGTGGGATATGGGGGTCGAACCCATGACCTCTAGTGCCACAAACTAGCGCTCTAACCAACTGAGCTAATCCCACCAAGTTTCTCCCAAAAGGCACTACGAAATTATAATGTTTTCTATGCCATCATGTCAAGCACCTATTTTGACTTCGCGCAAGTTAAGCGTACCACGTTCGGAAATACCGTTCAAGAGACCGCCAATATAGAAAAGCATACGTCGAAGGTGTATAATGCTCCTACTAATCAGAAACGAGGTAATACTCATGGATATCGATAACGCATATATCACTCTTCCTTCCGGATTTATCGCCAATGGCGTGCATGCCGGTCTGAAACCTAACGGAAACCCGGATCTGGCCTATATCGGATCAGATCGTCCCGCCCACGTCGCAGGCGTATATACTTCAAATCTTGTAAAAGGACACTCACTTACCCGTTCGATTTCGATCATCCGTTCAAGGGATAATGTACGCGGCATCATCATAAACAGCGGTAATGCCAACGCCTGTGTCGGCGCAGACGGCGAGAAAGATGCAGATGCCATGGCCGAAGCCGTTGCTTCCGAGCTTGGGATCCTTTCCGAAGAAGTCCTCACCGCCTCTACCGGCGTAATCGGTTCAAGACTTCCGCTGGATAAACTGACCTCGGCGATTCCCGGACTGATTAAGAATGCTTCTTCTTCAGAAGAATGCGGCCACCTTGCTGAAAGAGCCATCATGACCACTGATACCCAGCCTAAGGAAGTAGCAGCAACCGTCAGCATCTTCGGCAAGGAGATCACGATTGCCGCAATTGCTAAGGGATCCGGCATGATCCACCCGAACCTGGCCACGATGATCAGCATTTTCACAACAGATGCCAACATCAGCCAGCCCGTTCTTCAGTCCATGATCAGCGACAATGTGAAGGATACATATAACCGCGTATCCGTCGATGGAGACACCTCCGTATGCGACATGGTCGTCATCCTGGCAAACGGCGCTTCGGAAACTCCGGAGATCACGGCCGGAACCGAAGAATACGAGACATTTAAAGAGGCTTTCCATGCGCTCTGCTTCGACCTTGCCAAAATGATCGCTTCCGACGGAGAAGGCGCTTCCAAGCTGGTCGAAGTTGAGGTCAATGGCGCTAAAACCGCCAACGATGCGTACCTTTGTGTACTCTCCATCTGCCGTTCGCCGCTCTGTAAAACTGCGATTTTCGGCCAGGACGCCAATTGCGGCCGTTTTATCACGGCATTGGGTTATTCCGGCGCGGACATTGATCCCGACAAGATCAGCATGTTCTTAAGCGGACTTCCGGTTTACGAGAAAGGAGTTGCCCTCCCCTTCGATGAAGAAGTCGCGAAAGAGAAGCTCTCCGAGCACGACATTCTCATCCGTATTGAATTAAACGATGGCGAATACAATGACCGCATGTGGACATGTGACTTCACCTACGATTACGTAAAGATCAATGCAAGTTACCGTTCCTGAGCGGTAATCACCGGTTCCGATATTGAAGGTTCAGTTTTTTCATCCCCTGCATTTACATCCTGAGTAACTGCAGGGGTATTTTCTATCTCGCCGCCTACACCGGAGCCTTTATTAAACCCAAAGATCGCGCAGCAGACCAGGTCAGTGGCAAAAAGCGTGCATAGAACGATCGCCGCGACAATTTGGGTCTTCCTGGCGAACCGGTCAACAAAACGGCTGATCGCCGGTGCCGCGACATATACTCCAAAAAGTCCGCCGATACCGAAGGCCAGAAGTCCCGCAAGGCAGATACGTCCGTTTACATTCATGAGCATATGCTTATAGTCCCAATACGATGAATTGAAGATAAACTCCAGCGCAAAGCTCGCCAAATACTCCTGGATGGCACAGACCAGCATGGTCATCCCGAAAAGCTTAAACTTATTCTCCTTAAACCGCCCCAGAAGAAGCACGATGGCCAGTCCTCCAAAGCCATAAATCGGGATCCAGGGACCGTACATCGTTCCCCTGTTTACAAGAACACGGGAATTAACAAACTCGTAACTGACTTCCCAGACCCATCCGATCAGGCAGAATGTAAAGAACATAAAGACAATATCAAACGGGCTGTAATCAAAGCGGAACTTGCCTTTCTTATGTGCCGTCTTCGTATTGATATCTTGAAGAACATAAGACGGTGCCTCGATCGAATGAAGAACTTTATGCTTAAACTGTTTTTCTTTCTTCACATAGGGAGCATCGGCAAACGCTTTTTCGGGCAGAGCATCATAGGATATACCCGGACGGTTACGAAGCGTGAAGTAGATTTCGGCTTTGAGCTGTTCTTCCAGCGGAACAGCAACAAGCATACCTGCGAAAGGAACAAGTTCCAGGATCCAGATATAAATGTACGATAGTCTTGCGACAAACATCTTCCACTTATACCCCTTCGTCATCTGTTTGGAGAGATTTCTCGCTTCTTTCCAAGATACCGTCGGATTTTCCGCCAGGATATAAGGAACCATGGCATACTGGAAAGTTTTATAGATACCGGGAATCACCAAAAGCATATACCAGCGGATCAGCGCCCCGTAATACCGGAGCATGACCCACACCATGTGCGGGATCGATCGGAGATGAAAAGGTGCAAGAAGTCGGCGGAAACGAACTCGTTTCTGCTGTCTGTTTTCCATCACGTATCGATACATACCGACATTTACCACATTTTGGAAAAAGAACCTGATCACAAGCATGATTACTGCAACTAGGACAAGATTGACGATGACTTCTCCGGGATTCCGTTCAAAGTATGCCGCATTTGAGGCAAGCGCTCTTATCACCCAGGAATTGCTCGTAGACACATTCTCGATCGTACCGCCGATAGATTCTTTCGTCTCAGCCGAAAGTCCGCTCACCGCTTTACGCGAAAGCACATACTCTTTCAGATACTCGACATCGGTTTCATAATCTGCGTCTTTATTAAACCCGAGAAGAGGATCCATATAATCAAGAACCTCTGTCTGCATAGGTGAAGATGCACCGATAAAGGAAAAAAGAAAGCAGACCGCAACCAAAGCCAGCCAGGCTTTCCACCCTTTCTTAAAAACGGTGTCCCAGCTGTATTTGCGTATCTGCTTTAAATCCCATACAGGATCCTGTTTACGACTTCTCGCCGTTTCCTTCTTCATTCTCCTGACGTTCCTTCACATCGAACGTAAACGCTTCTTTTCTGTATCCCACGCTGACCTTTTCAGCCTTATTCAGTTTCCCGCCGAGGAACATATCCGCCAGCTGATCTTCAATACGCTTCTGGATCGTCTTTCTAAGCGGTCTTGCACCATACTTGGGATCATATCCTTCCTTCGCAAGCTGATCCTTCGCCGCCTCGGATACAGTAAGGGCAATTCCCTTTTCCTTCAACTGATCCGCTACTTCCTTCAGCATCAGATTCACGATCTTACGGATTTCTTCTTTTGTCAGTTCCTGGAAGATCACGATTTCATCGACACGGTTGAGGAACTCCGGACGGAACTGCTCTTTGAGCGCTGTATTGACGCGATTCTCAAGAGCGATCTTCTCTTCCGCATTAAAACCGAAACCGTTCGCTTTCAGTGTCGTACCGGCATTTGAAGTCATAACAATGATCGTGTTTTCGAAATTCACGACACATCCGTGGCCATCGGTCAGACGTCCGTCATCCAGGATCTGCAGCATAATATTGAACACATCCGGATGAGCCTTCTCGATCTCATCAAAAAGGATCACCGAATACGGTTTTCTTCTTACTTTCTCGGTCAGTTGACCGCCGTCATCATAACCGATATATCCGGGAGCCGCACCAATAAACTTCGTTACTTCCCACTTTTCCATGTATTCCGACATATCGATACGGATCAACGCATCTTCCCTTGCGAAAAGCGCTTCGGCAAGGGCTTTGACCAGTTCCGTCTTTCCTACGCCCGTAGGGCCGACGAAAATGAACGAAGATGGCTTATGTTTCTTCCCAAAGCCGGAACGGTTTCTTCTGATGGCGCGAGCCAGAGCGCTTACAGCATTTTCCTGTCCGATAACACGTTCGTGCAGGCGATCCTCCAATTTCAGAAGGCTCTCCGATTCGGATTCGGAAATACGGTTTACCGGGATCCCCGTCCACATCTCGATTACACTGGAAATATCATCACAGGTGATGATCGTAGGCGTAAGGTCATTCTCCAATGATTCGATCTCCTTCTGAAGACGAAGAACACGTGACTTCTTCTCAGCCTGCTTCTCGTAAAGATTTTCACTCTCGATCTGTTCAGGCGTCGCCGACATCTCAATACGCGTCTCAATAGCCTTTACCGTTTTCTCAAGCGCAGCACACTCTTCCTTCATGTTCGCAAGATTGACCAGGCGAACCTCCTCAAGATTCGCGCGGGATCCTGCCTCATCCAGGATATCGATCGCTTTGTCCGGCAAAAACCTATCCGTAATATATCTCGAAGACATACGGACAGCGTACTCGACCACGTCATCCGGATACTTCACGAAATGATGCTTCTCGTAATACTCGCGGATACCCTTAAGGATCTCCACGCAATCTTCAACAGAAGGCTCATCCACGATCACCTTCTGGAAACGGCGCTCCAAAGCCGAGTCTTTTTCAATATGACGTCTGTACTCATCCAAAGTCGTCGAACCGATGACCCGGATCTCGCCCTTAGCCAGTGCAGGTTTCAGGATATTAGCCGCATTCATTGCGCCCTCAGCATCTCCCGCGCCCATGATGTTGTGCATTTCATCGATCACGAGGATCACATCGCCGCTCTGCCGGGCTTCATCGACCACGTTCTTCATCCGGCTCTCGAATTGGCCACGGAACTGCGTACCGGCAACCATTCCCGTCATATCAAGAAGATAAACGGACATATGTAAGAGCTTCTGCGGCACCTCGCCATTGGCGATTTTAACCGCTAACCCTTCTGCGATTGCCGTCTTACCGACACCGGGTTCACCGATCAATGCCGGATTATTCTTAGATCTTCTGTTCAGTATCTGGACTACACGCTCGATCTCCTTCTCGCGTCCGATCAGCCGATCGATCTTCCCTTCTCTGGCGAGCTGGGTCAGATTCGTACCGTACTGTTCCAAAAACTTTTTCTTGGATTTTCCCGATTTCTTTGCATTTCTGGTTCTTTCTTTATCCTTCCCGAGATGCAGGAATCCGAGATTCGAATCATTCTCCTCATCTTCGTCCTCACCTGGAGCACCCTTGCCAAACAGATCAAACGGGAAGATCCCTTTTCTCTTCGGTCGTTCGTCCTGCCCATCATCCTCGAAAGGGAGAACTTCATCATCGCCGACATCAAACTCCTCGCCTTCAGCATCGCCATCAAACTCATCATCCGGAAGGTCGATCGGTACCGAGTCATTGACCAGCATCTTGAATAGCTCCTGCGGATCCGCAGAATCCACGCCACCCATCAGCCGGTTCAAGCGCTCTGTCACTTCATCAATATTGTTCTCATTGATTCCGGCTTGAGAGAACATCTCTTCAATGCCGCCAATGCCGGTTTCATAGGCACACTTAATGCAGAGGCCCTCATTGATCCGTTCATTGTTTTCAAATCGCGTGGTAAATACCACAGCGACATTCTTCTTACATATCGTGCAAAGACTCATTCTTCTTTTCCTTACTTTTTCTTTCCTTTGTCTGTGCCTTCTTCGTCTTCTTCCAAAGGCTTCCTTCTCCGTCTGACTTTCGGGCCCACCGCGATCTCCATCGCATCGCGCTGGATCCGTTTCTTCTGCTCCGCATCCTCCTGCGGCTCCAGTTTCTCCATTCTTTCCTTCGTGATCTCTAATACGGGCTTTAAGAATTGTCCGGTAAAAGACCCTTCCACTTCACAGACTTCTTCAGGAGATCCCTGGGCCACGATCGTGCCGCCCTTATCTCCGCCCTCCGGACCGAGATCAATAATATAATCCGCCGTCTTGATCACATCGAGATTATGCTCAATGACCAAAACAGTATTACCATTTTCGGACAGGCGGTTCAAAATGTCAACCAACTTATGCACATCAGCGATATGCAGGCCTGTTGTCGGCTCGTCCAGAATATAGAATGTACGCCCCGTACTGCGTTTACTCAGTTCCGTCGCAAGTTTCACCCGCTGAGCCTCACCGCCGGATAGCTGTGTCGCCGGCTGACCCAAACGGATATACCCGAGACCGACCTCAGACAGCGTCGTCAGTTTCGAAGCGATCCTAGGCACATTCTTAAAGAACTCCAAAGCCTCATCCACAGTCATAGCAAGCACATCCGCGATATTCCTGCCCTTATATTTCACCTGCAGGGTCTCTCGGTTATAACGTTTCCCCTTACACACATCGCACTTCACATACACATCCGGCAGAAAATGCATCTCGATCCGATTCACACCATCGCCGCTGCACGCTTCACACCGTCCGCCCTTAACATTGAAACTGAAACGTCCGTTCTTATAGCCGCGCGCCTTGGCATCCGGCGTATTCGCATAGAGTTCGCGAATCAGATCGAAGCACCCGGTATAGGTCGCCGGATTAGATCTCGGGCTCTTGCCGATCGGAGACTGATCAATGGCAATGACCTTATCCAGGTGTCCCACACCCGTGATCTTATCACAGAGGCCCTTTGACCGATGCGCGCCATTAAGATCCGTCGCCAGGCGGCGAAGAATAATGCCGTTCACCAGTGAGCTTTTGCCCGATCCGGAAACGCCTGTCACACATGTAAAAAGACCGATCGGAATCTTCACATCGATTCCCTTAAGATTATTCTCTCTTGCCCCGATCACCGTAAGGTAACGGCCATCCGGCTTTCTTCTTGCCCTCGGTACCGGAATGAATTTACTTCCGCTTAAGTACTGGCCGGTAATGGATTCCGGGATCTTCATGATCTCCTCCGCCGTACCGACGCCCACCACAAAGCCACCGTGTTCACCTGCACCCGGGCCCATATCGATAATCACGTCAGCTGCCCGCATCGTATCCTCATCATGTTCCACCACCAGAACCGTATTCCCAAGCCGCTTCAATTTCTGAAGCGTAGCCAGAAGGCGGTTATTATCCCTCTGGTGAAGGCCGATAGACGGTTCATCCAGAATATAAAGCACACCCGTCAGGCTGGACCCGATCTGTGTAGCCAGACGAATACGCTGCGCCTCACCTCCGGAAAGTGTCGATGCCGCACGTGACAGCGTCAAATACTCCAAACCGACATCCACCATAAATCCCAGCCTTGCCAGGATCTCCTTAAGGATCGGTTCGGCAATTTTCTTTTCCCTGGCCTTCAAAGTCACGTTCTGAAGATGCCGGATGCATTTACGGATCGGCATTGCCGTCACTTCAAAGATATTCTTACCGCCGACCGTCACCGCAAGCGCCTGAGGGTTCAGTCTCGCACCATGGCAGCTCTTGCACTCTTCCGTTGTCATATACTGGTCATAGTGCTGTTTGATTTCTTCTGAGGTGGCCTCACGGCTTCTCCTCTCCACGCTATGCACCACGCCTTCCCAGGAATTCATATACACTCCTTCCCTATGGAAAACGCTATTAGAAGTATCGATGACAAGTTTCTCTCCACCGTTACCGAAAAGAATAATATCCTGAATGCTCTTCGGAAGGTCACACCACGGAGTATCCAGCGAAAAATCATATCTGGCCGCCAGCGCCTCGATAAAAGACCTGCCCCAACTCTTCGGATCATCAAATTTCCACCCCGCCGTCTGAATCGCCCCTTCATTGATCGACGCTTCCGGATTCTGAACACACAGATCAGGATCCACATGTGTATGCGAGCCCAGACCCGAACACTCCGGACATGCACCGAAGGGATTATTGAAGGAAAACATTCTCGGCGACAATTCCTCCACGCTGATTCCGCACTCCGGGCAGGACAATTTCTGCGAGAAAAGCACTTCGCTGGTGCGATACGTCCGATTGCCTTCCTCATCTTCCGAAGGAATCTGTATTTCTGCAAGAAGGAGCCCATCAGCAAGTTTCAACGCCGTCTCACAGGAATCCGTCAGTCGCGTACGGGATTCCTCGCGAACGACTACACGGTCCACAACCACTTCAAGATCATGTTTCTTGTTCTTCTCAATGGAGATCTCATCCTCATCAAGTTCATAGATCGTCCCATCCAAACGGATGCGTACATATCCGCTCTTCCTATAATCTTCGATCTGTTTAGTAAACTCACCCTTTCGCGCCCGAACTACCGGAGCCATAAGGATCAGGCGCGTCCCTTCCGGGTTCGCCATCAGCTGCTCGATGATCTGATCGATCGACTGTGACCGTATCTCACGGCCGCACTTATAGCATTGCGGTACACCGATACGGGCATAAAGAAGCCTAAAATAATCATACACTTCCGTAACTGTACCCACCGTAGATCTCGGGTTACGGCTCGTCGTCTTCTGATCGATGGCAATAGATGGAGAAAGACCATCTATACTGTCATAATCCGGTTTCTCCATCTGACCAAGAAACTGTCTGGCATAGGATGACAAAGACTCCACATATCTTCTTTGTCCCTCGGCATAGATCGTATCGAAGGCAAGTGAGGATTTACCGGAACCCGAAAGACCAGTGATCACGACCAGCTTATCCCGCTGAATGTCCACATTAATGTTCTGAAGATTATGTTCCCGTGCCCCTCGGATACGAATATAGTCGTTCATAAATGTCTCTCTTCCACAATTAGAATATATGTTCTTTTTTGTATTATACAATAATTTAGAAATAAAGTATACAACATATAATGCCTTACCGTTTTCACTCTTTTTTGATGTTTTATCCTACGCCGCCGTCCGACATTTATACGAATTCTTTCACAGACACTTGCACCGTCGAAAATCTTATGGTATCATTTTTCATGCACTTAAAAAGTGTGTGGTGACTTGGCCCTATGGTCAAGCGGTTAAGACGGCGCCCTCTCAAGGCGCAATCAGGAGTTCGATTCTCCTTAGGGTCACCACAAAGAAGAGCTGCTTTCCAAACGGAAAGCAGCTCTTTTCATTTATGGTTTAGATTTCGGGGTTTTACGTTTCCGGTGGCAACCCGGCATCTTCAATATCCGAGATCTGGCGCATTTCCTTCGAAAGCTTCTCCATCTCCAGTTCCAGCTCACGTTGCCGTTTCATCATCTCCGGAAGAGAGGTATCCGTCTCTACTTCCGGGTTTCCTTCACCCTCGGAATGCTTCTCGAGTTTTGCTGCCATCCTCGGTGGCAAAACCGGATGAGGTT
This sequence comes from Clostridiales bacterium, assembly GCA_017620475.1. GTDB lineage: Bacteria > Bacillota > Clostridia > Saccharofermentanales > Saccharofermentanaceae > Scatonaster. The sequence goes on along the minus strand of JAFZQI010000042.1, from coordinate 6,905 downwards.
TCACTGCCGGATCGGGTTTAGTTACCGGATCAGGTTTAGTTACCGGCTTAGGTTGAGTCTCGGACTGAGGCTTCACAACAGGCTGCTTCTCAATAGGCGCCTTCGTTTTTGCTCCCGGACGGGAATCCTTTGCCGGCTGAGGCTTAGTCTCGGCAGCAGCATTCGTCTTCACACTGTTTCCCGGTCTGGATGTAGACGCTGAAGACACATTAGAGCGGATCGGGCGTATCGCGTTCGCCGCCTCCGTTCCAACAGTCGGTTTCTGAAGATACCCATTCATTACTACCGGCGCAGGTCCGTCCGAAGTCGGCTCCTTATCTTCCTTCATTTTACGAACTTTCGAAACCAAAGCAGGAATCGGAATAAAATTCGTCACAATATACACGATGTCACTATCTTCTCTTGCCAAAGCCCGGTAACGCAAATAAGCAAGGATAAGAAGAATAATGATCACAATCGCCCAAATGATTTCGGAAGTATAATTCTTCCCGTTATTTTCACTGGCGGCCGATACGGTGTTCTCTTTATTTGAAGCACTCAAAAGAACATCATTTCCATCGGAAGCATCCGGATCCGGGGCCTGCGATGGGTCCTTAGCATCTCCATCACCATTATCTCCGTCCTCATTCGGCATAATCAAGCCGGCTCCCGAAGGATCGGAGGTCTCATTCACGTCCAATTCCCCAACAGGTTCCATAGATTCCGAAGAAGAGGAAGGTTCCTCACCAGAAGAGCCTTCGGAAGGATCCAGAGAAGTATCCGAAGCGGATGAAACTGCCGTTTCGGTTGTAGTCGTTTTTTCGGTTGTCGCATCCGTATCCGCAGACTTCTCCTGTTTTGTCTCTACAATTGCCGGAGTCGCAGTCGTCGTACTTGATTTTGTGGAAGCAGGCGTCGTTGCACTCGTTTTCGAAGGCGTAGGCGTGCTCGTCTTCGCCGGTGTCGGCGTGCTCGTCTTTGCCGGAGTAGGCGTACTCGTCTTTGCCGGAGTAGGCGTACTTGTCTTGGCCGGTGTCGGCGTGCTCGTCTTGGCCGGTGTCGGCGTGCTCGTCTTGGCCGGTGTCGGCGTACTCGTCTTCGCCGGTGTCGGCGTGCTCGTCTTGGCCGGTGTCGGCGTGCTCGTCTTCGCCGGAGTCGGCGTACTCGTCTTTTCAGGCTTAGGAGTCGGCGTATCCGTTTTCTTCGGATTCACAGGATCCTTGCCCGGACCCGGCGGGTCATCCTTACTCGGCTTTACCGGATCGTCTTTTCCGGGTTTCGTCGGATCATCCGGCGGCGGTGGCGGAGGAGCTGTCTTTTCAACATTAAGTCTGTCTAGAGTAGCCAAAAAACCGGCAATCCCCGTTCCGGCAATATCGATGGTGTAGTCACCATTCGGAGAACCATTCGTACCGGTTATTTTCAGAGTCACAACATAGTCTTCGGGATCATAATCGGCTTCCGTCATACCTCCGGAACGCAGGGTATACTCCACTCCGCAGCTAAACTCCAGAGAAAGCGTTAGCACATCACCGGGATCATATCCACGCACTTTAACGGTAACACTCGTGTGATCACCGTCATTCTCTCCATGAACGATTTCTACAGAACCCGCAGCATCGACCCGAGAATTCGCAACAAGCGGCCAGGCAACAAAAACCGACAGCAATATGGATAAACATACTGCTAAACAAACAAGTCGGTTTCCGCGCGTTCTCGTCATAACGTTACTCGATCTCCTCCATGACGCTCTTATAAGCCGGACGAATGATCTTATTCATCCCGATCAGTTCTTCAATACGATGCGAACTCCAGCCGACAATACGCGCTGTAGCAAACAGTGGCGTATAGAGTTCCGGCGGGATATCAAGCATCTTATACACAAGTCCGCTGTAGAAATCCACATTCGGACTTACGCCCTTAAATATCCTTCTGGTCTCCGCAATGGCTTCGGGAGCAAGTTCTTCCACATTTTTGTAAAGAATGTAATCGCGCTCCATCCCCTTCTCTTTCGCCAACGCCTCAACGAAAGAATTAAGCACTTCTTCTCTGGGATCACTCATCGAATACACGGCATGACCCATTCCATAGATCAAACCGCTCTTATCAAATGCCTCTTTCTTTAGGATCTTCATCAGATACTCTTTAATGGCAACACGGTCCTCCCAATTCGCGACATTCTCCTTGAGGTCATCCATCATCTGTACGACCTTAATGTTCGCGCCGCCATGTTTGGGGCCCTTAAGAGAAGACATCGCAGCTGCCATCGCAGAATATGTATCTGAACCGGAAGAAGTAACCACACGCGTAGTAAAGGTGGAGTTATTTCCGCCACCATGTTCCATATGCAGCATTAAAGCCACATCAAGGACCTTCGCCTCGAGCACACTATACTTCTGATCCGGGCGCAGCATCGCAAGGAAATTCTCCGCAGTAGACCTGCCCTTTCTCGGACGATGAATGTACATACTCTCATCGTTGTCGTAGTGATTGTAGGCATGATAGCTATACACCGACAGCATCGGATACTGCGCAATAAGCTGAATACACTGCTTAATACTGTTTTCCAGCTGCGAATCCGTAGAGGACTCATCGTAAGAAGCCAAAGTCAGCACAGACCTGGTAATCGAATTCATAATATCCTTACTTGGAGCCTTCATGATGACATCACGTGTAAAATTCGTCGGAAGACTTCTGCACTCATCAAGAATCGCCTGGAATTCGATCAACTGGCTTTCTGTCGGCTTCTCACCAAACAAAAGAAGATACGCCGTTTTCTCAAAACCGAATTCGTGATCACCCAATTCCTTGATCAAAGTCTTAATGTTGTATCCGCGATACCACAGTTCACCCGGGCAAGGGACCTGTTTCCCGTCAGGTCCGGAAGTAAAGGAAACGATTTTCGATATTCTGGTCAGACCGGTCAGCACGCCTTTACCGTTAATATCACGCAGACCGCGATTCACGCCGTATTTCTCAAAAAGCGCGTCTTCGATCGTGTCGTTTTTCAGGCACATCTGCTTTTGGCTCGAAGAGTATTTCGCAATCTTCTTCATATCCATAAGGCATTCCTCCCATCCTTGCATTATGCTTTATCAAAGCATTTCGAAAAAAGCATAAAAGATTTATTTATTATACCACAAAAACGGGAATTCTCAAAAACAGAAAAAACGGAACATTCAATGTTCCAATGCCTTATACTTCCATTTTCCCCCACGATAACGAACTACGCACACGATAGCTGTCACCGCCCAAGTCAAACCGGTAGTGATCCAAATCCCCCAATAGCCTAACAAAGGGATCCTCGTAAGCACATTGGCAAACAGAATACGGCATACCACCTCGGTAAGTCCGTTGATCATGGCAAAGCCCGTATCACCACAGCCGTTTAGCACGGCACGTGGTACATAGATCATGCCTAATCCGAAGTAAAAAGGACTGGTGATCCGAAGAGCCCGAGATCCTAGAAGAATGACTTCCGCCGCATCTGTTTCCGTCACAAACACACCGCAAATGTACCTTCCGAAGAAGAAAAACAACGGAAGCATCAGCATACTGAAACAAAGAACGATCAGTGTTGCCTTACGGAATCCCTCGATCACGCGCTCCTGCTTTTTTGCTCCGATATTCTGTCCGGAATAGGAAGTAAGTGCCATTCCAAGCGAACCATATGGCTGCTGGACAAGTTGTTCGATACGTCCACTAATGGTGTATGCCGAGGCCACATCCGGCCCGAATCCATTCACCACTGCCTGAAGGGCAATGCAGGAAACCGCAATCATGGAATTCTGGATCGCAACAGGAGAACCAAGCCTAAACGAATCTCGAATCATAGAAAAATCAGGAAGAAGGTCTTTCTTTCCCAAGCGAAAATAACTGACCTTATGGTACGCATAAATCATCGACACAATAGCTGAAATCGCCTGGGCAATGATCGTTGCAAGCCCGACTCCTACAACGCCCATATCAAGAGCGAGTACAAAAGTTAGATCCAGGCAAACGTTAATTATGCTACTTAGAATCAAAAAATATAGTGGAGTCTTCGAATCTCCGACTGAACGAAGAAGCGCTGCCACACCGTTATAGAAAGCCACACCGATAATACCGGCACAAGTGACACGGAAATAATTAATCGAATCCGCAATGTATTCCTCCGGTGTCTGAAGCAGCCGCAAGATCGGACCAGCGAAGATCACACCAATCAAAGTAACAATAATCGCCGTTGAAGCAAGCACATAGATTGAATTGGCAATTGTCTTCTTCAATTGTTTTTCATCACCCGCACCGAAATACTGTGACGCAATGACGCCAATTCCGACAGCCAGACCTGAACTTAACGAAAAGAACAGGAAATTCAGGGAACCGCAAGCACCGACCGATGCTAATGCATGCGCACTTACAAAACGTCCAACCACTACGGAGTCAACCATATTGTAAAGCTGCTGAAAAAGATTCCCGATCAAAAGCGGGAGCGTGAATTTTAAAATATGTCGGGTAGGATTTCCCACCGTCATGTCGGTCACATTCTTATTTGCCATACAAAAACGACATCTATCTCCGATTGATACTATGTATCACTAATAAACCATCGCGTAAAGGACGCATCTATTTCATTTGTGCGCTTGTCAATTATATAGTAATGATCTGAAAACAGATATCGTAATTTTGTCCTGTTATTGCACTAAAGTATCTTTTGATCCTTAAGATAATTCAGCAAACCTTCACAACCCATCACACACTCGTCAAAGACCTCTGAGAACCGTCCGGAATACCATGGATCACTCACATCCCTATCCAATCCGCAGAACTCAAGAAGTTTCCATATCTTCCCGTCTCCATGTCTATGTCCTGTCATGCGTTCAATATTCCGCATATTCATCGAATCCATGCCGATAAGGAAATCATATTCATCGTATTCTGAACGTTTCAACTGCTGAGCGCGTTTTAACGAAAAATCCGTGTAAGGAGTCTTTCCAAGTCCTCTTCTTTTCAGTTCTTCCCTGGCCGGCGGATATATGGGATTCCCGATCCCGTTCCAGATCTCCTCCGTACTCGTTGCACGCGACTCGATGTGAAACATCTCACAAAGTCCCTTTTTCTCAATTAAGTCCTTCAAAACAAACTCGGCGGTAGCCGATCTACATATATTGCCGTGGCAAATGAACAATATTTTTACAACCCCTGAAATCACCACGTTTCAGCCCTCCATTTTTCTAGGTGACACCAAATTTGACACCTTTTCGGTCAGAAGCACTTCTGCTCATGCTTCTGGTTGCACTTACTGATATTAGCACACTTATAGCACACCTCGTTTGCACAGAGTCCCGTGCCGAAGAAGTCGCGGATATTCTGAAGCGTAGTATCCGCTATGTTGCTTAATGCCTCATTAGTAAGGAAGGCCTGGTGGGATGTGACGATCACGTTGGGCATAGAAATGAGGCGCGCCAATACATCATCATTAACGATATGGTTAGAATAATCATGGAAGAATACATCAGATTCTTCTTCATAAACATCCAGGCAGGCCGCACCAATCTTTCTCTGTTTGATTCCTTCCACCAGCGCCTCGGTATCAATCAGTGCTCCTCGGGAAGTGTTGATGATCACAACTCCCTTTTTCATCTTCTCCATACTTTTCGAATTGATCATATGACGGTTCTCATCCGTCAGCGGGCAATGGAGTGAAATGACATCACTTCGTTCCCAAAGATCATCAATCGTTACATATTCAATACCGGAGTCCTTAGCCGGGAACTTGTCATAGGCGATCACTTGCATGCCGAATCCGCGGCAGATATCGATAAAAATCCTGCCGATCTTACCGGTTCCGATCACTCCGACAGTCTTTCCGTGAAGATCAAATCCGGTCAGACCATTCAGACTGAAATTAAAATCCTTCGTACGAATATAGGCTTTATGGATCCTGCGGATCGAAGTCAAAAGAAGTGCCATCGCATGTTCTGCGACCGCATAAGGCGAATAAGCCGGCACACGGACTACATGAATCTTTCCATATGCGTGTTCGATATCCACATTGTTATATCCGGCACAACGAAGCGCAATAAGTTTGACACCCAATTCACAGAGCTTATCGATCACGAAAGAATTGATGTCATCATTTACAAAAACACATACCGCATCGCAGCCCTCTGCAAGTTTGTAAGTATCCGGCGAGAGCCTGGCTTCGAGATAACGGATATCAAATTCTTCTTTGTCAAATCCGGGTTCTCCATTATTCAAAGGAACTTTTCCATTAGAAATAATAAAGGACTGCCGGTCGTATTCTTTTGCATCGAAAAAAGCTATGCTCAATTTTCCCATACGCATCTCTTGCCTCTCTTTTTTCCCTCATTTGATTATACCATCTTCGAAATTCGAGAAACACTCACTCTACAATATTCCCATCAGTAGAGACCGTAACGACCTGCCAGGGAATCATCTTCCCGTTTGCCAGCAACGCTTGCTTCACGGCGTTTTCAATGCCTCCACAACAGGGCACCTCCATGCGAACAACCGTTACACTTCGGATATCATTGTTTTTCAGGATCTCCGCCAGTTTCTCGGAATAATCAACACTGTCCAGTTTCGGACATCCGATAAGAGTGATCCGATTCCGGATAAAATCATTATGGATGTTTCCATATGCAAAAGCAGTGCAATCCGCTGCGACCAGAAGCTTCGCGCCATCGAAATAGGGCGCTTTTACCGGAACCAGTTTAATCTGTACAGGCCACTGCGAAAGTTGACTCTCTACAGTCTGCAGATCTGCCGGAGCCGTCACATCCTTTCTCTGTATCGCTCTTGCTTGTGTACTCGGGCAACCACATGCGAGTGGTGCGGACTTTTTCTCCTTTGATGCTTTAACAGCAGCTTCGTCATAGGCCGGAGCCTCTCGTTCTTCAAATGAGATCGCGTTTGCCGGACAT
>JAFZQI010000041.1 GCA_017620475.1 Clostridiales bacterium | reverse complement strand
CGTCTGAAACGGGCGAGAGATATGCTTCGCTCGGAACTCAAGGGGGTGTTTGATGATGAATGATCTGAAAAGAAAAATAGATGAAGAATTAAAAGACGTCCGTCTTTCCGAGGACTTGAAAACGCGGATACTTGATCAGACCAAAAAAACGAAGCCGATTCCGCTCGAAAAGCACTGTGAAAAGCCCAGATGGAGATGGCTTTTGACAGCTGCTGTTGTCGGCATCTTTGTCATGATGATACCTGTAACGATATTTGCAGTCACGAGTCTTTATAAGATTTCATTCAGAAAAGACGAGAATCGGGACGGTTCTCTTACCGTGGTGATAGAGAAGGAGAAGACATCGTCAGAAATGAGTACAAGTATCGAATCGGCAGAAGAATCGGCTACTATTATCTGGAATACCATCATCGAAGTTCAAGAGAATCCGGATGGATCGTTCAGATATTATCCAAGAAAAGAAGCATGGATCGAAGAAGGCGACCAGAAGAAGAGGATCGATATCGATCAGTCGGAACAAACCTTCTATTTTCTGTCTTTTACATACCTTCCGGAAGGAATCAGAAGGAGTCTGGAAGAACCGCAGAAATACGAGACAGCAACAGGCGAACTCGCTATTACGCCAATACTGATCATCCTTAATGAAGAACAAAAATGGGAAATCCCATACTTAACGGGAAAAGAGGCAAAAGCATTTGAAGTTAATGGTCACAGTGCTTTTGCCGTATACAAAGAAAACGGGAAAGGATTCTGTGAGATCGGAATGGTGATCGAAGACCGGAATCTTCTGCTCGATATGTTTGTCGGAAGCGAAATCAGCGAGGAGGGAATCGAAAAGATCCTGGCCGGTGTCGTGGTGGAGGAGAAACCATACAGCGAAGAAGGCTTTTCCGAGATGCCGGCTACAGTCAAGACTTATGAAGAGTTTGTGAAATTGTGGGGAGGCGAAAACCATGAATAAGAACGGTAAAAGAAAACTGGCAGTTATGCTTATAATGGCTATATTTGTTTCGGCCTGTTCGAAACAAGTGAATGAGAATTCTTCCGTAACAGAAAACCCTTCGGAAAGTGAGACTCAGACCTCTGTCAGTATGACGGATGACGTGGAAACCATTATGACAGAAGAAACAGAAGAGGAAAGATCCGTATACTTTTTCCTGAGGGGGAATGAATCGGCCGGGCCCAAACTCAGCGTAGAAAAGAGGATGGATCTGATACAGTATACATTTGTGTTATATACACCGGCAGAAGACGACACGAAAAACGAGGGGCGAAGAAGCCAGAAAAGCGTTACAGAGGTTTTCGAGAAAGACGGAGAAACACAGTATGTTATGACATACAAAGATGGATCACGCATAGATATCCCGCCTGCTCATTTAGAATTAGGATATTTGCCTGATGGCGTAAAACGGAACCCGGGAGATACAAGCAAATACGAGGAAGAGGGAGAAAATCTCGGCATTTCACCAATGCTTATTATGGTGGACCAGGAGGGTACGCTTGCTTTTCCTGTGGAGAAAGCGGAACGCTATGAAATCGTGGATGTGAACGGGAAACCCGGCTATATCATGTATAAGCCGGAAGGTTTTTTCTACGACAAGGAAGTCGGGATCTTCTTTGATGATCTGGACTATCTTCTTGTGATGTATCTCGGAAGTGATTATTCGTATGAAGAAGTGTTGAAGATTATGGATGGAGCCAATGTTTCCATGGGAGTTAGTGATGTGTTTCCCACACCTTTATACACATATGCAGACTACATAAGTATGCATATCAGCGATCAGGATCTGGCTGAGGATTGGGATAAGTGATATAGGCACCGCTGGATGTCTTGTGACTTTTTATCCTGCTGTTTTTGTTCCAAATGCTCTGTGTGAAAACAATCATAAATTCGATCGTAAAAAAATACGATTGATTTTGCGACTGAATACAAGTATAATTCAATCAAAACGGATAGGTGATTATTCATATGAAAGAAAGCAGACAGTTGGAATATAAAGAAAGAATAAGCAACACGTTTCTTAAGACTGTAAGCGCCTTTGCGAATTATGATGGCGGCAGCATCATATTTGGCGTAAATGATTGCGGAGAAGTAGTTGGAATCAGCGATATTGAACAAAAGTGTTTGGATATCGAGAACAGTATAAACGACAATATAAAGCCTCAGCCAGAGTATAGCATAGAGATCATTAATTCCGGCAAAACGATATCTCTGAATGTTCGTCCAGGTGTCAATAAACCGTATCTATATAAAGGCAAGGCATATAAACGAAATGATACTGCCACGATAGAAGTTGATCAGATTGAACTTAAGCGATTGATCCTGGCCGGTGAGAACAAGGATTATGAAGAGCTTCCATCTCAAAATCAAAATCTCGAATTCACATATTTGGAACAAGAACTGATCTCCAAAACAGGGATTAAAGAACTGAACTTGGATATTCTAAAAACACTTAATCTATATTCCGATAGTGATGGTTACAATATTGCAGCTGCAATTGTATCCGACATAAATGATCTTCCGGGAATAGACATTGCTAAGTTTGGTGAGACCATTAGCATATTCCAGAAAAGAAAAACGCTGGAGCATCAGTCTATTATCCGCAGTTTTTTTGAAGCAGTGGAAATGTACCAAGATTATTATCAATATGAGAAGATAGAAGGATTTGAGCGCATACTTATCGAAACCATTCCTGAGGAAGCATTCCGCGAAGCCCTTGCAAACGCTATTATTCATCGTGTATGGGACGTCAATTCTCATATAAGAGTATCGATGTTTGATGATCGGGTAGAGATTGTGTCTGTTGGAGGCCTTCCCAATTCGGTTTCTATTGATAGCTACTTAAATGGTGATTTATCCGTATTAAGAAATCCGATACTTGCAAATATATTTCACAGACTCAATCTGATTGAGAAATTTGGTACCGGAATTCGAAGAATTAAAGAGGCGTATTCCAACAGTCAAATCAAACCAACTTTCGTGGTTACAGAAAATATTATTAAAGTATCACTTCCTTTACTGAGCGAAAAAATGGATTTGTCTCCAGACGAACTCGCAGTTTATAGAGTGCTTAGTAAGAGCATCAATAAACCGATCAGGGAGATCATGGCCTCTCCTGATATTGAGTTTGGAAAGAGTAAAGTGACAGAGATATTAAAACGATTGGCAAACAAAAAAATCGTTGATATAGAGGGAACAGGAAGAGGCACGAAGTATAGGATCAAATCGTAAGTTAACTAATTTGTTTCGCCAACAAAATGTCAACCAAATTCAGTAATCAGTTTTTAGAAGACCAGACATTGTTATCAAGCGTCCTTTCCCCGAATGGTATAATTATCTTATCTGAGGGAGAGATACCTTGGTATAGAAAATCATCAGTTAATCAGACGGGAAATAATATGTATTATCTGAAATACAGCAAAGAAATATATCTTTCGGATTCTTGTGATGTTTATTACCTGGCAGATAAGAATGTGGTGCTCGTTCACTGGAAAAAGTTTTGTGAACTGGATGAATACCGAACACCACTTGAACATGCTCTGCATGTGATCAGGGATCATAAGGGATGTAATTACGTAGCAGATACCAGGGACGGGTTCGAAGATAATCCGCTTGATACAAAATGGGTGGCGGATTATTATATGCCACAGGCTAAAGAATACGGATGCGGGATAATCTTTTTCATCATTGATAAAGACAATTCATTAAAAGAAGAACTTGAAGGGCAGGAAAAAGATTCATCATCTCTGTTGAAATTCCGGTACATATATGACTTTGATGAGATATAACAAGTAAGTTTGGAATATCGGCAGAATAAATGATTATGAGGATAAAAGTGTGATAGTTTGGGAAGGGAATAAAAAAGAATTTGGAACATCGCATCAGAGTCCGTCCGTTCCACAAAATGCGATTAAGATTCGTGATGCTGAAGGATTTATCGGTAAGGCTTTGCCGTTGGGTATAGTACCGATGATAATTTGTATGGTGACGGTATTCTTAAAAGCATTTATAAAAAAGGAACCGCCGATTTCCCCGATATTCCTTATTCCTGCTTTTTTATTTGGATTTGTTATAGCATTACCACTTCATGAGTTAGCACATGCTGTTTGTTATCCTAAAGAAGCTACGGTGTGGGTTGGACTGTGCATTCGTAAAATGCAGGCATGGACTATCTCATATCATCCTCTTAAAAAAGGACGTTTTATCGGCATGTCTTTAGCACCAGCCGTTTTGGGCATAATTCCACTGATAGGAGTTATCTTGACTCCGATAACGATGAAGCCATTACTCACGATTTGTATAGTATCCGCATTTATGGGGCTTATATCTCCGGTACCTGATTACATGGATGTAATAAGTGTTCTAAGAAAAACTCCAAAAGGTGCTGTAATATGTGATTCACAGATTGGCTTGTATGCATATATCAAATAAGGACCGGATAATGCTGGAACCCGGATCGATCCTCAAGAGGAGCAGAGTATGGAATTTAAAGAAGGAATGGGATGGAAATGCTGTTTTGACTCGGAGACCGGTATATATACGGCGCAGATCGGAAGCGGGCCGAACTGTTCTTTATACGAGATAACAAAAGAGATCTACGATCATGTGGATGATCCTGACGTGGAATGGCCGACAAGCCTGATCTGCAAAGGACGCCACTTGTTTATGTCCGTGGATGACCGTTGCGGACCGCCTTATACGGTCGTTTTTGATTCGGATTATAAGAAGCTCTGTCCCTGGACAACAGCCATAGTTTCTGGAAAAACCTGGGATGATGATATGACGGATGCAGTCGTAGAAGTACTCGAATGCGAAAAAGCAAATAGGGAACAGCGCAGAAGGAAACGGGAAGAACGCAAGAAGAAAGAATGATCCGATATTTGCAGGGAAACAATATTAACAAGGAAAACGGAGGTATTTCAAAATGGCAAAAACAATTACTCTGGGAGAACTGAAGACCGGTGATATCGTTCTGTATACACCACCGCCGGGAAAAGAAGGAAGAGAATCCAAAATCATCTGTTTCTTTACGAAATCACCGGTGAGCCACACGGGAATGATCGCGCCCGATCACGGGTATGCGATCCAGGAGATCCCGGATGGTGCGAGCTGCATCACGTTACCGGAACCGGGGACGAGAAAACTCTATATCCGGAGGCTGGAGGGTGAACCGGATACTTCCGTGGTGGACACCATCGCGATGAAGTATGTAGAGGAAAAGCTCCCGTATCCGATGTCGAATCTGGCGTTTCTGGGATTGTATATGCTGGCTTCGGATTTTATCCCTGATTCACTCGGCGGGAGCCTTTTCAAGAATGCGCTGAAGGTGGCCAGCTACGAGCTGATGAAGCTGATCAACAAGCACACCCACTCCGGCACGGACGAACCGCCGATGGTCTGCTCGCAGTTTGCCGCAGCCTGCTATGACGAGGCGGCTATGACGTACGGACCGCAGTATAAGATCCACTATAACGAGGATGTGTCCACATTTGCCAATCTTCTGAGGAAGATCATCGACCAGCTCACCGAGGAAGAAGAGGGAAAGACCTATTCGGTTGCTCTGGAAGAAAACCATCCTCTCTTAGGTGGTGAATTGGGAGAAGATGAAGCGGATATGCATCTTCAGAATCTGGCGGATCATCTGGAGCAGAAGCAGAACGAAGCACAAGACAAGGTACTTCTTTCTAAGCCTGAAAAGGTCTCTGACGAACTCATCGCTTCTTTCTATCAGTATGGAAAAGGACTGTTGAAGCTGTTCGGAAATAAAACGGAATATCCGGATAAGAAGGAGGCCACTCCGGAAGAGATCAAGAGCGTCCTGGAAGAACTTCTCCGCATTCAGGAGACCTTCGTTACACCGGGAGATCTGCTTTCGAAAACGACCAATCTGATGGATATGGGAGAACTCGTTTATACCGCTTCAGAAATCGCACCGTACTGGAATAAAAACGAGTAGCAGGGCAAGAAAAACTAAAGAACCGGAACAGTGCTTTTCCATATAATATAGTCGAAAGAAATGGTGCAATTCTTCTGAGAAAGGACGGACATACATGATCATTCACCCGATACCGCCGGTTTTTGACGAGTCATCCCGTGTGCTTGTACTGGGTAGTTTTCCGTCTGTCAAATCGAGAGAAGCGCAGTTTTTCTACGGGCATCCGCAGAATCGTTTCTGGAAAGTCCTTGCGGGGGTGTTCGGTGAAGAAGTACCGAACACCATTCCTGAAAAGCGAGCTTTTCTTCTTCGAAATCATGTTGCGGTCTGGGACGTGATCCACTCCTGTGACATCACCGGTTCCTCCGATTCAAGCATACGGAATGTCACTCCGAATGATATCGGTAAGATCCTTTCCCGGGCGCCGATTGAGGCGATTTACATAAACGGGAAAACGGCAGGAAACTACTACGATAAATACGTGAAAAAGACTGTCGGCAGAGATGCGGTCGTTCTTCCTTCCACAAGTCCGGCGAACGCGGCATGGAATCTGGACCGTCTGCTGGAAGCGTGGAAGATCCTTCGAATGGTCAGGTAGTTTTCTGAGTTTTCGTTCTTGCCTTTGCCTTCGGTTCCATCAGGTCACTCAAACGCTTCTTGTAGAAGAAGTCATGTACCATCTTATCGTATTCGATCCACATGGGCAGTGTCTGGCAGGCTTTCTTTCTCGGACATGCAAAGTCTTTCGTGGCCAGACATGCCACAGACGCGAGAGGGCCTTCCATCAGTTCGATGATTTCACCGATCTTATACTCTCTCGGTTTCTTGCATAGCCGGTATCCGCCGCCCTTGCCGCTGGCGCCCACGACAAGACCGCCGGCGACCATATCTTTCATGATGATCTCCAGATACTTTTTGGAGATTTCCTGTCTCTCTGCAATATCCTTAAGCGGCGCATATCCGCCATCGTCATTCTCCGCAAGATCCAGCATCACGCGGATCGCATATCTTCCTTTGGTCGAAATCATAGTGTTCTCCTTTGCCCGATTTTGATAAACCGTTTACCGACTCTCCATATTATCGCCTATTATACCTCAGGGTGAATAGGTAAATCAATACCCATTCGCCTATTGACACGATAGGTGAATGGGTATATTATACGGACGAATGTTTACGAAAGGACCAGATTCCCATGATATATGCAGATAATGCCGCGACAACGAAGATGTCTGATGCGGCCATCAATAAGATGATCGAGGTCGCCAAAGAGACCTACGGAAACCCTTCCAGTCTTTACGAATTCGGGCAGAAAGCTAAGGAGGCGCTGGAACTGGCGAGAGAGAAAGTCGCCTGCCTGATCGGTGCGGAACCCCGTGAGATCCTTTTTACTTCCGGCGGAAGTGAAGCGGATAACCAGGCGATCCGTTCAGCGGCCAAGCTGGGTGAAAAGGCCGGAAAGAAACACATCATTTCAACGGCATTTGAACACCACGCTGTGCTGCATACATTAGAAAAACTGAAAAGTGAGGGCTTTGAGATCACACTTCTGGACGTTCACGAAGATGGTCTTGTCCGCCCGGAAGAGGTGGAACAGGCGATCCGTGAAGATACCTGTCTGGTGACGGTCATGTTTGCAAATAACGAGATCGGAACAATTCAGCCTATCAAGCAGATCGGAGAGATATGCAACCGGCACCAGGTCCTTTTCCATACGGATGCGGTGCAGGCAATCGGACATGTTCCGGTAAATGTGGCGGATCAGAATATTGATATGCTGTCCGCGTCGGCACATAAGTTCCACGGACCGAAGGGTGTGGGATTCCTCTATGCGAAAAAGTCTATCCGCCTGAGTAATCTGATCGAGGGTGGTGCGCAGGAGCGTGGCAGAAGAGCCGGAACGGAAAATGTTCCGGGTATCTGTGCGATGGCGGAAGCGCTTTCTGAAGCGGTTGCCAATATCGAGAAGAACCGTGATCATATTGAGCCGATCCGGAATCGGATCATTGAGGGGCTTTCGGAGATTCCGCACAGTGCCCTGAACGGAAGCAGGGAGCCGCGTCTTCCGGGAAATATCAACTTCTGCTTCGAGGGGATCGAGGGCGAGTCGCTGCTGTTACTTTTGGACGATAAGGGTATTGCGGCCTCGTCGGGAAGTGCCTGCACATCCGGATCTCTGGATCCGAGCCACGTGCTCCTGGCAATTGGACGTGTGCACGATGTGGCCCACGGTTCGCTTCGTTTGAGCCTGGGTGAAGATATTACGGACGAAGATGCGGACTATATTATCTCCGCGGTCAAAGAAGTGGTCGAGTATCTGCGAAGTTTCTCACCGGTATGGAGGAACCTTGTTGCAGGCAAAGGCAAGTTTATCTTGTAAATATAGTTGAACGTACAGGGATGAAACGTATCTTTTAGGAGGAAACAGTATGGCGTTATATAGTGAGAAAGTAATGGATCATTTCAGAAATCCGAGAAATGTCGGAGTGATCGAGGATGCCAACGGCATCGGTGAAGTCGGAAATGCGAAGTGCGGAGACATCATGAAGATGTACCTCAAGATCGAGGACGAAATCATTACGGATGTCAAGTTCGAGACATTCGGATGCGGAAGCGCGATTGCGTCGAGCTCGATGGCAACGGAGCTCATCAAAGGAAAGCCCGTTTCAGAGGCAAGACAGCTTACAAACCAGGCGGTCGTAGAGGCTTTGGACGGCCTTCCGGCGCATAAACTTCACTGTTCCGTACTGGCACAGGAAGCAATCGAAGCGGCGCTGGAGGATTACGAAAAAAGAAAATAATTACCTATTGACACAGTAGGTGAGTGGTAGTAATATACCCACATCGAGTACGACAATATTTCCGGTTCGGTTCAAGTGCAGATACGCGTTCGATCCGCCAAAGGAATCAGTCGTACAGGATATAAACAAGATCGGAAGGGATAGCGGAGTCATGAGAAATACTCAACATAACCCAAACATGATGATGTGTTGCTGTATGCGGATTTCCCGGGCGGATAAGGCCGGAGCGTTCGGATATGGTTTCGCACGCTTCCTACGATGTTGTTAAGATAACTTCCCACAGTATCGAGCCAAACACCCGGGATTTCTGCTAAAGGATCCCGGGTTTTTTGCTGCTCGAAAAGAACTTAACCGCGACAAAGCGATGAAATATATAACGAAAGAAGGATACGAAAATGAGCTATAAGAAGAATTCGATTTTGATTCATGGAGGAATTGACGGAGATGTGACAACAGGAGCGGTAAATGTCCCGGTCTATCAGACGTCGACATATAAGCAGGACGGTCTTGGGAAAAACCGCGGATGGGAGTATTCCAGAACGGGAAACCCGACCAGAGCGGCGCTGGAGAGCCTGATTGCGGATCTTGAAGAAGGAAAATACGGCCTTGCTTTTGCATCGGGACTTGCGGCCATCAACACGGTGCTGTCGCTTTTTCATTCCGGCGACAAACTGATCGTTTCCGATAACATCTACGGTGGTACATTCCGCATATTGGATAATGTGTTTTCCCACTTCGGAATCACATACAAGATCGTAAATACATCGCATATCGATGAGGTGATCACGGCACTTGATGAAGATGTGAAGGCAATCTATATCGAGACTCCGGCGAATCCTCTTTTGACTGTGACCGACATTGAAGAGGTGGCTAAGGTCGCAAAAGAAAACGGAAAGATTCTTATTGTGGATAATACATTCCTGACGCCGTACCTGCAGCGGCCGTTGAGTCTGGGTGCGGACATCGTGATCCACAGCGGAACGAAGTATCTGGGCGGGCATAGCGACACGATATCCGGTTTCGTGGTGGTGAAGGATAAGGCACTAGCCGACCGGCTCTACTACCTGCAAAATGCCATCGGCGGCGTGCTTGCGCCGTGGGACAGTTTCCTCATGATACGCGGAATCAAAACGCTGGGCGTGCGCATGGACAGACATGTGGAAAATGCAGGCAGAATCGCGCAGTGGCTCCAGAAGAGCGGTTATGTGAGTAAGGTGTATTATCCGGGGCTTAAATCCGATCCGGGGTACGAGGTGCAGAAGAAACAGGCGGACGGCGCCGGAGCGATGATCTCCTTCGTACTGGATGAGAAGTACGACTACAAAGTGTTTTTCGAGAAGTTACAGCTGATCATGCTGGCAGAGAGCCTCGGCGGCGTGGAGTCCCTCGTTTGCCATCCGGCGACCATGACACATGCAGCCATTCCGGAAGAGATCCGAAAGAGCGTGGGGATCGTGGATGAACTGATCAGACTATCAGTCGGAATCGAAGATGTGGACGATCTGATCGAGGATCTGAAGCAGGCAATCGAGGCTTCGGTGCGCAGATGAAATGAGGCGCGGATACGAAGCGAAAAAGCGCAGATGAACGGAAACCGCACGTATGAGATATAAAAGCGGAACCCGTGTCGCAATAAGCAAAGGAGAAAAGCGATGAATAACGTGTTTACGGATATTAGGGAGATGATCGGCAATACGCCGGTGTTGATGCTTACGCACCTTGGTGTAAAGAAGAATGTGAAGCTCTACGCAAAGCTGGAGCTCATGAATCCGGCGGGAAGCGTCAAGGACCGCGTCGGGATGTACATGATCGACGATGCGGAGAAGAAAGGGATTTTAAAACCGGGGGGAACGATCGTGGATGCGACGGCCGGCAACACCGGGATCGGAATTGCCATTGCGGCTCTCAACCGCGGCTACGAAGTGATCTTTACGGTACCGGAAAAGTTCTCTTTGGAAAAGCAGAAGGTGATGGCGGCGTTGGGTGCGAAGATCGTGCATACTTCGCGTGAAGCGGGGATGCTTGGAGCCGAACAGGAAGCGGAAAAGATCCTCAAGGAGATCGAGGGCGCGGTGTCGCTCCGGCAGTTCCGAAATCCGGCCAATCCCCTGGCACACTATGAGACTACGGGCCCGGAGATCTATTCGCAGCTTGAAGGAAAGATCGATTATTTCGTGGCCGGAGCCGGTTCCGGCGGGACATTCTCGGGCATCATGAAATACCTTAAGGAACAGGACAGTACGATACAGGGCGTGCTGGCGGATCCGTACGGTTCCATCATCGGCGGAGGCGAGCATTTCGACTACAACATCGAGGGGATCGGAAATGATTTCATCGCGGACACGATGGACGTAACGCTCATCGACAAGGTCATCAAGATCACGGACGAAGAAGCGTTTGACGCATCAAGGCTCCTGGCAAAAAGGGAAGGTGTGCTGGCCGGTTCATCTTCGGGAGCGGCGCTGGCGGCATCGCTGAAACTGGCGGATACGCTGGAGGAAGGAACGATCGTGACGGTGTTCCCGGACCGCGGGGATCGGTACTTAAGTAAGGGACTGTACGACTGATCCTGCGCGAAAAGCACTTTGAAAGGCGTGGCTTTACGGATGCGCGGTGAATGTGAAAGGTGTGGCTTCTCGGACGTGCGTTGAAGCCGGAATAGAAAGAAGAAGGATAATGGAGACAGTATTTGAACTGAAAAATGTTTATAAAACGTACAACAATGAAGGCAAAGAGTTTACCGCCCTCAAGGATGTCAGCCTGGATGTCAACGAAGGCGAGATCTTCGGGATCATCGGCATGAGCGGAGCGGGGAAATCCACGCTGGTCCGTACCCTCAACCGGCTGGAAGATGTAAGCTCGGGACAAGTGCTTTTCTATGGGAAAGATCTGGCGGAATTAAGACCCCGGGAACTTCGGAATGTGCGTCATGAGATCTCCATGATCTTTCAGGGATTCAATCTTCTTATGCAGCGGACGGTGATTGAGAATGTGGAACAGCCCCTGCGGATCGCGGGCGTGCCTCGGAAGGCGCGACGGGAAAAAGCGCGTGAGATGCTTCGGATCGTTGGACTTGAGGAGAAGGAGAAGGTTTATCCGGCCAGGCTTTCGGGCGGACAAAGGCAGAGAGTGGCGATCGCCAGAGCGCTGGCGTCGGATCCGAAGGTGCTTCTCTGTGATGAGGCAACGAGTGCGCTGGACCCGAAGATCACGGGGGAGATCCTGGATCTTCTTTCGAAGATCAACCGGGAGCGAAAACTCACGATCGTAATTATCACCCATGAGATGGCGGTAGTGGAGAAGATCTGCGATCGGGTGGCCATCATCGATGAGGGCGAGCTCGCCGAGATCGGAGAAGTGAAAGAGGTGTTCAGAAATCCCCGTTCTTCTGCGGCGAAGAAACTCGTGTTCCCGAGCAATCCATTCGATCCCACCGGGGAAGACGGGAAGCTCATCCGCATCGTATTTGACGGGACAAAGGCGAGCGAGCCATTTATTGCGAACCTGGTCGAAAAGACGGGCCTGAAGGTCAATATCCTGAGCGCGAATACGAGAAGCGTGGGCGGCATCGGCTATGGGCAGATGGTACTGGAGCTTCCGGAGGACACGGAAAAACAGAAGATCATAACCGCATTTTTTGAAGAAAGCGGACTATCGGTTGCGGAGGTGGAAAACACCGCGGTATCAGCGGCATCGGAGGTAGACAAACATGAGTGATTATATCATCAAAACGATTCAAAGCGGCGTCCTGGAAACGCTGCAGATGACCTTCTGGGCGGCGCTTTTTTCTTATCTGATCGGCCTTCCGCTCGGTGTGCTTCTTTACGCCACGTCAAAAGGACGGCTCCTTCAGAACCGTCCTGTGAATGCAATCGTAGGTATTGCTGTGAATCTTATGCGGTCGCTTCCTTTCCTGATCCTGCTGGTGCTCCTGATCCCCTTTACGCGTTTCGTGACGGGGTCGTCGATCGGCACGAAGGCATCCATCGTTCCGCTGACCGTAGGCGCGATCCCGATCGTGGCCAGAATGGTGGAATCCTCCCTTCTGGAAGTCCAGCCGGGTATCATTGAGGCCGCCACATCGATGGGCGCGTCGCCTCTTCATATCCTGGTTCACTTCATCCTGCCGGAGGCAACGCCGTCCCTTCTACAGGGAGCGGCGATCAATGTTGCGACAGTCCTCGGATATTCAGCCATGGCGGGCGTGATCGGCGGAGGCGGACTCGGCGCGATCGCTTTGCAGTACGGTTATTACCGGTATCAGAAAGATGTCCTGTGGACGACGGTCACGCTTCTGGTCGTGATGGTTATGCTCATCCAGGAGTCCGGAAATCTTCTTGCCAAGAAGAACAGGAAGACATGAAACCGGAACTTACATAGTGCTTCTTTCGATGAAGGATCAGCCCGGGTAGGTGTAGTTTCCGTCGAGCCGTCCGTAGGCGATCACATTTCCGGTGTTACCGTCTGTGTCTTTATCCAGATCCTGGTAAATGCTGTCGATGCTGTTATTTCCCATATCGAAAAGCAGCAGCGGATCATCTGTTTCATTCTTGAGGGCGAAGACAAATACCGAGTAGGTATGAGGCGATCCGGCAGGCGGATACGGTCCGACATACTGTGCACCGCGTTCTCCCTTGGCAAAAGCACCGGCTACCAGCGTGGTTTCGGTCGTGTATACATCCATATGCAGCCATGATCCGTCGATCATGATGACCACATATTTAGAAGCTCCGTCCACAGCGTCCCAGGTTAATTCCGGAGACATGTTCTCGCCGTATTTGGTGTTGGTGATCTTCGTATCCCAGAACCCGTTGTTGACCTGGGGAGAGGATACGGTAAAGCTCGAAAGGGAGTCGAAAGTTGTGCCGGTGATATAGGTTTCCGACTCGGCGATCAGCATATCCTTCCAGGTACTGCTTTGGACAGAAGAAGGAATACTGATCACGACATCACCGATCTCCGGTGCACTGGCTTTGAGATCGATGGATCCATCCTCACGGGCTTCCGCTCCGGTGACAGGAACACTTTCGAAGATATATTTCGTGCCCCAGCACTCGAAAAAAACATCCACGGAAGTATTGAAAGTGATGTCCATTTTCGATGTGTCGTCTCCGTTATCGACAACCTGCGTCTGCACATCTTTCACTTCATTTCCGAAGTGGAGAAAACATTTGCCGGATTTTCCTTTAAAAGAATCATCCATGATGGAAAAGACCGTAGTAATATCATCTGCACCAAAGGTCCAGACCGTATCGGAAAGCGCAAGCTCCTGCTGGATCTCCCACTTCGTGATCGTCCGGCTCTCTTCTTCCCAGTCACCGTCTTCGGTTTTCTGTACGTATGTGATGCTCTTCTCGATCACCTGAGGGATCATACTGTCCGTGATATCGGCCGTTACGCTTTCCGTCTTTCGCTGCGGTTCGAAGGAATCGCTTGCGGCGTTTGCGGAACTGCCGTCCCCGTTACTCGAGGAAGGATCGGCGTCAGTGCTTTTGTCGCAGCCGGCTCCTAAAGTCAGTAATAAGGCTATCGTAATCGTCAAAGAAATAACTCGTTTCATAATTGAAAGCTCCTCCTTTTGGTAAGTTGAGCATACCTTTTACTTCAGGGGAGCCGTTAGAAAAATCAGCACGAAAAAAGGGAATATCAGATTTGATTTTTGCTGTTTTCGCGGAATTTGGATGGTGTCTGACCGGTATGTTTCTTGAAGACCTTCGAGAAATAATTGGTATCCGGATATCCGCAGTATGAGCTGATCTCACCGATCGAAAGGTCTGTATCCTGAAGGATTTTTCGCGCCATGCCGATGCGCATATTCTCAAGATAGGCCATACAGGACATGGAAAGCTCGCGATTAAATGCGTCATTCAGGGTGTTCTTATTGACAGAGAACCGGCGGAGGACCGTCTCAAGGGTGATCTCATCTTCCATGTGATCGAAGAAATAGCGGGTAACCTTGGCAACGAGAGGATCCTTATAGATTTCATCCTGCCTCCAGTTGCGGTAGAAATCCGCCGTGACCGTGAAAAGCGTGGCAATGACGAAATACCTGGTCCGAAGGATCCAGTAATTATCCGGCTGTTCGCGTAATTCGTAAGCGATGCTTACGACCAGCCTTTTGAACGTGTCCAGTTCCTGCTTCGATAGCGTGTAATAAGCGGCATTCCGGTCGTTCGAAGTAAACTCCGTAAGAATCAGGGCATCCTGATAGATCGAGGAATGGCAGAATTCGCTGTCGAAGGGAATGTTTCCGGTTATAAGCTGTTCCAATTTCTCGTCCCGGGACATATTCGGCTCGTCGGCAAGCGCCGTAAAGAACTTATCGTATTTCCCGGAGTTCAGTGCTTCAAATGTGAATTCTTCCCGAATGATCGTGGGCTTAAAGTACAGCGTGAGCGACTTGACCTTCTCTTCGGATATGACATTCAACTTCGCTTTTTCGTTCAGAATGATTCCGGCGGGAGAGGTGATGACCCGGTATTTTCCGTTTTCTTCTATGGCAAAAGAACCGGCCTCGACCAGGACCATCTTGTAGGTGTTGGGGTCGTTGATATACTTCGAAAAACCGGCTCCGCGGTCGAAGTATACATCCAGTGTGCAGTCCATGCCCGGACGTTTGCTTCTGGTAACTAGGTCCATTTTCTCCTCGTAAAACTTGTTGTCGCCTTTATTATATTATATGAGTCTGTTGCAGACAAAGGGGCAAGCCGGGATCGGGGTTATTAAGTGTATCCTGAGAGATGAAAATAATTTCAAATAACCTATTGACATAGTAGGTGAGTGGTGATAAAGTATGCAACATAAACTTTGAAAAGGAGGCGCAAGCAATGTTCAAACAAACAACAAGAAAGGCGAATATGGTCATGTGTTGTCGAATGCTGAACTCCCGGGCAGATTACTTGGCGGGTGCGAGCAGCGATGCCTTGCGCCATAAATCAGATCGATGTTGAAGAAAGCATCATGAGATATGCCATTTGCCCGGGAGCTTAATCACTAAGCCCCCGTTTTTTTTCGGTAAAAATGTGCGAAAAGAACTTGACGGCCGCGGGACACGGAAAAAAGAAAAGGAAGATCGGAAACCGCGGCAAAAAACACAAAACAATTAAAAACACAAAAAGATTAGGAGATTTAAAACCATGAAAAATACATTTAAGAGAATTATCACAGTAGCACTTACACTCACCCTTCTTTCATCCGCCGCGGCTTGCGGAAAGAAGACCAAGGCCGCGGATACGGATGCTGCCGAGAAGAAGACGATCAAAGTTGGCGCAAACATTACGCCTCACGCAGAGATCCTTGAGCAGGCCAAACCGCTCCTGGAAGCAAAGGGTATCACGCTGGAGATCGTAAAACTTGAAGATTCCATCACCCCGAATACCGGCGTAATTGAAGGAAGCCTGGACGCGAACTACTTCCAGCATGTACCGTATCTGGATCAGTTCAATAAGGAAAACAATTCTGATCTGGTATCCATCGGTGCCATCCACTATGAACCCTTCGGCATCTATGCCGGCCGCACTAAGGACCTTAAAGATCTTCCGGATGGAGCGATCGTAGCCGTACCGAACAATGTTACAAACGAAGCCCGTGCACTGCTTCTGCTCCAGCAGGAGGGACTCCTGAAGCTTAAGGACGATGCCGGAATTACGGCCACACTGGAGGATATCGTGGAGAACCCGAAGAACATCGAATTCAAGGAACTGGCTCCGGAGCAGCTGGTGGCTGCACTTCCAGATGTAGATGTAGCGGTCATCAATGGTAACTACGCGATCGAAGGCGGACTTCATGTGAGCGGTGCGCTTGCTGTCGAAGCCAACGACGGTCTTGCTGCACAGACATACGGAAATATCATTGCAACATCGAAGGACAAGCAGAACGACGAAGCCCTGAAGATCCTTGTGGAAGTACTCCAGGGACCGGAGATCAAGGCTTATATCGAGAAGACATACGACGGCGCAGTGGTTCCGCTGCACTAAGCAAACAGGAGAGCAACGATGATTGGATTTGAGTACTACAACCCCGCGAAGATCGTTTTCGGAGAGGACAGCGAAAAGAAGCTTCCCGAGCTTCTTGCCCGGCAAAATGTAACTTCCTTGCTTCTGGTCTATAGTGGTGAATTTATCAAGACGCTGGGCATCTACGATGCGATTACCGATGTGGTCAGAACCTTAGGTATCCGGTTTAGTGAAAACGGGGAGGTAGTACCTAATCCAAGCATCGATCTCGTGAGAAAACTGGTTGAGCAGGGAAAGCGCGACAAGGTGGACTTTGTATTAGCGGTCGGAGGCGGCAGCGCGATCGATACCGCGAAAGCCGTGGCCATCGGTATCCCGTATGAGGGCGATGTATGGGATTTCTTTTCCGGAAGCACAGTGCCGGAGGAGGTCCTCCCTATCGGTGTGATTGCAACAACGGCATCCAGCGGATCGGAAACCTCGAATTGCGCGATCCTCTCAAACGAAGACAGAAAACTCGGTTTCGAGGATGACCGGATCATTCCGAAGTTCGCGATCCTGAACCCGAAGTACACGGTGAATCTGCCGAAGTATCAGACGCTGGTGGGCATAGCGGATGTTCTGTCCCACCTTCTGGAAAGATACTTCTCCGATGAGAAGAATTCGGACACTACGGACTACCTGATCGAGGGCGCGATCCGAGCTCTTCTGGTCAATGCGGATAGGATCCTGAAGGATCCGAAAGACATCAACGCAAGAGCGGAGATAAGCTGGCTGGCGAGTGTGTCGCATAACAATTTCCTGGACGCGGGACGACGTGCGGATTGGGGCTCGCATCGGATCGAGCATGAACTGTCGGCGCAGTACAACATCACTCACGGCGAGGGCATGGCAGTGGTTTTCGTGGCCTGGACGAAGTATATCGCCACGGTCAAACCCTGGAGACTGGCGCTTCTGGCGAGCCGTGTGTATGGAGTGGATTCGTACGATTTCGATGAGACAGAGCGTGCGTTTAAGCTCTCGGAGGAACTGGAAAGCTTCTTCAGGAAACTTGAGCTGCGGACGCATCTGTCGGAGCTCGGGATCGGCGACGAGGCCTTTACGATCATGGCGGAGCGGGCGACGGCCAACGGCAAAGTCGGCCACTATGTACCGCTCGGTGCAGAAGAAATAGTGAAGATTTTGGAGCTGGCAAAATAACAGGGGCCGGGAGATAGTTGTGCCGCACAGAAAGGCGCGAACCGGTACGGAAAGAACGAAAAAAGGTTGAAGCGCGAAGTGCTTTTCGCGAAGAAAAAAACAATCAAGAAGGAGATTTTGAAAATGGCTAGAATCAAGTTAGTAGAACAGAATGAGGCAACCGGCGCGGAGAAGGAGCGCTATGACGAACTGGCAGGCAGAAATGCCGTCACCAACATGAAGAAGGGTCTTCTCAACGATGCAGCAACCTACGATGCTTTTATGGCGTGGTATACGTCCTGGAACCGTCTGGTAGAGGTGATCGGACAGAAGGACGCGATACTTTATGCACACGCGATCTCGACAACAAATTCCTGCCAGCTGTGCTCGCTGTTCTTCATCAGCGATGTCAAGGGCCTGGGTCTGGATCCGAACAACCTCGTGTATGACGAGAAGGAGCAGGTTCTGGTCGAACTGGCACAGTCGATCGTGAAGGATCCGACGTCGGTTTCGGATGAGACCTTCGAGAAGCTGAGAAAATTCTTCAACGATCAGGAACTCGTGGTCATCGTGGGCTTTGCCGGACAGATGATCGCTACCAACAACTTTAATTCCGTTTTCAAGATCGATGTAGATCAGCGCCTCCTGCCGCTGGTTGGCGAGTTTAAGCCGGCGACATGGAGAGAGGGCATCCGGAAGTAAGATGCTAAACGGCGCGGCGTGAAAAACACTAAAACAAACGCGCGGCGCAAGATAAATGTATGACGCGGTAATCGCGGGAAAGGAGTAAGCTTATGCGAACGATACTGGCTTTTGGTGATTCAAATACTTGGGGACTGGTGCCAGGGAGCATGCCGGAGCGGCGTTATCCGCAGGATGTGCGCTGGACGGGCGTTCTGCAGAGCTTATCTCCTGATCTTCGTATCATCGAGGAGGGGCTGTGCGGGAGAACGACGGTATTTGAAGATGCATTTCGGCCCGGAAGAAATGGGGCCGCCGCACTTCCTTTCATCCTTGAGTCTCAAAGTCCCCTGGACGGGGCGATCCTGATGCTGGGGACCAACGACTGCAAGTCGGTTTACAGATCTTCTGCCTATACGATCGGAAAGGGGATCGAAAGATGTCTGGATGAACTGGAGAAGTTCCTTCTCCCGCCGCAGATCTTACTGGTATCGCCGATCCATCTTGGCGAACACGTGTATCTTCCAAGCAAGGACCCTGAATTCGACAGGCGCTCAGTGGAAGTCAGCCGCGAGCTGAGGGAGGTATATCAAAGGATCGCGCAGCGGAGGGGCAGTGCTTTTGTAGCGGCATCGGATTTTGTACAAGCCAGTGAAGTGGATGACGAGCATATGGACGAGGCCGGGCACTATGTTTTTGCCAAGGCGGTCCTGGAGAAGATGGGAACATACGCGGTGCTGAAGAAATGAGGCACCGCTTTTTCTTGTCTGTTTAGGAAACGAAGTCAGCTGTCTTTCTGGAACAGGAAGTCCTGGTTAAAGACCGGAACGACCATGGTGACATGGACGGTAACGGCGATGGAGAAGATGGCGTCGAGGATCAAGGCAAGGATTCCGGCGTAAAGAAGCGGGTGAAAGAAAATACTTCCGATAAGAAGGAGGATCGAGACCACCAGCAGATACCGAAAGTATGCGAAAAACGATAGTAGAAAACATGCCAGCGCACTTCTTAATCTTTTCTTCATGACACCCTCCACAAAGCCCTTGTTTTCAGTATGAGAATCGTATTGGAGCAACCCCTGATTCCATCTTAACACTCTTTTCTCGATTTTTGACAAGAGTTTTTTGTAATTTTGCGAAAAATTTGTGCAGAGGACAGTATTGACAGGATGTCAAGATTTTTTGAAATTTGTTATTTTGGCGAGGAAATGCAATGATAGCAGTGCTTTTGGCCGCTCATCACCTATTCTCTTTAGTGCTCTAATACTTAACGAAGGTCTTTTCGAGTGTACTTTGCGTAGGCCGTGGCGATCCCGGCGATCATCAGGACCATCCCCGGAAGGAGATACTTGAGCTCCAGGCATCCTGAGCTGATGATGTCCGCACTTTCCGTGTATCCGAATGCGGTGATGTATTTAAGGAACTTCGCCTGGTCGGAGATATTGGCAACGATGTTGAGGATGTACATCAGTCCGGCGATCCCGATGCCGATGCCCATACCGCCGCGCGTTACAAATGCGGAGACACCGAAGCAGATCCCCGCGATCTCAAACTGCATCAGAAGATAGGCCAGATGGATCAGAAGCAGTTCCTTCCAGAAGATCTCTTCATGGATCAGAAGGATCGATGTGATGGAACAGATCAGTACGATCGCGTTGAGGATCAGGATGATGAAGTATACGCTCAAAAGCTTCTCGGTGATTACCTGAACTCTTGAGATGGGATGGGGGAATAAAAACTCGGCGGTGTGATCCTGTTCTTCTTTCATGAGGGCGGAGACGGCGATGATCGCCGCGAAGAAGGCACCGCCGATGCCGATGATATTGCCTGCCTCTACGGCGTAGAATCCGATCAGGGTACCGAAGTTAAGACGGTCCATACCGAAGGCCTGGGTGAAGCTTCCCATGGAGGAGAACATCTTATTGACGCCGTCCATCTGCGATTCCATGTCCGGATACATCAGTACGCAAGCCGCGATCAGAATGCCGATCGACAGGCTCCAAATCAGGATGGCCTTGAGCTGGGATTTGATTTCTTGCTTAAAAACAGTCATTTTCCATTCCTCTATGATTCGTAGTAGTGCATGAAGATCTCTTCCAGGCTCGGCTCGCTGATCGTGACATCCGTCAGACCTTCGCCGCTGAGTACGGTGAGGAGGCTTCGGATATCGCCCTGATACAGGAACGACAGTTTTTGCCCGGGCTCTTTTCCGACGGCGCGGGAACCATCACACGGCTCGGAGGCCCCGGCTTCGGCGTCTTCCTGATCTGTTATTGTGACGCCGCTTAATCCCGTTATCTTTTCCATGCGAAAAGCACCGGCTATGGTGACTTTCTTCGTTCCTGTCTGTTCAAGATTTCCGACCTTGTCGGACAGGAGGATTTTGCCGTCTTTTATGAGGGCCGCACTGCGGCAGTACGTCTGAACTTCGGAGAGGATGTGGGAGGAGAAGAAGATGGTGGAGCCCTTCTCGTTTTCTTCACGGAGGATCGTGAAGAACTCCTTTTGAATGAGCGGATCCAGACCAGAGGTGGGCTCGTCCAGGATCAGAAGCTCGGGGTGATGCTGTACGGCACATACGATGCCGACCTTCTTCCGGTTCCCGAGAGATAAGTCATCGACTTTCCGTGAGGGATCAAGATCCAAACGGAAACAGAGTTCATCGGCCGTTTTCCCGCAGTCGCATTTACGGAGATCCGCGGAAAACTTCAGTACATCGCGGACCTTCATGCCGGAATAGAAGTGGATCTCAGAAGGAAGATAGCCGGCTTTCTGAAGGATCTTTTCCTTCTCCGACACGATGTCGTATCCCAGGACCCTGGCGGATCCGGAAGTCGGCGCGATCAGACCCAGAAGTGTACGTATGGTCGTGGATTTCCCGGCACCATTCGGACCGATAAACCCGAAGAAATCTCCGGAATCGACCCGAAGATCGAGATCCACGATCCCCCGGCTCTTGCCATAGGATTTGGTCAGATGATCAGTCACAATAACCGGTTCTTTTGCCATGGTGTCACTCCTTCTTTTCAATAATCCGGTACGGGCGTGCGTTACTCGTTTACGATCTTTTCCTGATTGAAGAGGTAGCTGATCAGCGTCAGGCAGAGGATGCCGAAGACGAGGTTGATCCCGCAGGTCACGAGCATCTCGGTCGTGGTAAAGCCGGTCAGCAGGATATTCTTCGTAAGGTAGGTCGCATTCCAAAGCGGGATCAGGAAATTCTTGAAACCGAAGCTGGCGAGCGCGCCTTCCAGACTTGCGTTAGAAGTCAAGAAAGATCCGAAGAAAAGGAGCATGACCGGAAGCACGGTAAGGGTCTGGGCGGAACGTGCGGTCTTGGCGAGCGTGGAGATGATGAGGATCAGTCCCACGAGCGCGAAGGTGACGCACATGATGGTGATGAATACATACACATAATCGACAAATGCATAGCTTACGGCTGCATCTCCCATCATCTTCTGGAAGTCCTTCATCAGGAACGAAAGTCCGACAAATGAGGAGACGGAACTGATCGCTGCCGCAGTCATAACCGCCAGTGCTTTTCCAAGAGCAACACTGGTACGGGAAACCGGCGTGATAAGCACAGTGTTCAGGAAGCCGGTCTCTTTGTCGCCGGCGATAATGTTGCTGGCCAGTGCCATAATACCGTACACGATCGTCAGGAGCAGGAAGCCCGGAACCATACTGGCGACTATGTTTTTCGCCTGGTATGTTTCGTCACCGAGATCGTAGGTCTTCGAAGTATTGGCGTTTATGGTGAAGACCACCGGACGGAAGGAGTCGAGGAATACTGAAAGGCGTTCACGAAGCATCAGGGAATCCGTGCTGCTGGAGTTGTAGTAGACCTCGATGTCCGATACCGAAGATCCTTCGGAAGCTGCAATCGAGAAGTCCTGCGGGAAGACGATAAGCATATCGGTCTTCTTGTTCTTGATGTCGGTAATGCACTGGTCGATGTCATCCGGGGCTCCCGTAAAGCCCAATGCCTTAAGGCCGTCCTTCATGGCTTCCGGCGCATTGACCACATACGCGTTGTACGTCTTTTCTTCCGTCTGATCGCCGGCCATCGCGGACATCAGCTTGCCTTCTCCGAACATGAAGAGGAACGGCAGCAGAATGCACATAAACAGCACGGTCCGATCCTTGAGGATCGACTTGATCTCTTTCTTATAAACGGTCAAAGTATCTCTAAACATTTTTCATATCATCCTTTTTGAAAATCACTTGCCGGGCTGCATTTCCGGGCGCCGGCACCGATGGGGCAGATCCGCGGAATGCCTCATTGCTTCTTGTACTGCTGGTAGATTTCGTAGAACGAATCTTCAAGGGACTTACCGTTCATCAGGTTCGTAAGCGTGTCGTTAACGACGATCTTACCGTCGACGATCATGGCAGCGCGGTCACAGATCTTTTCCACAAGGTCGAAAAGGTGTGTCGAGAGGATGATGCATTTGCCTTCCTTCTTCATGCGGAGAATGAAGTCGCGTACCTCGCGCGACGCAATGATGTCCAGTCCGTTCGTCGGCTCATCGAAGATGATGAAATCCGGATCGTGGATAACGGAAATGACAAGGGATACTTTCTGGCGCTGGCCCTGGGAGAGTTTGCTGATCTTCTGATCGGCGAAAGGCCCGATATCAAATGTCTCGAAAAGCGCCTGTTTGCGTGCGGCCACTTCTTCCTTCGGAACGTGATGCAGTCCCGCAAAATAGTCGAACATGTCATTGGCGTTGGACTTCTTATCCAGCTGGAGATCGGTCGTCAGAAAAGCGAAACGGCTCTTGATCTCGATAGGTTTATCTTTAATGTTCACTCCATCATAGAGAACATCGCCGCTGTCCGGCTTAATGAGTGTGGCCAGCATACGCATGGTTGTGGTCTTTCCGGCACCGTTCGGTCCGAGAAGACCGAATATTTCTCCGGAATGGGCAGTGAAACTGATGTCGTCTACAGCGACCTTCTTACGATCAGGCAAATCCTGCGAACGGCGCTGCGCTTCACTGATCGTAAATGTTTTGCATAGATTCTTGGCTTCAATAGTGTGCATACATTCCCTCCCGCTTCTTGTCTACATACTCATTCTACAGTCATAGGGTTAAGAAATCGCTAACCTATAAAACCATATTACTAAGAAAAAGTAAAGAATAGGGGTTCTCAGTTCAAAAGGTGTAGATTTGAGGGACTCTGCTATA
Source organism: Clostridiales bacterium (assembly GCA_017620475.1). Taxonomy (GTDB): domain Bacteria; phylum Bacillota; class Clostridia; order Saccharofermentanales; family Saccharofermentanaceae; genus Scatonaster. The sequence continues at coordinate 106,452 of JAFZQI010000041.1, read as the reverse complement.
CTGCCGTAAAGAGAAGTGAGGCGTTATGTCCGCCAAATCCGAGGGAGTTACTCATGGCGCAGCGCACGCGGCGCGATCTTCCCTCATGGAAGGTATAATCCAGATCCAGTTCTTCTTCGCACACGGAGGAGTTGCGGGTGAGGTGGATGTAGTTGTCCGAGATGGCGCAGATACAGACGACTGCTTCGATCGCGCCGGCGCCGCCGAGAAGGTGTCCGGTCATGGATTTGGTGGAGTTGATCGAGATCTTCCCAGATTGCTCTCCCATGGCAAACTTGATTGCGCGTGTTTCGTAAAGATCGTTCAAATGAGTCGAGGTACCGTGGGCGTTGATGTAATCAATGTCAGCAGGGGTTAGTCCTGCCTGCCGCATCGCGATGCGCATCGCCATGCCGGCTCCGCTTCCGTCAGGGGATGGGGATGTTATGTGGTAAGCGTCATTCGTTACACCATAGCCCACGACCTCGGCCAGAATCTTCGCATCCCTTTTGCGGGCATGCTCGTATTCTTCAAGTATTAATATGCCTGCCCCTTCGCCCAGCACGAAGCCGTCTCTGTCTTTGTCGAAAGGACGGCAGGCCAGGTTCGGATCAGTAGAAGTAGACAGTGCTTTTAGCGCAGAAAAACCTTTGATGGCGGAATTCGTGATGGCAGCTTCGGTACCGCCTGCCACGATGATGTCGGCCTCGCCAAGCCGGATCGAATTGTAGGCTTCACCGATGCAGTGAGACCCGGTGGCACAGGCAGTGGAGATGTCCATATTCTTTCCCTTCAGCCCGAACTGGATCGCGATGTTGGCGGAGGCCATGTTCGTGATGACCAGCGGGATGTAAAGCGGATCGGTTTTCGCGCCGCTAAGAAACTTGGGGATCTCAGTCTCATGCTTCTGCATGGCGCCGATTCCGCATCCGACGATGACGCCCATGCGGTACGGATCTTCTTTGGTTAAGTCCAGCTCTGCTTTTTCAAATGCTTCGCGTGTGGCGGCGACCGCGTACTGCGAGAAAAGCTCCATCCGTTTGGCGGACTTAAAATCCATGTGGTCCCTCGGATCGAATCCTATGACCTCGCCGGCTAGCTTGACCGGAGAGTCGGAGACATCGACCTTCGTGATGGGACGGATTCCGTTTCTTCCGTCTTTCAGCGCCTGCCAGAAAGACTCTGCAGTATTCCCCAGTGGAGTAATGGCGCCCATGCCGGTGACGACGACTCTTCTCGTTTCCATCCTGATCCTAAACAGTCCTTTTCCCAAAGTGTTTTCTGAGATTTCTGAAGGGCTCCTTTTTTCGATGAAATGCCGGAAAAAAGAAGCGCTTTTGTTATCCGATTACAAAGTGTACTGAATCCTCGGTGCGAAAGGAACGGGCAAAAATGCCGGAGTATCCGAATCTGCGCAATAAAAGATAATTGTGAAAAATAGGATAAATCGGCGGATTTTTGTGAAAACTTCCCCCGGTTTTGGGAAAGCGGAAAGGGTGTTTGAGGCAAAGTATGGTATCATGCTTGTTAGGAAACAAGGAGGAGCAGAAGATGGCGCTACTTACAAAGGGTGCGATCATGCGCACATTTGAAAAGATGCTGGAGGAGATGCCGTTTGATAAGATCACGGTTTCTGCTTTGGTGAAGCGCAGCGGCATCAGCCCGAATACGTTCTACTATCACTATTGCGATAAGTACGCTCTTCTTAACGAATGGTTCGGCATGAAGCTTAGGGACATCCGTAAGGATGAGGATGAGTATACCGGCTGGCAGAAGCGGATCAAATACTTCTTCCGTATGTGCCACGATAATCCGCGGCTGATCCACCATATTTTCGACTCCCTTTCCCGTGAGCAGCTGGAGCACTATATCTTCGAGATCACGGATAAAGTCTTTATCAGCTATGTCAGGAAAAAGGCTGAGGGCAAAGGCGCTTCGGAGAAAAAGATCCATGAGATCGCCCGCTTCTACACATACGCTTTTATCGGATTTTTCCTGGAGTACATCTGGGATGACATGGAAGATGACGTGGATGCGAAGGTGGATCACTTAAGCGAAATGTTTGACCACTTTATTGAGAGCGGTCTGAGGTAAAAAACAGCCGGGATACAGCATAGAGGCATCTTGAGATCCGCGGATCCCGGACAGGAAAACAGGAGAATGAAATGAAGAAAACGGAAAATGTGAGATATACGAATCAGTTCTACCGGCCGCACCGTGTGGGGAGCAATACGCGATACTATGTGCTGCTTGTGATCACGCTTGCTTTAGTCGTATCGACGGTCGTTCTTGCGATGAAAGCGCTGAAGAAACCGGACAGTGAGGAGACGTCGAAGAGCTCGGAGACGTCCGTGACGTCCGGTCAGGGGGGAGATTCGACATCGGAGCAGAGCGGTATCGTGGTGGCGACCCCGGCGCCGACTCCGGCTACAGGACCGAATGAACTTCAGAACCCGAATCTTTTCCCGGCGACGGCAATGATGGATGTGCAGATCGGTGTTCCGGTGGCGCAGTATTCGCCCGCCGAAAGAGGCGTTTCACAGGATGTGTTCAAGGGAAATGACAACCTCGGTTCTTTTGCAAGAGAATCGGAGATCCATATGGGCGATCCGCTCTACTATCAGGATTTCGCAGGTATCCTGACGTTCCGCGGGAACAACTTCCGCAACTGTGCATCGTGGGGCTATGCGAGTATCGACACTACCAAGCCCGAGGACCAGCATTTCGAGAAGGTGTGGGAGTTTAAGGAAATGCAGTGGAAATCCACGCCTCTTTCTTCCACCTGGAGCTGGGTCGGTGCCGGCTGGACAGGACAGCCGCTGGCAGTCAGATGGGATTACGATCTCCAGCAGAAGATGAATATGTATCCGGAGAAGCGCTCGAAGCAGGGCTTGACGGAGATCATCCTGGCTTCGCAGGACGGACATGTGTACTTCCTGGATCTGGATGACGGGCAGAAGACGAGAGATCCGATCAACGTCGGTGCGACGATCAAGGGTACGCCGGCCGTTGACCCGCGCGGCTATCCGATCCTTTATGTCGGACAGGGCGATGACAACGGAACAAGAGGCGAAGTCGGATACCGTATCTACAGTCTTTTTGACGGGAAGATGCTGCATTTCCAGCAGGGCCTGGATTCCCGTGCTTACCGCTCGAACTGGGGCGCGTGCGACTCCTCTCCGATCATTGACGCGAAATCCGATACGCTGATCTATCCGAGCGAGAACGGCATGATCTACACGGTCAAACTCAATACGCAGTTTGATGCGAATGCGGGGACGGTGTCCATTGATCCTGAGACGGTCGTGTACCGCTATAGTGTGGACGGCCAGAGTGGCGGCCAGTTCGGTATCGAAAGCTCCATGTCGATCTATGATCACTACGGCTGGTGTTCCGATAACGGCGGTAACCTGATCTGCATCGATCTCAATTCCATGAGTATGGTATGGACCAGAAGACTTGACGATGACTCGGATGTCACGCCGGTCATCGAGGAAGAGAACGGTCACGTTTATCTCTATATCGGTACGGAAGTGGACTGGCAGAATAGCGCAGGCGGCGACTATCAGGGTCAGGCTTTCACTTACAAGATCGACGCGATGACCGGTGAGAACGTTTGGCAGAAATCCTGTTACTGCTACACCCATAACGGCTCGTCGTCCAGTGACGATATCAACGGCGGAACTCTCGGAACCCCGATCTCCGGGAAGAAGTCGATCTCGAATCTGGTAATCTTCTCCTACTGCATGACGAAGAACGTTTCCTACGGCAATGCACTTGTTGCCTATGACAAGTCTACGGGTGCCGAGGTCTGGAGATACGACTGGAATACCTACACTTGGAGTTCGCCGGTGGATATTTACGACGAGCAGGGCAATGCCTATATCGTGGTCTTTGACAGCCAGGGACAGGGACACCTGGTGGATGGTTCGACCGGTGTCCGCATCGGCCTGATCCAGGGGCTCAAGCAGGATACGCTCGGCAACTTCGAGGCCTCCCCGATCGTGGTCGATGACATGATCGTCATCGCGCAAAGATCCCCCGCGATCTACGGCGTGAAGGTGTCCTAATGCGTCTTCCGATTGACGATTTCCGCTTGAAAAGCACTGTGCAGGCAAGCTTTTCTGTTGAATCTTGTTGCTTCGTGTTTTCAACATACGTTTCTCGGGGTATTCTCTGTTGAATCTCGAGATGTGTTTTTTTCAACAGACGTTCCTCGCGTTTTTGTCTGTTGAAATCCGCGCGGTTGTATTTTCAACAGACGATCGGACAAGAATCGTATGTTGAATGCTCGAAAAGAACCAATTCAACAGAATCCATCACAGGATCCGTCTGTTGAAAACACCTGATTCGTTGATTCGTCTGATCAAAAGCCCGCCCCACCTTACATATCCTTATGGAACAACTCACAAGCTTTAGCCCGGAACTTTTTCGAATCGAAAGGTGTCGTTGCTGATTCATATGTCAACAGAAGATTCTTACAAGAATAGATTCCATACCTCTCATATTCCTGAATTTTCTTCTCTGCCTTCTTTCGGTACTCGGCATCATCGATCAAGCCGAAATGTTCATGAAAAACGATCCGCCTGTGAAAGGTGTCAAGAAGAGTAAAATCCGGATAATATACAACGCCGTTGCGCACATGAAGCGCACATTCATAACGATACGGAATGCCAAGTTCAAAATACGTATCCGCAATAATCAGTTCCGTCTTCGAACGAACCTTCTCTCCTCTTCGGGTCTCGTATTTAAGCAACTCAGGGTAATTCGGATTGCTTTCAAACGATTGAGATTCCCAGTTCTGCGCATAAGTATCCGCATCCAAGAGATATGGAGTCACGAGCCTTTGCCTTTCCGGCGTCAATTTCGAGTAGACCAGGTCAGCTCGGTGCCCCGGCATAGAAGCAATGAACCTCTCAATCAGGCGAAGTTCCTGTCGAGCCTCATTCAGGAATTTCTGTGCATATGATTTCTGAGCCAGCTTGCCTATCAAATCCTCCTTGCCGGAAGGGATATACTTCCCTCGAGAGTAGGGAGTTTCTGCCCAGGCATAATGTGTCTTTTGTCTGCCGCAATCAACACGAAGTGAACCGTTCGGAGCATTGCGCAACGCAGCTTCGGCAACAGAAATAGCCTTCTCAAGCCGGTCCTTACGGGTGTAAAGTTCATACTCAAGACTATCCATATCTCTCTCCTTTTCGATCCAAACAAGAATCACACTGATTGACCTCAAAGCAGCCAGCTATATGATTGAAATCAAAGCAATTCGTCCAATGGTAAATACTATTGAACTATGTCTTCGAATCGAAAAGCAATATGATATATGCGAAATCCGGAAAAAAGTACTCCCAATGTTACACATCCGTCACGCCTCCGTTATCAAAGGGTTTTACTATGAGAATATGGAGGGCTATTCCCTTCCTGTGTGAAAAGAACTGTCTACAAGGGGCGAGCGGACCCGTGCTCAATGGGTGTGTGGAGCCGTGCATATTATGCGAAAAGAACTGTGCACAAGCGGTAAGTGGACCCATGCATATTAGGGGAGCGGTGTTATGAAAAACGGAAATCGACAATCAAAGGCTGCCGGCACAAGAAAGGCCGGGTCGCGCTTCATGTCAGGCGTACTGAGTATCGCCTGCCTGATGACCGCGGTGTCGGCTGAAGGCTGCAAGAAGAAACCGAAAGACGATGAGGTTTCCCTAGGCTATACGGATGCGGATGTGGTCTCGGAATCGTATCCATACTTCACGATAGAGCAGATCGACCTGCAGATCCCTTTGGATAATGGAAAAGAACTGGGCAGTGCCTACTACGAGGAGTTCCGGTTCCTGGGCGATCAAGTCATGATGTCTTATGAGATTGCCTACAAAACATCACCCGCGGAAGAAGCGGAGATGCAAAGAAGATATGAAAACGGTGAGCAGGAGGCATACTGGGAATGGTATGAAGAAAACCACATGTACGGGCAGGCTATTTTCGATCTGGAAGGGAATCTGATCAGCAAGACAGAGTCCTTTGATGAGGAAGACGGCCAGATCGTAAAGGTCGTTGAAAATGAGAAGGGAGAGAGGTATGCCATTGCCTATCAGGACGACGCATGTTTCCTTAAGAAAATGAAGGACGACGGTTCGCTTGAATCGGGCGTACAGCTTTCAGTAGGTGTCCCTTATGATGGAGATGCGCTGCTCCTTCCGAACGGCAACCTGCTTGTATCTAGCTGGGACGGGCTTTACCTTCTCGGCACGGACGGACAGGTCATAGCGTCCGGACAGAATGATGAATTCCAGGGATGTCTCTTCCTTCAGGACGGGAAATGCTACGGTGGATGCTTCCATGTGGATCAGAAAGACTTTGAAAAGAGTTCGGAATATGTTCAGGAGATCGATCAGCAGACCTGTGAATTTACGGGTGAGAAGATCTCCTGCCCAAGAGTGAATAGTATTTCCAAAGGGGCAAACGGAAATTATCGGTTGAACGACAATGGTATCGTGAAGGTCGACCTGCTGGACAAATCGAAGAATCAGAATTTCTTCAGTTGGAACTATACGGATTTCAACCACAATTCTATCCAGTGGAATGAGACCCGCATTGAATCAGATGAGAGCATCTATTTCCTCTCCTGCCCGGAAGAAATAATCGGAGACGGAATCAATGGAGCAGTTAAGATCATCCAGTATCCGAAGCTCGTGCATGCCGTACGGGCAGAGAAAAATCCCCATGCCGGGAAGAAGATCATCCGTGTCGGTACCTATCAGTGCAGCATTCTGGACTTTGTTATCGAGTACAATCTGGATCCGGATTCAAAGTGCCGGATCGAGCTGCACGACTACAGCACGGATCAGCTGGAAATGGATGCGGATACTGATTTGAAAAAGAGCGCAACACTGTCAGATAAGGTCTATCTGGACATGATCTCCGGAAACGGTCCGGATATTCTGGTCGGCTTTTCCCGCTTCTCGCAATTCTCTTCCGACGAAGTCATGGTGGATCTCAATCCGTTTATCGACGCAACCGATGACACGGGATTGGATCGCGGTGCGTATTTCGACAATATTTTCCGCGCCGGAGAAATCGGAGGGAAGCTCTATCACTTGCCGGTTCTTTATGCACTTTCCGGATTAGTCGGAAACCGTGATCTGGTGGGAGATAAGACATCGTGGACGTATCAGGAATTTCTGGATATGGCGGATACGCTTCCGGAGGATGTGACTGTTCTCAAAGAAACACCCTACAATGAGCTCCTGTCTTATCTGTACTCCACGGAGAGTGAAAGCTTTGTCGACTACGGGAAGAAAGAAGTGCACTTTGACAGTGAAGGATTCCGTCAGCTTCTGGAAGTGGCGAAGAGATACGGAACCGCCAAGTCCTATTCAGAGCTCTGGATGGAACAGGGTGAGGGAACTCCGGATGAGGGAACCATGTTCCGGGAAGACATGCTGGCCTTCATGTATGTGTATTGCGGAAGTCTTTCGAGTTATGCCTACCAGGTCCATGAACTTGACGGCAAGGCAGTATTCTGCGGATGGCCGAACAGCAAGGGCGGCTCTATGTCAGCGGAGCTTCAGATCACGATGGGGATCTCGAAGTTTTCGAAGAATCAGAAGGAAGCATGGGAGATACTGCGTTTCATGATCTCCGAGGAAGAGCAGATCAGTATGAGTGACGGGGAAAACAAGTCGTGGATGCCGGTTTCCCGCGCGGCGCTTGAGCAGCAGAATCATACCGTCCGCCAGGCAAATGCCGAATCTCTGGAAAACGGTGGAAGTGAGGCCGACTATCCCTACGGCATGAGTACAGTCCTCATCACGGATGAGGTGGAAAAACAGATGATGAAAACCATTGAGAATGTGCACTGTATCGTATCGACGGATCCGAGCGTGCTGAATATCGTCATCGAAGAGGCCCCGGGTTACTTTACCGGCCAGAGAAGTATCGATGATGTATGCGCGAATATTCAGAACAGAACGAAAACGATCGTGCAGGAGCGATAGGCGCAAAGAAGAGAAAAACGGACGGCAAGCGCAAAAAGATAAGAGACAGTGCTTTTCGAGTAGGAGGGCGGAAAAGATGTTGGGGAATAAGAACAAACGGATTCTGGCATTGGCTTTAAGCGCGGCAATGCTCCTTTCGATGGCGTCCCTGACTTCATGTAAGAAAACCGGCGGTGAAGATTCCGGTGCGGGAGCGGGCGGAACCGGAAATGCCGGAAGTAACGGCATTCAGGCGGGCTCAGATATGATGCCGGATATTCTCCCAACGAGTCCGGACGGAACGCCGCACGGCGATTATGTGCTGGAAACGGATCCTTTTTATTCGGACACGATGGTCACCCTCACGATCCCTGATAACGAGAATAAAGACAGAGATCCGGAGAGAAAACTGATAAATGAGACATGCTTTCTAAATGCGGGAGTTGCCTGTTCCTATTTTCGAACTTACAAACTGACTTCAGAAGAAGAGGCGGAGATGAGGTCGCTTGACGTCTTCGATCCGGATGAACTGATGCGGTACTATGAACTGCTGATGATCCAGCAGGAATCAGGTATTCTTATCTACTCAACGGAAGGAGAGACGATCACCAATATTGAATTACCGGCTGAAGACGAAGTCTATCACCTCTATCCGCTGAAAGACGGCAGTTTCATCGCTTCTGTCTTCCATTCGGATTATTCACCTTCGGGAGATGGCGGATGGGAATATGACCTTCTCCTCATAAGTGATAAAGGAGAGATCCTTCGTAATCAGAAGTCGGATCCGCTTCTCGATCTGGAAGTGGGGAATATGAATGTACTCCAGCTGGACAACGGTCAATATCTTTTCTATGGAGATCAGCAGGTTTATCTGGTAGATGAGAACTGGGCAGTTCAAAAGAAAACTAAACTCGAAGATTACAATTCTACGATCGTTGATATTGAAGGCAGGTACTATGAACTGATTCGCGATTATGACTATAGTGACTCTGTTGCCCGTCCGGATTACAAGTACCGGGAACTGGATCTTGATTCTTTTTCTTTTTCCGATGCAAAAGCACTGGATGGGAGTATTCCGGAGAGCTTCCGGCTGTATCAGGACAACGGTACGACATGCACGGACGACGGTGAGGGACTAGTGCGTATCGATCTTCTGACCGGAGAGCGCGAGAATATTCTCCGATGGGGGGATACGGATATTTACGGCACGAGGATCGAACGGGTAAGGGTCACGCCGGATGGAGATATACTTCTGTTATCCGGAAATCACATCATTCATCTTCACAAGGAAGCCACTAACCCCTATGCGGGAAGACGCATACTGAAAGTAGGTATAAATCAGATCGATGAAGAGTTCTATCCGTTGGTGAATGCATACAATAAGCACCCGGAGAGCCTCGGAAGAGTGTATGTTTACTTTCCGGACGGGAATCCGTACGGGTATGATGCGGCTCTGAAGTCCGATGCGGCAGACAGGCTTCTTCTGGATATGAAGTCAGGGGACGGTCCGGATATTCTTCTGAACTATTCAGAGTACGGGCAGTTTAACAAAGACGAGATCCTCGTTGATCTAAATCAGTACATTGACGGTGAGAGCGGTCTGGATCGAAGCATGTATTACGATAACATATTCCGTGCTTTTGAAGATGACGGCAAGCTCTATCAGATGCCGATGACGGTCTTTATTTCCGCGCTGGTGGGTAATCCGGATGTGCTGGGGAATATTAACGGCTGGACGAATGATGAATTCCGTTCGAAAATGCAGACGCTTCCTGATGGAATGAATCCGATCCTGTATGATTATATTCCCGGCAATACAAATTCGGAACCGCTGGATGGGACAGGACTTCTGCTAAACCTTCTCTATCACGATATGACGAATTACGTAGATTACGAAAAGGAAGAAGTCTTTTTCGACAGTGATGATTTCCGCGAACTGCTGGAGATTGCCCGCCTTGCCTCTCCTCAGATTGGAGATGCTACACTTAGAAGTTTAGAGGAAAGATACTATGATTCGACTCTAATCAGTCCTTTGGCCATGCTGGTTCAGGATGGTGTTTGCGCCATGACGCCGATGCAATTATATAGCCTTTGGGATTTCGACCACTACGTAAATCTTTGTAAAGGAGAGGCTGTATTTGTCGGCTGGCCGACGATACAGGATGTGGGGGTTGCGGCAAGCGCAATCACTTCGATAGGCATCTCTGCATTCTCCGGTGGCAAGGATGAGGCATGGGATTTTGTGAAGTTTATTCTGTCCGAAGAAACGATGAATTCGATTATTGCCGAGAGGGCATACTCAGGAATCAGCGTATGCAGGGAAAGCCAAGCGCTCTCCGTGCAAAATGAAATCGACGGCTTCTCGAGAGCTATTGAGCCGTATTCTGCGAATCCATCCTATGCAGCGACAATACCGGTTCTGAATCGGGAGATCGCCGACAAATATCTCGGTCTGGTGGAACGCATATCTTCCAAGGTGTGCAAAAACCCGACAATTATGGAGATAGTTCGGGAAGAAGTGCCGGCATATTTTGACGGATCAAAGACGGCGCACGAGGTCAGTAAAATCATACAGAGCCGGGCGTCGATGCTGATAGCAGAAAACGGGTGACACAGTGCTTTTCGCGAAGAAATAGGGGACGGAGGAGTGAGAGGCTTGCTTTTTCTCCGATCCATATTATAATGGTCGTTGCGGTGCGACATGGCGCCGCCAAGCAGTTCGGGTCCGATATCCTGCTTGTAAAATATTAAAACCAAAGGAGAATCTATATGTCTGCTCTTAAGAGAGTGCGCGAGGACTACAAGGTCCTGCTGCACGGCGTGCCGTCCATGGTGACGACCGTCTTTATCCTATCTGTTATTTTCATGAACCTTATGGCGAGTAAGGAGCTCTACCGCTCCGAGTATTTCTGCCTCAACTGCGGGCTGGCGCTGTCCTGGATCTCGTTTCTGTGCATGGACTGCATCTGCAAGCGTTTCGGGCCGAAAGCCGCGACCATGATCTCCATCCTGGCGATGGGCGTCAATGTGATCTGCGTCATCGTCATGAAGCTTCTGTCCCTGGCGCCGGGCTGCTGGGCGGCCTACTATTCCGCGCCGGATGCGGCGACGGGCGACCTCATCACCCGCGGTGTCGACAGTACTTTTGGCAGTTCCTGGTATGTCGTGGTCGGCTCCGCAACGGCAATGCTTCTGTCGACCCTTGTAAATTCCGGACTGAATCACTTTATCGGAAAGCGCGCGGACAAGGGGAGCTTTGGCGGGTTTGCCAAGCGTTCCCTGATTTCCACATGCATTGCGCAGTGGGTCGACAACTTCGTTTTCTCCGCGATGGTTTCGCATGTTTTCTTCGGCTGGAACTGGACGCAGGTCCTGATCTGCTCGACCACATCCATGGTGGTGGAACTCCTGCTGGAAGCGGCGTTCTCGCCGATGGGCTACCGGATCTCAAAGCGCTGGGAGCGCGAAAAGGTCGGGCAGAAGTATATTGACCGGATGCAGGCGATGCAGGTGGCGGCGTAAGTACTACGGACGGCAGCGGAAACACTGCCGGATCGGCGGCTGCCATCTTCTGGATGAGCGGCGGCGAAAGCGAGGACAAAATGGAGCTGGAGAAACTTTCCGGTGCGGCGCTGGGACGTGAAGTCCTCGCCGACCACATTACCCCAACTGAAGTGATTTCCTATTTTCAGGCACGGATCGAGAAAAGAAATCCGAGCCTGAATGCTTTTACATACACGAAATTCGATGAGGCTTTTTCCGCGGCAAAAGCACTGGAACAGCGGCTTTTGCGTGGTGAGGACGTGGGTCCTCTGGCGGGCGTGCCGGTGGGGCTTAAGGACTTTCTTCCTTCGAAAAAGGGCTGGACGAATTCACATGGCGGTGTGCGCTCTTTGATCCACGAGGATGGGGAGGATTCCATGTTCTGGACCGCTGCGCGTGAGGCGGGTGCGATTGCGGTCGGAAAGACTAATGCGCCGGCTTTTGCAATGCGCGGGACGTGCGACAATTTCCTTTATGGACCGACGCGGAATCCCTTTGATACTAATTATAATTCCGGAGGTTCATCCGGTGGTTCCGCCGCGGCGGTGGCGGACGGGATGCTCCCGATTGCGGAGGGTTCCGACGGCGGCGGTTCGATCCGCATCCCGTCAGCGTGGTGCGGATGTTTCGGCTTCAAGGCGTCTGTAGGGACCATCCCCAGTATCTGCCGCCCGGACGGATGGACGGCGACGCATCCTTATTGCTTCAATGGTGCGATCACGCGTACGGTCGAAGACAGTGCGCTGATGCTGAATTACATGGCGCGCTATAACCCGAGGGATCCACTGAGTCTCGATCACGGAAGGCGCGATTTTACGGAGCTCATGAAGAAACCGATCTGTGACTGGAAGATTGCTTTTACGCCGGACTTCGGGATTTTTCCTGTGGACAAAGAGGTGGCGGATCTTGTGCGTGCGGCGGCGTGGAACCTGGAAGCGGCGGGTGCGCATGTGGAGGAAGTGCAGTTTGGCGGCGCGGGCACAGCAGGTAGTGCCGTGATTGGGCAGGGCGCGGCGCCGGTTTTGCGCGCGCTCCGGCATTCGGCCTACGAATATGCCGAGCTCTGGTGCAGAAGCATCAGCATCGACACGGCCATCGACATGGAACTGTGGAAAAAGGAAGGCCTCGATCTTGTGCGCGATCACCGCGACGAGATCCCGGAAGAGTTTATTTATTGGAACGAGGCTGCGCTCCGTTCTTCTGTGATGGATTACCGCTATTTCAACGAACTGCGCACGGAGATGTACGACGCGCTGGAAGACGTTTTCGAGCATTACGATATTCTTCTGTCGCCTGTGACGATCTGCCCGCCGGTGAAAAACGCATCGGACGGAAACACTCTCGGCCCGCGCGAGATGAATGGACAGAAAGTGGAGCCGATCATCGGATTCTGTGAGACATTCTTTGCCAACTTTACAGGACATCCGGCGGCATCGGTGCCGGCAGGACTTGTGCGATCAGGGCAGGATTCCGGGGCGGCGGGACTTGTGCGTGCATTGCGAGATTCGGAACCGGCCGCGCTCTCAGAGAAAGGCAGCAAATCAGATTCCGCTGAACTGAACGGGGGAGAGTGCGCCTCATCAGGGCAAACGCAAACCGGCCTTCCCGTCGGGATGCAGATCATCGGAAAGAAATACCGGGACGAAGATGTCCTCGCAGTGGCGAGGGCCTTCGAAGAGATCGCCCCCTGGGGTTATGAGATTCCCTTCAATCGAGATGTCAGGCCTTAATCTGTAGAATCTTATTTGTACTCCTGATTCAACAGACGAAAATAGGGAGATTATCTGTTGAATGTGATAAGCTCGAAAGATTCAACAGATGAAATAAGTGAAGTTGTCTGTTGAATCCTGCCGAAAACCCGATTCAACAGAAAATAAGTGAGTTTTTGTCTGTTGAAATCTTTCTTCTCCGTTTTTCAACAGACAATCGGGAATTTTAAGTCTGTTGAAATCCTTCTTTTCCATTTTTCAACAGACGCTCGTCCGAAACGTATCTGTTGAATCGAAAAAACCATCGTGATTCGACAGACGTCACCCGAAACAGTTCTTTTGAAAGAGAATCATAAAGAATCAGATCCCCAGCGCGTCCTTCACGATGCGATCCATCTCGGCCTGCTCGTCCGAAGTAAGGTTGTAAAGAGCGGCCTGGTGCGACCCGTTTTTATCCACATAGATGTGCACGTTCGGGTTGTCGGTGACGTCCGGAAGTCGCACTTCGTACCACACATCCGTTCCGCCATAGAACATGATGACCGGCTTTTCGACTGTGTGCGACCATTCCACCATATCTTCGTAGAGCTGATCGTCGAAGGTGAACATGGCAAGCTGTTCGTCCGTAAAGACCATCTTGAAAAGAAGTCCCGATTCCATATCTTCCGTTACCGTCAGAAGATCCTCGAGGCCTTCTTTACGCAGGGCTTCGCGGATAAACGAGAAGTCGTACTCGTGCTCGCCGTTTTGGGTAGCGGCCTGAACATAATAAGGGAAGTAGATGCTGTTAGTGGCCCAGATGTAAGGCTCGTTCGTGTTGTAAAGAAGGTCGAAGACCGCATCTTCAAATGATGTACCCACCCTGTCCATGCTCAGTATGTCCGAGATCGTGGTGAAGTCCTGATAGTACTGCCAGGTCGTGGTGGCAAACTCCAGAACGACCATATCGTAAAGGATCTCCGGCGTGGTGAATTCGTTGAAGATACATCCGTCTGCCAGGCCCTGCTGATAGTAGCGGTCGGCCAGGACAGGCTTGAGTTTCATCGCTTCGATCTGGAACTGCAGAACCAGATCACGGTCTTTCTTTGCCCGGTCCTCGCCAAAAGCATCGTTTCCGATTTCGGTGTAGATGTTGTCGAAGAAATCCGGTGCTTCCGGGGAGCATCCGCCCGGGGCGACCATGGAGAAATACACATCGGCATCATCGGGGTAGAAGTGGGACTGGAAATGCGTGAGCTGTCCGCCCTTACTTGCGCCGGTGAAGATCCATTTGCCGGAGAGGATGGTTTTAAACTGCGTAATGATGTGGTGGAAATCGGCGGCCGCGTTTTCGGCGGTCAGGTATTGCCACAGGTCTGTGGAAGAGGTCGACAGGCCGTCCGGAACAGAAGCCCCGAAGAAACGGAATTCACACTCGATCTCATTGGTATTGTAGCGGGACGCGACATCGTAACGGTAAACGAAATCGATGATCTGGTCGTACATCATATAGCCGTTACAAAGGAAAGTGTTCGGCGCGTCATCGGAATAATGGGTGAATGTCGTGCGAAGAAGAAAAGTCTCGCCATCCGGATCATTCCAGTCCAGCGGCATCTCAAAAATCACGTAATACTTCGCTAGGTTGGAATTGCCCGTAGCGCGTTTCTCGGCGGCAACAACGCGGTCGAGATTCAAAAGCCGTGCAGTCATGTCATCCTGCGCGCCGTACCCGAAGCCGAAAGCCGGGCCGATCGGAATCTTGGCGCCATCAGGGACCGACACATCCGCGCTTGTATCTGTAGCCGAGGTGTCCGTGGGCGCTTCGGTCTCCGAAGTGTCAGATGTCTCGGATGACTCGCTCGTCGTAATCGAAGGCTCGTCCGTTGTCTCCGTGATCTCCGTAGTTTTCTTAGTCTTTTTCTTCTTCTTTTTCGTCTCTTCTGTCTTGCTGCAGGCTGTACTTCCCAGTGCAATCGCCGCGGCAAGAAGGAGCGCAAGCCACTTACGCTTATGCATAGTAATCTCCTTCTTTGGGTCCAGGATGTCTTTTCAGACCCTATTGTACAGCAAATCCCGGTTAACCGCGTGACAAATCGTTCATCCCGGACGCGCCGAACGGGGGCGGAGAATCCACACGCCCGGCAGACGGGTTTCCTTGAATTTTCACATGGATTATGGGATACTTTGGTAAGTTCTTTTCGAAAAGAAGGAGGCCCTTATGGAAGAGACGTTAAGACAGCAGTTTATCAAGACCGTTCAGGATTTCACCGCAATGACGGGAATCTATCTTCCGGACGATGTGGAGGCACGGCTCCGGGAAATGCATGCTCAGGAGAGCATTGACAGTGCCAGGACAATGTATGAGTGCATGCTGACGGATCTTTCCTTGGCAAAAGAACTTCACCGGCCGCTTTGTCAGGATACGGGCGTGATCCAGTATTTCGTTGAGGTCGGTACGGAATTCCCGTATCAGGCGGAGATCGCGGATGTGCTTGTAGAAGCATGCCGGGCCGCAACCCTTCAGACACCTCTTCGCCCTAATGTTGTCGAGCCCTTGGCCGAGCACAATACCGGTGATAACACAGGCTACGGCGCTCCCTATATCGAGTATGAACTGGTGCCGGGATCATCGGATCTCAGGCTCCGGATGTATATGGCCGGCGGCGGATGCTCGCTGCCGGGAAGAAGCAAAGTCCTCATGCCGCTTGAAGGTGTGGAGGGCATTAAGAAGTTCGTATATCAGACGATCCTCGATTGGGGCGTCAATGCGTGCCCGCCGCTGTGCGTTGGCATCGGACTCGGAACCTGCGCGGCGACATCGGCGATGCTGTCGAAGAAGGCGCTTCTGCGGCCTCTCGGTACCCACAGCTCGTATCCGGAGATAGCCAAGCTCGAAGAGGAGATCTTCGAAGGTCTGAATTCCCTGGGTATTGCTCCGCTGGGATTCGGTGGAAGCCAGACGGTTCTCGGCGTCAACATCGAGGCGGCCGCACACCACCCGGCCACGCTGGGCGTCGGCATCTCTACCGGATGCTGGGCCACAAGACGCGGCGATATGATCATCCACGCCGACCTGACATCGGAGATCCTTTCCCACAAGAAATCTCTGGAGCAAAGTTCTTTTGCAGCCGCGACAGAGGCAAACGAGAACGGGACAGCTCGTCCGGCACAGAAAGAAGAGGTGTAAGACCATGAAGAAAATACTGACGACTCCTATTTCATACGAACAGATCAAGGATCTTCGCATCGGCGATACCGTTTATCTGACGGGCATGCTGGCAACCTGCCGTGACAGCGGCCACCGCCGCGTCGTCAAGGAGAAGATCATGCCGGAGAATTTTGAATTCAAGGACGGAGCGATCTTCCATGCCGGACCGATCGTCGGAAAAGACGAGAACGGCAAACAGTATATGGTCTCGATCGGACCGACCACGAGCCGCCGTATGGAGGCTGCAGAGGCGGAATTCATCGAGCAGACGGGACTGAGGCTGATCATCGGCAAGGGCGGCATGCTGGAAAAGACCACGGAAGCCTGCAAGAAATTCGGCGCGATTCATTGTGCGTTCCCGGGCGGATGTGCAGTGGTTGCCGCTCAGGAAGTGGAAGAACTTCAGGGCGTGGAATGGATGGATCTCGGCATGCCGGAGGCACTGTGGATCATGAAAGTCAAGGAATTCGGCCCACTCATCGTGTCGATCGACACCCAGGGCAATAACCTTTTCGAGAACAACAAGAAGACCTTCAAGGAGAGGTTCGACAAACTGGTCTGAGGATGTGTAGCTTTCCGCGCCGCGCGGAAACTCACTTATTCTTGCTCTCCCACTCGCTGATATGAGCCTGCGTGCGGGCCTCTAACAGTGTTACATCCTGCGATTTAGCAAGCTTTGCGAGGTCTTCGAACTCGTATTTCTCTCTCGTGACGCCATAGCCCGTAGAGATCTTCTTTCTGACAGGACCGGCCGGGGTCTCAATAGTCTCGGTCTTCCGGTCAAGCACGTACCGCTTCAAAAGCGCTTCGCGGATGCCGATGGTCGTGGTGTGCTTAAAGAGAAGACGGATCATCTCTTCACGCTTTTCTTCTTTGCAGAGTACGGTCAGAAGAATGCCCGGACGGGTTTTTTTCATGCCGCATGGAACGGTATAGACTTCATTTGCGCCCGCCTCGAAAAGCACTTCCATCGCAAATCCGATCTCTTCTCCGGTCATGTCATCGACATTGCAGGAAAGCTCGATAATGTGTTCACCGTCGGAAACCGCCGAATCCGGCGTGGCCTCTGCTTCACCAAGTGTTGCCGGATCGGATAAGGCCTCTGCTTCGCCAAGCGTAGCGCGGACGCAGTTGGCCTGTGGAAAATCTTTCTTTCCCATACCATAGCCGATTGCGGTCGTGCGCATGACCGGCTGCGGACCGAAACGTGTTGCAAAATGCTTCAGGAGCGCAGCTCCCGTCGGGGTGCACAGCTCTCCGGAAATACTTCCGCCGTAAGTCGGGATCCCCCGGAGAATATATGCCGTGGCCGGAGCGGGAACAGGGAGAATGCCGTGGGCACATTTGACCTGTCCGGAACCGACATGGATCGGAGAAACGACGACCTCGTCCGGTTTGATCGTATTCATGAGAAGGCATACAGCCGTGATGTCGGCGATGGCGTCCATCGTGCCGACTTCGTGGAAATGGATATCGCTTACGGGCTTTCCGTGAACATGGCTTTCTGCCTCGGCAATCTCCTGATACACCGCCATTACGTCAAGAGCGACCATGGTGGGTAGGCGAAGGCTATAGACAATATCTTCAATGTCATGGAGGCTGCTGTGATGATGCTCATGCTCGTGTTCATGCTCATGGTGATGTTCGTGTTCATGTTCGTGTTCGTGATCATGGTGATGCTCATGCATGTGCTCGTCTTCTTCTTCGCCGTTTACGGTCACGTGCATGTGGGTGCCGGTGATGCCGCATTTGACAGACGGTTCAGCGATGAACTTCACGCCGGGAATGCCGCGTGAATTCAGTTTCTCCAAGAAACCTTCGCGGTCGGGGAGAAGCTCGAGAAGAGCGGCGGTAAGCATATCGCCGGCGGCGCCCATGGAACAGTCGATATAAAGTGTCTTCATGATTTTGCCTCCGTTTCAGGATCTGAAAGAGGCTTTTTGGCCTCCATATGGTTGATCATGCTGGCCAGATAACCGGCGCCGAAGCCGTTGTCGATATTGACGACGGATACGCCGCTGGCACAGGAGTTGAGCATAGAAAGAAGGGCGGACAGTCCTTCGAAAGAAGCCCCGTAGCCGACGCTTGTGGGTACGGCGATCACGGGACAGTCCGCAAGTCCGCCGATGACGCTTGCGAGTGCGCCTTCCATACCGGCAATAGCGATGATCACGCTCGCCGACATGATCTCTTCTTTGTGAGATAGCAGCCGGTGAAGACCGGCAACGCCGACGTCATACAGGCGTACGACTTCGTTGCCGAAGCATTCCGCGGTAACGGCCGCTTCTTCGGCAACAGGAATATCGCTGGTTCCGCCGGTAGCCACGACGACCTTACCGATGCCGGAAGGAACCGGGGAAAGTGATTTTGCAGAATACACACCAATGTGGGCCTCTTTATGATACATAAGGGCATGTGCCAGGGAGACCTCCGCAAATGCTTCTTCGGAAAGCCGTGTAATCAGGATCCGCTCCTGCCCGTTTCCAATCATGGACGACATGATGCCGATGATCTGTTCAGAAGTTTTGCCCGCGCCGTAGATCACTTCGGGAACGCCCTGGCGGATGCTCCTGTGATGGTCCACTTTCGCATATCCGAGATCCTCGAAAGGCGCGGCCTTAAGTTTCAGAAGAGCTTCTTCCGAAGTCATTTCCCCACGCTCGACCGCTTCCAGTATTTGCTTGACTTGTGTATTCATGTGGCCACTTTCCTGTTGTCTAAAGGTACTTGTAGAAAATGCGATAAAAGCACTGTTACCATCACTTTTATCGCATTTCATTCATTAATGCAAATCTTAGGAAGAACCGGTTCTTCTCAGTTCTTCTTGGTGGCGAACTTGGAACGAAGTACGCCCTTGGGATCCTTGGCAAGAAGTACGACGAGCCAGATGACCAGACCCAGCGCGACGACAGTGAAACCGAGGAAAGAATCGTTGATCAGATCAGCAACTTCCGGCTGGAAGAACTCTTCCTTGAGTTCCGCATACTCGAAGATGGCATCGACCATCCACATCAGGGATGCGCCCCAGTACATCAGTGCGAGGGTGCCGATCTTCCAATCGTCATTCGGTGCATGCTTATACCACACGATGGTGGCAACGATGGCAGCAAAAACAGTAATCAGTAAAGTCATATCCGCCACCTCACTCTTTCTCGGAAACAGGTACTACCGCTTTCTCAGCCGTGTCGATCTTCGCTTCTTTAGCAGCACTCTTTTCGAGATGAGTAGAAACCAGCACCATGATCGCCCATGCGGTCGTGACAAGTAATGCCATCGTTACACCGACGGTAGCCATCTCGTGGAGCATTTCCGCGCGGTCTGCCGCATCAGTCGCTGCAGTCAGGAACGGGAACCACGGAACCACTTCGCCATGCCATACATGCTCAAGTGCCAGAAGCGCCGAACCGCCCCAGAGCATATTGTTCAGCCAGCCGAGCTTCCTTGAAAAACGGGATTTCTCAATGATTTCAGAAGAACCGCCCTCGTGGTGGATCTCCATATTCTTTTCTTTCTTTGCCATAACCTTAGCGGCAATCGTTGTTACGATCGCTTCTGCCGTTGGAACCAAAAAACAAGCCATATCTTTCCCTCCTTGATCCGGCTTGGGGAGGATCCTTCGAACGAAGACTCGAATTCTCATACTCCCCGAAATATAAATCAATTATACTTTCCCAAACAGTTCTTTTTCAACCGAAGAAAGACACTTCGGCAAAATTCCGCAAGTTTTTGACAGAATTACTACACAAGTGGGTATAATGTTTTAGACATTTATAGGGGAGGACTTCACTGGAAATGCATTACGGGAAAAGAGGTTTTTTGCGCGCGGGGATCGCGGGGATCCTGATCCTGACCCTGTTTGCGGGAATGATTTCCGGATGCCGCAAGTCCTTGAAAGACACGGATACGGATGCAAAGAAGGTAGAGGATACCGAGAAAAAAACGAAGAAGACGGAGGATCCGGCGGCTTCTTCCGACCCGGAAGCAGGCGGCGAGCCCATCGATGTTTCGGCCGAGGAACTCTCCGGGCTTTGGCTGGACGAGCACGGCCCGTATATGAGTGTCGATACCAAGGAAAATACGATCACGCTCCTTCGTGAAATGGCAGTGATTCAGATCACGGAGATCGATGCTTCCGGCATCAGATGTGTGATCGATAAAAACAATAAATTTGCCCAGAGTTCGGGGGAATTGGAGAATCCCTTCCTGGCCGAGAACGATGAGGTGTACTTCCCGATCGAGATGCGGTCCGGTGGATATATGGAATTTCTGGGGCTTCCTCTTTTCCGCAATAACTCGGATGAGGGGCAGGCCCTCGGAGCCAAACTGGACGAAGTGCTTTTCAAAAAGACATTTACGTACGGAGATCTGAGAGACTACGCAGATATGGATTTCGGCATGACGTTCGCGCCGAATTCCGCGGCCATGCAGACGAAGGACGGGGAGGAGACCTTTCAGGCCGGATGTAAGGACGGCGTGGCGGAGATCACCAATTTCGGGACAAGCATTGTCCTTTGCGCGTATCTGCCGGATCCGCAAAAAGACGACGTGATCCTGATGTATACCGCACCTTTCTTAAGCAGCTGTGAGACGTCCGCGGTGGAGCTGGAGCTGAAAGGGACGACCTGGATCGTGCCTGATCCGCAAGGGAATTCGATCGAGACCTGGAAGATGAACGATCAGGATGAGCTGGTGGCTTATGATTACGCTGGAAAAGAACTGGGTACCCATACGGTTTCTACGTATTCGCAGGATGCGATTTTCCTGGATGACGGCGGGGAAAATCTTTATGCAAGCAGTCTCGGGGCAGGTTGGCTCCTTGGACGATCCACGCGTGATACGGAAACGATCCTGCTGCCTTCCTGGTCTTTGAACGGGCTTTTGTACAGTTATCGTGAGGCTGTCCGTTCCGGCGAAAAGAAAAATGTCATCTTTACAGATAAGGATTACAATTACGGGAAAAACGATGAGAAGATCAAGGTCGTCGTGGATCTCGGCGGCAAGGCGGTCGAGGATGTCTGGCTTCCGGATTATGCGAAGGCGTCTGTGATCATGGAAGGATACAGCTGGGATAACACGATCCTCAGCAGCCATCTGTTTATAGTGACGGGACCGGATTTTGTCGGGGCGGAGGTGACTATGGCCGTTGCGACGGATGTCGATCCTTCTCACATTGCGATCATATGTACCGGGAGCGATGATCCGACGACGAGCTGCGATGGAAGGATCACAAAAAGCGGCAATATGGTGACGGCGGAGTTTAAAATCCGAAAGAGCGGGATCTACTGCCTTGAGAACGTGGGGAGCACAAAGGCGAAAAAGACGTTCTTCGATGTACCGACGCTTCTTGCGACGGACCCGAAGGATACATTCTGGGCGACTTCATACGACACCGGAGATATCCTTTCGCTATTGGATCTGGAGTATATCCGCAATTCCATTATCGACGAGGAGACGGGTTCGGCGGAGTTCTGGGTATCCACGCCGGAGCAGCTGGCCTCGGTCTGCTACTATGTCAATGCGCTGGATGTCGAGTATGGCACCGAGGTGTCGACGATGTACTATGTGCATCTTCTTAACGATATCGATCTTACCGGCTACGAATGGGCGCCTATGGGACATCCTTCCTATGACCGGGGCGGCATGGATGTGGAGACGTGTTTCCGCGGTGTGATCTTCGGAAATGGCTACAGCATCCGCGGACTTCACATCAGAAATCAGGACTCGGCTTTTCTGGGCTCCTGCCATCTGACAACGGTTATCGGTTTGACACTGGATCACCCGAGCTTTGAAATCAGCAACCCAAATCGTCCGGTGAATTGTCTGTGCGATAACGACTGCTGTATTACGGAATTTTTTGACTGTGAAGTCATTATCGATCCTTCGCAGGAAGGTACTTACGAATTCTCCTCCACGATCAACGGATCGGTGAACTACTTTGACTGCCGGTTCCGAAGTGATGACGGAAATCAATCGAAGGATATCGGACTGAAGAGCGATTACGTCCAGGATTTCTATAACGGCTACGATAACTGGATCCGCCGATACTATCGCCAATCAGACGGTACGTACCGGTATGATGCTGCTTCGGAATACGAGGATTTCCTCTCGGATACGGCAAAATTTACGGATATGCGGTATTACTACGGAGGTGTGGAGGCCGAGCCTTATGTAGGCTACATCAATTTCCACGGCTGGATCATAAACGGTGAATTCTACATCAATTTCGGGTATATCTACGAAAAATAGGCGTGGATACATATCCGCGAGAAAAATGTGCAGATACCGGTGCAGACAAATGGCAGAACTAAGCGATCAGGCAATTGCGGAGCCGGGAATAATCATCAGCATCCCCGCACTTCGAGACTGCCTTCAGAACGTCTGTACTTCGAGATTTCCGTCGGAATCAGTCTCCAGGATCATGTAATTCCCGTTTCTCATGGCACCGGGATTAAGAAAACGGATGCCGTAAAGTTCCTTGTCCGTCTGCCTGTGCGTGTGTCCGAAGATGACGGTGTTGCACTGGCTTTCTTTCGCGGCGTATGCCATAAGCTCCAGGCTTGCGTGATAAAGATGCCCGTGCGTGACCAGCGCCCGGTATTTCGGGGTGACGGGCAGGATCAGGCGGTCGGGGACACCGGAAGAAGAGGAGAAGTAGGAGTCGCAGTTTCCGCGGACCATGCGGATATCGACAGAACGCGACGTATTTCTCCGGATGATCTCCTCGACATCGTAAAACTCGAGCTCGAGATCACCGCACACGACGACCGTGTCGGCATCACTATGCTCCTGGAGCGCCATCTCGAGTTTCAGCTCGGCACCATGAATATCGGAACAAACGAAATACTTAGACATATGCTGTGATCATCCGTTGACCTTGATGTATACGGCGTTTACTGTGCCTGAACTGCGGTCATTGCCACCGTGTTGACGATGTCGTCCACGGAGCATCCGCGGGAGAGGTCATTACAGGGTTTTGCAAGTCCCTGAAGCACGGCAAAACACTCGGCGCCGCCGATTCGCTGGGTGATCTTGTATCCGATATTTCCGGCCTGAAGATCCGGGAAGATCAGGACATTCGCACGACCGGCCACCGGCGAACCCGGTGCTTTTTGCGCGGCAACCTTCGGAACCAGAGCGGCGTCAAACTGGAGCTCTCCATCCAGGCGCAGATCCGGAGCCAGCTCGTGTGCCAGCGCGGTCGCCTCCTGCATTTTGTTAACGAGCTCATGCTTCGCACTGCCTTTGGTGGAGAAGGAAAGCATGGCGACTCTCGGCTCTTCGATGCCGCAGAGGACCTTGGCGGTCTCAGCCGCGGATACCGCGATCTGTGCCAGTTCCGGCGCGGTCGGGCAGGGATTTACAACGCAGTCGGCGTAAACGAGAAGACCGTCCTCACCGAGGTCTTTGTTCGGGCATTCCATGAGAAAACTACTGGATACGATGGACATGCCGGGTTTTGCTTTGATGATCTGCAGCGCCGGGCGGAGCATGTCGCCGGTGGTGTGAAGCGCGCCGGATACGAGGCCGTCCGCGTCACCCATCTTGACCATCATGATGCCGTAATACATGCAGTCGGCCACGAGTTTTCTTGCGTCTTCTTCCGTTACGCCTTTGGCTTTTCTCAGCTCGAAAAGCGCTGTGACGTATTCCTGGTATTTTTCGCTTGTGCACGGATCGATAACGGTGATACCGGTGATGTCGGCGCCTGTTTCAGCGGCGAGTTTGGCGACCTCGTCGGGGTTTCCGATGAGGATCGGCTCGGCAAGGCCTTCCTTCTTTACGATCTCCGCCGCCTTGACGGTTCTGGGCTCATTGCCTTCCGGAAGAACGATCGTCTTAACATTTGCCTGCGCCTTCGCGCGGATTTTCTCAATCAAACTCATAAATGATCCTCACTTTCTTTATTGCCGTTGACGGCCGGTTATTAGAATTCTACGCCCGGGAACCCCTGCCAAACGTCCTTGCCGGAGTAGGTCAGCGGTTCGAGCTTGCCCTGCATGACCTTAAGTGCCGGAAGTGCCAGCGCCTCCTGCTCCATCTCACCAGGGTAGACACTGATCGGAGCGATCCAGCCGCAGCGCTTCTCGATGGTCTCTTTGACATCCGGGAAGCGGAGAAGTCCGCCGGTCAGAAGGATGCCGTCGACCTTGCCGCACAGCACGCAGCTCATCTCACCGATCATCTTGCAGATCTGATAGAGCATCGTGTTCCAGACGAGATCGGCTTTCTTGTCGCCCTTTTCGAGCATCTCATGGATGGTGTCCGCATTAGCGGTGCCGAAAAGATCAACGAAGCCGCCGGCTCTGGAGCAGCGGAGTCTGACGTCCGCAACGGAGTGCTCTTCGATGTAGTCAAGAAGTGCCAGAACCGGCACAGAACCGATTCTTGTCGGGGTAAAAGCACCTTCACCGTCGGCGCCCATGTTGCCGTCGACCATCTTGCCGTGATCGTGGGCGCTGACCGTGATGCCGCCATCGATGTGGGCAACGACGAAATTGCAGTCTTCGTAGCGCTTGCCCATGACTTTCTCAGCGTGGTATTCTGCCACGGCCTTCTGGTTCAGCACATGGGAGTGGGAAACGCGGTAGATGCCCTTTATGCCCGTAAGTCTGGCATAGTCGCCGTACTCGTCCACGTTGGTAGGATTCAGGGTGAAGGCAGGCTTATGAAATTCCTGCGCGAATTTCCAGGCCAGCATAACGCCCAGCTTGGCCGGGTGCTCGCTGCCGCCGACGGCGGCCACCGTATCGTCATAGAGCTGCTGGTCGATCTTTGTGATACCGCCGGGCTGGGTGTGGGCCGAGCCGCCGCGGCCGACGAAAACGTCGATATCTTCCGGTGCGTAACCTTCGTCCTTGAGCATATTGAGGATCACCTCATAACGGAAGGGCATCTGGTCGTTGACGTGCGGGAAGGAAAGAAGCACATCCGCATCGTGGAAAAGGCTCTTTTCGAAAAGTGAAGTTTCATTTTCAAAGAGGCTCACCTTCGTGGAGGTGGAGCCGGGGTTGATGATCAGCAGTTTATAATTCTTGTCGCTCATAATATTTTCCTCGTATCGTAATTAACACGAGGTATTGTATCACCTCGGGCGCGCGCGATACAAGGGAGGAACAGTGCTTTTCGCGCAGAAAAGAACGCGGTTTTCTGACCGATTTCTGACGAGTTTGGAAGATGCACGCATTCGACAGGAAAATGTTCGGCTACAGTTATGAAATCACACCGCTGAAGTTGCGAAATCACACCGACTACGGTACTGTTCCCTGAATTCAGCACGATTTCGCTCAAACTTCGCTATATTTGACATTTGAGCGAAACTGGAGCGAAATTTCTGTTCGGAGATGTGATGTGGAAGCAAGTTTCACCGTAGATGTCACCAGAATTGATATTTCAGTGACATTCTGGGTGGCGGTTGGTCGTTCTGTACCAAAAAGGGAGGGACACTATGTTCCAACAACATCATTCTTTGTATTTTTCTTTATTTTATTGTGACATATGAACAAATAAGCATACGTTGACATGAAAACGTACGCTAACTTATAATACATATGAACAATCATTCACACGTTCACACGAAACGAATTAGTTTTGTGTTGAAACGGCAATGTGTTCACACAAGAACATCAATGTGATGCCGATCAGCCTAAGTGTCGGGGGATGGTGCTTTTCGAAAAGGACTTGACGCATGGGCATCACGGAACGACATAACATAAGCGAGGTTAATATGGGCGAAAACACATTTCTTACAGTAAAAGACATTCACAAATCCTTTGGCGAAGGGGACAGCAAGACTGAGGTCCTTCGCGGCATGGACTTCACCGTTGTAAAAGGTGAGTTCTGCGTGCTTCTCGGGCCGTCCGGTTCCGGCAAATCCACACTTCTTAACATCATCGGCGGTATCGATCAGGCGGACGAAGGCTACATTGCCATCGCCGGCGACAAGCTCCGCGATATGGATGAAAAAGCACTGACGCGCTATAGGAGAAAGCACCTGGGCTATGTCTTCCAGCTTTATAACCTGATCCCGAACCTGAACGTAAAAGAAAACATCGAAGTCGGCGCGTACCTTTCGGACAAGCCACTCGACATGGACGACCTCCTCGTAACACTGGGCCTTTGGGAGCACCGCTATAAGCTCCCAAACCAGCTCAGTGGCGGCCAGCAGCAGAGAACCTCTATCGGACGTGCCATTGTTAAGAATCCGGACATCCTCCTGTGCGATGAGCCGACGGGCGCACTGGATTACCAGACGTCCAAAGAGATCCTGAAGCTAATCGAGGATGTGAACCAGAAGTACGGGAACACAGTCATTATGGTCACACACAACAACGCCATCTCCGAGATGGCGGATCACACCATCAAGCTCCGCGACGGCAAAGTGAGAAAGAACATCACCAACGACCACAAAATCTCCGCGATGGAACTTGACTGGTGACATAAACGAGGACAGAAACATGAAAAATCCACTGACAATACGACTCTTCCGGGAACTCCGGAAGGACTGGAAGAAGTACTTCGTGCTCTTCCTTCTGATGGTGTTCATGATCGCGCTGGCATCGGGATACATCGTCGGGAACGACAGTATGATGGCCGCCATTGATGAGACCTATGAGAAATACAGTATCGAGGACGGGCATTTCGACCTGAAGAAGAAGCCGACACAGACCCTTCTTGATGCGATGCCGGAAGACATCCGCCTGTACGAGCAGTTCTACAAGGATCTGACGGAGAAGAAGACCGACGGTGCAGAGGCTTCTGAAGAAAAAGACGTGACGGTCCGCGTTTTTAAGATCCGCACCGAGGTCAATAAGGCCTGTCTCATGAAGGGCGAATTCCCGAAAGAAACAAATGAGATCGCCATCGATCAGAACCATGCCAATGCCAACAAAATCAAGGTCGGCGATACGATCTATCTCAGCGGCACACCGCTCCAGGTTTCCGGCCTGATCGCTTCGTCGGACTACAGCACGCTCTACAAGAAAAACTCCGACTTCATGTTCAACGCCGTTGACTTTGATATCGCCATTATGACCGAGGAAGGCTGGGAGGCGCTGCCTGCCACCATCATCTATCAGTATGCCTTCCAGTATGTGACTCCCCCTGCCGATGTTTCCGCGCAAAAAGCACTGTCCGATAAGCTGATGGAGCGCCTGGCGGTTCTGGCGGCTACCGGCGGCTACACAGACAACAAGGACGAAGCCGAGAAACTGAAAGACGACCCGCAGGCCATGATGCTGCTGGCAGACCGGCTCGACAGCCTCAATGAGCTCGTTGATTATGTTCCGGAATATGCCAACCAGGCACTTCATTTCGCGCCGGAAGACATGGGCGGAGATAAGACCATGGTCTCGATCCTGGTGTATGTCTTCATTGCCGTGCTGGCCTTCATCTTCGCCATCACGACAAGCAATACCATCACCAGTGAGGCGGCAGTCATCGGAACACTCCGCGCCACCGGATACACCCGGGGCGAGATCCTCAGACACTACCTGCTATTGCCGGTCATCGTAACCATTCTGGCATCCATTGCCGGAAATGCCCTGGGTTACACACTCTTTAAGGATGTGGCGGTGGCCCTGTACTACCAGTCCTACAGCCTTACGACATACAAAACGCTGTGGAACATTGATGCGTTCCTGATTACTACCTTTATGCCGACCATCCTCATGGCGGTGGTGAATTTCTTCGTGATCTACAGGAAACTCCGTCTGTCGCCGCTTCGTTTCCTGCGCCGCGACCTTTCTACCTCAAAGAGAAAGAAGGCCAGACGCCTTCCGTCCTGGAGCTTCCTGAAACGCTTCCGTCTCCGTATCCTGATGGATAATGCCGGTGGGTACATCGTTCTCTTCTGCGGCATTGCCTTTGTTATGCTCCTTCTGGCCTTTTCTATCGGCCTTCCGGAGACCATCGATCACTATAAGGCTTCGATGGACGAGAATCTGCTCTGCAATTACCAGTACATCCTGAAAGGTTATCAGGATGAAGAAGGGAATGTCATCGAGACCTCGGAAGAAAGCGCAGAGAAGTATTCGGTCACTTCGCTTCAGACCGTGGATGGTGCACATAAAGGGGAGGAGATCAGCGTATACGGCTACTCGGAGGGCAGCCGCTACATGAAGATCACAGAGGCCCTGGCCGGAAATGAGGTCTGGATCTCTTCACCGTATTCGAAGAAGTTCAACCTCAAAAAAGGGGATACCTTCACGCTGAAGGAGAAGTACGAGGACAAGTCCTACGAGTTTGTCATCAAGAGAATCTACGACTACGACGGCGCACTCTGCGTCTTCATGCCGCGAGACAATTTCAACAAAATATTCCAGCATGACGAAGGCGCTTTTACCGGATACCTGTCGTCCCAGGCGATCTCGGATATCGACTATGAAAACATCTACACAGTGGTAACACTGGAAGACGTCATGAGCATCGCGACACAGCTTGACCACTCCATGGGCGACATGATGGACATGATCGCCTACGTATGCCTGATCATGGCGGTCCTGATGATGTATCTCCTGACCAAGATCATTATCGAAAAGAACAGTACCTCCATCTCCATGGTCAAGGTGCTGGGCTACGAGAACGGAGAGATCAACAGTCTCTATGTCCTCCTGACATCTCTGGTCGTAGTGGTCAGTGCGATCCTGACTGCGGCGCTGGCGATCTTCGGACTGGCCATCGTCTTCCGGCTCTACATGAACAACATGAACGGCTGGTTCGACATCTACATCAGCCCGTTTGGTATCGTCAAGATGATCATGATCCTTGTCGTGTCCTACGCGATCGTGGCGTTCTTCGACATGAAACGAATTAAGAATATCCCGCTTGCTGACGCGCTTAAGAATGTGGAGTAAATAAAAGTACCCTCCTAAACCTGATTCACCACTCCACATTATGAGACAGGCGTAGTCTCAAACCAATGCAACAGACCCGCAAAACTGCTATTCAGATTTGCGGGTCTGCTGCATGAAGCGGCACTTGATCATGGTTCAAAGAGACACGTGATGCATGGTTCGTAGAGGCCAATTATGCGGATTTCTATGCCGGGTTTCATCGATTTGTAATTGCATTGCAATTTACGGCCTCTATAATGAAAGTGAGCCCCTGAGGTCGGAAGAAGATCTGAAGGAGGGGAGATTACGCAGGAAGGTGGCAGAGAAGTCTGTGCATATGGATTCGAAGAAAAGATGCCGTTTTAGTTCAATGATCCTGATCACAGCCATGCTGTTTTCTATGTCTTCCTGCAAGAAAACGGCGCCATTGACCGATGAATCCGGTAATGTTGCAGATCCGTCCGGTGGCGGGGCGGCAGCCTTGCAATCGGACTATGTTTTGGGGAGTACCCCTTATTTTTCCTGTGAAACGATGGATGCCTTGATTCCGACTGATCCGAATAGAGAAGTCGACGTCATCACATACGGTGATCTGTTTTCCGAAGATACATATTTGGCCGTTACCTATGGTCTTCTCTATGAGATTCCTGAGGATCAGCTTCAGGCCAGGGATGAGGAGATGTATGATCTTGATCCCCGAAATCCGGAGGATCTGCAGCGGATGTATGAGCTTCAGGCTATGTTCAATGACTATGCAGAAGGCGGAATCGCTTTCTTCAAGTACGACGGGACTTTTGTGGCAAAAGGTCTTCTGGATATCGACAGTGAAGAGAGGGTCCGTGCGATGACATCATCGGAAGACGGACAGCTGGTGACACTTCTGGAGAGCTTTAGCAAGGCAGATCAGAAGTATTCCTATAAGATCGTCATCTTCGGGTTGGACGGGACAAGACAGAAAAAAATATCTATTCAAACCACCAAAGATATTTACGCAGGAAGTATAACCTGTCTTCGAAACGGAACCTATGCGCTGGCTGAGAACTGGACTTTGATAATCGTCGATTCCGAAGGAAAAATCGTGAAGGAAAACCCGCTGGTCAATCAATGTTACGGTCTGCTGTATCGTGACGGGAAGTGCTATGTACATTATTACGATGTCAAATATACGGAAACCGGATCGACCGTTCATGATTGTCTTCAGGAGATCGATCCCGATACAGGCGATTTGAAGCCGGTGATTGATTATGATCATCAGCTTGGATACCTCAGGCAGCCGTTGAAATCGGGAGAGATCTTCTATGATCTTGGAAACAGCGAGGGCATCCGAAGAAATGACCCGGACGGCACGACGGAGATGGTAATGACCTGGAATGATACGGATTCCCTTCCGATATACGAAAGCGAGCGCACTTTCGTACTGACGTTGTCGGAAGAAGAGTTCTACATTGCGGATATGAATATGGATGATGATGGCGAAGAATCATTGCGGATCAGTCATTTTCAGAAGGAAAAGACTAATCCCTACGCGGGAAGACGGATCATCCGGGTGGGGATCAACGGCATCTATAACAGTTATCGGCGCAGGATCATCGAATATAACACGTCCCCCGAGAGTAAGTCGCGGGTCGTGCTGGAGCCGACAGGTCTGACTTTCAGAGGTTCATACTACGATAAGGTCCTCGGGGATTCGGCGGATCAGGTTCTTCTGGCGATGCGTTCGGGGACCGGTCCGGATATTCTTCTGAACTTTTCAGAGTTCGGGCAATTCGATACTGATGAGCTCCTGGTCGATCTGAATACCTATATCGATGGGGAGAACGGGATCGACCGAAACCGGTACTATGACAATATTCTTCGTGCCTTCGAGGTCGACGGTAAGCTTTACCAGCTCCCGATGACCCTCGAATTGGATCTTCTGGTCGGAAACCCGGACTTGCTGGGGGATGTTTCCGGCTGGACATGTGAGGAGTTCGAAGAAAAGATCGATTTCCTTTCCGGAAAGGCATCGCCGTTTCTGAATTTCAGTTATGATTCCATGGAAGTGCTGATGGCACTTCTGTCCCATGACATGAACACTTTTGTGGATTATTCTTCCGGCATGGTGAACTTCGATTCCGATGCTTTCCGAAGGATCCTTCAGATAGCCGGGAAGTGTAAGACCACGGTCAGTGACGATCAGCTGACAGCGCTTTTCGATGAGTATGACAGCTGGACACATCACAGTCAGGCGGATATGATCATGCAGGACGGGCTTTCCGCCATGGTTCCGATCCGCGTCACATGTCTTGCGGAACTGGCAAGATACACCGACCTTTGCAGGGGGAACCGCCTTTTCATCGGCTGGCCGACCACGAATGGGTCGGGGATCTCGGCTAAGGCAGAGATGTCAGTGGCGATCTCGGCTTTTTCCGAGGTGAAGGATGAGGCGTGGGATTTCGTACGGTTCCTTCTGTCTCCGGAAGTGCAGACACAGAATCTTCGTGAAAACTCGATGCGGGGGATCAGTATCTGCCGCGAAAGTGAGGATGCGTCAATGCAGATGGATATGGAGAAATACGAGGAAGACCTCAAGAAATATGGCGGAGACCTCGATATGATCGGGCATGCTCCGCTTTCAGACCTGGATGTACTGCTTCTCAATACGCTGATCGAACAGGTAACGACGCCGGTACTCATGAATCCGACCATCATGAATATCGTATGGGAAGAGGCCTCGGCCTATTTTGCCGGCGACAAAAGCACTGAGGAAGTCAGCCGCAGTATTCAGAACCGGGCGAGCACGATTATGAAAGAGATTTCTTCTTAATTCATTCACAGAATGTTATCAAATCTTTTTGCGCGAGACGGTGAAATCTACTTCCGACCGATGTATAATTATTTTGTTGGGTTATGCCCCATAAGTCATGTGCGGGAGGGATTAGGCGCATGTTTACTTGGAACTTTCAGTACATCTCGAAAGCCAGGCTTTCAGAGACTTTACGACAGTTGAATCTCTCTTCCAAGAAGGGAGATATCCTGATCCGTATACATACAGCGATCCATCTGGCCGATGAGGCGGTGGACCTCGCCAAATTTATCAAGGGTATCGTTCCGGAAGCGGTCATCTTCGGAACCAGTACTTCTGCGGTCATCAACTGGGGCCGTTATGCACAGAATCAGTGTGTTGTTTCCGTAACCATCATGGATGAGGGAAGGATCCGCTCGGATATGCTTTCCTTTACAGACGGAGAGAGCGGTATGGCGATGCCGCCGAAGCTTCTTTGCGGTCAGATCAAGCAGGAACTCCTTTCCGATGATACGAAACTTCTTCTGACGGTGATTGCCGGAAGATATATGGATATGTACACATTTGTGGACAAGTGCAATGACACATTCCCGGGCATTCCGATGATCGGAGGCGTGGCGTCCCGTCCGCAGACGTCCCAGGATGATTCCGTTAAAAACGGGTACGTTTTTAACGAAAACGGGTGGTCTGACCATGCGATCCTTCTGGCGGCCTTCTCTGGAACGGAACTGGAGAGTTTCGTTTCATACGCAAGCGGCGTACAGGTCATTGGAGAGGAATCGGAGATCACGGACACGTTCCAGTCAGCGATTCTGAAGATCAACGATAATGATGCTCTCGATACCTTCCAGCTGGGATTGAATAATATCCTTAAGGAACACCCGAAGCTGGTCACGCTGTTCCCGTATGTCTTTTCGGATACCGAGGAGATCCCGATCCTGATCCACTTTAATGAGAATACGACACTTCAGGAGATGTTTCCGAAGAATGATCCGCAGAACGCCCAGGAGTATGCTATCCGGGAAGATCTGGATACGGCGGAGAGAAGGGACTATCTTCGTGCGGATTACTCCATCCGGCCGGGGAGAAAGGTGCGCCGTGCATTCATTTATGACGGCAAGATCGTGGCGGATAACCGCGGCCTTTTCCGACGGATCGAGAACTTCGAGAAGGCCGAGACCATTTTCGCCTATACGGGCCTTGCCCGATCCCTGTTCTATACCAACTGTGTGAAGTGGGAATTGTCGGCTTACGAGAACTCCAATGCCTGCGGCTGCGTCATGGCCGGGGAGATCGCTTTCGTTAACGGCAGAAATACGTTCGCGAACAGTACTTTTGTCGTATCGGTCATGGGTGAGAAACCCTTCACGCAGGAATTCAATCCCTATGCATTTACGCATACGGAGTCTCTGATGGAAGATAACGAGGTACTGCTCAATTTCCTGATGGAAGTGGAAGGCAAACTTGAAGCGCACAGCGGCATGGAGAATGCCGACAGGCTCCGCGCTTTCGTTCAGGACTGTGAAAGAAAACTTCTTTATTCCGAGAATGAGGAAGTTCCGAACGAAGCGGCCATGAATATGGATATCAAGCTCCGCGGCTACGATCGGGTATGTATTATCACGGTACTGGAGAAAGCTGAGATGGAGAGTGTGTTCTCTGAGCACCTGATCGATCTTACGTATAAGAACTATGTCGGCAAGTGCCTCAATTATGCTCGGTCCAAGAAATATCACGCGTATGTGCTGGACGGCTGGCAGGTGGCGATCGCCGAGCCATCCTACCGCGTATCGCTGTCGACATTCCAGAAGGATATGGAAACGCTTCAGAAAGAGCTTTTCGAGTATTCGGAAGACTTCATTGCGATCGTTCCGATCTTCTGCGTGATCGATGGATGTACGACGGAGAATCTGTGGCCGACATATAATTCCTCACGAGTGTTCATGATGAACAAGAACATGCAGTTCTATGTCTGCGATGCTTCGCTGGAGGATAACATCGATGAGGAAAGCATCCGCGAGCGCTATCACATGATCAATGTGATCAACTACGCGATCGCCAATGATAAAGTGATCCCGTATTTCCAAGGGATCTACGACAACAAGGAGAAACGCATCCTTCATTATGAATCGCTGATGAGGCTGATGGATGAGGAAGGGAAGGTCTATTACCCGAACAGTTTCCTGGATATTGCCAGAAGCTTCGGAGTGCTCTATGACGAGATGTCGAAGATCATGATCCGTAAAGTTTTCGACCGCTTCCGCTATGTGGAAGGCTATAGTGTCAGCATCAATCTGGGTGTCCGTGATATCAAGAATAAAGAGATACTGGATCTTATTTTCGACAGTCTTTCGCAGGTGCGTTATCCGGAGCAGTTCATCTTTGAGATATTGGAGAATGAGGATATCGACGATTACAATGAACTGGTGGCCTTTGTGGACCGGGTTCATGATCTGGGCGGTATGGTATCCATTGATGATTTCGGAAGCGGTTTTTCGAATCTGCAGCACCTTTTGAGTATCCATTCGGATTTCCTTAAGATCGATGGCTCGATCATCCGTAACTGCTGTATCAGCAAGGATTCGGAGGCGATCGTGGCCTTGATCTCCGGTTGGAAAGAACTGGCCAGTAAGACGATCTGCATCGTGGCAGAATATGTTGAGAATGAAGACATTCAGGAGAAGGTCGTCAGCTACGGCGTCGATTACTCACAGGGGTATCTGTTCTCCAAGCCTTCTCCGGACATCGATATTCCGGAAGTCTGATGGGGAGGCGCGCGAATGATCGGAAATAGCGGCAAGAAGACGATCGGACTGATCCTGGAAAACATCTATACGGACTTTGCGGAAGAAATCTTCCAGAATGTTTTGAGCGGTATCCGCCAGCATAAAAACTATAACCTCGTGGTGATCTCCGGACAGTTCGACCTGACGAAGGATAAGGACGAGAGACATCACAAGTATCTTACGACCTATAATGCCATCTATCAGCTTCAGAAGCGGTGCCGTTTTGACGGATTGATCATCTGCCTGGGAAGTATGACAGACCCGAGCCGGGAAATGGTGGACCGAAGGTTCAAAACGGATATCGACATACCAATCGTCTTTTCCGTTTGTGAGATCAATGGCTACACTTCAGTAAACTACGATAATGCCCAGGGGATCAAGGAAGCTGTGGATTGCCTGATCAATGTGCATGGATTCTCCCGGTTCTGCATGATGGGTGGACGTGCGGATAATTTCGATTCCCTTCAGCGTAAAGATCTCTATATTCAGGCGCTTCGTGATGGAGGCGTTACCTTCGAAGAGCGGAATTATGTCCCGACGGAAATGTCCGTCAATACGCAGGAGGAGGCGAAGATCCTTCTGGACCGTAATCCGGATGTTCAGGCGATCTTCTGTGTCAATGACTCCGTGGCCGTAGGCCTTTATGAGGAGATGGCGAGACGGCGACTGGTTCCGGGTAAGGATATTATGGTATTCGGCTTTGACAACACGAAAATGGCCGGACGCATGATCCCTACACTTTCTTCCATCGGTGCGGGTGAAGCAACGCTCGGAAGGAAATCCCTGGAACTCCTGATCAGCATGATGAACGGGGAGAGGGTCGAGTCCGTCAAGATTCCGACATGTCTTTACGGAAGAGAATCTTTCCCTTATGAGATGTATGAATATACCACCATGGAGATGCATAACATCGATACGGACTTCATCTATCGTATGTTCGATGATTGCTTCTACCGTTACCGCTATGAACATATCAGCCGGGAATCCGTTAATCTCAAACGTCTCTTCAAGGAATTCATCTCCATGATCCTTCTGGGACTCAAGCAGCAGTATATGAGTGTCGAGGATTTCCACGAAGCGAAGGATATGATCCGTATCTTCTTTGAAAACGGCGCCATGGATTATACGGACGCGGGTAAACTCGTCAAAAGCATCATGAGACTTCAGGCGAGCGTCAATATTGCCCAGAGTGCAAACAGCGCCGGAAGTAATGTCTATATCAACCGCCTTTTCACCTACATGCGTGACTGTGCGATTGCATCCCAGGCTGATTACATTGTGTCGAGCAACAGTGATCTGGTCGCATACCGGCAGAATCTCCAGGACTACATGGTCGATATTACGGACTTCTCCGGCCTGGGCGATGCGGACTTTGAGGAGATCATCGGACGGTTCAACAAGCTTGGACTGAAGAACTCCGCGCTCTTCTTCTTCGACAACCCTGTACCCTTCAAGGAGGGCGATGAAGATATCTTCCCGGAATATATCCGTCTTTGTGCCGTGACAAAAGAAGGAGAACTGTACGTGCTTCCGAAAGAACGCCGTGCCGGACGCCTCGGTGAGATGTACCACCGGGTCGAGCTTCCGGAGAAGTGTAAAGAATCAGCGACGTTTCCGATCTTTTATCGTCAGAATTACTATGGGTTCCTGGTGTGCCAGATGGATAAGTCGATCACGAATACCGGTGAATTCATCGCCGGCCAGATCGGACGTGCCATCTATATGGCCGGGGAGAAGATGGACTAAGTTTCGGATTTTGGCTTTCCTTTCTTTCGTTGAGGTCTTATAATAGTTGCACTGACATTTTGAGGAGACGAAGTTTTGAGCAGATTAAAGAAGGCCCTAAGAAACAGATGGGGCGCCTATTCCCTGGCCGCCATTTCCGGTGTAGTGGCGTATTTGACACTGACACACCTTTCCGCTGTGCTTGCATGGCTTTCGCATGTGGCTCAGATCGTATCCCCGATCATCATCGGTGTCATCATCGCGTATCTTATCGACTTGGTGGTAGTATTCTTTGAGAACAAAGTCTTTAAGAAAATCAGCCGTCCCAGGTTCCGTTATGTTTTGTCGGTAGTTGTCTCGATCTTCCTCGTGCTACTGGCCCTGGGGCTTTTCTTCTGGCTGGTCCTTCCGGAGATGCTGGCGAGTATTACTCACTTTATCTCTAACGCTCAGAACTATACATCGATCGTCGAAGAGAATCTCGACAAGCTGGATCAGTATGCCGCGGGATACAATATTCAGCTTCATGCAACGAAGTGGACCTCGAATCTTTATGCCCAGACCGATAAGTGGATCGCGGAGTTTACGCAGAATCTGTCCCGGGCGATGAATACGGTCTTAAGCGTTTGGAATATTCTTCTAAATGCTTTTATCGGCGTGATCCTGGCCGTGTATTTCCTGGCGGGGAAGAAGAGGCTCTTCTCCGGGATCGACCATTTCCGCCGCGCACTCCTGACGGAAGAACAGTATCAGAAGCATACGGAATTTCTAAGACGCAGTAATGCGATCTTCTCCAAATACATCAGCTATACGATCCTGGAGGCAATCGGTGTGGGTATCGTTAATGCCATCTTTATGCTGATTGCGGGGCTTCCGAACGTCGTCCTGATCTCCGTTATTGTTGGTGTGACGAATATCCTTCCGACCTTCGGTCCGATCGCCGGCTGCATCATGGGCGCATTTGTCCTGCTTCTTGAGAATCCGATGTATGCCGTGATCTTCGTGATCTTTACCTGTGTCCTTCAGACCATTGACGGATATGTGGTGAAGCCGCACCTGTTCGGTGACTCTCTCGGCGTCCCGGCCGTAATTTCACTGATCTCGATCATTATCGGCGGAAAGATCTTCGGACCGATCGGCATTCTGATCTCCATTCCGTTTACGGCGGTCATGGCTATCCTTTATCGAGAGAGCCTGATCCCCTGGCTGGAAAAGCGAAAGAAAGAACGGGAGCGTGCGGAAGCGAAAGAAAAAGAGAAAGAAGCCGCAGCCGCCAAAGAGTGATCAGTTCATCTCCTTAAGATCCTTGTACATTAGGATCTCGTCGTGATATGTTCCATCGTCAAAAAGCAGCGCGTGGTGACGTCTTCCGGTCTCGATGAATCCGCACTTCTTGTAGAGCGCCTGTGCCTGTTTATTCTCGGCGACCACTTCCAGATCGACCTGATGCCAGCCGACCTCCTTAGCCAGCTCGGTCATGTAGCCGATCATGGCCGTACCGATACCCAGACCCCAGTATTCCTCATAAAGTGCGATGGCGAGGGAACAGCGGTGGCAGATCTTGCGCTTATCGCCGATGCCGCTGATGCTGCCGTTTCCGGCGACTTTGCCATCGACGGTTGCCGCCATCATGATTACGTAGGGATTTTCAAGAAGATCCGCAAGGATCCGTCTTTCATCTTCGAGTGTATATCTGACCTCGTCAGGATTTCGAAGAAGGAAAGGAGTCTCGGCCGAAGTCTTCTTCAGATACTCGAGCATCTCCTCGGCAAGATCGGGAGCATTGGGCCGGAGGATACATGTCCTTCCGTCCTTCAGTTCGATTTTTCTTTCCGGAAACTTCATAAGCGGTCCCCCTTTTACTGATTGAAATCATTGTAGCGATATTCTATCGGCACCTCAAGAGACCGCTGGTAGAATGACCAGTCCTTCCGGAGATCCCGGGCGTTCGGACCCGGGATCCCGGAATTTCCGGGCGATCAGGCCTGATCCTAGTCGATCCAGCCTTCGTAATTCGAATACACCGTGCAATACTTGGGCTGTTCCATCCACTGTGAACTGAAAAGCCATCCTTCGATCTGTTCCCATGTCAGTTCGGGATCATCCACCAGAATGTAATAATCGTAGTTCCGATAGAGTGCTGTGTCCGGGGCCTCACCGGTCGAGTGGATGATATGCTTATATGTCTCCTTCGATTCATAATCGGCTTTCGAACTATCCCGGATCGTCACCGTGAACTGCTCTCCGTTGTATACGATATCGTAGAGGTAGAGTACGGGATACTTATCCTTCTCCTGTTCGTACAGTTCCGCACTCATATTGGACGGGTCCAAAGTATAATAATACGCGCAAAGAACTGTCGCCGGTTCGTTATTGCTGACCTTCTGATAGAAGGCATCCCATACCTCCTGTCCGGAAGTGCATCCCTTGAATTCAAAGACGACAACGTCGGCAGCCTTGGCAAGGGCCAGGGCGTCGTCGGCAGGACATACCTTCGTGAGCAGATGTTCGACGGGAGTTACTGCACTTCGCGCCATGATTTTAGTATCCATTGTATTTTCCTTGTCCTTCCGGGCACATGAAGCGAGCAGCGCGAAGCATAAAGCGATAATCAATATGGAGATGAGTTTTTTTCTCATTTTCTAGCATCCTTTCTTATCCTGCATTCGTCAGCAGGGCGTATAAGATGGCCGCGATCAGTGCCGTAAATCCGACGGAAGATAAGACGGTCATCGGTTTTTGTGACAATATATTTTCGATCCTCGTCCTGACTTTGGCTCCGCCAAAAGCCGATACGAAAAGGCTCTTGCTCGAAGCGCTCTTCAGAAGTGTATGCGCATATTCTTTTCTGTCCTGTTCGTTGCACCGGGCGACGGCCTGTTCGTCACAGGCAAGTTCCAGGTCGGAAAGAAACACTTTCAGAAAAACCCAGGAAAGGGGATTGAACCAGTGGATAGCGGCGGCCATAAAACCCAGTAATCTCCAAAGATTATCCAGGCGGCGGATATGTGTTCTTTCATGGAGAAGAACATACTTCAGATCCCCGGCCGCATAGGGTTCGGGCAGAATGATCCGCGGGCGGATGATTCCGTAGACCGCGGGACTTGTAACCTTGTCCGAAAGATAGATATTTTTCTCAAGAAGTTTAGCATCCCGCACTTCGTGTATCGTTGAGAAATACAGGATCCCCAGTGATATCAGTATGGAAAGGGCAACAACGATCCAGATCGATCCCGCGACTTTGAAGACTGTGTCGAGAATGTTGACCTTATATGTGATGGGAAAATAACTGTTCGCCGCCCGGAGAGTATTCGAATAGGAAAACGCGATACCTTCCGCCGGCTCATATACCGTGATCGTACGGGTCGTAAAGCGGGAGATCAGCGTCATCAGGCTGTAGCGGCTGTTTATCCCAAAGGGGATGCACATGCGGATAAAGGGGATGATCCAAAGAAATACCGATACTCTGTGGGGGATGAACCGGAGCTTGCGAAGAACAAGAACGATCAGTCCCATGACAGATGCAATGATACTCATATTAAAGATCCAGTAGAATATCTCTCCCTGCATGTTTTATCCTTTCATTAAGAAGTTTTTTCAATCAGTAATAAGTGTTACTTTTTATCGATCAGTTTCCGCAGTTCTTCGATCTCGCTGTCGGATAACTTCTCATCTTCGAGAAGTGCGGAGAAAAGGGCTTTGCGCGAGCCTCCGAAGACCTTTTTCAACAGGGATTCAGCTTCTTTCTTCTGCATCTGTGATTGGGAAACCAAAGGAGTGCAGATGAAGCCCGGTTCATCTCTTCGGATGAAACCTTTTGCCTCCAGCTTCTTGATTACGGTATAGGTCGTATTCTTATTCCAGCCGATAGAATCTGCGGCAATCAGGCTGATCTCCTTTGCCGAAAGAGGACCTCTTTCCCATATGATCTCCATGATCTTCGCTTCGCTGTCAAATAATTTCTCCTGCATCTTCTTCCTCCAATGCGCGGTTCCGGCCTGGTTTCGACACCTGAAACCATGTTCAGACTATTTCTATAGTCCATACTATCACGATAGTCTGAAGGATTCAATGACAATTTGCTTATTTTTCGGTGCACATTTGTTGGTAGAATAGGGAACAGTTTAGGACCGGTCGGATTCCGGCCGGGTTTTGGGAGGAAGAAACATGAAAAAACATATGACAATGAGAAATAAGCTTGCAATCATTCTGGCGGTGTCTGCACTGGCACTAAGTGGATGCGCCTCGGAGAAGGAAACCGGGAAGTCTAAGGAAAAGACAAATAAAGAGGATAAAGTAGAAGCGACGACAGAGGAAACGTCGGAAGAAACTTCTGAGGTTACAACCGAAGCCACAGCTGCAGATACAACCGAAGCTACGACCGAAGCGGTAACCGAAGTAACATCCGAGGCCACATCAGAAACAACAGCCGAAACTTCAACAGAAGCGGCAACTGAGTCTACGGCTGCCGTTTCATCGGAGAATGCACCGGAGGCAGTCGGCGAAGAGACAGATACAGCTTCTTCGACTGCATCTTCTGAAGATACTCTTTATCCCGATGCGGAAAAGTACATCAAATCCGTTTACGCATTTTACGATGAAATGGCCGGGACACATCTGCATCTGATGGTTTTTGACAGCCAGATCGAGGTCA
Organism: Clostridiales bacterium; assembly: GCA_017620475.1. Taxonomy (GTDB): domain Bacteria; phylum Bacillota; class Clostridia; order Saccharofermentanales; family Saccharofermentanaceae; genus Scatonaster. Next base: position 65,284 of record JAFZQI010000041.1, on the reverse strand, counting down.
CGGATGACGGTTACATTTTCGTGGTCAGATCACAGGATGGAAAGGACGCGAATGTGTACTTTTCCGAGGTGAAAGTCAATACCGAAACCGGCGAAATGAGCGACGATCTCGGTAATACCTGGAATGTGAAAGACTATTCCTGATAGAAGCTCCGATGATTTACGGCTGATAGTTCCGGAGGATATCCAAAATATCTGTTCTATAGACATTTCCGTCCAGGACGTCTCCATTTGGTGAGAACGAGATCGAGCGGATGTCCCGGGGGTCCTCTTCGTACGGAGAGAAGACCTCAACGTCCTCGGCGAAATATTCACGAAGATATTTGAGCGCATTGCCGCTTGGGAAGATCACGTTGCCGGAGCCGACAGGAATCGAAAGCGGATCGAACATCCGGAGGATATCCCGTGTTTTTTCATTGTACGGGTTGTCATCCTCGCGGCTGACCAGCCAGGCCGGACTGAGCTTGATGGGGATGCCGGCCTTTACGGCGTGATTGGCGAAACATATGACCGGCTCGATCGGTATGGTCTCCTGGTGAAAAGCATCGACTGACAGCAGAATGTCATTGACTCCGCTCGAAGAAAGTTCCCTTGCAACCTGCCCGATCGTTTCAGTGCTTTTCGAAAAGAACCCGTTTGTGATCAGCTGCCTGCGGGGGATTTCCATTTCCTTCGCCGTCTGATGGATCGCGTAGACCACATCCGGGTAAAGAAGAGGCTCTCCGCCGAAAGTCATGAGAGATTCGATCCGAAATGAATCGCAGATCTTACGGATCGCTTCCACGGCAATCTTCTCATCAATGTGGCCGGCGCAGTTGATGTGATCACCTTCCGAACAGTGCTTGCACTTTCCCGTACAGGCCATGGTAACGGTAAACTCGATCCGGTTTACATTTTTCAGATATTCGAGTGACATAGACCCCCCTATTCTTCCGGCGAGACTAATCGATAGATGAGGATGTCTTCGACGGTTTCGACGACTTCGATCTGGACGCCTTCGCAATAGTGGCGGTTGACGTATCTTACGATCTTGTTCTTGAAGTTTTCGTTGGATACGAAGCAGACGACCGGATTATCGACCGCGTCCTTGAAAGGATTGCGGACATCGTATTTTTCCAGCTGGGCTTCGACGATCGGGGAGCGTGTCATGCAGCGTCCTGTCCAGTAGTTGTTGCCGAAGTAGTAAAGCGGATAATCATCGTAGATGCTGTATACCGGGAAGGAGCGGTCGCATAGTGTCACGATAACATAGAAATGCTCCTCGTCTTCGTACATCCGTTCGTACATATCGCGATAGTTCTGTTCTGCTTCAGTCCGATGCTTAAAGGTGTCGCTGATGCTTCCGGAGATCGGTCCGATATTCAGGGCGATCGCCGCCGCGGTAAGAAGGGCAAAGACGGAAGAAGACTTTCCTTTCAAATTTGGTTTTCCTGAGGCAATTTCGTCTTCTGCCTGCACATCTGTGTTTTCACCTTCTGCAGTTATAGCCTGTTTCCGGAAGAAGAAGCAGAGCATTACCATCAGGGACATGGCGACGACGATATCGACGCGGCGCTGAAGATAGCGCTGTACCAGAAGAAAATACGTGCAGAAGACACCGATCACAAATACAGAGGGAAGAAGCAGGAGAAGGTTATTCCGCTTTTTCAGGATGACCAGAACGATCGAAAGAAGGACCGGTACCGTGAAGTTATACTGAAAGATCCCGGGGAGGATCTTTGCGCCGAAGGTCTTGATCATATCGGAAACAGGCGGAGTTTTTTTCTCGGCGTCAATCGTTTTCATCAGATCGAGCGTGCAGATATCCGGATCGTCGAAAGTCCAGTGAGAGAATAGATATACGTCATTCTCCGAAAGACCGAGGGATTCGTAGAATTCGACATTGTCGGCATATACGGGGAAGGGCCGATCGGTAAACTTGGCCCGTTCCGCATTATATTCCATAAAGGGACCCCATTCGTCGTCATTTGTGTAAGCTGCGCGATCGTACAATCTGGCGCCCAGACAAAGACCGGAGGTAAGGGCCAGGATCACGGAAATGATCAGGATGCGTTTGAAGGCCGGCTTTTGAAAACAAAGGTAAACGAGGTAGAAGACCCCTGCAGCGAATAGTGCGATCAGGAAAGCCTGGAAGCGGATCATGGAGCCGATCAGTGCAAGCAGAACGCCGAACCCGATTCCTATCGGGGAGATCTTTTCCTTCGTGACGTTACGGATGATCAGGGCCAGTCCCGCAATCGAAGAGATACCGGCTGTCTTGGTAAACTGCATATTGACATAACATTCATAGGTAAAGAAAGCGTGGAACATCAGGATGCAGAAGAGGGCATATCTGTCGTCTTCCTCCGGCAGCAGAACATAGGAGATCGCAAGAGATGCCCCGAACATCGTGGCGACATGGAAAGCCACATACCAGTTAAAACTGTGACAAAGAGAATAGAGAAAGACCAGGACTTTACCGAGAAGGACGTTTGTGAATACCATGTGCGGATCGCATTCTCCGAAGAATCCTGAAACCACGCCCAGTAATCCGAAGTCGTCATTGTTTTCAAAATGCGGGTGGCAAAGAAGAAAGCAGAAAACAACAAACGCCAGTTCGAATAAGAACAGGCGGAGAAGCTTGTTTGTTCTTACCTTCCCAAGTACTTTTGCTGCATCCATTCCGATCTGCTGCCCCTTTTTAGTAACATAATCTATCTTCTACCCGAAACGCTTCGTATAACCGTATTATAAGCCATTCGGACAGGGAATCATAGTACGCGCTCATTATGATCCTTTCGCTTTTCCGCGAGTTGAAACGGTTTCCCGGGATGAGGAAGAATGCGGGACCTGAATAATGAATGACGCATTTGTCATTTATCCTTGACCTTTCTCTGCTATTCTGTTGCTGAGTTAGGTTCCCATGTGCTTGCAGGAGAAGGATTATTATGAAAACGTCAAAACCATGGACATCACAGCCGATCAAACATGTGACCGCAGGCCTTCTGGCAGGAACGCTCCTGTTTTCCTTGTCGGGATGCAGGAAAAGCCAACAGAAAAAAGACGCATACAATAAAAGTGAAAACTATGTTTCCGGTAAAGAAATACTGGAAAGCGATCCATATTTCAATTCGGACATTTATCCGCTGAAGTTCCCGCTTAAGGAAGGGAAGACGGTGGAGATGTATTATGTTGACCGATGTGAATATGAAGATGGGGTCGTGGTTGCATCGATCCAGGTCGACTACGAACCCCCGGAAGATGCCGACTTCGGCCAGCTGATGGAATGCCACGATCACTCGACAGTGCTTTTCGATGAGAAGGGAAATTATATCAGAGAGATCGAAACAAAAGGAGTCGATCTTTATGATATTGCTTCCGATATCGATGGGAATATCTGTATCCTCAGCAGTAACAATGTCGGAACGACAGGAACGATGGGGATACTGCTCACGATCGTAGACCCTCAGGGCAATACACTAAGAGATATGCAGCTGGAAGATCCGCCGGCTCTCGGAGACGGAAGTACGAGTGCAACAATGGGTGTTCTTCCGGATGGAAGATATACGGTATGCGGACTTGGGAAACTGGTGATCTACGATCGGAGCGGCAAGAAGACCGCAGAGATCTCGGATCTCGGACGAATTATCGATGGCTCGGTCATTCGGCAGAACGGGAAGGACTATGTACTTTCGGGCGTATACTCGACCTATGGTGATGGTGATCTGCAGATCAAGGAAGTGGATCTTGAAACCGGGAAACTGGGAGAGGGGATAGACGCCAATATCATCAGCTCGTTAGGCACTCCGGTGGCCACGAAAGAAGGGCTTTTCGTGAGATCGTCAAACGGATGTTTCCGCTATGACATTGAAAGCGGAGAACTGGAGAAGGTCTTCGACTGGAATGATGCGGATGTGCCGAGAAACTATGTGAGCCGATCCACGATGTATCCGCAAAGCGAAGATGAACTCGTTGTTGTGGGTATCCGATATACCAATATCGGTACAGATGCCAGTGTGATCCATCTTTCACGGGCGAAGCAGAATCCCCATGCAGGGAAAAGGATCATTGTTGTCGGAGGAATCGATATGGCCTATGACGAAGAACTCCTGGATTTTCTGGACGCATATAACAGCGATACTTCCTCTAAATCCCGGGCCGTTCTGGTAGATTATCATGACGGCGTTGATCCGGAAGCGGATCCTGCCGAGATGTATAATGCCATTTATCTGGACTTTCTTTCCGGCTCGGGTCCTGACATCCTTTACGGGTTTTCCGAGAATTCGACTTTCAATAATTCAGAGATCATGCTGGACCTCAATACCTTCATCGATGGTCCCAACGGTTTATCGCGTGATGATTATTTCGATAATATCTTCCGGTCATGTGAGAAGAACGGCAAGCTTTTCCATATACCGCTTAGGTTTACTCTTTTCGGTATGCAGGTGAACACAAAATATATCCATAACCGCGACGGCTGGACCTACGATGAATTTGAAGAAGCATCGCAATCGCTTCCGGAACAGGTGAGCTTTATCGAAGCAAGTGAGTATTCGACTTTCTTGATGAAGCTTCTTATGTGCAATCACAATTTCGTAAACTATGACCTTCGGACCGTGGATTTCCAAAATGACGAGATGAAAAGGATCCTTCAGCTCGCCAGAACTTTCGGTGTCAAGGAGCTTCCGAAAGACGAAGGATGGGAAGAAACGTACATCGGCAATGGTATATATATCGTTGGTGAGGATCTTACAAGGACGAAGTTTGAGTCGGAGCTTCTTGCCGTAACGGATGTTTATGTGGGTGATGTACGATCGTATGTTGATGCCAGGGATGATCTTCCGGGAAGCACGGCTTTCCTTGGGTATCCTTCCCCTGACGGAGCGGGAATGACCTGCACTTCGTATGAGTCTCTGGGTATTGTTGCGACCAGTAAATATGCAGATCTGGCATGGGATTTTATCCGGTCATTCCTTCAATACTCCGGAAGTTCTGACACCGCGCTGCCCGGTTTCCCGATCAACAAAGATGTGTTTGAGAAAGAAAGCCTGATGGAAATGGAACGGGAGAATAAACAATACGAGAGAATGGCACGGGAGACGGTTTTTGACGCCTCTGCGCTGGACTTCGCACTTCGCATCACGCAGGAAGATATCGACGAAGTCCGAGAGCTTCTCCTGAGTGTAAACAGAAGCGGTTTTACTGATATTTCGATTTCCTCGATCATCTGTGAAGAGGCCGCCGGATATTTCGCCGGAGACCGGACCGAGGATGAGGTCCTTAAGACGATCCAGAATCGCGCTTCACTTGTGGTCAAAGAACTGTAAAACGGCATTTTCCGTCAATCCGTCAGATGACTTTGACTTGAATGGTCAAATGAATGACGCTATTATCTTATAGAGGAGAGAATGACGGATAATGGCGTACATAGAATTTCAAGATGTGAAGAAAATATATAAGACCGGCGATGTGGAAGTGCATGCGCTGGACGGCGCGGAGTTCTCCATCGAAAAAGGCGAGCTCTGTGTGATACTGGGACAATCGGGTGCCGGCAAGACGACGCTTCTGAATATTCTCGGTGGGATGGATACCCTGACGAGCGGTACCGTACTTCTTGACGGGCAGGAGATCTCGGCACTTAAGGATAGGGCACTTGCGGACTACAGAAGATCCGATGTCGGCTTTGTGTTCCAGTTTTATAACCTGATTCCGAATCTTACGGCAATCGAAAATGTCGAGATGGCCTCGCAGCTGGTGTCGGATCCGATGGATCCGGATGCCATACTGGAGGATGTCGGACTTTCAGACAGAAAAAAGAATTTCCCGGCGCAGCTTTCCGGCGGCGAACAGCAGCGTGTGGCGATTGCCCGGGCCGTTGCCAAGAATCCGAAGCTCCTTCTTTGCGACGAACCCACAGGCGCACTTGATTACCAGACCGGAAAGTCGATCCTTAGGCTTCTGGCCAGACTTTGTACCGAACGGCACATGACTGTCGTCATCATTACACATAACTCGACACTGGCGGCCATGGCCGACCGCGTCATCCGCATCAAGAACGGACGGGTCGAAAGCAACGATATCAATCCGCATCCGAAATCCGTTGAAGAGATCGAATGGTGAGGCGGTCATGAAGAAAAGCTATTGGAAGATCGTTTTCCGATGCATCAAGGGCAGCCTGATGCGATACATCGCGATCCTGGCGATCATTGCCCTGGGCGTCGGTTTTTTTGCCGGATTGAAAAGCACTAAGCCGGCGTTTATGGCGACCGGTGACAAGTATATCCGGGAACAGGTGCTCTATGACTACCGTATCCTTTCGACCATCGGTCTGGATGATGACGATGTTAATAAGATCGGAGACCTTCCCGGTATTCGAGCCTGTGAAGGCGCGGCATTTCAGGACGGGCTCGTGACCCGGCGCAAGAATAAGGAAGAGGGAAAAGAAGACCTCATATCGGTCGTACGGTTCCATACGATGACCGATGAGGTCAACTGCCTCGATCTCATCGAAGGACGGCTTCCGGAGAATGATAATGAAGCCGTGGTCGATGCGTATGCCTGTCCTTCCGACTATATCGGTGATACGCTGATCCTCTCTGATGCCGACGGTTTTTCCCATACCGAATACGAAGTGGTCGGACGGGTACGTTCACCGTACTACATGAACTTCCAGAAAGGCACGAGTGAGATCGGAGACGGTTCGATCGATTATTTTGCCTATGTACAGAAGGAAGGTCTTCTTTTTGATGCGTATTCCGAAGCGTATGTGAAGATCGATGAAAATGAAAAAGCCTTTTCCGATGAATATGACGAGATCATATCGGACTTTGAAAAAACACTTAGTCCACGTGTGGAAGAGGTCGTCAACGCCCGCTATGACCGGCTCAAAGAAGAACTGGAGGCACAATATGCCCTGATTGGCGCGGCGATCAAGGGGTTATCTTTATCTGTGGACTCGCTCATGGATTTCCCTTCATCCGCGGATTACTATATCCTGAAGCGTGATACGAATGTCGGGTATGTCAGTTTCCAAAATGATGCCAAGATCGTGGACGGCATTGCTTCTGTCTTTCCGATATTCTTTTTCGCACTGGCGGCCCTCGTCTGCTCGACGACCATGCAGCGTATGGTCAGTGATGAGCGGTCGGAGATCGGCACGATGCGGGCTGTCGGGTATTCGAAGTTCTCTATCATTCTGAAGTATGTCATCTATTCCGGATCCGCTTCTATCATCGGTGCCGTCGGCGGTTTTGCAGCCGGAACCAAAGTCTTTCCTTTCACGATCTGGAAGGTCTACGACATGATGTACGGGTTTGCGCCGATCACCTTCACGACGGAGATCCCGCTTTTCCTGATCTCGCTTCTGGTGTCTCTTCTTTGCTCCGTCGGCGTGACGATCGTGACGTGCTTTTCCGAGTTCACGGAAACCCCGGCCGAACTGGTCCGCCCGAAAGCTCCGCCGTCCGGAAAAAGGATCTTCCTCGAATACATCACACCGGTCTGGAAGAGGCTTTCCTTCCTGCACAAGGTCTCTGCCAGAAACGTATTCCGTTTCAAGAAAAGAATGTGGATGATGATCATCGGCATCGCCGGCTGTACGGCACTTCTCATCACGGGATTCGGACTTCGCGACTCCATCAATAATCTCATTAACTTCCAGTATGACGAGATCATGACGTACGATGTGTCCGTGGATTTTGACGGCAAAGCAACGGTAGAGGAGATGGAGACGATCCTTAAGGAAGCGGATCAGAAGATCGGAGAGACCACCGAAAAGATCCTGATCCGCACGGAACGCATGAAGCACACGAGTAAGAGTGCGATCCGCGATGTGGAGCTCTTCGTAGCCGATGATCCCGCGTTCCTGAATTATGTCCGTCCGCATAACGGGAAAGAAGAATACAGCCTTCCCGAGGAAGGGAATATCGGTATCAGCATCAAGCTTGCCGAGAGCAACTCTCTTTCTGTCGGAGATATGATCACGCTCGAATATGGAGAAGAAGGAAAGACGATCACCTGCCGGATCGAATATATCTTCGAGAACTACACATTCCATTACGCCATCATAAACGAAGCCACCTATACCGGTGCTTTTGGACAGGAATATAAACCAAGCAGCGCACTTGTACGCGTTCCGAATGAAAAGCCGTACGAGTACGGCTCTGCGGTTGCATCCTCAGATCATGTGCAATCCTGGACCATCATGGAAGAGGGCAGAAAGAGTTTCTCGGAGACGATGGAGAAGATGAACTACATCGTAGTCCTGGTCATTATCTGTGCCGCACTTCTTGCTTTCATCGTGCTTTTCAACCTCAACAACATTAATATCGCCGAGAGGACGCGTGAGATCGCGACACTGAAAGTCCTCGGCTTCCGTAGAGGTGAGACCGGAAGCTATGTGTTCCGTGAGAATTTCATACTGTGTCTTCTCGGATTTGTTGTCGGGATCCCGACGGGGATATTCCTGCACCGTTTTGTTATCTCCCAGATCAAGATGGATATCGTGACGTATAAGATCCTGATCTTTCCGCAGAGTTATGTGTATTCTCTCCTTCTGGTCATCCTTTTCTCCCTGGCCGTCGACTTCATGATGCGGGGGAAGATCAGAAGGATCGATATGACTGAGTCGCTGAAGAGTATCGAATAGTTCCGGCGGGATAAAGTACGACATTCCGAATCTTATTTTGCTTTTTTACAGACTTGCTCTCTTTCTGCTTTTCTGTCATTATATAGGTAATCAAAAATCGTTGAGGATAGCGGCTTTTCATGCTGCATGAAAAAGGAGAAAGAGACTATGAAACGAAGTGTTGCTGTTTTGTTATCCGCGCTGATGGTTCTGTCACTGGCCGGCTGTACGGAGAAAGAGACGACGAAGAAGACCAAGAAGAGTAAGAAGACTACTAAGACGGAAGACACGGAAGATACGGAAGAAACGGACAAGCCGGTGGAAAGTACGGAGAAGCCCACGGAAACGACGACAGAGGAAACCGATGAAACAACGGATACCTCCGATCCCAGCCAGAAAACGCAAGTTCCGACAGGATCAGAAGCTGATCCATGGGAAACGATTCCGAACAACACGGGATCAAGTATCTACCAGTGGTCGGCGGAAGATCTGATCGAGTGGGCGATCTGGGATAGCGATGCCGTGGAAGCGAACGATGCACAGAAGGCGGCCTTCCTGAATCCGAAGTTTAGTCCGGCTGACAAAGCTTTTGAGACCGGTGCGTATTTTACGCCGACCGATCTTGATCTCAAAGCATTGAAACTGGATATCGATGCGATTTCAGAGGACACCCTTACGAATGCGGCGGTATTCTGTAAATCCGATTCAACGGCGAACGCCTATCTGTTCGCTTTCGTTCTGGAAGCCAAGGACACCGCTTCCGCTCAGGCGATCTATGATGAGATCCTTAAGGGCGGTTTGGATATAGACAGAGACGAACTACAGAAAAAGGCTGAAGAATCAGATATCCAATACGGATTTTTGGAGGAAGATGATGAATTCGGTATGATCGTCATCTCCGAAGAAGATTACAACATGGCATCGAGCATGTATTTCAGCATCACCGAGGATGTCGTTGTTGGCTGTACGTATGTCGGTCCATACGACGAGACTCTTTACGATGAGTACTATGATTTATCTTATGATGCATTCTACTTTGATGTTGATGAACTTCTCGATGACTTTAACCACCCCGCGCCGGTCAAGCCCGACACGACATATTCCGTGACGTTTGACGATCGCTCCAATAGCGTGATCAGTGCGGCCAAGAGTGCCTGCGGTGCAAAAGAAGCAAACGATGAGCAGAAGACGTCTTTCGAAGAAGACTTCATGGATGGAACGGAGGAGCTGTTCTCTGAAGGTGCCTACTATACCTTCCCGCAGGATAAACTCAAGGATACCGATTGGGGCTTTGATGATCTTGATCCGGACGATATCAAAAATGCGACTGCTTTCTGCAAGTGCAAAGGGAATTCTTCGATTCAGGTACTTGTCATGGAGATCGGCGATGAGGATCAGGCCTGGGATGTGTTCTGTGAGATGACCGAGGACAGCCTTATGTTTGACGAGGAGGACCTGAAAGAAATGGCCGGTGAATCCGATCTGAAGTATGCTTATTCCATGACGGATGATGAATTCCTTTTATTCCTGGTCTCCGAGAAGGATTATAAGACGGCATTAGGCATGTACGTTAAATACGAGGGAACGATCCTTACCGCATGTGTCTTTAACGGTGACAGTGATATGGAATATGTTAAGGAGTTCTACACCTTCATGAAAGACGCCGGTTTGTCGGATATTGAATCCCAGATGAAATAACCAAGGAGCATCTTGTTCTTAACAATGTTACAATAGTCCCAGTGAAAGCATTTGAGATGGAGGTTTCACATGGGACTATTTGACTTGTTTTCTAAACTGGCCGGAGGCTTTAATGACGAGGTTTCCAATGCCGGGTCGGAAACGTATGGCTACAAGAAATTTAAGAACCCCAAAGGCTGGGATAATGCGAAGATGCTGGAGCTTCTGTCCGGTGAGGAGTCCACGCTTGGTACTCCGAGGATGGGCTGGATCCGTGCCTTCGGAAAAGAGCGTCAGGTGATCGTATACGACTGGGCAAACGACGTGAACTACGTGTATGTGGATGCACAGCCGAAGAAGATCATCGTCAGCATGGCTCCGAAGCCGGGACAGATCGGCGGCGCCAAGGACCATGTTGAACCGGGTGAGGAAGGGATCACGGATCCCAATACCGTGAAGGCAACGCTCGGCACGATGAGTGCGGTCGATGAGATCGTAGGGATCGTGGATTCTTTGCTGAAAAAGGCGTAGGAAACCGCTGAAATCCGCAGTTGCAACTGTCAGTTGACATATTTCCAAGCCGGCTTTATAGTGCGCAATCGGCGGTTCTGGTATATTCGAACCATCAAGAGAGTGCACATCGGACTTGAGAAATGAAAAACCAAACAGCGATTATAAAACCCATAAAGGGTATTCGAATGTAGTGAGGTAACAACATGATCCTGGCAGAAAAAATAATGGAAGAAAGAAAAAAGAACGGCTGGTCGCAGGAGGAGCTTGCGGATAAGCTCGGCGTCTCCAGACAGTCGGTCAGCAAGTGGGAGAGCGCCCAGTCGGTTCCCGACCTGCAGCGCATACTGGAGATGAGCCGGCTCTTTAATGTGAGTACGGATTACCTTCTTAAGGATGAAGTAGAGGATCGTCCCGCGGCCGAGTCTTCTGAGGATGCGGGAAAAGAACTGCGCCGGGTCTCTATGGAGGAGGCCAACCGTTTCCTTGCCGAAAATCGCGATTTCGCAGGCAAGATCTCCATCGGATGCCTGATCAGTATCCTGTGCCCGGTGCCGCTTCTCGGCATCATGGCCTTTCAGAAAGCGGGGATTCTTCCTCTGACGGAAAACGCCGCAGGCGGACTGGGGATCATCCTGCTTCTTGCAATTGTCGCGGTATCTCTTATCTTTTTCATCCCGGCCGGTATGGCGCGTTCCAAATGGGATTGGCTCGAGAATGAAGTCTTCGATACCGAGTATGGTGTGGACGGACTGGTGAAGGATAAGTCGGAGAAGTTCAAAAGTAAATTCATCCGTGCCATCACGGGTGGAACCGTCACCATTCTTTTCGGTGTCATCGCTTTTCTCGCCGGCGGCGTGATCGATGAGAACAACACGCCTCTTCACATGGGCCTTTGCTGTCTTATGTTTGCCTGTATCGCTATCGGCGTCTTCATGATCGTCAATGCAGGCATCATCACGGACGGGTATTCCATGCTCCTTCAGGAAGGCGATTACAGCAAAGAGGAAAAGGGCAATGTGGTGATGAAAGCGATCACCCCTCTTTACTGGATGATTGCCACGGCCATCTATCTCGGTTGGAGCTTTCTGACCAACAGATGGGAGATCACCTGGATCGTCTGGGCGATTGCCGGTGTCCTCTACGGAGGTTTGAGCGTACTGCTCAAAACCTTGCATCAGAATAAAATCAGTAAGTAATTACGAAAGCAGCACGTACAAAACAGATGACGGGATAGTCATTTATCCTCGCTCTGAATATGATAATCTATTCTTGACAATGGGGCTTGTCTGGGGAATATCAGATCGAAAAGTCAGAAGATGCGTAATAGATTCAGGTCATGAGGTGAACCTATGAAAAAGTCTGTACGTGTTGCTTCCGTTGTGCTTTGCCTGTTTCTTGTTTCTGGAATGATGACATCCTGCCGGAAAACTTCTAAAGAGAAAAATGCCACAGTAAATACCACAGTAACGAAAGAAGATCCCTGGTTTGATTCTGCCCGTTTTACACTCCAGATGGAAAAGTCGGCCACGGATATGCTGATGACCAATACGGCTGCAGAGTATATCAACGGAAAGATCTACAGTACCTACGCGACATACGATCTGGACACATCCGAAGAAAAAGTGAAACTGGATGTGTACAGTGAACAGGGTACAAAGGAAAAAGCACTGGAGATAAAGTTCCCGGATGAAGATAAGCAGGTACAGGAGATCTATTCCCTTATCCCGAGCGAAGACGGGAAAACGGCTACCGCCCTGGTGGCAGTTTTTAACGGGGGCTTCGAGACCGATTTTGTCAAAGTGGATCTGGAAACGGGCGTAGCTTCCGATATGACGCCTTTACTGGATAAAAACGGACAGGCGGTCCCCTTTATTACTTCTGCAACATGTGTCGGCAGATATACTGCCATACAGGGCACAGACCTGGGAACAGGAGAGACGCTCCTTCTCTTTTACGAAGGCATGAAGCTGATCTGTGAGATGGATATGTCGACTTTGTCCGGGCCCTGTAACATCGATGCCTTCTCCTATAACGAGAAAACAAAAAAGGCTTACGCGAATGTGGAAATGATGTCGGGCGAGAAGTATACCTGCGAGCTGGATCTTTCTTCCGGTCAGTTCACGAATAAGACGCCCTGGGTCACGGGCGGGGACAACGCCGATACCCTTACCGACTACCAGTGCACGCCGCAGGGGGATCTTCTCCGGGTAGACACACTCGGCAACATCTTTAAGTACAATGTGGAGACGAATACCGAGGAAAAAGTACTGGACAATAACTGGTATTCTCCTTATTTCTATGATTTCAATCCGGATAAGAACACCGATATCCGTGTTATCCATTTCTCGGACGAAAAGATCGTTCTGTATTTCTATGGCGATGACGGGTTCCCGACAGCCAGGATCTTGCCGGAGAATTTCACGATCCTGGTATTGACGAAGGCATCTTCCAATCCCCACGAAGGAAAAAAAGTCATTGAGATCAGTGCGCCGCTGGACGGCTCGTTCTCGGACTATCTTTCCCAGGCGATCGTTTCTTTCAATGCGGAGGATCCTGAGTATATTATCCGGATCTGGGGCAAGTACAATGAAGGGATCCGGGCAGGAAGAGGATTTGCGATCCTGGATCCGGAGATCGAACGGGCTTATACGCTGGTACGAGAACTCGAAAGTGATGACTGTCCGGATATCGTCGTGAACATGGACAAGAAAGAAGCCATGAACGATAAAACGCTGGTGGATCTCAGTTCTTTTGTAGAAGAAGACGTAAAGCAAAACCTTTTCGGAAATATCCTCGAAGCCAGCAAGGTGGACGGGAAGCTTTACTTCATTCCGGTGACCATCGAGGTCGAAGGCCTGATCGTGAAGGAAGACGATGTGGGAAAAGATAAAGTGGGTATGACCTTCGAAGAGTACGACAGCTATGTCAGTGGCAAGCTCTCCGGCGCACAGCCGTATGATTATCCGGAATCTGAATACTATTACAGAGATATCTTCCTGATGTCCTGCATCGACATCAAGTCGGCTGTAGAAGGCGAGAAGGTCAACTTTGAATCCGAGCAGTTCCGGAAAGCTGCAGAATATGCTAAAGCGAACTTTCCGGAAAACCGGAGGGATCCGGACGAGTTCATCCCCTTTGCAGAAGAAGAATTGCGTCCGGAACCGGACGGAAGATATGTACATATGACAAATTATGTGGACTACGTCAAGAACTGCGCAAACGGACAGGATGCTTTCTCTGTCATCGGTACGCCCTCGGTTTCGGCACAGGGCCCGAGATTCAAGGCACAGGAAAGTATCTCCGTGACGGCCCGATCCGACCGGCAGGACGGATGCAAAAAGTTTATCAATTACCTGCTCTCCGGAAAGTTTGTCTCGGGGGATCTTCTGTCGTTTGCCTCGCTCTGCATCAACAAAGAGGTCATGAAGACCGAGATCGCTTTGCTTTCCCAGTACTATAACGAGATATATGCCTTTGAGATGGACTATGGACTTTTTGATAAATCCCAGCTGAAGACCATGGGCTTTAAGGAATCCACGGATACGATGCAGCAGAAGTTCTTCGACATGCTCTCCACACTTTCCGTGTACTACATGGATGATAAAGAGATCCGGAACATCATCAACGAAGAAATGGCGGCATACTATGCGGGAGACAAGTCGATGGATGACGTGATCCGCTTCCTTAACGACCGTGTGGATAAGTATATCAGTGAAGCGAAGTAGGAATCGGGATTCGCGGTCTTTGACCATATCCGGCGATTGAATTATTATTCTAATATACAATTTACGGAGAAAATGAATATGGATCTTAAGACCGCATTTAAAAATAGATTTAAGATCGGTGCCGCTATTTCACGTATGAATCTGTCGACGCCGGCAAACATGAAATTCCTGCTCGACCAGTTCAACAGTTTCACAGTGGAAAATGACATGAAACCGATGTTTTTCCTGGATAACGAAGCGAATATGAAGGAGCCGGAAAAATACGATCTTGCACCGAAGCTCCGTTTTGACTTTGCTACGCCCTATCTGGATTTTGCCAAAGAGCATCACCTCCCGATGCGGGGACATACACTGGTCTGGCACAATCAGACACCGAAGTGGTTCTTCTGCAGAAACTACGATGAAACAGAAGGCCTGACCGATCGGGAAACCATGCTCAAAAGGCTTGAGAACTATATCAAAGTCGTGCTTTCCTTCATGCAGGAGAATTACCCGGGCGTAATCTATGCATGGGACGTCGTCAATGAAGTAATTGATGACGGTGATTTTCGAAAATCACTGTGGACGGAGGTCATCGGCACGGATTTCGTGATCAAATCCTTCGAGTTTGCAAGAAAATACGCTGATCCGGATGTCCGGCTTTTCTATAATGACTACGATACCTTCGAGCCATGGAAGAGGGAGCTGATTATTGAGAAGGTCTTAAAGCCGCTTCTTGAAGGAGGGCTTATCGATGGCATGGGCATGCAGACCCATCTTCTGATGGACAAGCCGGATCTTGCGGAATATGAGACCTCGCTTCTTCAGTTCGGCGCACTGATGCCGGAGGTACAGATCACCGAAATGGACATCCATAACCCCGATCCATCCGAGGAATCCATGGACAGACTTGCCGAAAGGTATAAAGTGCTTTTCGAAATGATCGTGAGGGCAAAAGATGAGGGGAAGGCCAATGTTACGGCGGTGACTTTCTGGAATCTGCTGGACGAGAATTCGTGGCTGACCATGTTCCGGAAAGAAACCAGCCATCCGCTTCTTTTCGAGGGACCGTGCCTTGCGAAAAAAGCGTACTACAGCGTTTTGGATACGGTGGTCGGGAAAGACCGGATCGATGAATGGAAACCGGATTATCCGGCCGAAGACTATAAGCCGGACCTGCCTGTTTCCTATTTTCAGGATATGAGGAAACTTGGATATCACCACATCAATATCGAGCCCGGTGTTGACCTTTGCTTCGAAGAATTTGGAAGCGGGGACAACTATATCCTCTCCGCCCAGGTGGGATTCTATCCTTTCGGCATGCAGCAGAAACTCGCCTTTATGGGATATCACGTCATCTGTATCACACTTCGGGGATTCTTCCCGTCTTCTTACGTGGAGGAGGACTACGGTGAACGCTGGTACGATGTGTTTGCCGAAGATGTGGTCAAAGTGGCAGATAAACTGCATATCGACCGGTTCTTCTATATGGGGGCTTCGCATGGAGCCGGCGTGGGCTGGCATCTGATGCTTCTGGCGCCATCCCGGGTGAAGGGTTTTGTTGCCTGCGTTCCGGGTCCGCACAGCCTTGAGGAAGGCTCCATGTCGATCCGCCAGATGGTGCTGTCGGGCATCATTAAGGAACCGCCGCCGATGGATCCGCCGATCGATAACGATCCGCGCCGTGAGAAGAGACGCCGGTTCCGTGCCGGCCATATCGCGATGAATCCGGAACCGGATCCTCGCGAGAAAGCCATCGATTACGGAAGGCCGCTACTTAAGTTTAAGACGGAAGAGAATCTTCGGAAGATGCTTCACACGATCGAAGTTCCGACCCTGATCCTGGGCGCGATCGATGATCCGATCAGTACTCCCGATCTTATGATGAGAGCGGCAAAAGAGCTTCCTCACTGTAAGATGATCCTATATTCGAACTGCGGACACAACATCGACACGGATCTGGTCGAGGAGCTCTCATCCGAAGCCGACAGATTCATGAAACAGGTCGATAAAGACGGCCGCGTGTATGCCTGGGACGAGTAAGCGCCTGATGAGGCGGCCGGCTTTGGAAACGCTGATCGGTTGCACTACATTCATGGTTTGTTCATGCTTTTTTCGCATGTGCCGTGCTATGATGACAGTATACTGAGATACTTTATGCTGAACCCATAGCAAGATACCCGAATGGCGGAGTTTTGCTTCCATATGAAAGGAGCCTCACCATGAGTACCGCATACCGTAAGCATCTTATCAAACTGTTTTCCCTTCTTTTAGTATGTTCTTTTGTGCTGTCTTCCTGCTCGAAAAGTTCAGGTAAGGAATCTTCCAAGTCCAAGAAAAAGAATTCCAATAAGGCGGAGGACAAGAATCGGGACGATAAAGATGAGACCGAGGAGGAACCTGAAGAAGAGGATACGGATGTATCTGAGGACGGAGTGACCGAGCCCTATGTGGACGAGATTGAGGACTACTGGGTAGAGGATAACTCTCCTTCGGATGCCGAAGGGGATAGTCCGGCGCTGTCGTTCTCCCCGTGTGACGGCGTGCATGTCAATGCGAAAGAGAACCAGCTCTACAGTGATACCGAGATCACCTTTACTCCGATCATGGATGACTCGGATCCTGCGGTGCACGAGGCTATGGAACTCCTTGAGAGCAATAATGTGTATGCACTGGCGGCCTGGGAAGTGGACGCGGGACTTGATCCGTACGAGGTGCTTCCGGGAAGCTACAATGTCTCCATCGATCTGGAGTATCTGGAAATCGAGCCGTCACTTTATGAGTATCTGAGTATCCATCGCGTAGATGACGATGGCAACATGTTCGAACTCAATTCGACTGTGGACGGGTCGGTCATTCACTACAGCTCAGATCAGAACAGTATTGTGGTTGTGTCGATCGTTATCGGATGTATCGCCGGGTACTGCATTGCCGATAATCAGCGGAACGGCTACTACTATGATGCCAAGACGAAGATGTACACGGCGACCAGGTTCACAAAGTACGGTGCGTTCCATTTACAGTGGCTGCTGGAAGATGCCGAGCCGGTGCTTCACGATAAGATCAAGGAAGCAACCGAGCTTCAGAAGCAGCACGAGAGCGAAGCAAAAGAATATACGAAGCAGTTCAATACGCTTTCCAGCTATAAGCAGAATGCCATCATGGCAGACCGATACAAGACTCTTCTGGAAGAGGATGATAAATACCAGACGCTTCTTAAGGAAATCAAGGACACCGAATGGCCGTTCCCGGAGTCGATCTCTTTTGCACTTGATGCCATTAACGATGCCTACATGTTCCTCGGTGACAGCGGCTATAAGATGCCGAAATACACGGTGGAATTCAAGATGATGAACAAAGATGATGATGAATTCGGAGCCGTGCAGGATCCGTGGCATTCGCGGGCGTATGTGGAACTGGATATTACTCCGCTTCGAAACGGATCGAAAGGCGAGAAGGACAATTTCCGAATCACGGCGACCCATGAGCTTTTCCACATCTGTCAGAACCGTTACCGCACCTACTTCGTGGACTCGGTCCGCTTCGATGAGATGGTGGCCATGATCCTGGAGGAGGATGCACTGGAATACTACAAGAATGCCGGCAAGATCGATACGGAAGTAAAACTGACCGACAGGAGTGATTACGGCATGTTCCTGATCCCGATGGACGGGGATCCGAAGGGCAACTTTAAAAGCAAAGAAATCAATAAACTTCAGATCCGGCAGGGATATACGCTCGGCGGGTTCGTTTCGTATATGAGAAAAAAGATCGGTAAGGGAGTTACGGCAAAAACGATCATGGAGGCGAGAGGATATTTCTCTACGCCGAACACCACAGATCCGCTTATGGGCGCTTTCGGGATCTCGAAGGAAGAAGTGTATAAACAATTCCGTGAGTTTGTAATCGAGAACCGCGTCACCATCGGAAAGAAGGTCAAGGAACAAAGATCAATGGGCTATTATCATTTCCCGAGTGATAAATTTGTGGCCCAGTATTCCGATACGCATATGGATCTGATCTATGAGGGCAGCGGCAGTCTGACGATGCGGCCGCTTCTGCAGACGATCGACTACGACTATATCGTACCGTATGTGATCATTCCCGATGAGGGAACGACCCTGAGCCGCGGCAATGTGGATATTCTTCCCGGATGTGAGTATGTGGAAACGAATAAGGGCATCTATGTACCTATGGCGCAACGCAATCAGGATCCGGATGAACAATCGGTCACCCAGTATATGTGTATCCTCGAGGTGTACGGGGATGTTACGGATACGTCCACCCTCGAAAAGGGCTATACGGTATACGGTCTCGGTCAGATCGGAAAACCGGAATTTGAATACATCCTCAAAAGCAATCAGCTGAAGGTGATCTTCCCCGAAAAGAGTGCTTCGGTGGAGGCCGGTGTGATCGACGGGTACTACCTCAAAATCGAGTCCTCCATGGGTCTGGTCGTGGAGAAGTACTATCCGCTGTCCGAGATCGAAACGGAGCAGTTCATCGATGTTTCGGAACTGCGCCCGAATGACCGGATGGGTGAGGATGTCAAGCTGACGGCAACGCTCTGTGAATATGTCGATGGCAAAAATGGCGAGAAACTTATGGCGATTCCGTCTGAAAAATATGAGTATTCGGTGAAGGGTGAGTACTACGATACCTGTGATCTGACGGTCGAGTACGAAGGAGACATCATGAATATTCATATTGTCGGAGGCCGCTTCGAAGGTGTGAAATTCGATGGCGAAGATTTTGACGGAACGAACGGAAGTGCATGGCTGCTCGGTCATGTAAAGGCGGGCGACACCGTCACCCTTACGATCTCCAACAACATCAGCGAGTATACGTATCATACGACTGTAAAGAGCTACGATGCAGCTGTTACCACAAGCAATACTCTGCTATCTGAAGATGGTCTTAAGACGGTTACGTTTACTCCATCTGCCGATGAAAAATTTATCGAGGTATACTGGTCTTGTTGGGATTACGAAGAACATGACTTTACGATCCACATTTCATACGAACTCGTGGATGAATATACAACGGCCGGCATATCGGAACTGTCGCTGCCGTAGTGCTTTTCGCATAGATAAGGAGACTTCCGGTTTAAAACCGTGAAAAAGGGATGGGTATGAGAAGATGAAAAAGAAACCGAAAAAAGTATTAGCAGGCATTCTGACACTTTCATGTAACTGAAAAACTGCCCGGTTTGACGAAGGGAGAGAAAATGAAAGAATTCTATATTGATAGTGACGGCATAAGGCTTCACGCGAAGCTGGACCGTGTGAAAGAAGAAGGGAAGAGTCCGCTTTGTATTCTGATCCACGGCTTTACGGGGCACATGGAAGAGGATCACATCGTTGCGGCGCAGAAGGCCATGAACGAATGCGGTGTGTCTGTCCTTCGCGTAGAGATGTATGGCCACGGATCAAGTGAAGGTGAGTTTAAGGATCACACACTATACAAATGGGTGAGCAATGCGATCTCGGTGATGAACTATGTAAAGAGTTTGGATTTCGTCACGGACCTGTACCTGTGCGGACATTCTCAGGGTGGCCTTCTGACGATGCTTGTCGGCGGTATGTTCCCGGATGATTTTTCCGCCATTATTCCGATTTCTCCTGCCTGGATGATTCCGGAGATCGCCAGAAACGGAACGCTCCTCGGTCTTTCCTTCGACCCTCTTCACATCCCGGATGTGCTTGTCTTCGGTGACAAGGAATTGTCGGGCGACTACTGCCGTGTGGCGCAGACGATCCATGTGGAAGATGAGATCGAAAGATATACAGGCAAGGTATTCATTATCCACGGCGATGCCGACGATACCGTTCCTTTTTCCTATGCGGAAAAAGCACTGGCCCTCTACAAGAATGCGACGCTTGTCCCGATCCATGGGGACGACCATTGCTTCACGAGGCATCTTTCAGAGATGGTGGCTGCGCTCAAGTCGTTTTTCAGAGGAGAACAGCTGTAAACATACTTCGATTGAAAAGTGAGAAAACGCATGAAAAAACAGGTATTCAATCCCTATCTTCCCAGCTATGAATATATCCCGGACGGCGAGCCCCGTGTCTTTGACGGACGCCTCTATATCTACGGGAGCCACGACCGCTTTAACGGTGAGGTGTACTGCGCCAATGACTACGTCTGCTGGTCGGCGCCGGAAGACGATCTTTCCGACTGGCGTTACGAGGGCGTGATTTATAAAAAGATACAGGACCCGAGAAATCCGGACGGCGCTCATGCGCTCTGGGCGCCGGATGTATGCCGCGGAAACGACGGTAAATACTATCTCTACTACTGCCTGGATTTCCTAAAGGAAATCGGTGTGGCAGTGGCGGATTCGCCGGTGGGACCTTTCGAATTTCTGGACTTCGTCCGTTATCCCAACGGTGATATCCTGGGTTCACGTCCGGACGAGATCCGTCAGTTCGATCCGGGCATCTTTATCGATGACGATAAGCGGATATATCTCTTTTCCGGAAACAGCCCTCGCTATAAGCAGACACCGGTCGATAAGGACAGCCTGAAGATGGAGCTGGAGCAGGACATGGTCACCGTGAAAGCGGGTCCCTTCCACAACCTGCCGATCATAAATGACGCGGACGGTACGGAGTATGAGGCGCATCCCTTCTTTGAGGCCAGTTCGGTTAGAAAGATCAACGGGAAATACTATTTCATCTACTCATCCTGCTGGATGCATGAGCTCTGCTGGGCGGTCGCTGATTCTCCGCTTGGCGAGTATCACTTCGGCGGGGTGCTGGTCTCGAATGCGGACATCGGCGTAAACGGCAATACCGAAGCACTGAATTACCGCGGCAACACCCACGGCAGCGTGGCTTTCGTGAACGGCAAGTGGTATGTCTTCTATCACCGACAGACGAACCGGCACTTCTTCTCCCGACAGGCCTGCGCCGAGGAGATCCTTTTCGACGGGAAAGCATTTCATCAGGCGGAGATCACCTCCTGCGGACTAAATGGCGGCCCCTTGAAGGATGAGGGCAGTTACGAAGCGAGAATTGCCTGCCATCTGTACAGTAAAAACGGTACGACCGAAAGCCTTGCGGAGCAGCAGAATGCGGATCACCCGGCCTTTACGCAGGAAGGGGAAGACAGAGAGGATAACCCGAACCAGTACATCAATAATATGGTGGATGGCGCGACCGCCGGGTACCGGTATTTTGCTTTCCGTACCGCGAAGAAGATTTCTGTTGAAGTCCGGGGCACGGCCGATGGCGAATTCGTAGTGCGGGATGGCCGGGGCGGTGAAGTGGTGTCGCGCATCAAGGTGGAACCCTCGGAAGAATGGACAAGCTTCTCCGCGCCGCTTTCTATCGGAACCGGCAAGCATGCGCTTTATTTTACCTATGAGGGAAAAGGGGCGGCGGACTTCTATTCGTTCCGGTTCGATACCTGAAGAAACAACAAGGCACGAAGTTCTTTCGTTCCTGCCGGAAAAAGGATGTCCCCGATTTGCTATAATAGGTTTAATTTTGTATGAAACAGGAAGAAATCGATGAAGATACTGGATATTATCGGAGAGAACTATTTCGGAAAATGGACGAGCACCAGGACAGGCTGCCGGGCAGTGATCATTAAAGATGAGAAAATACTCATGTCCTACGAGACAAAGACCGGTCAGTGGATGCTTCCGGGCGGAGGTCTTGAGGAGAACGAGAGCTGCGAAGAATGTGTGATCCGGGAAGTCTCGGAAGAGTGCGGCGTCTTGATCCGGCCCTCGTCCTGTGTGCTGGAGATCGATGAGTACTACGAGGATTGTAAATGGCTCAATCTCTATTTCTTCGGGGAAGTGACCGGCATTACGGAAAAAGCACTGACAGACCGGGAGATCGAGGTGGGTATGGAACCGAGATGGATGCCCATAAGTGAGATCTTTCTGACCTTTTCCAAACATCAGGACTATGACGGTACGGACGAGATGCGACGCGGCATGTACCTTCGTGAATATATGGCGCTGCAGGAACTGCTGATCGACCGCCTTCCGGAGACGATCCGTGAAAAGGTATCCGGACAGTCTTTTTCTCTGGACATTACCGGCAAGTCCGGATCGACGGTCATGATCTTTCCTGACCTCGTTCTGAAGGTCATGCCGCTTGGTATGGAAGAGAAGGAGACGGTACAGATGACACGCTGGCTTTCCGGGAAGGTGCCGGTACCGCAGATCCTTGCTTTCGAAGAGGACGAAGAAAAACAGTATCTCCTTATGAGTAAAGTCAAAGGAACGATGTCCTGTGATAAGTACTACCTCGAGCATCCGGATGAGATGGTCACGGTTCTCGCTAACACCTTGAAGCTTCTTTGGAGTATCGACATCTCGGACTGCCCGCGGGATTGCGGTTTGGAACAGGAGCTTCAAAAGGCAAAAAGACAGGTGGAGGAACACCTGTACGATCTGGAGGACGCTGAGCCGGATACTTTCGGTGAAGGCGGATTTCGGGATCCTGAGGATCTTCTGCAGTGGCTCTTCGACCACAAACCATCCTATGAACCGGTATTGTCCCATGGGGATTACTGTCTTCCGAATGTGCTTATCGAAGACGGGAAACTCAGCGGTCTTATAGATATGGGAAACTCCGGCATTGCAGACAAGTGGGAAGATATCGCTATGTGTTACCGGAGCCTCAAGCATAACATGAATGGAACATACGGCGGAAAAGCATATCCGGATTTCCGGCCGGAAGTGCTTTTCGAAAAGCTTGGCATTGAACCGAACTGGGAAAAGATCAGGTACTATATCCTTTTAGATGAACTTTTTTAATAGAAGGAAGGATCAACTTTTTTATCCGTCGGGAAAAATGTTTCGAATATTTCCGCTTCGTTATGTGTCTTATAGGCAGATGCGGAAATAAAGGAGGCACAAAATGTCAGAACAAGAACTCGAGAAACTGTATAACGAAGCGTATAAAGCGGTGTATTGGACGGCGTTTTCTATTCTTAAGAATAATGAAGATGCCGAGGATGTCGTCCAGGAAACGTTCGTCACTGCTTTTGAGCAGTATGATTCCCTGAAGGATAAGTCTAAAGCAGTTGCATGGATCAAGAAGATCGCCGCGAACAAGAGCCTGAACATCGTGACGCGGAAGAGAGAGATCAATGTCGGTGATGAAGTCCTTGAAGAGACCGAAGATATCGGCGAGGATTTTCTTCCGGATTCACTTGTCGAGTCTGCCGAGACCAGAAAAGTGATCATGGACATCATCCACAACAGTCTTTCTGAAGATACCGCGATGACCATCATTCTTTTCTACTTCGATGAGATGTCGATCAAAGAAATCGCCGAACTTCTGAAGATCCCTCAGGGTACAGTTCTTTCTCGATTGAACTACGCCAAAAAGAAGATCAAGAAGGAGGTTGAAAAGTATGAAAAAGAGAATAAGGATAAACTGTTTGCTATGGGCATCCCGTTCTTAACCAAGCTTTTCGAAAAAGAAGCCGAGCAAGTACCGTTCCGACCTATGCCGGCTTCGCTTGCAAGCCTTCCTACCGCATCTTCGAAAGCAATTGCCGGAACTGCAGCAGCTTCCGGTGCAGGAGCGGCATCTGCGGTGATAATCGTCCGCAACGTCATCATCGGTATTATAGCGGCAGGCGCGATTGGAGGTGCCGTTTATTTTGGATATCAGGCGCTGATCAATAGAAACGATAAGACGCCGAAGAGATCCTCAACGAAGGTGGCCTCGGAAACGACGGATGACTCCGCATTTGAGCCCTCCGATTCGGAGAAGGTCATCAACGTTCGGGGCATGACGCCGGATCAGCTCGATCTTCCCGGCGGATATGTCAGAACGAGTACCTATCATGACGAGAAAGAGGGAACTCAAAAGGAAGACCATCAGCAGTATTACAATGCCGACGGACTTCTGGTTCTGGATTGCCAGTTCAATGAAGATGGTGTTGTCGTCGATTCCCATTACTACGTCTATGACACAGATGGAAGGATCCTCCGCGAGGAACTCTGGGATGTCTCGGTGAATGATTACGGTTTATTTAAACAGTACTCTTATGGCGCCAATGGCATCGAGCGTGTGGACACCGGATATTTCGAACGGGAACCGGACCACTACTATCTTTATGAGTACGATATGCAGGGGCGTCTGATCAAGGAAACAGAGTACACCGTAAAACAGGGGGATACGTACTGGTTCTGCGATTATGAGTATCAGGACGACGGCACATATATAACTCGGGTCACTTCATTTGATACGCTGAAACAGGAGATGCGGCAGTCCAAGGACTACTGCGTATACAGCGCAGACGGAAAGCTTTTGGAAAACAACAAGGTCTCGTGGAAAGAGCGATACGTCTATACCTATGACAGCGAAGGAAAACTGACGCTTGAGGAAAAGTACGACGGATCAAAACTCAAGTATTCCACCACATACGAATACGATGAGAAAGGCCGTCTGATAAGCGCAAAGACAGTTTTGAAAGACGGGGTAGCAGCGTGGGATTATACCTACGAATACAAGGATCTGTAAATTTCTGTTTCCTAATCAAAAGATGAACTTCTCTGAGCAAAAAGAGAGCGGCCGGGGGATTCCCCAGCCGCTCTTCTTTTTATTCTTCACAAATGAAAATGTCTTTTATTCGGCGACCGTGAATAGTGCGTGGAAGTACGCTTTCTTTGCCATCAGCTCGTCGAAGGTCCCCTGTTCCTGAAGGCGTCCGTCTTTCATGACCAGGATGCGGTCATATCTTCGAAGAAGGCTTTCCTCGAGGTCATGTGTGACCACGATCCTTGTGATTCCGACAAGATCGAGAATGTCGGAAGACACACGGTAGGATGTTTGTGTATCCAGTGCGGCAGTGATCTCATCGGCCAGCAGGACGGACGATTTCTTAAGAAGACTTCTTGCGATGGAGATCCTCTGTTTTTCGCCGCCCGAAAGACCGCTTCCGTTCTCTCCGCACAGATAGCCGCTGCCGCGTTCACTGATGAGTTCTCCCAGGTTGGCGCGGGAGATCGCCTGATCGACTTCGTCTTCCGCGAAGTCACGGAACATCGTGATGTTGTCACGTATCGAAGAATTGAATACGAATACATTCTGATCGATGGAGGATACCTGATCGAAGAGAGAATCCGAAGAAGCCTCCTTCAGATCCGTCTTATCCCAGCAGATCGAACCGCTGTACTCTGCGCCGCAGGTGCCCGACAGGAGGAGATTCATGAGCGTGGATTTTCCGCTTCCGGATCCGCCGACGATCGCGTAGGATTTTCCGGCTTCAAAGTCGACCGATACATCGTGGAGGACTTCTTTTCCTTCTTCATAGGAGAAGGAGATATTCTTCATGGAGATGCCCTGGTCCAGCTTCTCAAGTTCTTCTTTTCCGCCGGTAAAAGCACTCTTTTCGAGCGATTCGGAGATCTTTCCGACGAGGGCTTTTGACGCACGGCGTGCCGCGAGAAGACCCGGGAGCTCGGCGACGGGCTGGATGACGAAGTTCATGAGGTTAACGAACATGATGACGGTACCTGCGGTGATTCCTTTGCCGGAGACGGCGAGATAGGCACCTGCGAAGAATACACTGATCTGTGCGATCATGCCGGCGAACTGGCCAAGTGTGCTGATCAGTATCTGCAGTTTTCTTCGGATGAACTTCGACTCTTCCAGTTTCCCGTTTTCTGTAGAGAAAAGACGCGTGATCTCTTTTTCCGCACGGAAGCTTTTCACGACGGAGAAACCATTCAGGCAGTCACCGATCGTGGCCGTGAAGGTCTTATTCCTTTCCGAAACCGTGACCTCTTCGGCGGCTAGCTTCTTACCGGAGAGAAGAGATACCATAAGCGGCAGGAGAGTCACACCTACTGCGACCAATGTCAGGATCGGGGAGTAGAAGATCATCAGGGCAAGAGATCCTACAAAGGAGGTAATGAGATAGAGGAAGCGGAATTCTTTTTCCAGGTAGTTGGTCTCGATGGAAACGCTGTCGTTCGTCAGCGCCGAGAGATAGGTGGACGTGCTTTCCGAGCGGAAGGAGGTGATGTTTTTTTCCGTCAGTTTCCGGAAAAGCGTTTCCTTATAGTTACGGATCGCTTTCCTGATATATCTCGGCTGCGAGACATATGTGAGAAGTGAGGTCAGGAGGAATAAAACGATCATGAAGACCGTGATGATCAGAAGTTCTCTAAGACTCCGGGAACCGGCACCGGATGCGGTATTGATGAGTTCGCCTACGAGCCAGGAGATCGCCATGCCGAACAGTCCTGAGAGGAAAGATCCGGTTACTGCCAGTGCAAAAAAGACAAAGTTATCCTTATGGAACTGATTCTTCAGTTCCACGTACAAGTTTTTCGTTTTCATTTTTCGTTCTCCTTATTTGTTGAGATTCTTCCACATGGAAGTAAACTTCTTATCGCCGATGATACTGATTATTTTCTCCAGGGCTTCTTCGGCCGTTTTGCCGAGGATATCGACCAGGCTTCCGGCTTCGTTATCGAAAAGTTTGATGATGTCGACACTGTAGTTGGGCGCCTGATCGTACCGGTCCGCCACTGCTTTAGCTTCTTTCAGAAGAACCATGGCTTTGTCGGGGTCACCGCTCTTTAAGTAAGCATAACTTTCCGTCATGATAAACGCAGAGATCTGTTTGTCGAGGAAGCAGGGATCTTCGGTCTTACGTAGACTGTTCAGATAATCGATGCCCCAGCGTGCCAGGATCTTAAGATGGGTCAGGTCTCCACGGTTCTTATAGAACAGGAGAAGTGCGTATGTCGTGTTGATCATGTTGGAAGTCGAGTCCCAGAAAGTGCTGACGATCCGCTTCCGTAAGACCTCGCTCGTATCGCCGTTCATGGCCATCATGGTCACGATCCTGGTGTCAAAAACACCCGCTTCGTTATGTTCCTTCAGCATCTCGAGAGCCTTGTCTTTTTCGTCGAGAAAGTAGTAGAGTGTCGCGATGTTTCCGAGAAGCATCAGCTTTCCGTATTTCGGATCCACATCATGCGGGACGATGCGTGTGGCTCTCTCGAAGAGTGCGATCGATTTACGGATCATGCCCTTATCCCAGCCCTTTTCTTCCAGACCGAAATTCGAGTAGATGTTCGCAGCTGCCATGATCACCCAGTAATCGTTCGGGTATTTTGCCAGCGCCATCTCGGATTCCTCGATCGCCCGCTTATCCTTCCTGGCCGAGTAGTCATAGATGCGGTCGATGATCACCTGGCGGCGGTTATCGGTCACTTCATATCCGAGGAGTGCGTCCACGGAAGTATCGAAAAGATCAGCCAGCTTGACGAGCATCGGAAGCTCCGGGTTTGAGAGCTCTGCTTCCCACTTATAGACCGCGCCGACCGTTACGCCGAGTGCGTCCGCAAGTGCCTCCTGCGTCAGCCCCTTATCTTTCCGCATTCTTTTAATGTTTTCCGCGAGCTTGAGTTCCATGTCCTTGCCGCCCCTTTCGTTGCTTTCTGTCTTTATGATACTGGAAAAGCACTTGTAAGGGAACCAACTGCTAATACTAATGGAAGATTTATTTTTCTACCGATGGTATGATTTTTCCCGTGTCCTGATCCGCAGAGCACCATTTTGACATTGCCATGCCGAGTCGTTACAATAAATCCGAGGGCCGAAAGGAAGGAAATACAGATGAATAAGATCCTGGTAGTCGAGGATGAGCAGGCAATCGCCGATATGGTGAAGATGTGCCTTCGCAAGAACGGGTATCTTTGCGAGGCCGTGTACGACGGTATGGCGGCGACAAAGGCAATCGAGGAGAAGCACTATGACCTGATCCTGCTCGATGTGATGCTTCCCGATTTTGACGGATATGAATTAATCGAGTATATCAAGGAATACAATACGCCGGTGATTTTCGTCACGGCAAAAACATCCGTTCCGGATAGAGTGAAAGGACTGAAACTGGGTGCGGAAGATTATATTACCAAGCCTTTCGATCTGGACGAA
The DNA here is from genome assembly GCA_017620475.1 of Clostridiales bacterium. GTDB lineage: Bacteria > Bacillota > Clostridia > Saccharofermentanales > Saccharofermentanaceae > Scatonaster. The sequence goes on along the minus strand of JAFZQI010000041.1, from coordinate 36,858 downwards.
CTCCTTGCCCGTGTAGAGACAGTACTTCGAAGATTCCATAAAAGTGAAGAGATCCTGGAAGAAGGAAAGATCCGGATCAATACTTCAGAGCATGCCGTGTTTTGCAACGGGGAGCCGGTCAGCCTTACGGTGAAGGAATATGAACTTCTATTGTATTTCGTGAGAAATAAAAACATCGCATTATATCGTGAGAGGATCTTCGAAGAGGTCTGGCAGGAACCGTATATGGGAAACACGAGAACCATCGATCTGCATGTTCAGCGGCTCAAAAAGAAACTTGATCTCGGGGATACGATCGAGACGGTCTATAAGATCGGATACCGTTTCAAAGCGGAGAAAAGCACATGAAACTGTCATTTAAATTCTTCCTGATGGCATATATCGTGGTGCTTATGGCAAGCAGCCTGGGCGGGGCATTTCTAATCTTCCGTATCAACGATACGATCTGGAACGATCGTGTGGAACGTGTGCGTGAAACGGTGGATAATGCCGCCGTCAGTTTTATGGACTTTGCTGATCTTTATTCCACGGAACTTACGCAGACTCAGAAAGATTCTTTCCTTCGGCAGATCCGAAGTAGTTCGTCAGAGGTCATTTCGGAAATACGTTTTCTTTCTCCGGAAAACGGAGAAGTGGACGCTCAATATATCGATCTGCCACAGAACCAATATGTCGAGAAGTATGATGTGGAGACGGATCCGGAAAAAGGAGACGCTTTCCTTTTCATCACGCTGGTACATCTTGATACGGATACAGGCTCCTATTATCTTAAGATCGCCTCTGACTTCACAAAGATCCGGGAGCAAAGTGCTCAATTCTGGAATCTGTACACCATCGCCGTTTTGGGCATTGCCATCGTAAGCGGGCTGGCTCTATTTGTTCTTACGGAACGTGCAACGAAACCCCTTAAAAGACTGACGGAGACCGTAGACGATATTGCAGGCGGAGAATACGGAAGAAAGGTTGAGATCATGTCCTCTGACGATGAAGAGATCCGGGCGCTTTCCAAAAGCGTGAATTCCATGTCGGATGCCATCGAGGAGAAGATCCGGACGATCTCCGACGAGCTTCTGAAAAGAGATACATTCGTATCCGATTTTACCCATGAAATGAAGACACCGATGACAGCCATCATCGGCTATGCCCAGATGCTGAAATCCTATGATATGAATGAAGAGGAAAAGGATCAGGCTACCGACTCGATCCTCATGGAGTCGAAGCGGCTCGAGAGTCTTTCTCAGCAGCTTCTGGATCTATATGTATACCGTAACGAAGATGTGGAGATGGAACCTCTGGATCTTGAAAAGATCGGGACCCAGCTTCAGACCACGCTTCGGACACTTGAGAAGAAGTATCAGGTGGTGTTCCACTGTGATCTTCCGAAGGAGACTGTCTCGGCGAACCGGGTACTGCTTCTTTCTCTGCTTTCGAATCTTGCCGATAATGCGAGCAAGGCTTCAGAAGCAGGTGCCGGGATCAATATCGGCGGGATTCCGGATGGAGACAAAATCAAGATATTTGTCGAAGATCACGGACGTGGTATCGCGAAAGAAAATATCGATAAGATCACAGAACCGTTCTTCCGCGAAGATAAATCCCGTTCCAGAAAGATGGGTGGAGCCGGACTTGGATTGTCCCTATGTAAAGAAATTGCCAGACTCCACGCAACGGAACTTCTTTTTACAAGTGAATTGGGAAAAGGAACAACGGTATCCTTTACGTTAGCAAAAGGAGGGGAAGAGCAATGAAAAAAACGATACTCGTCCTGATCCTTATCGTTCTGACGTGCGGCTGCGTCCTGATTCCAAGAGCGATCAGCCATTTCCGTCAACAGAAACTCCTCTCTGAAACGCAATTGCGGGAACGTAATATGGAAGAAAGGGAAACCTTGACGAAAGATGCCGTTGCCCGGCTATACCATGATCGTGAGATCGGTATCGAGGCAGGATATCTGCGTCTGGACGAAGGGACTTCGGAATACGAAGAAACGCTTATGAAAGGAAATGAGATCCTGGAGCAGGTTTTCGGAACGGGACAACCGGCTACAATGTCACTGCAGGCTATGTTTGATTCTTCCGATATAGGAATCGTCCGAAACACCACTTTGGTGAAGATCGGCGATCGCGCTACTGCGGTGGGGATCGTAAGTATTTCTGTAAAGAACGGAAACGAAGCCTTGGAAATCGTTTTCGAGGAGAAGACGAAGATCCTTCTCGACATAGTGTTAAGTTCTTCTGACGAGAAGTCAGAAAAGGAATTTTCCCTGAACGATTTGGAAACAGTAGTGAGGTCTTACTACGAGAACGTGTGCGGGATCGAGGAGGATCTATATACGATCCGAATGATGTCAGAGAATAAGTCATTGGCAAACGGATTTGAATTTGGAATAAAACAGAAACTGACCGATGAAGAAGAGAAAAACGCAGATAATCTGAAAGCTGTAGAGTAGAGTAAGTTGATACAACTTTGATACATCTTGATAGAATTTCAGATACAAGCCTCCCGTAAGATCATATCAGATCTTGCGGGAGGTTCTTTCTCAATACCCAATAAGACCCTCCGGGAAAGAACTCTCGCAGGATTACATAAATATGTATCTGTACAACTTACAAATCAAAGAACAGAGGTGAAATCATTATGAAAAAAGCAATGAATAAAAAACTTGCCGGAGCAATCTCATCAGTTTTGCTTGCTGCTGCGCTTTCGGGCTGTTTCCCTAAAACCGATACGGGAAAAGGATCTGTTGGCGGAAGCGATGATCTGAGTAATCAGGTGGGACAGAATGCCGGCGTAATCAATGGCGGCGAAGGCGACGGACAGGTTATCCAGGGGACACCGCCTGATCCGAGTGATTTCCCTTCCAGCATACGGGACGACAGTGTGCCGAATGTTGACGTCAGAGCCAGTATCCACATGCCGGAAGGAGTCTCTTATCTTTCAGCAATCAGCACATCGGATGCGGTTTTGCATGTATGGAATCAGGATGAGATCCTTACGAGCATCGCAAATGGAAGACCGGTGAAGAGTGATGAGACCTTTGAAAATTCCGGCCCGGATGATCTGGCCCGGATGTGTGTCCTAGAAGATGACAGTGATATCGTTTTCTATACCGATTCCGTAAATTATTATACCCCTCAGGAGAAGGAAGTGGACTATGCCTCGTACTTTGATTCTTTTGGCATGTATACGGCTCCGGAATCGCTGGACAAGGAATTCGGAAATGCCGATATCGAGGGACTCAGTAAGGAGGATGCCATCCAAAGCGCAGAGGAGATCCTGGATGTGCTGCAGATCCGTGACCGGGTCGGTGATCCGAAGATCGTCTCGATGGATCACGATTCGATCAATACACTTATTGAACTCGAGCAGACGATAGACAGGAATGGAGAGCCGGTCAGTATGCGTACTGAAGAGGACGATGCATATGCACTGATCTATCCGGTTCTGTATCAGGGACTCGTTTCGCAGGGTTTCTGGGGAAGTGGAGAGAATTCGATATTGAGTTCCGCGAAAGTATACTTCGTATATGGAAGGACAGGACTTGTGGCCTTCCACATTAGCGGAATCTGCGATATTACTTCGCAGGGACAGCTGTCCTATATTTACGCTCCGACTAAGATCGTTAAATCGATCCAGGATGAATATGCCGAGATCATATCCATGGAAACTTTATGTTTGAATCAGCTCCGCCTGACCTATGTCCTCCGTCAGGATGCAGAGGGAAGCACAAATGCCGTCATGGAACCGGTCTGGCTCGTGATCGGAAAAAAGATCACCACATCTGAAGACGAAGAAAAGGGAACCATAAACTCTCCGTTATGCATGATGTTCTCGGCCACGACCGGAGAACAGATACCACTGGACTATTTTGGAGTGTAAATATGGGAACGATGATCAGACAAAGCATGAGAAGGACATTTCTTTCCAAGAGGTTTTTCTTCGCCTTATTCGGTACTGTGGCCATGTGTTATTTCTGTGCCAGAGAGTTTCTGGATCCGAACTGCAGCTCGGTGTATGTGATCGACGTGATGCTGAATCTGGGTCTTCTCAAGAAAGTCCTCGTGTTCTTTGCTGCGGCGCCGGCCGTGACACTGTACTGCCAGGATCAGAATTCCGGATTTATCCACTCCATCGTAGTCCGAAGCGGGATCAAAAAATACACACGGTCGAGTCTTCTTGCCTGCGGGCTTTCCGGGTTTGCTTCCTTGTTCTTGGGGTTATTCCTCTTCTTCGGGATTCTCTCCATTTTCTGCCCCGTGATGCCCTATGAGGCGGGCGGCATCTATGACGGGATCGCCCGTTCCCTCCCGATCCTATATACATTTATCGAGATCTCGATATTCTCGCTTTATTGCACGATGTGGACAATGGTGGGATTCGCCTTAAGCTCTGTGATCCCGAATCCATATGTGGCGCTGGGTTCGCCCCTGATCTTCGGGTATCTTTTCGAGGAGCTCACTTCGGATCTTCCCACATATCTGAATCTATACCGGCTGAGTCATTGTGAAAATGTATTTTCTAAGTCTGCCGCTACGGATTATCTGTATACGATGGGAGTATTCCTTCTGGTGGCCGTGCTTTCCGGCGTGATGTTCTCCTACTTTGCAGAAAGGAGGAATCGAAATGAGATGGTATAGACCCATTCGTTCTGTGGCGTCGCAGAATAGGAGGAAATGGAAAAACGACTATCGCGTGTGGATCGCCCTTCTTCTTGCTGCCGTCATCGTCCACTCTCTGACCAAGGGTCTGGGTGATTTTGTAAATCAGACCGGAGTGAAGGCCTCACCGTGGATCTTCCCGTTTCTGTACATGCGGTATTACAATAAACTGCTTCTGTTTTTCCCGCTGATCCTGATCTTCAGTAATGCCCCTTTTCTGGATCGAAACCAGCTCTATGTACTGGCAAGAAGCGGGAAGAGGAAGTGGTGCATGGGGCAGATCCTCTACATCTTTGAGACATCGGCCATGTATTTTATGTATATCTTCGTGCTTTCCATCCTTCTGAATCTAAAGTATATCTCGTTTACCTTCGAGTGGGGAAGGGTCATGAAGACACTTGCCAAGACCAATGCATCGAGTGTATTTGAGATGGGCTTTTGCTCAGAAGAGAAAGTCATGGATCTGTTCTCTCCCATATCGGCTACATGGTTTACCTTCCTGTTCTCATGGGTGTCCGGTGTGATACTGGGGCTTCTGATGTTCTTCCTGAATATGCGTATCAGGGGGACAGGTTCTTTTGCCGCATCCTGCTTGCTTGTTTTCTCGGCGGTGGCGGCCAAACAGACGAACTTTCTTCCGTTCTCGCCGGTATCCTGGAGCACGCTGAATGCGATCCATCTTTCCAAACGTGACGGAAAGCCGGGGTACGGATACGTCTGTATGGTATATGCGGCCATCACTCTCGCTTTGCTTCTGATCATCCTTCTTACTGCGAAGAAAAACAACTTCGATCGGGAACAGAAAGCATAGTGAAGAAAGAAAAAGGAGATTTGAAAATGTCTATTGCGATCAAAGTGGAAAATGTGAATAAAACATTCGGGGAGACAGCCGTACTGACGGACGTTTCCGTGGAACTGGAAAAAGGAAAAGTGCATGGCCTTATCGGCAGGAACGGAAGCGGAAAGACCATGCTGATGAAGTGTATCTGCGGATTCGTACCAGTGACATCCGGAACCATCTCCATCAACGGCAAGGTCTTGAAAAAAGATTTCGACATCCCGGAAAACATCGGGGTGATCATCGAAACGCCCGGGTTCCTTCCGGGGTATACGGCTTATCAGAACCTTCGTTTTCTTGCCGATATAAAAGGGACGATATCAAAGGAAAAGATCCGGAGCTCCATCGAGAAAGTCGGACTTGATCCCGACAGCAAAAAACATGTGGGCAAGTATTCTCTCGGTATGCGCCAGCGTCTGGGCCTTGCCCAGGCGATCATGGAAGATCCGGATATCCTGATCCTCGATGAACCTATGAACGGACTGGATAAAGAGGGGGTCGTGGATATGAGGAATTATCTACTGGATCTGAAAAAAGCCGGTAAGACGATCCTCATCGCATCTCACTCTGCAGAAGATATTGAAGTGTTATGCGATACCGTTCATGAGATGGATAGGGGAAAGATCCAAGCGCTGCCGAAACCTATTGACTGAATAGGTGAATGCTATAAAATGGTAGCAACACTTATCTCGGAAGGGGAAGAACGTGGACGCATTACACGCAAAAAAACGGAAACTGGAACAGTATCTTCAGGACCTCGGAAGCATCGCCGTTGCTTTTTCCTCGGGAGTAGACTCGACCTTTCTTCTTAAGGTCGCCAAGGATGTTCTGGGCGACAAAGCGATCGCCGTCACCGCGAAGTCCGGTTCTTTTCCCAACAGAGAACTGAAGGAAGCAGAAGCTTTCTGTAAAAAAGTAGGGATCCGGCAGATCGTCTTCGAGTCAGACGAGCTCTCGATCGACGGCTTCCGGCAGAATCCGAAGAACCGCTGCTACATCTGTAAAAAAGCACTTTTTAGAAAGATCATCGAGGTGGCTTCCGCAGAGGGGATCGGGAATGTCGCCGAGGGTTCCAATCTCGACGATAACGGCGATTACCGGCCTGGTCTTGTAGCGGTGGCGGAACTTGGTATTAAGAGTCCTCTTCGTTATGCGGGGCTGTCGAAAGAAGAGATCCGTATCCTCTCGAAAGAGATGGACCTTCCGACATGGGACAAACCGTCCTTTGCCTGCCTGGCCTCTCGTTTTGTATATGGAGAGACGATCAGTGAAGAGAAACTGAAGATGGTGGAAGAAGCCGAACAGCTCCTTCTCGATCTCGGGTTCCGTCAGGTGAGAGTACGTGTCCACGGGAATATCGCAAGGATCGAAGTCCTTCCGGAGGAGATCGGAAAACTTACGGATGAAAAAGTCCGCAATAACGTGTACAATACGCTGAAGAGTCTCGGTTTTGACTATGTGACGATGGACCTTGCAGGGTACAGGACCGGCAGCATGAACGAGACTTTGAGTGAAGCCGAAAAGAAAGTGAATACCTGAAAATGGAGAAACGGTTTTCAAGAACACAATTACTTCTCGGTCCGCAAGCGATGGAGAAACTGAAGAACGCCAGAGTTGCCGTTTTCGGTGTCGGCGGCGTGGGCGGATATGCCGTGGAAGCGCTGGCAAGAAGCGGAATTGGAGCTCTCGATCTGATCGATGATGACGTCGTATGTCCTTCGAATATCAACCGTCAGATCATTGCAACGACCAGGACCGTTGGCAGGCCTAAAGTGGATGTAGCGGAAGAGCGCGTCCATGACATCAACCCGGACTGCGTCGTGCGGACCTATAAGACGTTCTATATGCCGGAGACTGCCGACCGGTTCGATTTTAAAGAGTATGACTATATCATTGACGCGATCGATACCGTGACCGGAAAACTTGAGCTGGTTGTGAGAGCGCAGGAAGCAGGCACTCCGATCATCAGCAGCATGGGTGCCGGAAACAAACTGGATCCGACGGCTTTTGAAGTCGCGGATCTTTATAAGACTTCCGTTTGTCCGCTTGCCAAGGTAATGCGCCGTGAGTGCAAAAAGAGAGGGATCAAACATCTCAAAGTCGTCTATTCGAAAGAGGAACCGATACGTCCTTCGGAAGACGTGATGACTGACGCCAAGGAAACCGAAGATGGTACTACGGGCGCAGAGCGAAAGGACACGAGGAGAAGAAGCATCCCCGGTTCGACGGCTTTCGTACCATCGGTGGCCGGATTGATCATCGCAGGCGAAGTCGTTAAGGATCTGATCAAATAAATGAGAGCTCCTTTTGATATGTACCCGGGAATCCGGACACATTTCAGAAAGGGGCTCTCTTTTTCATTCGCATTTTTAAACGAGTGAACCTTATCTTTCCTGAACCACGATCGTCGCACGGTTCTGGATGATGCTGCAGACATCGTCAAGAGATCTCTGCCCTGCGAAGAAACCGGCGGCTTCTTCCAGAATGATATTCAGGATATCGGTATCCCAGGATTGGGAGGCAGCGACACTACTGATGAGTTTTTCGAAAGAATCGATATGCTCCTGCGTAAGTTCGATACTGGAGTTCAAAAGATCGGGGCTCACACGGGATGCGTTTTCCTTTAAGTCCTTGAGGAATTCCCGGTTAACATCCAACTCGATCTGACAGTTCTTCTTATATGCATTTCTGTTGACGGGGAGGGTATCGGTGTTGAAGCTTAATGCATGCTGCGCGTCTTCATTCAGGAGGGAGCGGATAAACTGCCATGCGATATCCGGCGCGGCACAGGATGCCGTGATCGACATCGACAGCTGTCCTTTCGCCGTCATACCCATCCCCGTAAGAGAGGGAACGCCGGTGAATGCAACGGTGTGCCCGGTATTCTCTCTACTTAAGGATGCATACACCTGAAGATCCGGAATATAGGTATAGCAGCACGCGACCATATTCTCCTGGAAAAGACTACTATTGCTCAGCGGGAATCCGTACTCATCAACCGGTTCATAGTCCCGATCCGCGCCGCCGCTCTGACCGTACTTCTTTACAGTTTCCAATAATGCACGGAATTCTTCTGATTCGAAATCGACGGTTTCATTCTGGTTGTCGATGAAGTGGGAGGACAGACTCTTCATCCACTGTTTCAAAAGATCGTCCGGACTATCTGATGACACAGGCTGCACATTCGGAGAAAGAGATGTGGCCATCTGATCAAAGTCGGTGAATGTCCAGTTTTCCTTTGCCCCGCTGAAAGATGTGTTGATCACCATTCCTTCCAAAGTGTAGGTGAGAGGGATCGTATAAAGCTTTCCGTCTTCTTCAAATGAGTGCAGGATGTTGTCGAATAGTTCATCGCGATTGAACGTGCTGTCCGAGCTGATCAGCGGGTTCAGATCGATAAGCATCGTATCTGTATTGAATTGAGAGATCTCGGAATAACTGACCAGGATATCCGGACTGTTTCCCGAGAGCATATCCATTACCAGCTGATTCTTGCTTTCCAGACGCTTCTGCTCGACTTCCTGTTCGTCATAGGAGTCATTTGCATCCGCAGTGTAGTCGAGGATCTCGATCCTGGCTGCATTGTTCGGATCCTTGTTATACTCGAGGACCTGTTCCAGAAATGTGGCGCTGATGTCGCCATCGATACCGAGCGTCAGGAGCGTTTTGCCGGCATGCGGGTTTTTATCTGCTTTCGAAAGACGTACGATATTCGTCGAGCTTGCACGTATCGCTTTCAGGTCCATTGAGCCGCGTCCGCCGTCATCTATAAGGTCGACCTGGAAGAAAACCATGTCGTTTTCCGAAGTGATACGTGCACCCTGGAGATCCAGTGTTGCGGAGTTGACATCCGTGTCCTTCCAAGCGAGTACCTGTGTTTTTGTTTGTGTAGCGATATCGAACTTTTCGATACCGTTCGCGTTAAGAATGAAACAATCCTGTTCGCCCTGTCTCATCCAAAGCACAACATCGCTGCTCTTGAACGGTGTTCCGACCAGCTTACCGCTGTCCGTATCGAACTCCTGAACATAGGTCTCCACACCATTCATGGTGTATTGCGGCATCACGGCGAACCACTTTCCGCCGGAAAGAAGCACTTTTCCATTGAGTAAAGCATTTGACTCCTCAGAGAGTACTTTTCCGTCACCATCAAGAATCCAGAAAGTCCCGATGCTTGTCAGCAGCATATTTCCGTTTTCAAGGACGTAGAGTTCGACATCCTGAAGGCCGTCTTTGATCTGTAGATCGATATCGCGGAGCTTCTCACCGGAAGAGGAGATGACAGACACTTTCGGGATCGACCGGCATTCCCGCGGTTCAAACGCAGCGGAAACGATCAGGATCTCTCCGTCTTTTCCGGGATACGCACCAAGATACATACCGTTAGGATCGAAATCGATATTGGCGATCAATTCACCATTGAGATCGAATAACTGAAGAGAAACATCTTCATACTCATCTTCTATTCGATCGTATTCTGCCATTTGCTGATCATCTGAAAGATCGAGGCTTAGAAGCCTGTTCAGAACCTCATCCGGCATTTCATACGATACGGTTACATAGGCAACGATGCGGTCGCCGACGACATCGTGGTAGCCAATATCACTGAACATGATTTCTTTATCCTGAGAGATAGAAACCTGTATGGGCGAAGAGGTCACATTGTAATACGGGTCACTTTCTGAAACGATCCGGGCATTTCCTGAGCCGGCACTCACATTTCCTGAGCCGGAATTTGTATTTGCGTTCGGATTAGCGCCGCTTTCGTTGTTTTTCTTTCCCCCGCATGCCGTCAGAGAGAAGATCATCTGTGCAGAGAGGACCAGGGCAAGCAAAGTTCGTGCAGATTTTTTCATAGTTGTTTCTCCATCATGTTGTCCGTCTTATTAGCTGTCATTTCTGTCGCATTATTATTTTACTTTTTACAAATGAAGCTTACATGACGGAATCGTCACTCCCGATCTTCCACAAAAATCACTATTTATAGCGATGCGAAATGTTAGGTTTTCATGATAATCTCCATGTGAAGGAGAAACAAGAAAACAGGAGGAAAAGAATATGAAAAAGAGACTGATTGCAGCGGTTCTGATGCTTTCGATGATCGGCTCGCTGGCGGCTTGCGGCAAGAAGGACGAGACCACGGAGGCAACAAAGTCGCCGGATGCGACGAAACCGAAGACGGAAGCTACGGAGGAAACCACCACCGCCGAACCGACTACGGAAGAGAGCACTGAACCGGTGGAGGAAGGCCTTACGAAAGAAAAGTATGATACCATGACAGCGGAGGAACTGCTCGAGATGGCGGAGATCGCAGATCTCGAGAAGGTCACGGACGATGAATACTTCTGGCTCCTCGAGACCTACCGCTTCGTAGATATCGATTACGATCAGATGATACTTGCGAACACAGACAGTATCACGAAACAGGCAATCAAGATGACAAAGGGCGGCTCCCTCAATAATCTCGTCGAGAGACTTCTTGCCAGCGAATATCCGCAGGTAAGAGGTATCGGATACACCGCGATCGCCAGTCTTTTCGGCGCATCGGACAAGGACATCCAGTCTGTGCTTACGAACCTGGAAACGGAGACGGATGATTACTGCCTGTTCTGCGCGACAGATGGTTTGATGAACTCAATGAAGAACGACCCGAAGGTAGCGGAATTCATCTTCAAAATGTCCGAGTATCCGAGCCCGAGGATCCGTTGCAGAGCGGCTATGGCCATCGGCAACAGCTGGTCGATCGGCGTCGACGGCACGGTCGAAAGGATCATCGAAATGATGAAGGACGAGGATCAGGACGTCCGTGCGGCAGCGGTGCTGTACGCCGGTAAACTGCACGATGATGCGGTCGTTGCTCCGATCGTTGAGGTCCTCAATAACGAAGCCGACGCGAAGATCCATGGTGATGCGATCCGAGGACTTTCCTACATGTGGCTGGATTATCCTACCCATGAGCATACAAGCGAAGCGGCATACAGAGCGACCCTCGACTACTATTCGAAGACCCCGCGTAACGGCGATGTGCCGGTCTGGAACGGTATTTCCGGATTCAACGTCGTCTCCGAGAAGCAGCTTGCCGAGAGCAACTGGTACGCAAATGCGACATACTTCAATGCAGATGAGTTTACAGGAGTCATGTCGGATCTCATTGCCGACCCGGATATGAACTGGCTTGCTAAGGGCCCGGCCATGAAGGCGGTCATCGCGCTCTGCCCGGAGAAGTTCGACTCCCTGCAGGCTGCCGTGGATTCCCTCGGCGAGCAGAAGGTCACCGACCAGTACGACAAGCTCAAGGAAGAGCTGGCTGCAAAGGCGGAAGCATCTGCCTGAGAAATGAAAACCAAGGAACATGTGACCTCCTGACGCGAACATGTACGGATACGGATGTGGCAGCCGGTTTGGCCCGGCTGTCACATCTGTCATATCGGATCCGTGACAGGGAAAAAGGTAAGTAGTAAAATCAAATCGTGATGGAGTAGAGGTTAGTATGATCAGTAAAACCCAGAGAAAAAGAATACTGATTTTTGTCGCGGTCTTTACGTTCATCATGCTCTATAATTTCCTGAACACATTTATTCCCGGCAAGACTCACGACATCATCTCCTTTGCGTATATGGGCTTCGTCGTGGTGTGGTACCTGTCGATCCGGGAACGCGTCATCAGCACCGCGATGCGAAGGCATTTCCTGATCGGCGCGGCATCACTCGTGCTTTTGTTCCTCATCCGCATCTGCAAATGGAATTACTTCGGGATGTTCCCGGTAGCGAATGAATTTCTGCAGTATCTGACCTATGTACCCATCATCCTGCTTCCTCTGGTGTCTCTCAATATCTCGCTCCGCGTAGGCGTCTACGACCCGAAGCGCACTCGCGAGATGACAACACTTCTGTGGATCGTGGGCATCGGGCTCTGCATCAGCGTGCTTACCAATTCCATGCACGATTTCGTGTTCGTGATTCATCGCCCGGTGGGCGATACCCTCAAGTACAATTACGGAGCAGGATACTTTACCATCGCCGTTTTCTCGCTGACATGCGTAATCGCGGCATTCACCATCCTATGCACCGCTGCAGCCTCACCGCGAGCCGGCGCCTGGCATTCGTGCCGGTACTGGCGCTGATCCTGGGCATCGCCATGATCGCAGGATATTACATCGCCGGCGGTGCACCGAAACTTCTCGGCTCCAAACTCTACAACATCCAGGAAGCATTCGTGTTCCTGTTTATCGTTTTCTGGGAGAGCAATATCCAGATCGGCCTGATTCCCACTAACTCCGACTATGGCACGCTTTTCCAGGCATCGAATCTCGATGCGTATATCAGTGATACACACGATCAGGTCGTCTATCGTACTGCCGATTCCGCGCGAAAAGCACTGGCATCGGATGAAAATACTGCGCGAAAAGCACTGTCGCCGGAGGGCGCTGTTGCCTCATCCGATTTCCGCGTAACATCGCAGGAGATCCTCGGCGGTAAGGTGGTCTGGGAGGACGATATCTCGAAGATCAATGAGATCCGTGCCTCGCTTCTCGAGGTGACAAAAGAACTTTCGGATGAGAATGAACTTCTCGAGATGGAGCATGAGACGAACAGCAAGAAGGAAGAACTTGATTCGCTGATGAGTCTTTACGATGAACTTTACGATTCCGTGCGAAGCGAAGTCATAACGCTCAGTGCGATACTTGCGGATATTCGGAAGAAGGACGATCCCGAAGAGATAAAAAGAGCGGCAGTACTCGGTGCATTTATCAAGCGCCGCGCGAACCTGTCGATCCTCGCGCATAATTCCCCGGATATCAGTGTCAATGAACTGGAGTATGCGCTTCGCGAATCGATGTACTATATCTCACTTACGAAGACGAAGTGCAGTGTCATGATGAGCGGAAAAGGCGATGTGCCGGCCGAAGACCTGATAAGGATGTACGAAGTTTTCTATGCCGTTTCTTCGGAACTTCTCGGCACGGAATGCAACATCATGGTAAACGTTACGAAGGGGAAGGATCTGCGCATGAAGATCATGGCAGACCAAGTCGTGAACAGTGCTTTTGCAGAAGAAATAAAAGAGAAGTATAAGGGTGGCACGGAAGTGTCAATAGATAAAGAAGAAGGGATCACGTATATCGTATGCGGTATCTGATGACATTACAAGCGAATCTTTCCGATGACCTCATGGTCCTGCGCGGGCTCATGTTCCTGTGGGGCGCATTCATGGTGCTGGGCTTCGTTGACAGCCTCGCGGATGCATTGCGTTACAGGCGGCAGCGCCGTCGCGTCCTCATGAATATCGCGTCGGTGATGTTCTGTTTCCTTCTGACGATCTTTGTTTCCGAAGGGGATTTCCTCGCACGAGGCGGGGTCTGGATCGCCGTTATGCTCGGCATCTTCTGCATCATGACGGTGGGTGTCGTGATGCAGGTCGTGACAAGTATCCGCTTCCGCAGGGAGCGTATCTATCCGGGCTCGGTCAAGGAGTCGGTGGACCAGCTGCTGACAGGCGTCTGCTACTACTACACGGACGGCCGCATCAAGCTCCATAACGTGAAAATGGAGGAGATATGGAGGACCCTTACGGGCCGTGCGCTCGTTGATGGCCGGGTGCTCTGGTCGACGATTTCTGAGGGACAGGCGAATCTCGGAACGTGTGTGAATGGGGGAGAGACGCCGATCTATATACTTCCCGACGGTTCCGTCCGAAGCTGGAAAAGAACTCGTGTTTCGGCGGACGGGATGGAACTATACGAAGTGCTCGCGGCGGACGTGACCGAGGAGTACGGACTGGTCCGTGACCTTGAGGAGAAGAAGGAAAGACTGCGTCTTCGCGGACAGCGTCTGAAAACGCTCGGCGAGAGGATCGATGCACTGAATATCGAGAAGGAGGTGCTGGATTCGAAGATCCGTGTCCACGATGAGTGGGGACGCGCGCTGATGGCGGCGAAGGCTTATATGGAAAAACCGGATGCAGTCAATAAGAGTGAATTCCTTTCTATGTGGGAGAAGATGATCTCTTACGTTGAAGTGAACGATCAATCGTCTTCCAAAGAAGCCTACGAGGATATTTTCCGTGGTGCGGAGGCACTGGGCCTGGAGATCACCGTGGATGGCAGGCTCCCCGAGGAGTACGATGTGAGAAACATCCTCATCCAGGCCATGACCGTGAGCCTCAGCAATATGGTCAAGCACGCCGGAGGAAAGAAACTGCAGGTCACGATCGAAAGAAGTGCATCAGTCGGATCGGAAGAAGATAGTTCCACAACTGCGGCCACCGGAAAAGAAAAACTCGTATTCTCCCTTCGTAACGACGGCTCGGCGCCGGAAGGAGAAGTGAAGGAGAAAGGCGGTCTTTTGAATCTTCGGAAAAAGGTAGAAGCGATGGGCGGGAAGATGTCCATCACGAGTAATCCGCAGTTCGTGCTTCGTATCGAACTGGAAACAAGAGCAGAGAGCAAACCGGAAAGCAAGGAAGAGTAATTCGGGAAAGTGGATAAGAGACAGGGAAGAGTAACAAAAGCGGAGGATGAAAATGGCGTACAATATTCTTATCGTTGATGATCAGAAGATGCAGCGGATCGCATTGCAGAGCAGTCTTTCGGAAAATCCGGATTATCACGTTGTAGATGCGATCGGAAATGCGGAGCTCGCTATCAGTTTTGCCGACAGCAGGAGAATCGATCTGATCGTCATGGACATCGTGATGACCGCAGGGATGAACGGTATCGAAGCTGCCGCGCGGATCAAGAAAGATCATCCGGAAGTCAAAATCATTCTCGTGACCAGTATGCCGGAGGTCTCCTATGTGGAGAAAGCAAAGGAGGCCGGCGTGGAAGGCATGTGGTATAAAGAGTACGAAGTCATGCCGCTCGTAAAAGTCATTGAGCGTGTGCTAAAAGGGGAGAAGATCATCCCGGAATCGACGCCGGTCCTGACCATCGGAAATGCGGCGAGTACGGACTTCACCGCACGCGAACTGGACGTGCTCCGAAAGGTCGTGTACGGCTATACCGATCAAGAGATCGCGGACGCGCTCAATATGAGCCGCTGGACCGTGCGTTCCCATGTTAACAGCCTCATGCAGAAAACGGGCTTTAAGAACCGTGTGGAACTGGCCGTAAATGTGCGTTCATCAGGACTGGTGATCGATGAATGAGGAATCAGAATCGAGAAATCGACAAACAATCAAAGAGCGGCCAGTGACGGCCGCTCTTTGATTTCGTAAAGCCCCTTTGCCTCAGGTGTTTGCCCTCTCGTTGACTATGGTCGTGACTCTGTTTTTCAGGATTTCCAGAACCGCATCCAGACTCTTTTGATCCAGGAAATAGGCCGGTAATTCTTCACAGATGACATTCATCACTGCCGGATCCTCACTCTCTATAACCGATGCCGATTGAAGCACATCTTTGTATGAATCGATAACACTTTCGTCTATCTCGATTCCGAGAGAGACTTCAGAACCGTTATAATTCGCAAGTGCGATTTTTGCGTTTGCGTCAAAAACGCTCTTGCTCATCGGATTGGTATAATCCCGGGCAATCACTTTCTGCGCATCCTCGCTCAGGCAGGACTTGATGAATTCCCAGGCACCATCCTGTATTGCAGAAGGAGCAGAAGCGGAGATCCCGATGGAATTATCGACTGAGACGAACGGACCGCGGCCATCCGGTGACGGATATCCCATAAGGGTTATACTTGATGATTCGTATGTGTTCTGATACAGGAAGCTTCCGAACCCGAAATACGACAGGGTCCCATCAAATTCATAGTTATAATCGCTTTTTTCAGGAACATGATTCTTCACATAGTCGCACAGTTTCCGGAAAGACTCGTTGTCAAAGTTTACGGTGTTTCCATGGATACAGGTTTCGGTTATGTACGGAAACAACGTACTTATCACACCAAGCCGGGTATCTACCATCGGGTCGACACCGTTGCATATCTCATTTGTGTAAGTGACATACTCTTCATATGTAAAACCGACCTGGCCATCACGGATATCCGTTTTATTCACCGCAATGCCGGATAATTCGAAACTCACCGGCATATAGAGAAGTTTGTCATCCACTTTTGCGGCATCGATAATGTTGGAAAAATAATCGTCGGTATTGATCCCGTTTTTTCCGTTTATATATCTGCTCAGATCAACAAGATGCTTTTCTGTCTGGATCTGTCGGATATTTCCCGCATTCAGAATGATGTCCGGACCATCGCCGGCGAGCATATTGATCGCCAGAAGATCATTGAGATCTGCTGCGGTCTTATAGTAAATGTTATAGTGATCTTCTTCGCTTTCCGCACCGCCGTAATCAAGGGTTTTCTTGATGTCATAGTTATATTCCAGTTGAATGAAGTAATCCTTATTTGTCTCGTTGAATATTCTGATCGCTTCACAGATCGAATAGGATATTTCCGTATTTCCGATAGCCGCTGCGGTCATGATTGCTTTTCCGGCATTCGGATTCTTTTCCGCCTTTTCGAGAACGGTTATGGTAGGCATCGTAAACCGATCTCCAAAGAACGTTGAATCCTCTTCACTTACAAATCCGGCGAATATGAACTTATCGTCCTTCACAGACAGGAGATCCATAGCCCGGACCGAATATCTGTTGAGATTACAGTTATTGAAAGAGAGTACTTCTTCCAGTTCTTTTGTTTGCGAATTAATATATTTTACGCCATCCTGATTCAATATATAGGATCTGCCTTCAAAGGAGGCGATATGCGTGTCATAACTGATCGTTTTCAGCCAGGAATACTCTTGAGTTACGTCCTTTACTTCGCCTGTCTGAAGGTCCATAGAGACGAATCGTATTCCATTCTGCAGGCAAACCAGAAGGATCTTTGTTTCAGACAGCGCAATGTAGGAAGAGGAGATATAGATCAGATCTGCAAAAGAAGGATTTGCAGCTACATCTACAAACATACTCTTACCGTTATGACTGATGACAAATGAGTCATCGACGCACAGTGATACCAGATAGTCACCGATCGACCAGGTTGTACGCAGACTCCCATTGGCGGCCTTCGCCAGGATGTTCGGATCTTCAGCCAATTCAACGAATTCGCCGATTGTACCTGTTTGTAGATCCAGATCGGCCACATAGTATTTTTCTTCTTTGTTGCTGTAATCACGGATCCTAAGATTTACCCCATCGTCACGGACAATAATATCGAGTAATTCTGTTTTGTTCCTATCGGAATCCGCTTTTCTGACATCAACGGATTGAATCAACTCACCGTCTAGTGTGTAGTAATCAATATTGTAGAACTCATAATCTTCATAATTGTCCGTTGCCCAATCAAAGTCATCCGGCAAAACATACTCTCCTACGTTTTCAATGACAAGACCATCTTTATAGACACCAAGGATTGCGCTGTCTAAATGGGAGAACTCTTTACCCTGATACATCTCACCGAGCTTCGTGGTTGAGGATTGAAACCAGATCGAATCCTCCGGAATTTTATTGACTCCTTCCAAAGTCGAAGTCTTTTTCTTACATCCTGTAAAGGCCATCGCTCCGAAAAGCATAGAGATACTAAGGCCAGCTGAGATCAGTCTCCTGTACATAC
The DNA here is from genome assembly GCA_017620475.1 of Clostridiales bacterium. Classification (GTDB taxonomy): domain Bacteria; phylum Bacillota; class Clostridia; order Saccharofermentanales; family Saccharofermentanaceae; genus Scatonaster. The sequence goes on along the minus strand of JAFZQI010000041.1, from coordinate 18,799 downwards.
GTTCCTCCTTAAAAGAAAAGATATGAATTTTATTATTGAAAATCAGAGTTTATAACTAGGGAACAGTATCCTGTCATATTCCCAGACCCGCGAATCATCGAGGTCTACTTGTGTGTAACCATCTTCGGTGATCTCATAGTAAACGGGTTCACTGTCTCCGTTTTGGTGCAGGTAGCCCAATGCATAGATCGTGCCATCGCGATATGCGGCATACCAAATATCGATATACCCGCGCGAAACCTTATCCAGATATACCACGTGATCTTCGGTGATCGTTCCTTTTTCAAAATCCAGTTCGTATATATGGAAACCATAGTTTAAATCCATCTGGTCCGAAATATGCAGGATCCCATATGTTTTTCCATTAGCTTCGTATACGTTCATTACACTTCTGCATGCATTATCAATATCGACCGAACCGGTAAGATCGCCTTGTTTTCCATTGACCATTTCATACCGGCAGACCCGGTAAATGTTCTCGTTTTTCTCATAGTTCACGCCGCGGATACAGATGTACATATAGTCCTCAGTAATGCTGAGAAGCTCACAATTCACAAAGACTTTCGCCGGATTCAGATCCTCCGGGATCTTAAAACCCTCTGCCCCGTCAAGATTGTACGTATCATAGTTAATGCCACTTTCGGGTTCCGGATAAGTGATATTTACCACTTTGTATTCATTGTCCGGATCGGCATAGGCGGCCTGAACAATACTGCTGTCTTTCTCCGAAGACGACTGAGAAGCCTTTGACGGGTCGTTCTTTCCTTCGGTTTCTGCCTGAGATGTCTTTGTTGTGGCAGCCGGCTTATCTGCATCTTTATAAACGATATGCGGTCTTATAAGAAGACAGACGGAGGCTGTGATCAAAACGGCACATACGATCACGGCGGCATACTTTTTGGTGGCGGGCTTCCTGGCAATATTGAGGATGCGCTGCTTCATGAAACTTCTGCTCTTTCCGCTGATGGAGGCAGCGACGAATGAGAGCCGGCTATATCCGGAAATCTTTGAGATATACGATAACAGCATCTCACCGTATTTCACACGGTTTTCTTCTCCGTTTCGTGCAATCACCATCTCATCGACAGCGAGCTCATTGTCATGCCGGATCAGGAAATACGCGATCCATACCAGGGGATCGAACCACAATACGATCACGAACAGACTTCTGATCACATTCCAAAAACAGTCCCCTAACCGGTAGTGACAGTATTCGTGATAGATGGATAGCGAGTAATGATCGGAATTCATATCCAGATCTTCAGGAATGTAGATACGGTTCCACAAAAGAAACGGAGAATCCAAACCTTTGATCTTGTACACTTTCAGGTTCCCGAATTCAGAAGTCGAAAACAGTCTTCTTTCTTTTCTGACTTTTGCGGAAAAAGAAATGTTGTTTACAAGCATAACCGACCCGATGACAGCGGAAACACTGATCCAGAGGCATGCGGCAATCAGTTTATAGTCGGCTTTTATACTTTGGATTTTTGATGCCTGTACAGCCCCGGAAACCACACTCGTCTCAGAAGCTTCCGTGTACGGATAGGCTCTTTCCGCAGGATAAGCTGCTTTTCTTTCATAAATGGCGGATTCATCCGTGTAGGCTACGGTCTCCGTTTTCTGATCCGCCGCTTCGCGCCGCATCTCAATCGCTACGGGGATGGAAATGAAACTTCCCACCAGCATAAAAACCGGCAGAATGATCCAGGCAAAATACTGTACCCGGCAGGATACTTTTCCCTTCATCAGTTTTCTTAAAACAATGAGAATTAAAATCAGTATATTCAGCGTTACAAAAAATCTCATTTCATTTGCCCTCTCGAAGAATGTTGTAAAGCTCTTCTATCTCCTCTTTAGAGAGAGCTTCCTGGCTTATCAGATTACTCACCATGGTTCCGATTTTTCCGTTAAAGTGCTTGTTCAGGAAAAACCGTGTCTCTTCAACCTCTGCCTCATTTCGCTCGAGGCTCGGATAATACTTCTTGGTTTTGTTGTCAGTCTGAAAATGTATGCTGCCCTTGCTGTTCATTCTTCGAAGAAGCGTCATTGTAGTGGACTTGCTCCAGCCTATGGAATCCTCCATCTCACGAATGATCTCCATCGTCGTAAGAGGACCTTTATCCCATAAAAGGTTCATAATATTCCATTCCGCGTCAGCAAGCTTGACCATGAATACCTCCACGTTTACTTAAGTCAACCTATCGTCATTATAGACCCGTGGGTTTACATATGTCAACCTGCTTTTTGAGAATTTTTAAATTCGCGAAAAGGACCGGGTTAAGTGACAATTCTGTATGATTCCTCCTATGGCCCGGATACTATAATCTAATTGGGGAAAAGTTATAGGCTGCAACAAGAGAGGGACATGATCATGGATGAGAAAGACCCTAATGGAAAGTTATCGCAGGCGCCTATTTTGTCGCCGGAAACCGTAGCACTGAAACGGCCGGAAGCATCTGATCCGTCGGATGCGGAGCTGCATTCGGAAGAACCGGAAAAAGCTTCAGTGAAGAATCATAGAGGCACGAAGATCCTGATTGGTTCAGCCGCCGTTTTACTCCTGGCCGGCGCGGTCACGTTAGCGGTGCTGGCAAAGACCGGTGCTTTTTCCAAAGAAACCGAAGAAAACAAAAAACCGGAAATAACATCAGAAGAAACCGAATCGGAAGAGACGGAATCGACGGATCCGACGACGGAGTCAGCGGAATCACGTAAATCGATCAATTCACTTAGTCAGGTGACCGATCAGCAATTTGAATTCATGGACCAGCATGCGAGAGATTTCATCAGGATCGAAGGTGACGGTTATCCGGATGACGTAGTGATCGATGGTATGTATTGTCTAGGTATGCTTCGGCAGATCAGCGTCTATACAGGAGATACCGATACGGAACAGGATATGGTTCAGATGGTCTATCAGGTTCAGGTGACCGATAACACCGGAGACACACCCGTAAAGCGGCAGTTCTTCTGGATGTACGGTTTCCCGAATGTGTATCAGGATGGAACGGTTGCCCCCATAAACTCGATGAGTATGTGGTATCTACAGTGTTTCGACAACTGGACGGCCCGGGGATGCAAGGATCTGGATCACTTGCTCCGTCATGCAGAGCAAATGTACAGTGTGGTGGAAAACGGAATCGATTATTCGCTTGTTCAGCCATTTGAAGGAGAAGAGGATGCGGATTATTCTCTTGTCACATCAATGGATCAGATCACACCGGCCATGGAACGGGAATTCCAAAAGGCAGGCGAGGAATGGCTTTACATTGCCGGTATCCATACCGGATCAAAAGCAAAAGGTGTAGTCGTGGATAAAGTGGAATATGCCGGTCTGGCATTAGCGGTTTCTTACAATAAATCCATGAACCGGGTATATGTGATTTATAAACTGGATGTCACGGATCAGAACCAGACTGACCCGGTAAGCCGGAGCGTATACTGGTATGTCGGCCTCAGCGGAATCTACGAAGGCGGAGAAATACAGACTGCATCATGTGAAGATACGGCACACGATGTCTGGTCTTTAGCGGATTGGGTGGATGATCTTGCTACCATCGACGATCTGCGGGAATGCATACAGCATAGAGAGTGTTCCGGCTGGTCCTATGAGGATAATTTCTGAGAATCATCCTGTTTATTGAATAATCCTGTTCAATATCATGAATTTTTGATATAATCCCTTACGGGGAAATAAGGGAAAAGGGCAGGAAATGAAGAGATGAAAAAGAGCAAATGGACGATTTCACGTACCATGGCTTTACTGGCGGCGTGTGTCATGACATTCGGAATGGCATCCTGCAGTAAGAAAGAAACCACAACTGAGACAACCAATGGCGAGACCTTCTGGCCGGAGACGAAAAGCCATGAGGTTGGTGACACCCAAAAGAAAGAAACGACAAAGTCCGCGGCGGATACCGAAGAGTATGACAGTATCTGGGGCACGACTCATGAGGAGGAAGGTGACAGCCGTGCGGGGCAGAGCTTCGAAGAGAGCCGCGAAGCCGGTGACCGCGCTCCGGATGAGATCATCTGGGAACAGGGCGATACGGAGTGGATCGCAGATGACAATACGCTTCGCGTCGTAAACGGAGTCTTCTACATGGACGATTCGATCCTGGGCATGCCCTACGATTTCGCCAATAAATTCTTCGGCGGGGATCTTCCTCTTCTCGATAAATGGGAATGGGATAACCGATACACGGGATACTGCAACTACTGTTACCGGGGAACCTGGTACACTTTCTTCTTCTCCGGAGAAAACCTGACTGCGGTCCGTTACGAGATCGAGGGCGACGATGTAGAGAAGTTCCTAAGTATATATACCGACAGATTCGGCGCGTATGGTTACCGCAAGGATCCGAACACCGGCGCCGATATCGATCATGAAGAGAACGGCTACGGATATGTGATGAATGCCGACTACAGTACTTTAGTCGTTTTCCTGAACGTCTACGATGGTCTTCCGCATATCGCGATGCAGTATGAGTATCCGACGTACAAGGTCGAGACTTTAGCGCCGGAGGACTTAGGCAATGACAGGGCGCCGGAGGATGAAGTGGATGATTCGGCTCTGGCCAGTGCTCCCGCTGCTACAAGTAACTACCGGGATGATAACGCCATGACTGTCGTTGACAACATATTCTTCATGGATATATTCTATCTGGGTTGTGACTACACTTATGTCAATGGAAAGCTCGGAGGAGATCTTCCGCTTCTCGATGCCTGGACCTGGGACGACCGATTCAGCGGTTACTGTGATTACTATTATAATGGTCACTGGTATACGCTGTTCTTTAATGATACGACACTGGCGGCCGTACGCTACGAATTCGAGGGTGACGATTTGGAGAGATTCCTTGATCCGTACATCGAGAAATACGGCGCGTATGATTACCGAAAAGATCCCAACACCGGTTCCGATATCGATCTTTTTGAAAACGGATACGGGTATAAGTTCGACACCGGGGAGGGGTCTTTTGTGATCTTCCTGAATGTGTATGACGATGTACCGCATATCGCTATGCAGTACGAGTTGTGGAAATAATCAGGAGGGAAATACAGTATGAAAAAGTTTAGTTCATCTAAGACTCGTAAGCTCGCTCTGCTTCTGGCTGCGGTCATGGCATTCGGTATGGCTTTTACTGCCTGCGGAGATGACGAGGACGAGACCGAATCAACAAAGGAACCCTCGGCCTCGAAAACCACGACCACCATTGAGGAAGAGGGCGACGAGCGCGCGGGCCAGAGTTTCGAAGAGAGTTACGAAGAGGGCGACGAGCGCGCGGGCCAGAGCTTCGAAGAGAGCTACGAAGAGGGAGACGAGCGCGCAGGTCAGAGCTTCGAGGAGAGCTATGAAGAAGGCGACGAACGCGCCGGCCAGGCCTACTGGGAAGAAGTTGAAGAAGGCGACGAGCGCGCCGGTCAGGCCTATTGGGAAGAGGTTGAAGAAGGTGACGAGCGTGCCGGTCAGGCCTACTGGGAAGAAGTTGAAGAAGGCGACGAGCGCGCAGGTCAGGCCTACTGGGAAGAGGTTGAGGAAGGTGACGAACGCGCAGGCCAGGCCTACTGGGAAGAAGTTGAGGAAGGCGACCTCGGCTGGTCCTGATCACTCCTTCGATTTCGCAGCAGGTATAAAGACAATAGCAGAGAATTATTTTTCTGAACGATCAAGCAGGTCTTCGACCTGTTTTTTCTTTTCGAAAAGCACGCATCCCCCGGTGTGTTCTTCGATAAGGACGCCATTCTCCAGAAGGGCACGGAAAAGCGGAGAGGCCAGCGCTTCTTTCAGCGAGGTATCTCTGACGCTTCTGTCCGAATACGGGGAGAAGGGGCAGGGCTCGGCACCGCCCCGGGAGTTGATGTGGAAGAAGCCACGGCCTGCCGCAAGACACCCTCCGGAAGATTTCTCATCGCCGGGGAAGGAGACAAATACCATTTCCGGATGCGATGCACGGATGTGCTTCACCTCCCGAAGCAGCAGCGCGCGCTGATCGTCCGAAAGAGCGAGACCCGAGCTTTCGGAAGTGACGGGGACATACTCGACATAGATCACGAGTTTACCGCCCCGCGCAGAAAGATCCCGGAGGTATTCTTCCGAGGTGACTTCCGAAAGATTTTCAGATGTCACGGTCACAGATACGCCGTAGATCAAGTTTCTCCCGGTAAGGGCTTCCATGGCGGAAAGAAGCCGGTCATAGACGCCTTTTCCACGACGGGAATCCGTCTTGTCCCGGCCACCTTCAAGGCTGATTACGGGGATGAGATTTCTATGTACCTCGTAGAAATCAAGATTGTCTTTTCGCAGGAATGTCCCGTTCGTGAAAATCGGGAAGAGGATGTTCTTTCGCTTCCCGGCTTCGTCGATCACGTCTTTCCGAAGAAGCGGCTCACCGCCTGCAAGAAGGATAAAGCTGATCCCCAGATCCTCTGCCTCCTTAAAGATCTTTCCCCACTCGGAAGAAGTAAGCTGGCTTTCGGGCTCGAAGTCGGATGTGGCACCGTTACATCTTGAATAGCATCCCGCGCAGTGCAGATTGCAGCTTGAAGTAATGCTTGCAATGAGAAAGGCAGGAACGTGAAGACCTTCTTTTTCGGACGCCGAGCGTTTCGTGGCGGCCTTTTTACTTGCCTTGGCGAACCGCAGGAAGAAAGCCTGCGCACGCAGGTTTCCTTTCGTGGCCTGAAGCGAATCCCGAAGGATGCGCTCCACGCCGCCTGCCATATACTTTTGAATATCGAATGGTTCGTTCATGTGCATGTCCCTATTCTGCCCGAGGCGGTCAACTTTTGATGAAGGCAACGAATCTGCCCGAGGCGATCAGCCTTCGATAAAGGCTACGACCGGATCGAGGTATTTCGGGTCGGAGATATCATAATTCCGGGCGATCATTTCCGCCATCTTCTTCTGATCTTCGGTCTGGTTCTTTCTCTTTTTCAGCATGGAGGCGAAGGCCTTCATGGCGAGACGGGAAGGTCCGCTCATCCTGTCATAGTTCATCCCGCCCGGCATGTAAAACGCCGACGCGATCTTCCGGTTCTCCTCGTTAAGGAGTTTGTCCATGGCAGAGGTCACATCGGGTGCATCCGAAGGACTTCCGCCTACGCAGCAGAGCGCCAGTTTCTTTCCTGCAAAAGAAGGAAGATGCTTGATCATCCAGTCACATCCGGCGACTTTTCCGGCCATGAGCCAGCCTGCATAGACGATGCTGTCCGCGTCGGCAAAAAAACTGTCCGGCTTCTTCTTTGCGTCCTTCAGTGTGATGATTTCTCCATTGATTCTTTCACCGAGGATCTTCATATACTTCTCGGTAAATCCTGTTTGTGATGTGTATACGATAATGTTTCTCATGTCAATTCTCCGTGTTCTGCATCTCTTTTAAGTTTTTCTCCATTTTCCCGATTACACCGATCGCTGTCTCAAACTCCGCATCCGAGATCCCGGAGAAGAGCTGACCCATCAGGCGGATACTCTCCGGATCGTGGCTGTCGCAGAACTTCTGCCCCTTCTTGCTGATACGGATCCGCTGCTTCCTCCGGTCCTTCTCGTCCGGGAAGATCTCGATAAAGCCCTTCTTCTCCAGCTTCAGGAGGATCTGCTTGACATTCTGATGGGAACTTCCCATAATCTCCGAAAGTTCATTGATCGTCGGAGGCTCCTCAAGGACCCGAAGGCAGATGATCGCGAAGAACTGCTTCCAGGTGATCTCCTTGAAGAATCCGTCAGCGACCGCCTGAAAGCGGTTGTCAAAGGCACTGAGGATCCCGAGGAGGAATTGTCCCGGAGGCATATCGGGAAAAGCGACGAGTGGGTTGGCAGAGATGTCGTTATAATCCATAGGTTTTCCTTTCTGTCATGTATGCATAGTACGGCCGATATGTAACATGTTACCGATATTATGTAACACATTACATATTTTGTCAACAGGGAAATTATGCCTGTGATGGAATGATCGGGAACATGATATCCGCGCGGAATTCGAACCCGTAGGGTTTCTCTTCGCAGGAAATGGTGAATTCGCCATCGTAGTTTTCGGCCGCGCTTCGTATGTTCTTAAGTCCGAAGCCGTGGTTTCGGAAATCTTCTTTGCTTGTTTTGACCATGCCGTCCTCGATCTTCACCTCTTCGGCGCAGGGGTTCGTGACGCTGATCAGGAAGAACTTGTCGGTCTTTCTAAACTCCAGGATGATCTTGCGGAAAGTGGGATCGAGATTTCGAAGACGCACATCGGATGCGGCCTCGATCGCATTATCCAGAAGATTAGAAAGCATCTTGCACATATCCTGAGGGGTGATGGAAATACCGGAGATCACGCCGTTTTCCACAAGAGAAATACCGTGTGCTTCCGCCTCGGCGCGCTTGGAAGAAATGATGGCATCGGCGATTACATCGCCCGTATGCGCCGAGATCTCTGTTGTTTTCAGATTCTCCGTCATCTCACTTAAGTAATCACCCATCTGGTCGTATTCCTTATTTCCCAGAAGGATCTTCAGGACCTGGATATTGTTCTTCATGTCATGCCGGATCGAGCGGATCTCGGTATCGGCCTTGACCGTGGCTTCGTAATACCGGGTCTGCGATGCGACCAGTTCTTCATTGACGCGGTTCATTTCGAAAAGTGCGTCTCTCTCCTTTTTTGTGGCCCGTACGTAGAAAAGGATGATGATGGCCAGAAGGCCGATAAGCGCTGTAAAGACCAGGGTTGCCTTCTGTGAAACATCGAGTCGGGAGAAGTCTATGAGCTCGGAGTATTCCTGATAGTCTGCACTGTACTCTGTGGTCTGAAGGGCGAAGAAGAATTCGAAAAGTTCCACCACGAAAAAGAGTGCCAGAAGAAAAGGGATAGGAAGAGGAATATTATCGTGCTTACTCCGGAACTTGTCGATCAGAATGAAGAGCCCGAGTTCGAACGCGATTACAAAGATCTCCATAAGGATATTAAGGACGATTTTGCCAACAGTACTTTCGGGTGCAAGAGAAATAAAAAGCATCTCCCGAAAGCTCGACAAGATAACATAGAGCGTATCGAGCATCATGTCCGTCAGGAAGAACACGACAAGTTTTTTCCATAGTTTTTCCTTCATGTTCAGAAGTATCAGCACCAGTATAAAGAGCGAAGAAACAATGGAGACAATATCGTACGAAATCGTCATGGCAATATGGCCGTTTTCGTCCAGGCAGACGGCCAGAGTGACCGCTGCGGTAACGACGGAAAGGACCGCTGCCACGACATACGCGAGTTTCCTGTTTTTGAAACGGTACTTCAGTACGGCGTCGATGAAGTACACTTCCATAGGAGCCAGGGCGAGTATGGGAAGGATGATAAGGAAGTACTTAACAAATATCATCTTCCGTTTCTCCTTATATACTCAAGAAGATCCTTCTTCGCTTCTGCTGCCACGCCCCGTGCAATAGGAAGGTTCTCCTGATTGTCCATAAGGACCTCGGATGTCCCCATACGGACCACATGTCCGAGACTGATATAGTACGATCTGTGGATCTTACAAAAGCCCGATGTAAGACTGTCGATCAGAGTCATGGCTTCGGAGAATCGCATGCGCTGTTCGACCGCTTCATCCGGGAAAACAAAACGCACGGAGTTATTCGACGCCTCCGCGTAAATCAGTTCCGAAACCGGGAAAATCAGATCCTCTCCGTCCTTCCTAAGAACGATCTTTTCCTCTACTTTCAGTTTCTTCTCGAGATCCGAAAGAGCCTCCCGGAGTTTCCTCTCATCGATGGGTTTCCCCAGAAAACGGAAGGCGTCGACCTCGTAGCCTTCCATCGCCATTTCGATATGGCTCGTGGTGAAGATAATGGGGATCTCTTTATTGTATTGCCGGATCAGCTTCGCTGTGCTCATGCCGTCCAGTTCTTTCATCTCGATATCAAGGAAGATTGCATCCAGAAGGAAGCCGTTCTCGAAACTTCGGACCAGTTCTTTTCCATCCGAAAAAAGAAAACAGCTGACGTTTTCTCTGCCGTAGAGCGAGGCAATCTGATCGGCGATCTGCTGCCGGAATACTTTCTCGTCATCGACTACGGCTATACGCATGACTTCATCCCCCATTTGCGTCCTGTTACTCGAATATCTGCGTGATGTCGCGCGAATACCCGCGCCTTTCTGCTTATAAGTGTATCACTTATCCAATGGTCTTTCCATTTTCGAGCATCACCGTTCTCGTCCCGTAGGAAGCGCACTTTTCGGAGTGGGTGACCTGAAGGATCGTCATACCCTTTTCCTGATTGAGCCTTCTGAAAAGCTCCATGATCTCCGCACTCGATTTCGAATCGAGGTTGCCCGTGGGCTCATCCGCCAGGATCACTTTCGGGTTTCCCAGGACCGCTCTGGCGATGGCGACACGCTGCTGCTGACCGCCGGAAAGCTTGGCCGGCATGGCCTTTCTCTTTTCAGTAAGCCCCGTGATCTCCAAAATCTCATCCAGTTCTCTCTTAAGATCCGATTTCTTTCTGCCGTTCATGGTCAGAGGCAGAAGGATATTGTCTTCCACGTTGAGGTTCATGACGAGATTATAAAACTGAAAAACGAAGCCTGTGTTGTCGAGGCGGAGCTGCGAGAGCTCGCCGTCTTTCAGGGCCCCGATGTTCGCGCCGCAGAGGGAGATATTCCCCTGAAAGTCGCGGTCCAGTCCGCCGATAAGATAAAGGAGCGTGGATTTGCCGGATCCGGACGCGCCCATCAGGGAAACGAATTCGCCCTCCGCGACATACATACATGCGCTGTCCAGCACCTGGTTGATATTCGTGCCTTTACCGAAAGTCTTGCTTACGTTGTTTACTTCAATGATCGTGTTCATATTTTTTCCCTCCGTTATTGTTTACACGGTTATTCCGCGATGGTTTATTCATACTTGATCTGCTCGGAGATCTTCATTTTCCGAAGATTACTTATCGGGAAAAGCACTGTCATCGTGAAGATCACGATAAGGATCAGGAAGAAGAGAAGTGTTCTTCCAGCATCGGCCTGAATCACCAGCCCGATGCTGGCCGTATGATCGATCGCATCGCCGATGATGATCGTCAGGATATGCCCCAGAAGAGCACCGAGACCTGCGGAAACGATGGACGTGATGAGTACCTCTTTAAAGAGGATGCCCGAGAGTTTCTTCTTACTCATGGCCGTGGAGAGCATGACCGCGCACTCCTTCTTTCTTCCTGTGAATCCGATGAGCTGGTTACTGACAGCACCGATACAGGTCATGCCGATGGCCGCTATGATCAGGAGCCCCATGATCATGGTAAACTGCGAAGCTTCTTCCGAAGCAGAAAGGACCTCTTCCTGATAGGTCGTGACCGATGAGACCGTGTCCGCCGCATAGGTCTTGATCGTTGCGGTCAGTTTCTCCGGATTTTCGCACTTCACGAGGATGTAGTAGGGCTTGTCATTTAAAAGCAGTTTGTATTCTTCCTCGGAAAAGAAGAGGATTGCTTTTCCGCCTTCCAAAGTGGATGTGTGGATAATGCCCGCAACCGTATATTCCTTCGTGATCGGAAGCACGCTTTCCGGACGAAGTGTGACCGTTACTTTATCTCCGGTCTTATATCCGGCATTCTCCGCATAGCGGCTGTCGATATACACTGTGCCGTTTTCGATCCGATCCGGCAGTTCTTCGTAGTTTTCATAGAGACGGTATCCGCCTTCCGGATACCCCTGAAGTGTTGCCTTGAAGGGCGTCGTATCTTTATCTGTCGTGATGCTCTCCATCGAAGAGTAATATTTCTCGGTTTCCGTCACGCCTTCCAAGTGATCCACATATGTGTAGTATTTCGCGGACTTGCTGCAGGTGATGACCGCATCGCAGCGGAAGCTGATATGATTCATGGATTCCGACATGGATCCGGCGATGGAGAAGATGATCACGCACATTGCCGAGGCGGTGGCAAGAAGCACGCCGCTTCCCACAGTGCTTTTGCGGGAGATGGTTTCGACAGAGGCCAGAGACCAGGAAGCACTGCCCGTTTTCTCCGAGATCTTTCCAATCAGACCGGAGAAGAACTTAAGAACCACCGGGAAAAGAAGTGCCAGAGATGTGACGGAACAAAGGAGACACACCGTCGCAAAGATCAGGTTCGTACGAAGGAAGAAGGTGATCAGTGCAATCAGAAGGAACAGAATTCCCGTTATGGTGAGTGTTTTACTAAAACGGTATTCGGTATCCCTGTTATCGAAGATGATGTCTCGGATCGATGTCCGAAGGGCCTGAAGGATCGTGCGAAGCGGAATCAGGCACTCGATCAGTACTGCGCCCAGCACGACGCCGATCGGAAGTAAGACCGAGATCGGGGGAAGGTCGAAGGCAACAGATCCCTGATCACTTTCTACCGTGAACATGGAAAGGAGAAGTGATTCCCGGATCGGAAGGTACAGGAGAGTCGCCGGGATGCTTCCGAGAAGCGCATAGAGCACGTTCTCGAGGATCAGGATGCACCCCGTCTTTTTCGCACTCATGCCGAGGCTTCGAAGCGTTCCGATAAATGGCATTCTTTCACTGACGATGCGGTTGCTGATCGAAGCGCTAACGAAGATCACCAGGAGGAACAATATCGCGAAAAGCAGATAGAGAAATGCCTTCAGTTCACCGATGGCCTTCAGATCGTCCGACGTCAGTGTCATATTCGAAACCGTTGCATCCGGGTATTTTCCCTTGATGATACACTCCGACTCTTTTATTCTGTTGTCGTCTTTTATATCCACCAGTGCTACGGAAACGGAGTCTTCGCTACAGGAAAGAAGATCTCCCGTCTTCCGGTTTACGACGGCCTTATTCCCTGCAAGAATCGGGTTCTTGTTGTCCTTCGGAAGGATCGCCGAAACCTTAAGGACCACTTCGTTTTTCGCACGGTCATGAATTACGATCGTATCGCCGGCTTTGTATCCGAATTCCTCGGCAAAAGCACTGTTTAAGAGGATCTCTCCGTCTCCGGCGTTTACGCCCTGCAGAAATTTCATCCGGGAGGCAGCCTGAAGATCCATACCGTAGATCGTAAGCGACGTCGTAGACGCGTAGTTATATTCGCCCTTGATGTCCTTGTAGAAGATCTCGGAATTGGCGCTGATCGGAAGGATATCTGCTTCCGGAAGTACCTCGGAAATGCCCGAGATATCCATGCCTCCGGAAGTCACGCTGATGTCCGCCGTGGATATGCTTCCCACCATCGAGGTGGCCAGATCCCCGATGGTGTTCCCGATATCGAAACACATATATCCACAGAGGGAACATGCGAAGATCGCAAACACGATAAGAAGTGTACGGAAAGGTTTTCCGAATATGTTTTTAAGTGAATTTTTCAGGATAATACGCATCGCTTTTTACCTCATTCATACCATCTGGAGATCCGCTCATCCGGAGCGATATACATGCCGTCGCCCTCATTTACATCGTAGACGCGATAGAATGCATCTAAAGTGGAGAGGATCGCGTTTACGCGGATGACTTCCGGGCTGTGTTCGTCGTAGGCGATCTGGTTGATGATGCTCGTATCTGTCTTCTTTTCACACCAGATCCTGGCGTAGTTCTCGAAGATACGGGTAAGTTCATCGTCCGATCCGGCGAGGGAAGTGATGCACTCCATGCCGCCCAGATCCGCATAGTTTTCTCCCAGGGTCTGCTCTCCATCTACGTGATAAAGGCCGAAGACCGTAAAGTTCTTTTCGAAGTATCCGGAAGCTTTTCTGTTTCTTTCCTCAAGTACAGCCAGGTCTTCTTCGCTGATCCAGGAGGGGTCGTAGACGCCGTCCATATTGAAAAGGATCCCGTTACTGTCGAAGGCATGTCCCATCTCGTGGCTGATGACCGCACCGATCCCGCCCAGATTCGTGTAGTAATCGGCATGAAGATCGAAGAACGGTGCATTCATGATGGCCACCGTGATGATGATCCGGTTGCCGTACGTATCGTAGCAGGCATTAAACATCTGCATCGGCATATCGATCTTTTTCTTATCAACCGGTGAAGAGAAACTTTCGATCAGCTTCTTTCTGTCGATCCGATTGTAGGCCACCAGAAATTCGTAGTAGCTGTCCCCACTGAGATCTGCGTAATCGGCAGCGTCGTGCCGGGCCAGATCTTTGCCCGTTACATAGAAGATGTTATCGAGTTTTGTGAGAAGATCCAGGCGTGTTTCCGATGACAGCCATGCCGCCGCGCTGATAAGATTTCTGTATCCTTCCTTGATGTCATCGCACATCGAGATCAGGGCCGCATCCATTTCATCGGAATAGTAGCGCTCCACATAGATCGGATCCGTCTCCTGATAGAAGGCCTCCCGGATCTCGTGAAGAGCCTGTTCTTCCAAAGAAGAATAATCCTTCTGCACAAAACCCGCGATCTCTTCGTAGGACGATACGAGGAACTTCCTGTACTGCTTAAAGACTCGCCCCAGTTCCCAGGTCTTCAGGGCTTCGATATTCTCATCCGTAAAGATTTCCGAAAGTTCCCGGAACTGTTTTTCATCCTGAATGTTGAAGGACCCGATCGCGCTTTCGGAAAAACCGATATCCAGAAGATACTTCCGAAGGTCGAAACTTGTGAAACTCCCGTAGATTTCTTCTGTGGAATAAGTTTTGATCGAGGAGACTCCGAGTAGTTCGTCCATGACGGTCTGATCCGTTGCTCCGTAGATCTGAAGCGCCAGAGCCGCCAGAGCCCGACCGTAGTCTTCAGAAGAATCGGATCCCATGGCATGGCGGATCAGCTTGCCGCTCGAAACCAGATTATCCAGAGCCGTATTATCTTCTCTGACTTCTTTAAACTCTGTAGTCAGGATACTTTTGATCTGACTGAACATGAGGACATACTTTCCTGAATCGCAGGTATCTCTTCCGAGGGAAAGATTCAGGATGCTGCTGATGCCGTAATCCCGATAAAGCTCTGCATCGATCTCCATCAGTTCACTGACAGAAGATACCGAATCGATCTGGTTCAGAAGGTCCACCAGATCCTGCGGAGCCTCTTTGGATTCGAAATCGTAGTCCATATACAGCTGATACGCCCGCTTTATGATGTCCTCTTCCGAGCCTTTCTCATACCCGTTTCCGGAAGCGGTCTCCCGGATGATACCGTAAATTTCTTCTTCGATGACTGAATCGTCAAAAGCACTTCCCGTCGACGTTTCGCCATACTCAAACTTCGCGTTTTCCAAGCGGTCCTTATTGATGTAATAGTAATAATCGTCCTGCGGACGCACTTCCGTGACCGGCAGATCTTCCGTCACTTCTTTTGAAGGACGGGTCTCGATCTTTGTTACCGCCATGCATCCGCAAGCCCCCAGTGTTATGGATCCTGCCAGGATCAATCCTAACAATCTTCGCATAGTTACTCTCCTCATCTTGTTGTCTTGATGGGATAGTAACACCGGGAAGCACCCTCTGCGCGTCATGCGTGGTGGAATGCATCCTTGGCGTGGTGAATTGCGGAAGCTGAAAATTTTTTCAAATTCTTTCGAATAAATCTGCTTCCTTATGTGTCTTACTATCGACACACTAGGAAGGAGAATTATTTATGAAGAAGTTTTTGAGTATCATGCTTGCTGTTGCGACCATTCTTTCTGTAACAGCATGCTCGGGTAAAGGCAATGGGGAGACCAAAAAGAAGAGTGGCAGCAACGCGGTTGCGACGGAATCTGAAGTGAAGGGCGCATCGAAGGAATCATCAAAGGAAACGAAGGATTCCAAGGGAGGAAAGGCGGGTTCATCCGGCTCATCAGATAAATCTTCCGGTAAAGAAGCAATCTGGGAGTATACGGATAAAGGCGATTTCTCCGCGCTTCTTCCCCAGGTGGAGGAAGTAACCGCAACAGCGAAAGACGGTGAGGAGATCACACTTTATACCACATCGATCTGTACTCCGAAGGATGAGATGCTGAAGAAGATCAAGGAAGATGATTTTGTGAAGTCATTCGGTCCTCTTCTTGATTACTATAAAGAAAACGGCACGGCGAATGAAGGCCAGGACAACCAGTGGTCTTTCAAGTATTCTGACGGTGTTTTCGCTGCAAAGACAAACGAGAACAAGTGCGCAGAACTTGCCGCATCGAGTCCTTTTGAACTTCAGTACGATTACGAAACGGCTTCTTTTACAAATGAGAATAGAGTAACTCTGGGGTTTGTTGTTGAGGATATAAACGATGCCGCCACGCAGGAGAACATCCAGCGCCTTGTTAAAGAAGTGTACGGAGAAGAGATCGCGGATGTCCTGCTCTTTGCCAAAGAACAGGATGCGGCACAATACGAGAAGGATCCGAATCATCTGATGGCATCTGTGACGAAGGACGATCTGATGTATGTATTCTCCCGCTCGGTAATGGATTTCGGGTCATTAGGAAAGCAAGTCCTTTTCCGTATGGAAGTTCGGAATACAAACAAGAACGTTCATCCGTACGATGGCGGTTACCGGGCAAAGGTCTCCGAATTCAAAGCCCTGCCAAATGCACTTTTCGGTGGCGATATCGGTGTTCAGGATTTTATGGATGTTAGAAACTTCGGGAACAAGTTCTATGCCAATATGGATTTCGGCGATAACCTGCTGCCGGGTATGGAGACGAATGAATATACGATCGAGCAGTATATCTGCGAGGATGGCCGTGAGTATTATACAGCCGAGTTTTATAAATATGAGCCGAGCGATCTGCATATCAAGTACAATCTGCGTCTGATCAATGGTGAACCGGAAGGCGGACGCCCCGCATTTTCGATCATTGCCAGCTCGACCCGCCTGCACGGCGATATCAAAGATGACCGCCAGGCACTTCTGGATCAGGCGAATTATATGCTTAAGGCGATGTTCGGTACGGATTACGCGCTTCAGATCAGCGAAGGTCAGGAGGACACCAATGGCGAGGTCAAAATTGAAAGAAGGATCCCGGTCAGCTTCTGCGGTAGTGATGTTGAACAGGTCAAGCTCACAGTATGGCTGAAGAAGAGCGAAGTCAGCGGCAACATTGCTTCGATCACGATCGGCACATAATGTGTCTTTCTAATCATACACAAGGAGAAAGAAAATGAAGAGAAATAAGATTGCTATTATTCTATCCGCCTGCATGGTCATGTCCATGTTTGCCACAGCGTGTTCATCTGGGAACAAGGACTCCGCAAAAGATTCGGAGTCAACGGGATCGGAAGTAGAGGTGTCGGAAGATTCCGAAACAGAATCAACGGAGTCGGATACAGAAGCGTTGACAGGATCCGATTCAAAAACTACGGAATCGACAGTGACTGCATCGAATACGGATACTCCTTCGGAAAGCACGGAAAACACAACGGCTGCGCAGCCCTCTGAGGCGACACCGGTCAAACTCCCTTCTTTGCAGGCCAAAGATGTGATCACATTCGGTTCCTTTGAACAGGACAACGACACATCGAACGGGCCGGAGGAGATCGAGTGGATCGTCCTGACGGTAGAAGACGGACGCGCACTTCTTCTTTCCAAGTACATTCTCGAAGGCATGCATTACGACAGTGACTCGGATGCTTCCTGGGAAGAAAGTGAAGTCAGAGCGTGGATGAACGGAGATTTTTACGAAGCGGCATTTAGTGACAGCGAGCGCGCCTCCATTTGCGAGGTCGAACTGGAAACAGATGAGCCGGCGTATGGCCGTCATTTCACCACGAAGGATAACGTATTCCTGCTGGAACATGCGGATCTCGGAAAGTATTTCGAGATGATATACTGGGATGAAACTTACCAGCTCGGAGAATACTGCTTCGAGGTGATGACTCCTGCAACACCCTATGCGGAAGCACATGGCGCATTGAATATCACGATGAATAAGCAGAGTGCCACGAAAACGATCACGGAATATCCGGAAGTGAAAGGTAAGGTCACCTGCTCGTGGTGGCTCCGTACGTCCGGCACATTCGTCAGCATCTCGGGATCAACCATCTCTAACGTAGTATGGGAGCCGGGTGATGAACTGAAGCCTTACCGTTCCCCCTGCGAAATGGAGGATAAGGGTGTCCGCCCCGCAATCTGGATCACCGTAGACACTGCGTCTGATTGATTGCTATAATCAATAGTACAGGAAAGGAGTGATTGCCATGAAACACTGCGGAACAAAAACGCTGGAAACCGAAAGATTGATATTACGAAGATTTCGTGAGGAGGATGCGGAAGCGATGTTCCGCAACTGGGCATCGGATCCTGAGGTGACGAAGTTCCTGACATGGCCGACACATACGAGTGTGGATGTTTCGAAATATGTGCTTTCGTTGTGGCTTCCGGAATATGAGAAACCGGATTACTATCACTGGGTTATCACTCTGAAAGAGAATGGAGACGAGCCGCTCGGCACGATCCACGGCCTCATCAAGGATGAACTCGACCTTGTGACGACAGGCTACTGTCTGAGCCGGAAGTTCTGGCATCAGGGCATCATGTCCGAAGCGCTGCAGGCAATCATCGACTTCTTCTTTACCGAGGTCGGGGCCAACTGCATCAACAGTTACCACGATCCCAGAAACCCGAATTCGGGCAAGGTCATGACGCACTGCGGCATGAAGTTTGACGGCACGCTCCGTGCATCGGATAAGAACAACACTGGTGTCTGCGATGCCAGCTGGTACAGCATTCTGCGCGAAGAGTGGCAGAAACGCTGAACTAAGATGCCCCACTGTTATTGAAACAAAAGAGAGTTCCCGAATGATATGTACCCAGGAAACTGGACACATAGATTAATGAATTTGTTTTAACAGATGGATGTCTTCCTGTAAACAGCAGGAGGCATCCATCTTGTTTTGGCTTGAATTCTTCTGTTGTTGTAATAGTCTATATATTTATCTAT
>JAFZQI010000040.1 GCA_017620475.1 Clostridiales bacterium | reverse complement strand
GTTCTTGTCCGCGTGCAGCATCAGCATGTAGTGCTTTTTCTGTTTGTTGACCAGGAACAGGTTTTTCGGCAGCGCCACTTCGAGCACATCGTAGATCTCGTTGCCGTAATACGAACTGCCTTTCGCCTCATGGAAAAGCCAGCCGTATCCGATGCCGAGATCATCCAGGAAGCGGAAGACTGCCATTTCGTTTTCCGTGACCTCGCCCGGGGAAGGGGCGGTCGTGCGGAGGGTGATATCATTATCCATGGATCTAAATCTCCTTTTAACAGTATTACTATATCATACATATCCGCTATGGTGTAAGAGATGACATAGAGATCCGGGTTTAGTATAATGAAATCGGTATATATAAATATGCCTGGTTTTTCTGAATGATTGAGGTGAGTTTTATGAAACACAGATCAAGAATGATGGCTCTGCTGCTTGCGATGGCCCTTCTGATCGGCATGATGCCGATTGCTGTCTTTGCCGAAGACGAAGAAATGATCGAAGAAGTATCGCTTAACTTTAAAGAGCCAAGCGCCGGAGATGATATTGCGTCGTATATCAATAATTGTGTCATTACCATTCCGGATGATGCCGAATATACGGTTCAAGGGATACAATTCTTAGATGCTAAAAACAAAGAGCCTGTTTCGGGCAAGTTTGAAAATAAAGATTATGCTTGTACTATTACATTACAAGCAAATGAAGGATACACCTTTAAATATGAGGCAGATGACGAAGACGAAGAGTATTATATTTGGGATATATACGTAAATGATGAACTGGCAAAGTATGGGTTGCTCAAAAGCGATCAGATCATGGAAGTCTTCTTCAATATCGCTATCGGATCAAAACCCATGGGAGGAGGGGAAGAAGTCAAGGAAGTAAAGACGATAGTTCTTGATTTCCCCGAACCGAAAGCCGGACAGACGGTTGCATCCGTTGGGAAAGGGCGTGTTTACGGTGATCCGGAAGGATCACTGGTCGAACATGAGTTTAATATAGTCTGGTATGAGAGTAAGAATGATGATTTCTCTTTTGTAACAGATGAAACATTCTCAGATTTCATGAGTGATACCGATACATTTAAAGCGGGTTATTATTACGGAGTTGCCTCCTATACGATCACGACGGATCCCGCCGAAGGTTATACTCTTCCAAAGGGAACTCCTCGGAAATTATCTGAAGGAGAGCGTTATGACAATGATTTCGTCTGGAAGGTCTTTGGCCCTCTGAAAGGCACGGAAGCAAAGACTGTGGCTGATATCTTCAAAGATGTTCCGTCGGGCGCATGGTACGAAAAGTTCCTGCAGAAGGCTTACGATAACGAGATCATTGCCGGCACGTCCGCCACGACATACGCTCCGGCAGCGAACCTGAACCACGGCCAGATCATGGTCATGGCGGCAAATCTGCACAGCAAACAGAAGCAGGACAATTATGATTTCCAGGCGAACAAGAAAGCAGGTGCGGCCTGGTATCAGGTCTTCGAAGATTATTGCAAAGCGGAAGGCATCATCGACGATCGTTTCGATGGTAAGGAAACGAAGAATGTGACCCGTGAAGAGATGGCTTACTACTTTGCGAATACGCTGACGAATGACTCCTATAAAGACAAGAAGTCTGTCGAACTGAACGATATCGCAGGAAATCCGTATGAAACTGAGATCACGAAACTGGCCAAGGCTGACATCGTCGGTGGAAAAGGCGCAGGGAAGTACGATCCTTCCGGTTTGATCAACCGTGCCGAAGCAGCAGTCTTCATCAGCAATATTCTCGATGCGATGGAATAGAACAGAAAAGAGAACCTAATAAAGGGACCGGATGCAGATCCGGTCCTTTTTCTTGCTTATTCCGTTTCTCCCTCGATTTCTATGATCATCGGCTCATGATGCATGGCCGGCACGATTTTCTCCAGCCAGTCTTTCGGGGTCATTCGCAGCGATTTCGTGCGGCTGGCGGGCACCATTCCCATGTATTCCGCATCCAGAAGATCCTTATCGACGACGAGCTGCACGCGGTTGTCCGTGTCGAAGATCAGTCCCAGGTTGGAAACTCCGCCGGGTTCTTCCTGCAGAGCGTCCATCAGTTTTTCCGCCGACGCGAACTGCAGGCGGGACGAGCCGACCTTGTGGCTGACTTCCTTGGTCACGAACTTCTTGTCCGCGTGGATCATCAGAAGGTAGAGCTGGCCTTTTTTGTTTTCCAGAAAAATGTTGCGGATGATCTTGATATCCAGCGCCTTACAGACTTCCTCGTACTCCGAAACGGCGAATTTCAGGCCGTGGGCGAGCCAGGTAAAGTCGGCGCCGGTGCTCTCCAGAAACTCAAATACTTTATATTCAACATCCGTGCATTCCTCCGGGAAGGGCAGGCCCTTGCGGAGGTCTTTCTGCGTGTAAACTTCCATAAAATGTCCTTTCTGTGACGCCTGTGTTCCGTACGATGTTTTTTATAGAAATCACTATGTGTCTATGGTATACTTTTCGTTAGGGTAAAATCAAGTTGAACCAAGGAG
The DNA here is from genome assembly GCA_017620475.1 of Clostridiales bacterium. Lineage (GTDB taxonomy): Bacteria > Bacillota > Clostridia > Saccharofermentanales > Saccharofermentanaceae > Scatonaster. Next base: position 494 of record JAFZQI010000040.1, on the reverse strand, counting down.
TTTTTATGGAATCCAAGCGAGAACCGAAATATAAAAGGGTCATCCTGAAGATCAGCGGAGAGGCCCTGGCCGGAGCCGGCCACACGGGCCTGGACGACGCCATGCTCGCGCACGTCGCGGAAGACGTCAAGCAGCTCCGCGAACTGGGCGTGCAGGTGGCCATCGTCGTAGGCGGCGGCAACTTCTGGAGGGGCCGCACGAGCGGCGAGATGGATCGCGCGCAGGCCGACTACATGGGCATGTTGGCGACGTGCATCAACGCGCTGGCCCTGCAGGACGCTTTCGAGAGAAAGGGGGTCCCCACGAGAGTCCAGACGGCCATCGAGATGCGCGAGATCGCGGAGCCATACATCCGCCGCAGAGCGCTGAGCGAGCTGGAAAACGGCTGGGTCGTCATCTTCGCGGCAGGCATCGGGAGCCCGTTCTTCTCGACCGACACCACGGCGGCGCTGCGGGCGGCAGAGATGGACGCGGAAGTCATCCTTCTTGCAAAG
>JAFZQI010000008.1 GCA_017620475.1 Clostridiales bacterium | reverse complement strand
TCCATAGGAGAGACGGCGAATTGTCATGGTCTCAGAAAGACCGCCGCCCTTACGTGCAATCACATAGCCTTCAAATACCTGGATACGCTCACGGGAACCTTCCTTGATCTTGAGGTGAGCCTTTACCAGATCACCGATCTCGACTTCCGGATAGCTATTGCGCAGATTATCCTGCTCGACTGCTTTTACTAAATCCATCTTTGTTTCCTCCTCTTCCGATAGATGTTCATGCGGGATCACGCAGCGGACCATCCCTTTTAGCCGTTAAATGATACCATAACGGTTTTTCATATGCAAGCCTTTTCTTTTCGAAAAGCACTTGTATTTGGCACTTTTTATTCCTTCTCGCCCGTTTTCTTTACAAAATAGGCATAACCGACCTCATACGGATGGTCGAAAAGCCTGCAATCCTTGTGTTTTCTTAGCGTCCAGATCACCATCAGGTCGCCGCATCCGCCGACCACGCCGATGACTCCGATCGTTACCAGAAACAAACACTTGATAGCGATACCGAGGGCAATGGGAAGTACGCCCAGGATCAGTGTCGGGGCAATGGCTCCCCAGAAATAAGGCCCGACAGCCAGAGCTTCACGGCAGTGGCAATAGGGCGTGATGACCTTGGGATTAAAACCGAAGTCGATGCTGTCCCACTTTTTCTCGCACGGGAAATGCCAGAAGAATCCGTGAATGAATTCATGGATGAAAATGGTTACAACGTAGACTGCGGCAAAGAGAAAAAAGCCCGCAGGACCTTCAAAGCCAAACACTTTGCTCCAATCCGTCGCATCTTTTCCATTGATAAGATAATAAAGGGCAAACGAAATTGCACCTGCAACGAAGAATACCGCGATGCCGAAAACATTCGCCGTGATGATACTGATCTTCTCCAGACGGTCCTCGTAGCCCTTCTCATCCATCTCTTTTACGAGATCTTCATATTCCTGTTTCTTTCTTGCGCGTATCTCGTCATTTTCTACTTCAATTCGCATAAACTGTTCCCCTGTCTTTGTCTTTTAATTCAAAATGTCTTCAATTGATGTCTTTATTTGCGTTTTCCATGTTTTAGCGGTCCTTCTCTATCTCCAGGATCTTCTTCCAATCCTCAGATGAGATATCCAGTTTCTCCAGCATGTCCGGACGCCGTTTCCATGTGTCATAAAGACCGTGGATACGCTTCCATTCCTTGATCTTCGCGTGATTTCCCGAGATCATGACTTCCGGCACCGCCTTTTCATGCCAGATATTCGGCTTGGTGTATTGAGGAGCCTCGAGATATCCCTGCATATGAGATTCCTCCTCGTAAGCCTCTTCATTCGGAAGTACTCCGGGGATCATTCTGGACACGCAGTCGATCACGACACAGGCCGCCACTTCCCCGCCGGTGAGTACATAATCGCCGATGGAAAGATCTTCATCCACGATCTCATCGAGCACTCTCTGATCGATACCTTCATAATGTCCGCAAAGGATCACGAGATGATCATATTTCGTAAGTTCTCTGGCTTTTTCCTGCGTCAGGACAGCGCCCTTCGGGCTCATAAAGATACAGTGCGGTTTCTTCGAGGGAATCCCTCCTTCAGTATCCGCCTCACCACATACCGACAGAAAAGCCTGGTACACAGGCTCGCACTGCATCAGCATGCCGGTTCCGCCACCAAAAAGAGTATCGTCGACTTTTCCGTAACGGTTTCCAGAAAAGTCACGGATATCTATGGCTTCGATTGAAAGGATACCCTTTTCCTCTGCTCTTCCGATGATACTTTCACCGAGAAAATCCTTGACCTGTTTTGGAAATAGCGTCAGCACCGAGAACTTCATCTGAAGGGCCTCTCCTTGTCACTCATAGATCTCATAAAGGCCCTCAGGAAGAGTCACATCCATCACGCCTTTATCAAGATCGACATTGGTCACCACCGACTTAAGATACGGGATCAGAAGCTCATTCTTCCCTTTTCTTGAGACAATGATAATATCACTTGCTCCGGCATTGATAACATCCTTGATCCTGCCAAGTTCCCCGCGAACACTGTCCATCACACAAAGTCCGATCAGATCGGCAATGAAGAACCTCCCTTCAGGAAGCTTTACCGCATTTTCACGGGAAACGGCGATATAATATCCGGTAAGTTTTCCCACCTCGTCACGATCGTCGATACCGTCAAACTTCAAAAGCGTTCTGGTCTCATCGATCCTTGCGCTTTTGACTGTCAAAGTATCCTTAAGATGCTCTCTTTCATCCAGGATCATACACTCTTTCAGCGTAGAAAAACGGCGCACATCGTCCGTGAGAGGCTGTATCTTAACCTCTCCACGAACCCCGTGTGCGCCGCCGATTTTGCCGATGATCAGGTAATCTTTCATTCGTTGATATCTACGATGACTCGTTTCCCTTCACGCAGGTACTTCGCCTTCATGATCGAACGGATCGCCTGTGCGCGGCGGCCGCCCTTACCGATGACCTTACCCATATCTTCCGGATTCACGGTCAGTTCAAGAACGATCGTGTTTCCTCTTTCGGACTTCTTTACGGATACATCCTCAGGATGGTTGACCAAAGCCTTGGCCATTGTAGTTAATAATTCCATTTCTACAATATGCAGCATGTAGATAGAAGTAGGTGTGCTGCTTGCCTCCTTATTGTATTCGAAGTTTTGGACTTCTTCTCACCCGACTTCTTCGAGAATATCTTACTTCTCGATAGCACCGGACTTCTTCAGAAGAGCACGAACGGTATCTGTCGGCTGTGCGCCGTTAGCGATCCACTTCTTAGCGGCTTCGTTGTCGATCTTGATCTCAGCCGGATCAGTCAGCGGATTGTAAGTACCGATCTCCTCGATGAAACGTCCGTCACGCGGATAGCGGCCATCAGCCACAACTACACGATAATACGGAGCCTTCTTTGCGCCCATTCTTCTCAAACGAATCTTTACTGCCATTTTTCTTTCCTCCTAGCAATATTCATTTATGTTTTTTCTATATATTCTCGCGTATTGCCCCCGCTTTCCAAAAGTGCATTCCTCTCGAAAAGCACTGGGGCGAGTTCTTTCGCGTGAACATCTTATTTATTTGCGGACCGAAAACGGATCCCGCGTCCCGTCAGAACGGGAACTTTCCTTTTCCGAAAGGATTACCGCCCATTCCCGGGAATCCTCCCATGCCCGGCATCCTGCCGAATCCCTTCTTGCCTTTCGTCATCTTCGAGAACTTCTTCATCATCTCCGAAGTCTGCTCATACTGACGGATCAGCTGATTGACCTGCTGCACGGTCGTTCCCGAACCGGCTGCGATCCTTTTTCTCCGGCTCGCATTCAAGATATTCGGTACACAGCGCTCCTTCTTCGTCATGGAGCGGATGATCGCCATATTGATATCGATGACCTTATCGTCAATATCCTCTTCCTTGATCTTACCGGCCGCACCGGGGATCATACCGAGGACATCCTTCATGGAGCCCATCTTCTTGATCTGTTCAAACTGGGAAAGCAGGTCGTCCATGTTGAAAGTATTGCTGAGCATACGTTCCACAGACTTTGCCGCTTCTTCCTCGTCGATGGTCTGCTGCGCTTTTTCGATAAGAGAAAGAACGTCGCCCATGCCGAGGATACGGTCCGCCATACGGTTCGGATAGAATTCCTCGATATTCTCGACCTTCTCACCTACGCAGATATACTTGATCGGCTTTCCGGTCATCTTTCGGATCGACAGCGCCGCACCGCCTCTGGCATCACCATCGAGCTTCGTCATGATAAAACCATCAAGACCGATACGATCTTCGAAGCTCTGGGCAACCGCCACGGCTTCCTGACCGATCATGGCATCCACAACAAGCAGTTTCTCATGAGGCTTGACGTAATCGCCGATCTTAATGAGCTCATCCATGAGTTCCTCATCTACGGTCATACGGCCGGCGGTATCGACGATCAGCGTATCACAGAGAAGATACTTCGCACGATCGATACCCGCTTTCGCGATCACGATCGGATCTTTCTCCTCAGGCATAATAAAACTCGGTACATCGACCTTCTGTGCCAGCACTTCCAACTGCTTGGCCGCGGCCGGTCTATGTACGTCAAGGGAAAGCAGCAAAGGACGCTTGCCGCCCTTTTTCAGGATATTCGCAAGCTTTGCCGCAGTTGTCGTCTTACCGGCACCCTGAAGACCATAGAGCATGATCACCGTAAAGCCAGAAGGAGAGACCGCCAATTTGCTTGAAGTCTGTCCCAGAAGTTCCACCAGAGACTCGTGTACGATCTTTACGATCTGCTGTCCCGGTGTCAGGCTCTTCATCACATCCGCGCCCTTACACTTCTCGGACATATCCGCCACAAACTCCTTAACGACAGAATAGTTTACATCCGCCTCAAGAAGCGCCATGCGGATCTCTTTCATCATGGCCTTGATGTCTGATTCCGTAACACGCGCACTGCCGCGCATCTTCGCGGTAATGTTCTGAAGTTTTGAAGATAAGCTTTCAAACATGTTTCTTTATAATTCCTCTACCAAAGTCGCAAGCAGTTTCTTCGCCTGCTCCTCGTTATGTTCCTCCAGTGCGGCAAAAGCACTGTTGATCATTTTCTTCTGCTGTGTGAAACGTTCGATCAGCTTCAGTTTCTCTTCGTATTCCGTAAGAGAATCCACGCCGCGATGGATCGCATCGTGCGCCGCCTGCCTGCTGATTCCGAGATCTTCTGCGATCTCCGCAAGAGACATATCCTCCTGGAACCGAAGTTCAAGGATCTCTCTGGTCCGTTCAGTCAGAAGCTGCCCGTAGAAATCAAGCAACATACAAACTTTCACGCTGTCCATAGAAGTCCCCTCCTTCACACGCTAGAAGAGAATACCAAACAACAGAAGAACTGTCAAGCACTTTTACTTGTCAGGCGAAAGAAAAAGTTTCTCGCGCTGTTCCTCGGGCTTCGCCCTGCGGAGGCGCATCGAAACTTTTTTCTTTCTCAACAATAAAAGCGAAAAGGAGATTTCTCAAGCGGCGAGTTTTGCGTTAGCAAACCGTCCGAGCCGCGGAGAAATACTCCTTTTCGCTTAATTACTGAGGAAGAAGTGAATCAACAAAGATCTCCGGATCAAAGTCCACCAGATCTTCCGCACTTTCACCAAGGCCGGCAAGGAAGATCGGCGCTTTGGTCGAATATGCCACAGCAATGGCCACACCGCCCTTGGCACTTCCGTCGAGCTTGGTAATACCGATACCCGAGATCTTCACGGCCTTACTGAATACTTCCGCCTGGATTACGGCATTCTGGCCGGTCGTTGCGTCGATGATCAGCAGTGCCTGCGTATTCGCCGACGGAGCCTCCCGCTCGATGACACGGCATATCTTGCTGAGCTCATCCATGAGATTCTGCTTGTTATGGAGTCTTCCTGCGGTGTCGATGATCAATACATCCGCACGCTTTGCGATGGCAGAATGCACCGCATCGTAGCAGACGGCCGCAGGATCCGAGCCTTCTTCATGGGAGATCACATGCGTATCCGTCATACCCCCCCAGGCCGCCAGCTGCTCGATCGCCGCCGCACGGAAAGTATCCGCTGCAGCGAGCATGACTTTCTTTCCCATCTTTTTATATCGAAGGCAAAGTTTTCCGGCCGTGGTCGTTTTTCCCGTGCCGTTAACGCCTACCATCAGGATGATATTCAGGTTGTTTTCTTCGATGTTAAGGGTCTTCTTTTCTCCCAGGATATCGAGCATCTTATTTCTGACCACACGTACGACGGCGTCCTTACTGTCGTCGCCGGTCTTCTTAATCGAGTCTCTTACCTCATCCATAATATCCAGACTCGCGCCCACGCCGCAGTCTGCCTGGACAAGAAGCGCTTCCAGATCATCAAGCATATCCTCATCAAAGCGCCCCATAGACGCAGAGATCTTCGTAATCCCTTCGGAGACGAAATTTCTGGTCTTAGCCAGTCCCCTCTTAAAAGCATCAAATAAACCCATATCTGACTCCTTATTACATCTTTCCTTTATTCTAACACGAAGCCTTCAGATACAAAACCGAAAAGCCGGAACCGATCACGTCTCGCTCAGTCTCATCGAAAGGATCTTAGAAATACCGCGTTCCTGCATCGTGACACCATACATACGGTCACAGGCCTCCATCGTACCTTTACGGTGCGTAACGAGGATGAACTGTGACTTCACACAGTAACGCCGTACGAAGTCCGTGAAACGGTTGACGTTCGCATCATCGAGCGCCGCCTCGACCTCGTCAAGTACGCAGAACGGAGACGGACGAAGCTGCAATATCGCAAACAAAAGCGCAATCGCCGTGAGGCATCGCTCTCCACCGGAAAGAAGCGACAAACTCTGCAGTTTCTTTCCCGGAGGCTGCGCCTTAATGTCGATACCGCAGTTAAGAACATCTTCCTCATTCTCAAGAAGGATCTCCGCCGTACCTCCATTAAAGAGATCGGAGAACACCGTCTTGAAGTTCTCGTTGATCTGCGTAAAATGTGCCATGAACTGCTGTTTCATCTCCGCGATCAAGTCCTCAATAACCTTCTGCAGGTCGGATTTTGCCTTCTCGATATCATCCCGCTGCGCACACATAAACTCATAGCGCTCATTGATCTTCTGATACTCTTCCACCGCGTTGACATTGACCGCGCCGATCTCCTTGATTTGTGAACGCAGTTCATTGATCCGTCTTTGCATGGCCGGAAGATTATCGATCTGCATCCGGTACTCCGAAGCGTTGTCATATGTCAGTTCGTGGTTCTCCCACAGGCGGTTCTTACAGTCATCCACCTCGAGTTCATAGCGTTCCAGCTTGCTTTCCAGTTTCGTCTGCTCCGTCTGAAGAGAACTGAGTTTCTGGGTCGCCGCCGTAACATTATCGAAGAATCCGGTAAGACGGCCTTCCAGTTCTTCCTTCTCCTGAAGGATCCCGCGGATCTTCTGCTCGTACTTCTCGTCCTCTTCCTTAAGTGCTTCCTTAAAGGATGCCTGTTCCTCGAAATCCTTCTTGATCTTCTCGCAGTCCGCCTTCGCCTGTTCACGGTCCTGCTTCAGACGCTCAAGATCATCCTGGTTTCTCTGTTTCTCATTTTCGAACATACGGATCTTCTCGGAAGTCGTCGCGATCGTACCGTTAACCCCTTCGATCCGGACTCTCAGATCACTGATCTGGCCGCGAAGATGCTCAAGATCGTTCTGATCCTGTTCCACAGTATCCGATGAAGAACTGATCTTCTCCTTCAATTCCGCAAGTTCGATCTCACGTTCTTCAATCACCTGCTTCGCCTCCTCAAGATCCGAGGATGACGAAAGCTTCGATGCCGAAATCGTTTCCAGTTCTTTTTCCACGGAGGAAATACGATCGAGGGATTTCTTATACTCTTCTTCCGCCGCGGCAAAAGCACTTTCTACGCGGATGCGGTTGAGATTGGTTCCCTGAAGCTTCTCCTCCAGCGCCATCTGCTGTCTGGCGACTTCTTTGATCTCAATGTCAAAGTCCTGTCTCTGGGCCTCCAGTTTCGCAATCTCACGTTCAAGGACATCGTGTTTATGACGGAAATCATCCAGTTCGCGGGAACGGCTGAGAAGATTGCTTCCTTTACGGTTGATGCTTCCGCCCGTAAGGGAACCGCCGGGATTGACCACATCGCCCGAAAGCGAAACAACACGGTACGCGTATCGGGCCGCCTTGGCCATGACGATACCGTTATCCAGCGTATCCACTACCACGATCCTGCCAAGAAGGTTCTCGATAATATCGTGAAGATCAGATCGTGTTTCCACAAGTTCTGAAGCAAGACCGATATACCCCCTGGAACGCTTTGCATCCCGCAGGTAATTCTCTTCGAGAAGACGCGGACGGATCGAATCGATCGGCAGGAACGTCACGCGGCCGAGTTTATTCTCCTTCAGGTGATCGATCAGAAGCGATGCATCTTTATCGTTCTGCGTCACCACATTATGCACGGAATTTCCCAGCGCGATTTCGATCGCCGTCTCATATTCTTTATCCACCTTCAGAAGTTCACCCAGAATACCGATGACCTTAGAAGACAATGCCGGCTCCTTATCCGTACTTGCCAAAAGGCGGCGCACGGATTCCTGATAACCCTCACGGCTCTTTTCCAGGTTTTCCAGCGTCTTGATGCTGTATTCAACATTTGAAAGGAGTCTCTGCTTTCCTTCAAGATCGGAAGCAAAGTCGTTCTCTTTTTGGCGCATCTGCGCCAATTCAAGCTGCTTCTCGGACACCTGGGATGCCAGTTCCGCCGCTTCTGTCAGTGCCTGTTTCAGATCGGCATCTGCAGCGGATCTCTTCTTATGTGCCTCATCCCGTTCGGAGATCATCAGCATGCGATCTTCTGACAGGGATTTGATCCGGGCCTCCTTGACCATCATGTCCGCAGAAAGGTTGGAAACCATCTCCCGGGTCTCATATACTTCTTCCGTCAACATATCGATCCGTTTACGAAGCTCGGTCTGCTTGGCCTGCGTCGAGGACAGCTTATCCATAAGTGCCTGATAGGACGTTTCAATATTTCCCAGTTCGCCGGAAAGATTTGACTTCTCCTGCTCCAGTTTTCCGATCTGCTCTTTGGCCGATGAGATCTCTTCATCGATCCTTTCGATCTCATTTGCATGTTCCTCATCCGAACCTTCTGCGGCACGGATCCGGTTCAAAAGCTGATCGTGGCGTTCCTTAAGCAGCAACATCTGGCTGTTGATCTCGTGGATCTTCTCTGAAACATCCGATCTTTCCTGACGGGTATTCTCGATTTCTTCCTCAAGAGCGGCCGATCTTTCCGTCAGTTCCCGGTTTTCCGCACGGATCTTCATGACCAGGTCTTCCTGATCCCTTATGGCCTTATCCAGAGAAGATCTCTCCTCGCTACTGGAATCCAGGAACGCTTTATTCCTGTCGATCATCTGCAAAATGACCGCGATATCGTCTTTCTTCCATTCGTCATACAGAAGATGGTATTTCTTGGCTTTTTCCGCCTGTTCCGAAAGAGGGCCGATCTGATTTGAAAGTTCCGACAGAATATCGTTGATACGAACCAGATTCTGCTCGGCAGAAGCCAGTTTACGTTCTGATTCCTCCTTACGCGTCTTAAACTTTACGATACCGGAGGCTTCTTCCAGAACTTTACGGCGGTCTTCGGACTTCGTGGAAAGGATATCATCCACGCGCCCCTGACCGATAATGGAATAACCGTCTTTACCAAGACCCGTGTCCATGAAAAGCTGCAGAATATCCTTCATGCGGCAATTCACATGATTGATCTGATACTCACTTTCTCCGGAACGGTAAAGGCGTCTTGTGATCTGCACTTCATAATACTCAATCGGAAGAATACCGTCGGAATTATCTAAAGTCATGGAAACTTCCGCGAAATTCAAGGCTCTTCTGGACTGGGTGCCATTAAAGATAACATCCTCCATTTTCGAGCCGCGAAGCGTTTTCACGCTTTGTTCGCCCAGCACCCAGCGGATCGCATCCGTCACGTTGCTCTTACCGCTTCCGTTCGGACCTACGATCGCCGTCATTCCCTTATCAAACTCGATAAGAGTATATTCGGGAAATGACTTAAACCCTTGGATTTCCAGTTTTTTCAGATGCATGAACTATCTCGCTTCTTTAATCTTGAAGTTACATTATAACACAACTGTAGAATCAAAACAGAAGTCTCTACGATTCCACTATTTTAATATATATAAGAGGGTCTAGCATAAAGAAGGCTTACTGCTTCCATATCTCCAGTGCCAGACGAGAAGCTTCCTGCTCCGCCTGTTTCTTACTTCTTCCCTCGGCACGAACCACTTCCTGACCGTCGATCAGGACAGCCACTTCAAAAACCCGGTCATGTACCGGACCATCTTCTCTTACCACATCGAAAAGAACCCGGTGCGGATCATTCTTCATCTGTGCTTTCTCCAGAAGACGGCTCTTATAATCAAATATCAATTCACCATGAAGCGCCTGGTCAATATAAGGACGCAGGCATCGCAGGATCACTTCCTTAGCAGCATCGAATCCTCCATCCAGATAAATGGCGGCAAACAGCGACTCCATCGTGTCCGCAAGTGTAGATATCTTCTCTCTTCCGCCGGTTCCTTCTTCTCCTTTTCCCAGAAAAAGAAGATTCCCGACGAGGAGCTCTTCAGCAACTTTCGAAAGTGTCTTCTCACAGACCACCAGAGCCCTCGTCTTCGAAAGCTTACCTTCATCCCACGAAGACTTGCTCTTATATATTTCTTCACCGATGATGAAATCGAGGATCGCATCCCCGAGAAATTCCAGTCTCTGATTGGAAACCACACCCAGTTTTCGATGTTCATAAGCATAAGTAGAGTGCGTCAAAGCAAGGAGAAGATGATCCTTATTCGTAAAAGAGTACCCCAGAGCCTTCTCCAGTTTTTCATGTTGTTGCGAATACTTTCTTTCCATTACCCACACCCTATCCAAATCTAATATCAGTATAGCAAAAAAACCTGTTCTGTAGCAAAAAAATAAGGGACCGTCTCCCTATACGGAAACAGTCCCTCTGTTTTAAAAGTAAAATCTATTACATCTTGCTCTTGATGAACTCTACAGCATCGCCAACAGTCTTAATGCGCTCTGCTTCTTCGTCCGGGATGGAGATGTTGAACTCCTGCTCCATGGCCATAACCAGCTCAACCATATCCAGGGAATCCGCATTCAGATCATCTACGAAGAGAGAATCCATCTGTACACTATCTTCAGAAATATTCAATTGATCAACAAGAATCGACTTTACACTTTCAAATACAGAATCAGATGACATATTATTAACCTCCTGTCAAATTGCCATTTGCAATCTTCATATATGTTTTTAATCGAAGAGATATAAAATGTCAATACACAAATCCAAGATTTTCAGAAAATATTTTGAATTTCAAAACAATTATTGCTTTTCGTTAAAATATTTCAGATTTTTCAGCAGATAATCCATGCCGGAGATCACTGTCATCACTACGGAAACAAGGAAGAAAACATTGCCGATGGTCTCCACGACAAATGTGATATCCGTTACACTCCAGGAAGCTACGATAGCATGAATGATCTTGACGACCGTAGACTCGAACATCAGATATGTGATCGCAATCATCTGGGTAACGGTCTTGATCTTCCCGATCATCTTCGCCGCCATCACCACGCCCTGCGCGCTGGCAAGCATACGGATACCGGTCACGGCGAACTCACGAAGAACGATGATACATACCCATACTGCGGATATACGGTTGAGATCAACAAGTGCGATCAGAACGGAGATCACCAGCATCTTATCTGCAAGAGAATCCAGAAACTTACCAAGATTCGTGATCAGGTTATACTTTCTGGCGATCTTACCGTCAACCAGATCAGTAATGGAAGCAATAACAAAAAGGATCGCGGCGACAAGCATACCGTGCTCACCGATGAACTGATTCCATGAAACAGGTTCCCAGGATCCGATATGGATCGGGAGCATAAACAACAAAATGAAAGGAACCAGAATGATCCTCGTTAAGGATAACTTATTGGGCAGATTCATCTTCCGTTACTCCTGTCAGTTCATAAGGCGTGCACTCCATGATCTTCACATCCACCACATCACTCGGTTCGAGGGGTCTGGATGTAGAGGCGACATAGATCACCGGATCCACTTCCGGGGCTTCTGCGTAGGAACGCCCCATGTAAAATATACCATCATCCGCCGCAGAATCAATAGTCACTTTGACTATTTTACCCACGCGTGCCTGATTATGTGATAGCGAAATCTCCTGCTGAAGCGCCATCACCTGATCATATCTTCTCTGTGACACATCCGAACGTACCCGTGGATGCATCTTATAACCGATCGTCCCTTCTTCAGGTGAATAAATAAAACAGCCCAGGCACTGGAAACGCCATATCTTAAGCATTTTCAGAAGGTTGTTGAAATTTTCTTTCTTCTCACCCGGAAATCCCACCATTACCGTCGACCGGATCACGATATCCGGAATCTCGGAACGAAGTCTCTCGATCGTCTTCGTAATCGACGCCGCCGTATCTCTTCTTCTCATCTTCTTAAGGATCTCGTCATCGCCATGCTGTACCGGAATATCCAGATAATGCAATACCTTCGGATTATCCCTGATTTCAGAGATCAGTTCATCGTCGATACCGTCAATATAGGCATACATGATACGGATGGATTCGATCCCCTTGATTTTGCTCATCTTCCGAAGCAGTTCAGAAAGAGAACGTTTACCGTACAGATCACGCCCGTATCCGGTCGTATCCTGTGCTGCGAGAATGATTTCGTGATATCCCTTTTGAGCCAGGATCTCCGCTTCTTCCAGAACATCTTCCATCGGGCGGGAGGTATATTTACCACGAATCGCAGGTATCGCGCAGAAAGCGCATCCATTCGAACACCCTTCCGCAATCTTCAGCCATGCATAGGGCTTCGTAGCGATGACACGGTCTTTCCGCATATGAGTCAGGCTCCCGGCACGACCGATATAATCATTCCAATTGAATTCGATTTTCCCGAAAAGATTATCCAGAACTTGTGCAATATCCTGATAATGCGAGGTACCAAGGACCGCATCCACTTCCGGCAGGCTCTTACGGATATCATCCGGGTATCGCTGTGCCAGGCATCCTGTTACAACAATATACTTAAGTTTTCTGCGTTTCTTAAGAGAAGCGACTTCCAGGATCGTATCGATGGCTTCCTTCTTGGCGCTCTCGATAAATCCGCAGGTATTGATCACTACCGCTTCGGCCTGAGAGATATCCTCCACCATGGTATATCCGCTGTTTTGAATAATTGCGGTCATGCACTCGGCATCTACCAGATTCTTTGAACAGCCAAGGGCCACCATCGAGATCGTATGCTGATTCTTCATAAATACCTGCCAGATATAGAATTCCTATAAAGGCTATTCTACATCATTCAAAAGGTTTCGGAAAGATGCCAGCGCAAGTGAGGTACTATAGCCACGGCTCTCCAGATAACGGACCGCCTTCGCCAGTTCTCTTCTGGCCTCCGAAGGATCAGACGAGAAACTCCCCACAGGAAAGCGATCACTGATCACGTCCATGATCGTATTTTCGTCCGCATACTCCTCGCGGGAAAGAAGCCGGGAAATGACGTCAGAGGATACGCCTGCCGCCTCAAGTCTGGCCTGAAGCTTCAGTCTTCCTTCTGCTTTGTTGCCTGAGCGTGTACGAAGGACTTTAAGCCCGTATCGCTCATCATCGATATAATTCTCTTCAATAAGTTGGGAAATCACATCTTCAACGACATCCGCCGTATACCCCTTATCAGTAAGGAACGAACGGATCTTCCCGGAAGAAGAAACAGCGATGCCGATATGGGCAATCGCCTTGTTTCTTGCATCGCTGTATTGCAGATCTCTATCCATAATCAGATATCGATACCGAGGATATCCTCGTCATCATCACTATTCGAATCGTCAGAAGCAGCAGCCTCCTCAACCGGAGTTCCGGAAAGCAGTGCGCGGATTTTCTGTTCGATCTCATCTCTCATCTCCGGATGTTCCTTCAGGAAAGTCTTGGCGTTGTCCTTGCCCTGACCGATCTTCTGGCCGTTATATGCGAACCAGGAACCGCTCTTCTCCATAATATCCTTATCTACGGCAAGATCGATAATGCAGCCTTCCTTGGAAATACCTTCACCGTACATAATGTCAAACTCGGCCTCACGGAACGGCGGAGCCACCTTATTCTTGACGACTTTAACTCGAGTATGGTTACCGATCACTTCGCCGCCATTACGGAGAGATTCCACACGGCGGACATCGAGACGGACCGAAGAATAGAACTTCAATGCACGGCCGCCCGGTGTCGTCTCCGGATTACCGAACATGACACCGACCTTCTCACGAAGCTGGTTGATAAAGATACAAACCGTACTGGATTTACTGATAATACCGGCCAGTTTACGGAGAGCCTGGGACATAAGACGAGCCTGAAGACCAACATGAGAGTCACCCATCTCGCCATCGATCTCCGCCTTCGGAACCAGTGCCGCAACAGAGTCGATAACCACAACATCTACCGCGCCGCTTCGAACAAGAGCTTCCGTAATTTCGAGTGCCTGCTCACCGGTATCAGGCTGGGAAACAATCAATTCATCGATATTCACGCCGATCTTCGCGGCATATTCAGGATCCAAAGCATGTTCTGCATCGATAAATGCAGCTGTTCCGCCCTGTTTCTGGGATTCCGCAACCACATGAAGGGCAACTGTTGTCTTACCGGAAGATTCAGGTCCGTAGATCTCAATGATCCTTCCCTTCGGAACACCTCCGACACCCAGTGCAAGATCAAGTGTCAGCGCACCCGTCGGAATCACGTCGACAACCATACCGGTCTGCTCACCCAGTCGCATAACCGCACCCTTACCAAACTGCTTCTCTATCTGCATCAGAGCCGCGTCTAACGCCTTGGCTCTCTCACTATCCATCTTCTTGGAAACATCCTGCGTAGATTTGTTGGAATCCTTCTTAGCCATAACGACCTCCTTGTCGAACATTCGTTCCTTTGACTCTAATCTTAACAATACAATACCATATCGTCAAGTCTTTTTTCGTACTAATTCTTCGACATTTTTCGACAAATACGACAAACCTGCCGAACGTTCTTCAGGAAGCCCCAACACGGGCTTTTCAGTCTATGTACACTTATGCCTGATCTGATGAAACCGCTGTCTTCTTTCTTCTTATAAAACGAGCTACATACTTATTGTATGCTGTCTGCAGTTCCTCCATATGAAGCAGGAAGGCCGTAGCGAAATAAAGAACAAAACCGGCAAGAGCTTTCGCACAGAACCAGATAAGATGGAAAAGCTTTCTCGACGGTGCAAAAGAAACAAATCCGATCAGATAAAGGCCGCCCATCATGACGATAAGACAAATCGCGGACTTAATCAGGAATACCCGGATATTTTTCGGCGCCAGACGCTTGTTCCGGTTATAGACCAAAGCAAGAAGCAAAAGTCTTACCGCACAGGAGATCGAATAGGCAATCGTGATCGACATCGGTCCCATGCCCATCTCGACAAAAAGGAAACAAAGTCCGAAATTGACGACCATGGATACGATACCTGCAAATAACGGAAAACGCGTATTTTCGATTGCATAATAGGCTTGATTCAAGATGAATATAACTGATTGCAGTACGATTGAGGCACAATACCCGATCAGGAACAATGCCGCCATCTGCGCATTTTCATCCGTATAGCTGGAAGACCACTGATACACGGCCTTTACCAGATCAAGACGAAGGATCAGGAAAATACCCGCGCAGGGAACCGCCAGAAACAGTGCATTCTTAATGCTTCGGGAAAGAAGATCACCTGCATCCTTATACTTCTTAGTCGAATACAGCGCCGCCAGAGAAGGAAGCATTACATTTCCGATACCTACGGCAAAAATACCGTACGGCAGCTGCCAGAGCGTCGATGCATTGTTCAATGCGTAGATGGAACCCTCATCGAAACGGGACGCGAAGGAATTAAGAAGAAGCATGTTGATTTGAACGATCGATGCGGAGATCAGAATCGGAACAGCAAGCTTAAAGAGTCTTCTGAACTCTGGATCATGGGTATCTACAGAAGGCTTATAATGGATGACTTCCCTTCTCCCCATATAAAGCTGGAAGATGAAGAACACCATCGCCGCAGCCATAATACCGACACCGGTCATGTAGAGATGACTCGGATACGAAGCGCCGAGGAAGAAGATTGCGATCAGGACACCGATGTTATAGATCGTAGGGCCAAAAGCTGTTGATCCGAACTTCTTATATGCATTCAGCACACCGATGCAAAGCGCCGCGAGCATCATGAAAAAGATCTGTGGATAAAGAGTACGGGCCATGTTTCCAGCCAGGCGTACTACGTCTGGATTCTTACCCTGATAGAAGATTTTATACAGCCCACCGGAGAATATCTCTCCGAAAAGGATCGCCACAAGAAGAACGATGCTCATCAATGTGACGAAAACACTTACGCCCTTCCAGGTCTTCTTCAGCGTCTTCTGCTCAATTGCACGGGAAAGCGTCGGTGTGATGGCCGACTGGATCGAACCGCCGACGAGAAGCGCGAAGAAGAAATCCGGGATCAAAAATGCAGCGATAAATGCATCGCGATATGTGTTATCGAAAACATGAGCGACAAGGATATTACGCAGAAAACTGGACCCTTTTGAGAAAAAGAGTCCAATGATCATAATCACCGTGGAAAAAGCAATACTTCTGGTCCGGGTATTTCCGTTCGCTTGGGGAGTTCTTCCCGATGGAGCCGGTTTGGAAGCGGGACGGTTCTCTATTTTCCTTTCTGATCCGTTATCGCTCATGAAAGAAGTCTCATTCTAATCAGATTAAAGGCATGCAGTACCGCCACATGACGTACGCGGCTACGGTTACCGCTTAAGTGTACTTCCTTCACTTCAGTTCCGTTCTTATCAGAAATCGCAAGATACACAAGGCCAACCGGCTTGGCGGCACTCTCACCTGTAGGACCTGCAATACCGGTAATGGATACCGCAATGTCCGTACCAAGAAGTTTTCTTGCTCCCTCTGCCATCTCCTGTGCACACTCACGGCTTACTGCGCCGAGGTTATCCAAAACATCACCGGATACACCGAGAAGATTGGATTTTACCTTATTTCCGTAGGATACGACCGAACCCATGAATACCTGAGACGCACCCGGGATATCAACAAATTCGGAGGATACCATACCGGCTGTACAACTCTCGGCAAAGCTTACGGTCATATTCTTCTCCAGGAGAAGATCGTAAGCGACCTGCTTAAGCGGCCTGGTGCCGATCTCATAGATGCACTGTCCGAAGCGTTCCTTCATGACATCGATGATCGGCGTTATCAGATCCTTCTCTTCTTTGCCATTCTCGATCCGCTGGGTAATACGGAACATGCACTCACCTTCCGAGGCATACGGAGCAATCGTCGGATTTGTCTGCGCGTCGATCAAATCAGATATACGGTCAGCGGCATCCGATTCTCCGATACCGAAAAGATGAACGAACTTCGTCACAAACTTCGAATCACTCATCTTCTCAAGAACCGGTCTTGCCTGTTCAGTAAACATCAACGTCATTTCAGAAGGCGGACCTGGCAAAAGAACAAAATGAACGGTTCTATCCGGATCCTGCTCGCTCGGACATGCGTATTCGAAAATCGCACCAGGAGCCGTTCCGTTATTATTCTTAAGGATCGTAGCTCCTTCCGGAAGCATGGCCTGTTTTCTGTTGTTCTTCGGCATATTCCGGCACAGACGGCGGAAATACTCGGACATATTCTGGAAGCTCTCTTCATCGAACACCAGTTCCTTGCCGGCCACTTCAGCAGCCACGCCCATGGTAATATCATCAGTCGTCGGTCCCAGCCCGCCTGTCAGGATCACAAGATCCGCACGTGAAGCACTCTCCTTGATCTGTTCGGCCAATCTGTCGTGATTGTCACCAACTACGATCTGACGGTAGGAAGAAATACCTAAGGATACAAGTTCTTTAGCCAGGAATGCGGAATTCGTATTCAGCGTATGGCCCATCAGAAGTTCGGTACCGACGCAAATGATTTCTGCAGATTGAATGCTCATATCAGATCCTCCCTTTCTCAATACGCGTAAATGCTTCCAGTGTATTCTGAAGGAGCATGGTAATCGTCATCGGGCCGACACCACCTGGAACCGGCGTGATTGCAGAAGCAATATCGACCACATCGTCAAAATCAACATCACCGCGTACTTTTCCGTCCTCACAGCGGTTAATACCGACATCAATAATGACAGCGCCTTCTTTTACGAAATCCTTAGTAACGAAGCCCTGCTTGCCAATTGCAACGATCAGGATATCTGCCTGTTTGCAGATCTCCTTAATGTTCTTCGTCTTAGAGTGAACCACGGTTACTGTTGCATTCTCCTGCAGCATCAGAGAAGCAACAGGCTTTCCGACGATATTACTGCGGCCGATGACAACACAGTTCTTTCCGGAAATATCAACATTGGCATACTTCAGAAGCTCGACACAGCCTTTCGGTGTGCATGACACAAGACAGTCACGGCCGATCGTGAGCAATCCCTTATTTACGGGATGGAACCCATCCACATCTTTCTCCGGTGCAATCGCACAGATTACGGAGAATTCATCCATATGCTTCGGAAGCGGGAGCTGGCACAGAATACCATGAACACGGTCATCCTTATTCAGCGTATCGATCAGATCCAACAGTTCCTGTTCAGATGCACTCTCCGGCAAGGAATAGCCGAAAGACTGGAAACCAACCTGCTCACAGGCTTTCTTCTTATTGTTGACATAGATCGTCGATGCGGGGTTCTCCCCCACCTGGATCACGGCAAGACCGGGTTTCTTGCCGTATTTTGCCGACAATTCCTCTGTCTCTTTGGTGATCCTCTCACGGATCAGTGATGATAATTCTTTACCGGAAATAATCGTTGCGCTCATAATTTATCCTTTCTTTGCTTTGATCTCCAGCCATTGCGCCGGATCGATCAATACTTTACGTGGTTTACTTCCTTCAAAAGGTCCGATATACCCTTTTTCGGCCATGCGGTCAATCAGTCGGGAAGCTCTCGGATAACCGAGACTCAGACGTCTCTGAAGAAGAGATACAGATGCATATCCGGTCTCAATGACCACATCAACTGCATCGTTGAAGAATTCGTCTTCACCGTCTGATGACGGGGCTCCTGAAGCGGAAGCCGCTCCGGCCTTGGTTGCATTAACAATGGCTTCGGCCGTTTCCTCATCATATTGTACATCATTATTCTTCTTTATATAACCGATAATTTCTTCGACTTCTTTATCGGTGACCAATGCACCCTGCCCACGTAGCGGCTTCGCAGCACTCTGAGGATAGTAGAGCATATCACCTTTACCAAGAAGTTTCTCCGCACCAACCATATCCAGGATCGTACGGCTGTCCACCTGACTGCTGACAGCGAACGCTATTCTGGAAGGAATGTTTGCCTTGATTACACCGGTAATGACATCAACAGAAGGTCTCTGCGTTGCAATCAGCAAATGTATGCCTGCGGCTCGGGCCATGGCAGTAAGTCTTGAAATCGACTCTTCCACTTCTTTTGCAGCTACCTGCATAAGGTCGGCAAGCTCATCAATAACTACAAGGATCAGCGGAAGCTCATTCTCCCCGTTCAATCTCTGGTATTCATTGTAGCCCTTGAAATCACGGACACTCGCTTCCGCGAACTTTGCATAACGGTCCGTCATCTCACGGACTGCCCAATTCAAGGCATTTGCTGCTTTCTTTGCATCGGTGACAACCGGACAAAGGAGATGTGGGATGCCGTTATATACGGCAAGTTCTACGACCTTCGGGTCTACCATGATCATTCTCACCTGCTGTGGTGTTGCATGACAGAGAATACTAATCAAAATAGAATTGATACAAACCGATTTTCCGGAACCAGTAGCACCTGCGATGAGAAGATGAGGCATCTTCGCAAGATCACATAGGATCGGACTTCCGGGGATATCCTTTCCGAGGGCAACGGTAAGAGGTGACTCGGAATTCCGGAACGCCTGCGAATCCAAAAGCGAGCCGAGATTTACCGGTACGATTTCTTTATTCGGCACTTCAATACCCACGGCAGATTTGCCGGGAATCGGTGCTTCAATACGAATACTTCTTGCAGCTAAAGCAAGTGCGATATCGTCAGACAGACTGGTGATACGGCTGACCTTGATGCCCGGTGCAGGTACAACTTCGAAGCGTGTAATGGCCGGACCACGTGTAACATCACTAAGTCTGGTTTCAATACCGAAACTCTTAAGCGCCGCGACAAGCTTCATGCCTTCCGCGTCCTGTCCGGCGACAAGATTCGGCGTATGCTTCGGCTGATCATGAGAGAGCAGTTTCGTCGGTGCCTTGGAATACTTCCTTCGGGAAGCTTTCGGTGCTGCGGCTGAGGTTTCTGCTGCGGACGGCTGTGCATCCACGAAACGACGGGTCTCTTCGACCTGTGACACCGCAGGAATCGGTGTATTACCCCGCATAGTTTCTGAAGCTATACGCGAACCGGGGAAATCCGGAGCAGAAGAATCATTTGAAACGGAATGTGTCTGAACCAGAGGTGCAGACTGAACAAACTCTGTCGGCGAAGGAGCGGGCTCCATGCCGTTCAGATCAGGGACGCGAATCTGAGTTCCTCCCTGTTCATGAACGCGGACAACGACTTCTTCCTGATTCGGGCTGACTTTTGGAGACGGCAGGATCTGTCCCGGTCTCGGCCCTTCATTCGGAAGGGGCGGAAGATCGATCCACTGAGGTTCATCTTCCTCTTTCTTCACAGTCTGCTCAGGCATTTTCGGATTACTGAAACTAATATCAACTCTCGGCTCAGGGGGAACAGCAACTTTTCTTGCTTCCGGTGCCATATCCTCGTCGTGGAGAAGATCAAAATCGAAACTCTTCTCACGCTCTTCCCAAGTGGGCTGATTCATCTTAACATCCGTACCATCCAAATCAATAAATCCTTGCGGTTCCTCAACTTCTTCAAAAGGAGATACCGTCGGATTCTTCACGAAAGATGGATAGCCCTTCACGGTCTGACCTTTTACGCCTCTTTCACGCATCATACGTTCTTTCTCGCGAAGAGCGCGGTCCTGACGAAGTGCCTCGGAAGCTTTCTGACTCGTAGTACGGATAGCATTAGCCGTCTTTACCGCCGTATCCGATATACTGATATTAAAGATCAGTACGATCTGGGAAAGTGTGAAAGCACAGAGAATGATCAGCGCACCGACCTTGGCTGCAATTTCACGCAAAGCCAGAGCAATCGAACCTCCGATCACGCCACCGGAAAGAACAATATCCTTTTCCGGAGCTCCAAGGGCAGACGGATTCATCCCCATCTTCCAAAGAAGAGCGATGGCTTTGCTTGCACTCGCATCTCCGGAAGGCGGGACCGCACAGGCTGCCTTAACATAAACAGGACTTACCGTACACACCGCAAGGATCGAAGATACGCAGATCATAAGGATCAGAACCGCACGTACACGTTTTGGTGCCACTCCGGGTCTTGTCTCAAGGAAATAGTCGATCGAAGCATAGATCAGGATGATCGGAATAAAATACGCGATTACACCGATCAGCCCGGTGCCTAAAGTCCGCAGCACCCGTCCGAGTGTTCCGGTCACAGCAAGCGGGAGATAATAGGACAGGCCCAGCAATACGGCTACAGCAAACAGCAATACACCGGTAATGTCATGTCTTTGCTCGCCACGCTCGTCCATCAGATACCAAACCTCCTTGCCGTCTTAAGAAGCGCCACAGTTGTTTTCGCATCAGATATCTCATTATTCTCAATCATTACAACCGCCTGTGACAACGGGATCTTGATCACCTGCAGAAGTTCTCCGTCATCCGGTCTTCCCTCACCAATCGTAAGACCTGTTGCCAGATAAAGATGGATGATCTCCGAGCAGTACCCGGGAGTCGCATACATCTGACCGAGGCTCTCCACGCTGGACGCCTCCATACCGGTCTCTTCCTTCAATTCACGGATCGCGCAAACCTTAGGATCTTCACCTTTCTCGACTTTTCCCGCGGGAAGCTCATAGATGACCTTCTCATACGGAGAACGGAACTGGCGTACCAGATATGTATTCATCTCATCATCAAGCGCTACGATCGTGGCGCCCCCGTTATGAAGCACCACATCTCTTCTGGAATGAGACCCGTCGAAAAGCTCTATATCCCGAACTTCAACCGTAAACACCTTTCCTTCGAAAACGGTCTTTCTGTCTACGATCTTCTCATATAACTGTTCATCTGATGCCGCGATATTCCCCTTCGGCTTATCCATTAGTTAAGTCATCTCCCCTTGCTTTTTCGTCTGCGCTACAGCCAGCGCATCACAGCGATTGTTATACTCATTATCCGCATGACCTTTGACCTTGATCCAGGTAATTTCGTGAATACCGGAAAGACGGTCCAGTTCCTGCCATAAATCTATATTACTCACGGTCTGTTTCGAACTGTTTTTCCAGCCGTTACGTTTCCAAGACATGATCCATCCGGCCGTAAATCCGTTGATAAGATAGGCACTGTCGCTATAAAGCTTCACTTTACACGGACGATTGAGGCACTTGAGCGCCGAAATCGCTGCAATCAGCTCCATACGGTTATTCGTAGTCAATTTCTCACCGCCGGAGATCTCCTTTTCCACTCCTTTGCAGATCAAAATCGCTCCCCATCCTCCCGGACCGGGATTTCCTGAACAGGAACCATCGGTATAGATGTCGACAGTCATCAGTTCTGCCACAGATCACTTTCCTCCTGCCAGAGCTTTGGTCTTCAGATCGGCAGCAACGACCGCATCTTCTACGGCTGCACGGAGGCCACCCTTTTCAAGGGCAAGAACACCTTCGATGGTCGTTCCGCCGGGCGAGCAGACCTGATCCTTCAAAACGGCGGGATGAGTCCCCGTCTCCACCATAAGTTTTCCCGAACCATATACCGTCATAGCGGCTATATCAAGTGCGGTCTTTCTCGGAATGCCGAGTTTCACAGCAGCATCGGCCATTGCCTCTATGAAAAGCATGACGTAAGCAGGTCCGGTTCCGGAAACGCAGCCGATGGCATCAAGTGTCTTCTCGTCACAAGGAACCACGATACCGCAGGTTCCAAGGAGTTTCTCAACGAAATCACTCTTTTCTTTTTCGACACAGCGGGTGCATACTGCGCATACGCTTGCGCCAACAAGAGCCGGAGTATTGGGCATGACACGTACAATTGCGGTTTCCGGCTGAAGAAGCGAGGAAATACGGTCAAGTGTAACAGATGCGGCGATAGAGATCACGACCACATCATCCTTCAGGCTTCCTGCCAAAGATTTCACCGTCTGGTCAAAAACCTGCGGTTTCACCGCAAGAAGTACATAGTCGGCATCCTTTACCGCCAGCGATGCATCCGTGTACGGCTGACAGCCTGTCTCGGAGGCCAGCTCCGTGACTTTCTTTTCATCGATATCACAAAGACGGACATCCTTGGGAGTAAGGATCCCGCTCTTAATAAATCCTCCAACAAGCGCCCGGCCCATATTGCCGGTTCCGATAACTGCAAAAATCATGCAAAACACCTCGATCTCTTCTTATTTCCTGTTTCTTAAAATCATAACATTCTACTTGACATCATGCAAACACTTGAGTAAACTAATGCATGTTGTTTGACCTAGTGCAAACACCCATATACCTAGGGGAGTGGCTCAATGGTAGAGCAGCGGTCTCCAAAACCGCTGGTTGCATGTTCGAATCGTGTCTCCCCTGCCAGCAAAAAGGTTGTCTCATTTTTGAGACAACCTTTTTTTCACTTATCCAATCACTTATTCGGGATTATTAAGATAAAACCGCTAATATACCGCGATCAGAAGAAGTTTTTGCCCGGGATGTGCGGTGCCTCGGCATCATTATCAAAACTGTCATCGATGACATCCACATTCTCAAACACGATGATCTCCAGCTCGAGTTCTTCAGTGATGGATAGGAAGCCGTCACGAACCAGACGTTTCCGAAATCAAATCCGGTCATATTCTCCTTCGCCGCCGGGCCGGTCATCTGCGATGTACTTAGACCGGAAACATTGGATACTTGGCCGTTATTATTTGCTATCGCATTTGCAGCCGTTATCACTTCAGAATCGTAATAGCAGGAATTCACGGTGCCGTCGTTCCATCCGATTACGCCACCGCTGTATTTACCCGATACCGCCGCAACGCTGTAGCAGTACCGGACGATACCTTCATTGTTTCCTACGACGCCGCCGGGATAGACCGTACTACTGGTCACCGAGCCGGTCACATAGCAGTTTTGCACGACACCGCCGTTAAGGTATAGGAACATTCCCATGTACGAGGCATCTTGTGCAGAGTTCAGGCCCGTGATGGAGTGTCCTCAGCCGTCAAAGGTTCCGGAATAACGTTCGATCGGTGTCCAGTTATCGTCTGAAGCATCGATATCTGCCGTAAGTTTTGCGTTTGCGCCTTGGTTCCCACCATTAACAAGCGAGGCAAATGCTTTCAGTTCTTCGTAATTGCTGATCAGATACACATCACTCGGCTCTTGCGCATCCTCGTCCTCCGCCTTTGCAGCACCCGTTGGCATCATTACCACAGTCAGGATCAACACAACAGAATACTAAATAGTTTTTTGCTGTATCTCATCCTCTTACCTCCATTGCTTACGCGATTCCCGTGTTATCATTTATCTGAGCATTAGAACTTATTTCCCTGCTTTGGCATTACTCCAGCCGCCGTAATATACGACACCGTCCACACGCTTATAAGCACGGACTTTGTAGTAATCGCCTTTCTTTCCTTTGGAATCCGTGTATGTCAGGGTTCCGCCGAGGACACTGGCAACATAATCGTACTTTCCGGTTGATGTGTTGTATTTGTACACATTGTAGCGGTCCGCCCCGCTGGCTTTGGTCCATTTCAGCGTTACGCCCTTACCAGACTTAAATGTTGCGCTTTCCATAGTAGGTGTGGCCAGTGCTACTGCTACACCGGCTGCATATTTGCTGTACTGAGCTTCACCGTTCACGGTCTTTTTGGCGCGGACCATATAGTAATAACGGGTTCCGGCCGTAAGCCCGGTATCGGAAGTCGAAGTTCCGGTAGTGCTTTTCAATAAGGTGTATGGTCCGGAAGAACTCGACGATCGCCAGATCTCGTAGGATTGGGCTCCGCTGACCGCCGTCCAGGATAGGGTCATGGTGACTCCGCTTTTCGGTTCAACCGTTAGTTTCAAGTCAGAAAGGACGGTGATCTTCTTGGGATCTGAATAGATGCCGTACCAGGTCGTCGTGCCCGATTTGTTATACGGACGGATCTTGTAGTAATAGGTCTTCCCGCCTTTAGCCGTTTTGTCGGTATACTTCAATGTTCCGCCGGTCACACTTGCGAGATAACTGTACGCTCCGTTCTGGCTGTCGGACCGATAGATATTATAGGAATCCTTACCATTGACCGCATTCCAGCGGATCGATACGCCGTTATCCGTGGGCTCGGCCTTTGTGATCACAGGTTTCGGCGGCAGGATCTCACAAGGGGTACTTGCATAATCCGTGTAATGAGTGTCATTTATATCTTCCGCGATCATATAAACGTGGAAATCCGTGCCCCATACCCCAGATATACTGCTGGGAATTTGGAACCAGCCCTCTCCGCTTGTCGGGAAGGAAGCCACATTGAGTTTATCGTAATAAAGCATATTTGCGCCGGATGCATCGTAGGCTTTATCAGTAATGAGTATCGAGACACGTGTCGCGCTGCCGGAATTGGAACCGCTGATCTTAAAAGGAACGGCTACTGTACCGCTTTTCTCTCTAATCGCAGAACCGGAAGGAAGAGAGACAGACATGTTCGGATCAATAATCGTAAGTTTATACTCCGCTCCTGCTTTTCCGCTAGTTCCGGAAACCAGCGAGGTGAAAAGGATCGATGTCTGTTTGATATTCAGAGACGGAGCAACTCCAAATGTGAGATTGACCGGGGCACCGCTATAGGGACCGTAATCACCAATAATCACGCCCATATCCGAAACAACCGGATCGCAGGCGCGAAGCCACCAGCCGGTCGAATACACGTATCCGTCATAGATGGCATTCTTAATGTGGTTGTTGACCGTACAATCTTCGAAGTTCCCGTTTATCAGATCATTGATCGAGTTGTAGATATATCCTGAACTTGGATAATAACCGTAAGAAGAATTGAGGATATCCGCCGCATCAAGAAGGAATACTTTATCGTAATTCAGTCCTACATTACTTCCGAAAACATATTCGCAGAACGATCCGGAAGCATATGGCTGTCCGCCTTTGAGCACGCTGGTCGTGATGGCATTTCTCTCGGCGGCCGTAAAGCCGTTTGATCTGGTTAGGAAACCGGAGGAATTGAGCATATTACGAAGATCACTGTAGGCCCAGTTATTCTCACATGCACCGGCCGAATTCGCAATCGCATCCTCATCAAACCATTCAAAGAAAAGGATCTGATCACTATCGAGGAAAAGGGATGGAACACCAAACTTGTTTGTGCTTCTACTCAATACCCGGAAACGGATAGGGGTACCGTCGTACTTTCCGAAGTATACGTAACTTCCCTTCCATGGATCATCTTTGTGGGATGGCGCTGTAGGGTTCGCCATCATAGTCACACCTAATCTGGTATTGCTCGATGACTTGGTCCAGGCAGCCTGAACGGCAGATGAACTCTGTATTCCTTGAAGACACGGAAGAACGGCAAAACTAACAGATGCCGTAAGCAGTACGGAAAGGATCTTACGCCCCACTGCTTTCGTTTGCTGACGGATATTCATATTTACCTCCCGGAATGAAAACGCCTAAGCAGAAAAATCAGATTCTTCTGATATTATACCATGTACGTTTATACATTCCTATTCAAATCGGGAGGAAAAAGATCAGCCGAAAATCGAGTTAAAGAATACGAACTTATCTGCTTCCTTGGCGGGTACGATGTCGAGGATAAGACACGGAACACCGTCTATATTATTCTTAGAAACGGCATATGCAATGTCGCCGTCCTTAATCATGACACAAGGTTCAGCTGATGCCATAGACTGGCTATAGGCATTACTGATCTTATCTGCACAGATCTGG
Organism: Clostridiales bacterium; assembly: GCA_017620475.1. Classification (GTDB taxonomy): domain Bacteria; phylum Bacillota; class Clostridia; order Saccharofermentanales; family Saccharofermentanaceae; genus Scatonaster. The sequence continues at coordinate 8,633 of JAFZQI010000008.1, read as the reverse complement.
CTGTCTGTGCCGACATAGAAGGCCTGAAGGAATCCGGCAAACGCCACCTTGATGACCTGCATTTCTTCCTCGGAACTAACAGGCGCGAAGAAACGGACCTGCTTCATCATACCGTTGCTTCTTACTTCCTTACCGGAAATATAGATCGGCAGATCGAGTGCATTGGTCATACGTGAATCGTAATAGCGGTATTTCGACTTTACTTCTGTCGTTACGGCAGTCGGATCGGCAGCCGCGCTTGTTTCTGTTGCCGAGGCTTCAGTGGACTCTCCGGTTGCCGGATCTTCGTCACGGTATGTCGGAACCGGCATGGAGAAACCATAGGAAATAATACCCTTATAGATCGCCGTCTCATAGTAATGCAGACGGAAATCCTTCTCCGATACTCCGAGATTCGGTTCTTCATATGTAGAAATGTAAAGATAGATGGCACCGCCGATAAGCGCCAGGATCGCCAGAACGATACCCAGAATAGCTACGGCATCAAACTTTGCCTTTTTCTTCTCTTTAATGATCTGCGGCTTCTCTGTTTTGGCAATGATCGTATCCAACGCACCGACCTTCTGTTTCTTCTCTTCACCGGCCGCTTCCATCTCACCTGCAAGTTCTTCTACCTTCTCCAGTGTCAGATCCCGTTCTTCATTTCTTTTGTCGTAGAATTCAGCAATTTCTTCTGATTCTTCCACAGACTCTTCAATATTCTCCGAAGTAGTTTCGGCATACGTATCCGATTCGCCTTCCGGAACGTTTTCAGAGGACTCTTCGGAATCCGTTTCTTTCTCCGCGTCATCTGTTTCTTCTTGGGAATCATCTGATGCGGTCTTATAGTTTTTCGTATTGTTTTTTCCGGGGATCACATCCTCGATCTCCTCATCCAGGCCCATCCCGGCTAACTTCACCGTCAGGTTCTTCAGATCGACTTCCGGTGATTCATTCTCATTTTTTAATATCTTAGCCATATATATTACCTTTCGTAAAAGACATTCAATGAGATAATAACATTATTTACGAAAACCGCAACTGTTTTCTGCCCTTAAGCCTTGCCACGCAAAGATTTCTTCGATACGATGGAAGAAGAAACGAGGTATGAAATATGGAGAACCGCAAGCATTGTCTGATCACAGGCGGATCCCGCGGAATCGGCGCCGCAACGGCCTACCGTTTCGCTCAGGCCGGATATAAGGTGACATTTTTCTATAGAAGCGATGAAGAATCCGCACAGTACACGCGTCAGAAAATCCAGAAACTGACATACGATTGTCTGGCCTATAAGGTCGATGTGCGGGATCTTGATGCCGTGCAATCCGCTGTACAGGAAGCCGTTGACACCTTCGGCCCAATCGATGTGCTTGTCAGTAATGCCGGAATTTCCAGGATCGAACTCTTCACCAAGACCACGCCGACCGAATGGAACCGGATCATGGATACCAATATCGGCGGGCTTTATAATCTGGTGCATACCGTTCTCCCCTCAATGATTTCCCGTCATAGTGGGAGCATCGTGACGGTTTCCTCTATGTGGGGCGTGTGCGGCGCTTCATGTGAAGTGGCCTATTCGACATCTAAAGCCGCAATCATCGGATTTACCAAAGCCCTGGCGCAGGAAGTCGGTCCTTCGAATATCCGCGTAAACTGTGTCGCTCCCGGAGTTATTGATACGGAGATGAATGCACTTCTCGATGACGAGACGCGTGCGGAGCTTTGCGAAGAGACGCCGCTATGCCGTATCGGAAATGCGGAAGAAGTTGCCGATGCGATCTTCTATCTAGCAGAAGAAAACGCGTCATTCATTACCGGGCAGGTACTCGGGGTCAACGGCGGGTTCATCACCTGATTATCACAACTCTGACACGCATTTATTTTCCGGCCTTGGCATTTGACCAGCCACCGTAGTATACGACACCGTCTACACGCTTATATGCACGGACTTTGTAATAGTCGCCCTTCTTTCCCGAAGCATCGGTATAGGTAAGAGTACCTCCAAGAACACTCGCAACATAGTCATATTTTCCGGTGGAAGTATTGTACTTATAGACATTGTACCGGTCGGCTCCGCTGGCCTTCGTCCAGGTCAGTGTCACGCCTTTTCCGGACGTAAACGTCGCACTCTCCATCGTCGGAGTGGCCAGCGCCACGGAAACAGCCGACGCATATTTGCTGTACTGAACCTCCCCATTCACAGTTCTTTTGGCGCGGATCATATAGTAATATCTTGTTCCCGCCGTAAGACCCGTGTCGGATGTAGATGTTCCCGTTGTGGCTTTGACATAGGTATACGGACCTGATGCAGATGTAGCGCGATAGATCTCATAGGATTGTGCCCCGCTTACCGCTGTCCAGGAAAGCTTCATCGTCACGCCGCTCTTCGGTTCCGCCGTCAGTTTTGTATCCGCAAGGACCGTCACCTTCTTCGCATCGGACCAGCCGGCATAGATCGTTTTCCCGTTTGCCTTGAAATACGGGCGAACCTTGTAATAGTATGTCTTTCCGCTTCCCGCGGTCGTGTCCGTGTATTTCGTCGTACCACCGGTAACACTGGCCAGATAGCTGTACGTACCATTCGCACTTGTGGAGCGGTAGATATTATAGTTCGAAAAACCGGATACTGCTTTCCACTTAAGAAGGATGCCGGTGTCATTCGGTTCTGCTTTGGTGAAAGACGTTTTACAAAGAGGGAACTTGAACGAAATAGACTTGTATCCGTAATCTCTAACTTGCTTATATGTGAACGTATACGTCCCGAAAATACTGCAGCTGTTCATTCTGGACATGGTCGAATGAGAAAAATCGATCAACATATCTGCGGTCCCGTTCTTATCGATATCTACCTCGAATGCATCTTCCTCACTCGGCACGATATCCACCAGGTTGGCTTCGAACAAATACTGCATCGTGTTGTAATAATTCATATTTCCATAATCCAGAGGACCTCCCGTAAAGTCGAGTTCGATCTCTTTAAGCGGCGAATCGATCCTTGCCGGAGCACTTGCATAGTCCGTTTCGTGGTCTCCGTACTGGTTTTCGGCAAGAATATAAACGAAATAGTCTTCTCCCCATTTTGTTACATCGAATGTATCCGGAAAAACAAAGATCCCGGATCCGGTTCTGGAATACGAGGAAAGCGAAAACAGTGGTTCATACCAAAGGATAGCGGCGCCATTTGTATTCCCATCCGTGTATTCTTTGTCGAGAATAAGCACGGTAACGACGGCGGCCTCCTCATCGAAATCATAACCTGTGATCTCATAAGGAATGGTGATCGTTGATCGATCGATCGTGATGGTTTTATTGTACTGGACTTCGATATTCAGATTACTGTCCTTCAGAGTCAGCTTGTACTCGGTTCCGGTCTCCCCGTAATTTCCGGAAACGGCGGAGGTGAACATAATGGAATTTAAGGAAACGTTCATGGCCGGCGCGATGCCGAAATCCGTGTTTGGATAGAAGGAATAACCCAAGTCACCGTAACCGGATACTTTCCCTATACCCTCGGGACTATAGGGAGTCGCGGATCTCAGCCACCAGGTGACAGCATACCCGTCATCAGAGTTCTTTTTTCTACAGGCATAGGAATTATCCGAAGCAACATAACCGTATGCGATATTTGAGGCATCTTCCGCATCAAGGAGAAATACCTTTTCGCCTGTAAGCGGAACATAGCTTCCGAAAGCCCCATATGCCCAACCGGATACCTGTCCGCTCCCGACACCTTCCACAAGATCATGCGAAGCGATCCGGCTTCTGGTGATTGCGGCTTTCTCAAGTTTTGTGAAACCGTTGTTTTTATCCAGGAAGCTATAACCGTTCAGGCCATTGCTGACATCGCTATATGTCCAGTCATTCTGGCGCGTCGCACCCGAATTGGGCTCGTCGTCGATGTCGAAAAAGTCGTAATACAAAACTTCGTCACTGTCCAGAAACAGCGTGTGATTGTTAAATCTTGTCGAATGCATGTCAAGCACCCGGAAACGGATCGGCTCGCCATCATACTTTCCGAAATATACAAAGCTTCCGTTCCATGTATCACTACTCGAAGAAGGAGCGGCCGGATTGGCCATCTGTGAAGTACCGAATCTCGTCGTATTGTGGTTCTTTACGTATTCTGCCTTTACAACATTCGCGGGAGACAGTTTCGGAATGAGTGCACATCCCATGATCATACTCATGGAAGCGGCACCAAGGCGTCTAATATGTTTCATCTTCAAATCACTCATTTCGAAACTCCCTTCAATCAAAACCAATACTCATGCAAAAGCACTGTATCGCAGCTCCCGGCTTACTTTCCTGCTTTTGCATTACTCCATCCGCCGTAGTATACAACGCCGTCAACACGCTTATAGGCTCTTACTTTGTAGTAGTCGCCTTTCTTTCCGGTTGCGTCAGTATAGGTAAGAGTACCTCCGAGAACACTGGCCACATAGTCGTATTTGCCGGTAGATGTATTGTACTTATAAACATTGTACCGGTCGGCTCCGCTGGCCTTGGTCCAGTTCAAGGTAACGCCCTTTCCGGACTTAAATGTCGCACTTTCCAAAGTCGGAGTCGCCAAGGCTACAGCTACCGCCGACGCATACTTACTATACTGGTTCTCCCCGTTCACAGTCTTTTTCGCACGGACCATGTAGTAATAACGGGTACCCGCCGTAAGACCTGTGTCAGATGTGGACGTTCCCGTCGTTGCTTTTACGTAGGTATAGGGTCCCGAAGCGGATGTTGAGCGATAGATCTCATAACTCTGTGCCCCGCTTACCGCCGTCCAGGAAAGCTTCATGGTGACGCCGCTCTTCGGCTCGGCCGTCAGCTTCGTATCGGAAAGGACAGTTACTTTCTTCGCTAAGGAGAAGGTGGCATAATAGGTTTTTCCTTCATACTTCTTGTACGGACGGACCTTATAGTAGTAAGTCTTGCCCCCTGTTGCCGTCTTATCCACATATTTCGTTGTGCCGCCCGTGACACTGGCCACATAGCTGTATGTACCGTTCAAACTCGTTGACCGATAGACATTGTAGTTCTTGTATCGCGATACCGCATCCCACTTGATCTGAACCCCTGTATCCGTAGGCTCTGCCTTGGTGATCTCAGGCATACATACCGGGAATACGAAGCTGTAGGAATAATAACCAACGCGTGTCACATCGTCATTGACCCAAATGTCGGTACCAAAGACACTACAGCTATCTAATATGCCGGCAGTAGGAGAACCATAAGTATCGAAATACATATCATACGAACCGTCAAAGTCAATATCGATACTGTACACATCGTCCTCATAATCGTAATTGGGAAATCCATCTTCAACCATATCGTATAAAGCACGTGTCTGGGACATTAATAACTCCGTCTCGCCATAGGTCAGATCGATCTGAACCGTTCCGTTCGATGCCCGTAGCTCATACGGTCTGCTTGCAAAGTCACACTCATATTTTCCATTGGTCTGTTCGGCAACCAGATAAACATGGTATTCATCTCCCCACGTGCGCAGTTGCAGACTATTCGGAATAGTGAATTTCTCTATGGCCAGACCATTCTCATATTCAATATCCGATACCGCCAAATAATAAAGGATTTCAGCATCCGTATCAGCATATTCCAGATCCGTAATCAGCAGACGGAACTGAAGTTCCTCAAAGGCATAACCGGGAACGGCTGTATTGTAGTCGACCGGAATGCAGAGTTTCGATCCGGACATCGACCAGTTTGCTGCCGGATTAGTAATCTTATTCAGGTTATCATCAATAATCGTCAATTTGTATTCCGCACCATATTCCTCTGATTTTCCGGAAACGACAGAAGAAAAAAGGATTTTGGAGCGATCGATGTTTAATGCGGGCGCAACACCAGCATATTTGATATTGCCGTTTCCCATGGTGGAACCAAAAGGTCCCGTAGTGCGGATAAGGCCGATATGATAGGAGCTTCCACCACACTTTGTCCTTAACATCCAATAATCATTTTCACCTTCAAATTTTTTCAACCTGCTGGTTACTTCATGCGTATTATTGGAATCCACGGACCATTCGCTTCCATTCTTAGTGAACCCGGGATCAGAAGAATAACCATAATCCGGATTGACCACATCTCCGGCATCCAGAAGAAAAACCTTATCCTTTGAAAGACCGACACTCTTTTTATATGCAGCATAGATATACGAAGAAGAATCATATTGCACATCCCCATTGATAGAGCTCTTCGCAACGGCGCTCCGCTCACCTGGAGTAAAGCAACGGCTATTTTGAAGAAAATCACTGCCATTAAGTGACGCTCTCACATCACTTGTCTCCCATTCATTACAGTTCTGCTGTAACGTAGAAAACTTCTGCTTAAACAGGATCTTATCGCTGTCAAGAAGCATGGTCCTTCCGCCATATCTGGTCGTATTCGGGTCAAGAACACGGAATTTGATTGGTTCACCTTCATATTTTCCGAAATAAACATAGCTTCCGATCCAGCTGCTGGTAGCTGAGTACGGGGGCTTCGGATACGAGATCTGGTCTACGCCAAGTTTCGTATTATCCAAAGTCTTCTCCCATGCGGCTCCTGCAAAGACTGTTCTTCCGGAAAGAAGATACGGCATTCCGGAAAGTCCGAGGATGGCGGCAAGCGCAGCACTAGTTAATCTCAAAATCATCTTATTCGTCTTTTTCAGCATGACTATTCCTCCGATCATCGAAGCAGAATTCATAAACTTATTTTATTATCGCATCTGAGACGAGTATTGTAAATGAAAACTGATTTTTCCGAGCCATACGCAAATATACAAAAAAGGCTGCCTCTTTATTGAGGCAGCCTTTCTAATTAAGATCTATTCAAACGTGCATTAGAAGAAAAGCTTATTGAACATCCAGTTAAAGAGCAGCTCAGCAAACTTCCAAACAGCAACAGAAGAAATGACGAACAGGAGCGCCTTCGTCTTTGTGCCCTTGCCCTCTTTGTTCTGTGTGAAATAGTCATACAGCGTAATATAGATAAAGATCGCTGCGACAGTCGTGAGGATTCCGCCAATGGAGAATACCTTATAGTCGATTGCCGACATAAACTTACTATTGAGCCAGTAAAGGAGACTTGCAACGGCATACGGGAAGAACGAAAGGCCTACCCAGGAGAATGTCGAAAGCATGTCGACCGGCTTCACGCTGAAAGCCTTGTAAAGGAAGCTGATGAAAAGCATGAAGCATCCGATACCGATAACATCTACGAAGAAATAGGAAACCGCACGGCCTGTGGAAACATAATCATCCAGCAGGTTGAAGATGAATTCCAGAATAATATATGCAGCGGGGAAAGTAAGACCAAGCAGGAAATGCTTCGACTGATTTCTCGATGTGCAGGCATCGATCGGACTTTTGAAGAAATCACCCATGAATCCTCCAATGTCATAACTGGTTGCAGCTGGAGCAGCAGCCGGAGCAACAGGAGCTACCGGAGCAGCAGGTGCAACGCTCTGCGCAGGCTCACCGCAATTCGGACAGGTTTTGCAGTCATCCGGAAATTGACTACCACATTTCATACAGAACATAATACTTTCCTCCTATCTATTTTAAAAAAATGGTCGGAGTGACCTGACTTGAACAGGCGACCTCTTGCACCCCAAGCAAGCACTCTAGCCAACTGAGCTACACCCCGACGCTAATAAAATTCTAACACAACAAGGATATGTGTCAACTGAAATCAGGCAAAAAGCATGCGTAAAAACAAGCTTTTTCCAGTCTATTTCCAAGAAAAAAGGGCTGTCTTTCGACAGCCCTCGAATCGTTTTACTTTGTTCGTTCCGGGAATCAGAACTCACGGGAACGGGAACCCGGATGCGGTGTGCCCTCATCGCCGCTGTTGTCAGAAGAATCTCTTCTCTGACGCTTCTCGAAACGGTCAACGTGACCGCCTCTTCTTTCGCGGTTCGGACGGTCTCCTCTTCTCGGAGCAGCTTCTTCTTCAACATAACCTTCCGGCTTCTCCATGCAGTCACGCATAGAGAGATTGTAACGGCCCTGGCTGTCTACCTCAAGGAGCTTGACCTTAACTACATCGCCTTCCTTGACGGCATCTTCCACGTTCTCAACACGGGTCCAGGCCATCTTACTGATGTGTACCAGGCCTTCCTTACCCGGCAGGAACTCAACGAATGCACCGAACTGCATCAGGCGTGTAACAACGCCCTCGTATTCGGTTCCGACTTCCGGATCAGCTACGATACCCTTGATGATGGCCATGGCCTTCTGAGCGGCTTCCTGATCCGGTGTTGCGATATGGAGACGTCCGTCATCGTTAATATCGATCTGTGCGCCGGTGTCAGCGATGATCTTGTTGATGACCTTTCCGCCTGTACCGATAACTTCACGGATCTTGTCAACCGGGATCTGCATAGAGATGATACGCGGAGCATACTTAGAAAGCTCTTCACGAGGAGCCGGGATGCAAGGAAGCAGGAGATCATTGATGATCTGCAGTCTGCCCTTATGTGTCAGTTCGAATGCCTTACGGATGATATCGAGGGAGAGACCATCTACCTTGATATCTACCTGGATGGATGTGATACCTTCTGTAGTACCGGCAACCTTAAAGTCCATATCACCGAAGAAGTCCTCGATGCCCTGGATATCCATGAATACGAGGAAGTCATTCTCATCTTCTTCGTT
>JAFZQI010000039.1 GCA_017620475.1 Clostridiales bacterium | reverse complement strand
GGGATCCGACATCCTACGCTTTCATCAAAGATGACACACTCTGCATCCCGACCGCGTTCTGTTCCTATAGCGGCGAGGCCCTCGACAAGAAGACACCTCTTCTTCGTTCGATGGAAGTCATCAGCAAGCAGGCCGTCCGTGTGTTAAGACTCTTCGGTAACACCGATCCGCATCTTACCGTAAAGACCACAGTCGGACCGGAGCAGGAATACTTCCTCATTCCGGTAGAGCTCTATAACCAGAGAAAAGACCTGATCTACACAGGAAGAACCCTTTTCGGTGCCAAGGCTCCGAAGGGCCAGGAGCTCGAAGATCATTACTTCGGATCCATCAAGCCGAGAGTATCCGCATACATGAAGGATCTCGATGAAGAACTCTGGAAGCTGGGTGTTCTTGCCAAGACAAAGCATAACGAAGTGGCTCCGGCGCAGCACGAGCTGGCCCCGATCTTCACCACAACGAATATAGCGACCGACCACAACCAGCTGATGATGGAGATCATGCAGAAAGTGGCTAAGAAGCACGGTCTGGTTTGTCTCCTCCACGAAAAGCCGTTTGCAGGTGTTAACGGATCCGGTAAGCACAATAACTGGTCCATCAGCACCAACAAGGGAGTCAACCTCCTGGAGCCCGGCGAGACGCCTTCCGAGAATGCACAGTTCTTACTGTTCCTCGCAGCAGTTATCCGTGCGGTAGATGTACATCAGGATCTGCTCCGTATCTCGGTAGCCACAGCAGGAAATGATCACAGACTGGGTGCCAACGAAGCCCCGCCGGCAGTAGTTTCCATGTTCCTGGGTGATGAGCTCAACGAGATCATCGAGTCCATCGTAGAAGGCAAAGCTTACGATCAGCACGAGAAAGTCCAGATGGAGATCGGCGTAGACGTTCTTCCGAAGTTCCCGAAGGATTCTACCGACCGTAACAGAACTTCCCCGTTCGCCTTCACCGGTAACAAGTTCGAGTTCAGAATGCTCGGTTCCGCAAACTCCATCGCCTGCGCGAACATCATGCTCAACACCGCCGTGGCGGACAGCCTGTGTGAATTCGCAGACAGACTCGAAAAGGCAAGTGATTTTAACGCAGAACTGCAGGCTCTCATCAAAGAGACCATCACCGCTCATAAGAGGATCATCTTTAACGGCAACGGTTATGATGACAGCTGGATCAAGGAAGCTACTGAGGAAAGAGGACTTCTCAATCTCCGCTCCACACCGGAAGCGATGGAAAGATTCCTCGATCAGAAGAATAAGGATCTGTTCCTGAAGTTTGGTGTATTCAGCCTGGCAGAGATGCAGAGCCGTCACGACATCCTCCTGGAGAACTACAGTAAGATCATCAATATCGAGGCGCTGACCATGATCGATATGGCCAGAAAGGATATCCTCCCTGCCGTCACATCTTATGTGCATGAGCTCGCCGAGACCGCAACTTCGGTAATGAAGATCTGTGATACCGCTCCTTCTTATGAAAAAGCACTGATTTCCGAGCTTTCGGTTCTTGGAAATGAGATCGCCGAGAAGGCGGACACACTGGAAAAGGAAGTCCTGGATGTACACGAGATCTCCGATATCCTTTCTCAGTCCTATGCATACCGCGACCGTGTATTCGTAGCGATGGCCGACCTTCGTGCCTCCTGCGACCGTGCAGAGTCGCTGACCAGTTCCAAGTACTGGCCGTTCCCGACTTACGGAGAGCTTCTCTTCGGAGTCAGATAATAAAACACATAAACCGCGCCGGCAAAGAGGTCTTCGCAAACGGGTTTCATTCCTACTTCAACCCGGAAGACCTCTTCTCGGTGTTTTTGAAAAAGATCCGTACCGCCGGTGCAGCTACTTATTGAGGTGAACAAAATGACAGACATAATTTCATATGTAGACAGCACCATATTCGGTGTATGGTTCCTGATCGGAGCCGCCCTGGTATTCTTTATGCAATGTGGTTTCGCCATGGTCGAGACCGGCTTCACAAGAGCCAAGAACGCAGGAAACATCATCATGAAAAACCTGATGGATTTCTGCATCGGTACGGTAGTCTTCTCCCTTCTGGGTTTTGCCATCATGATGAGTGAAGATTACGTTCTCGGATTCATCGGAGTTCCGAACATGAAGATCTTCTCTGATTTTAGTAACTTCCCGATGTCCTCTTTCGTATTCAACCTCGTTTTCTGTGCCACCGCTGCAACGATCGTTTCCGGTGCCATGGCTGAAAGAACGAAGTTCTCCGCCTACTGCGTATACTCCGGTATCATCAGCCTAGTGGTCTACCCGATCGAAGCCGGCTGGGTATGGAACTCTGAAGGCTGGCTGGCCAAACTCGGATTCATCGATTTTGCCGGTTCCGCAGCAATTCATTCCGTCGGTGGTATGTCCGCTCTGATCGGCGCCATCATCCTTGGGCCCCGTATCGGTAAGTATGTAAAAGACAGCGGCGGAAAGATCATCAAGGTCAAGGCCATTCAGGGTCACTCCCTGACACTCGGTGCACTCGGATGCTTCATCCTCTGGTTCGGCTGGTACGGATTCAACGGTGCCGCTGCAACTTCTATCTCATCTCTCGCAGCTATCTTTGTTACCACCACCGTCGCTCCTGCAGTCGCCACCTGCGTGACAATGATCTACACCTGGATCAAGAACGGTAAGCCTGATGTTTCCATGTGCCTCAACGCCTCGCTGGCTGGTCTCGTAGGTGTGACCGCAGGGTGCAACAACGTGGATGTTATCGGTGCCACGATCATCGGTATCGTAAGCGGTATCCTCGTAGTAGTCGTTATTGAAAAACTCGACCTCGTATGTCATGTTGACGATCCGGTTGGTGCAGTTGGTGTTCACCTGGCAAACGGTGTCTGGGGAACCATCGCAGCAGGTCTTCTCTCTACCTCCACAGCAGATGCCGGAGTAGACGGACCGATCTATGCAGCGATCCACGGTACATCTATTGCTGACGGCATGAAAGTTCTGGGCACACAGATCCTCGGTATCTCCGCGATCCTCGCCTGGACCACAGTATGCATGATCATCACCTTCCAGCTGATCAAGAAGTTCATCGGCCTCCGTGCTTCCGCAGAAGACGAGCTCGCCGGTATGGACATTTCCGAACACGGTCTGGTCTCTGCTTACGCAGACTTTGCTTCGGTTGCTGACTTTGCTCCGACGGTGGACGACTCTGTCCTCCCGACCATCAAGGTCATCGGCGAAACACCTATGGCAGAAGCCGTAGAAGTAACACAGGTAGCCAAGGTTGCCTCCGGTATTCCTTCCAAATCTCCGGACGGCAGGAAGCTTACCAAGATCGAGATCGTCTGCAAAGAGCGTATGCTCGAGCCTCTGAAGTCGGCACTCCTGGATATCGGTATCACCGGCATGACCGTCTCCCACGTACTCGGTTGTGGTATCCAGAAAGGTAAAGCGGAATTCTACCGAGGCGTTGAAGTCGAGCCGTCGCTCCTTCCGAAGATCCAGATGGATATCGTTGTAGCGAGAGTTCCGGTACAGGCGGTCATCGATACCGCAAAGAAAGTCCTCTACACCGGTCATATCGGTGATGGCAAGATCTTCGTATACGATGTCGAGAACGTCATCAAAGTACGAACTAGTGAAGAAGGATTCGACGCCTTGCAAGACGTTGAGTAGTACCAATAATCTGAAATCCCATCGGGGTCCGGCCAAAGGCGGTGCGGACTCCTTTGGATATTTATAGAAAAGAGGAAGCAATATGTGTTCGATCATGTTTTATTTTCGTCCGGACGTGACGAAAGAAGAATTTAAAGAGGGGTTCGACGAGACCATCTCACGTGGTCCGGACCAGAGCCGCATCATCGATCTCGGTGACGGACTCATGGGATTCCACCGTCTCGCCATCATGGGCCTTACACCCGAAGGAATGCAGCCGTTTAATCTCGGTTCCCGTTCACTCGTTTGTAACGGCGAGATCTACGACTTCGATGAATTCCGTGAAGAACTCATAAATGACGGCTACACCTTTGCTTCCGACAGTGACTGCGAAGTGCTCCTCCCTCTTTACGAGAAGTACGGCGTGGACATGTTCAGTAAGCTTGATGCAGAGTTTGCACTGATCCTTTACGACAAAGACACCAAGACTCTGGTCGCTGCCAGAGATCCGATCGGCATCCGTCCGCTTTACTACGGATACGATAAGGACGGCTATATTGTTCTTGCCAGCGAAGCGAAAAACCTCGTTCCCTACTGCAGCAAGATCCTCCCCTTCCCGCCCGGACATTACTATAAGGACGGAAAGTTTACATGCTACTGCGACATCACGAAGGTGGACGAAGTCATTTACGATGACGTCGAGACCATCTGCAAAAACATCCACGACAAGCTTGTTGAAGGCATCCGCAAACGTCTCGTTTCCGACTCCAAGATCGGATTCCTTCTTTCCGGCGGCCTGGATTCTTCCCTCGTCTGCGCCGTAGCCCAGAGCATGGAAGATCACCCCATCAAGACTTTTGCCATTGGCATGAGTGAGGACGCCATCGACCTGAAGTACGCTAAGCAGGTCGCGGATTATATCCATTCCGATCATACCGAGGTCATCATCACGAAGGAAGACGTCATCTCAGCGCTTCCCGAAGTCATCAAGATCCTCGGCACCTACGACATTACAACCATCCGTGCATCCATGGGCATGTATCTTGTCTGCAAAAAGATCCACGAGATCAGCGATGTCCGTGTTCTTCTGACCGGCGAGATCTCGGACGAGCTTTTCGGATACAAATACACCGACTTCGCCCCGTCGGCAAGTGCTTTTCAAGAGGAAGCGGTCAAAAGGATCCACGAGATCCACATGTACGACGTGCTCCGCGCCGACCGCTGCATCTCCAGCAACTCCCTTGAAGCGCGCGTGCCCTTCGGCGATCAGGATTTCGTCAAGTACGTCATGGCCATCGATCCGGAAAAGAAACTCAACACTTACAACAAAGGCAAATATCTGCTGCGTCACGCGTTCGAGGGCGACCTGCTTCCTTACGATATCCTTTATCGTGAGAAGGCCGCGTTCTCCGATGCCGTCGGCCACTCCATGGTCGACCACCTCAAAGAGTACGCCGCTTCCTACTATACGGATGAAGAGTTTGCCGCTCGCAAAGCACTGTACTCGTTTGCGCAGCCGTTTACGAAGGAGTCCCTGCTTTACCGCGAGATCTTCGAGAAGTATTATTCCGGCAATGCGGAAATGGTCGTCGATTTCTGGATGCCGAACAAGTCCTGGGAAGGCTGCAACGTGGACGATCCGTCCGCGCGTGTTCTCAGCAACTACGGCGATAGCGGAAAGTAAGTAAAAACCGGCCCATACCAATGGGCCGCATAACGAAAAACCCGGCCCGTCTTTCCGGCGGACCGAAGAAAGTGAGGTAAGGATCATGACAAAGTTTATCTTCGTAACAGGTGGTGTAGTTTCAGGCTTAGGTAAGGGCATTACCGCGGCGTCGCTGGGCAGACTTCTGAAGTCCCGCGGTTTGAAGGTCGCTTCCCAGAAGCTCGACCCCTACATCAATGTCGACCCCGGTACCATGAGCCCGTACCAGCACGGCGAAGTGTTCGTTACCGAAGACGGCGCCGAGACGGACCTCGACCTGGGACACTACGAGCGTTTCATCGACGAAGACCTCAATAAATTTTCCAACCTCACCACCGGTAAAGTATATAGTTCCGTTCTGGCCAAGGAGCGCCGCGGCGAGTATCTCGGAAGCACCGTGCAGACGATCCCGCACATCACCAACGAGATCAAAAGTTTCATTTATAACGTTGGTGTCGAGTCCAATGCGGATGTGGTCATCACGGAGATCGGCGGTACCATCGGTGATATCGAAGGCCAGCCCTTCATCGAGGCCATCCGTCAAGTCGGCCGTGAAGTCGGCCCCGGCAATGCACTTTATATCCATGTGGTTCTCGTCCCCTACCTCAAGGCTTCGGGCGAGCACAAGTCCAAGCCCGCTCAGCATTCGGTAAAAGAACTGCAGGGCATGGGCGTTTCTCCTGATATCATTATTCTTCGTACCGACGAAAAGATCGAGGACGAATCGATTTTCAAGAAGATCGCTATGTTCTGTAATGTTTCTCCTGACTGCGTCATCGAGAACAATACCGTGCCGATTCTTTATGAGGCACCGCTCATGCTGGAAGAAAGCGGTTTCTCCGATGTCGTTTGCCGCGGGCTGAATCTCGACGTTCCTTCCTGCAACCTCGGTTCCTGGAGAGCCATGGTCGACCGCATCAAGAACTGCACCCGTACTTGCAAGATTGCCATCGTCGGCAAATATACCCGTTTCCATGATACCTATCTTTCGGTGGTTGAAGCCCTGCATCACGCAGGTTACGAGAATTCCGCCACCGTGGAGATCAAGTGGATCGACTCCGAGCATCTGACCGAAGAATCGTACGAATCCGTTCTCTCTGACGTTGACGGCATCCTGGTCCCCGGTGGTTTCGGTGATCGCGGTATTGAGGGCATGGTCCTCGCCGCACGCTACGCCCGCGAGAAGAAGCTCCCCTACCTCGGTATCTGCCTCGGCATGCAGATCGCCGTGATTGAATACGCTCGTGATATTCTGTTTACAGCGACGCGAACTCGCGCGAATTCGACGAAAACTCCGAGCATCTGGTAATCGACTTCATGCCCGGTCAGAATGACGAAATCGCCAAGGGCGGCACCTTGCGTCTGGGCAGTTACCCGTGCGAGATCCTCCCCGGCACCATGATGGAAAAATGCTACGGCTCCCTGAGCATCAACGAGCGTCATCGCCACCGCTATGAGTTCAACAACACCTACCGCGATCAGATGAAGGAAATCATCAGTGGATTGTCTCCTGACAACCTCCTTGTCGAGGCCATCGAGATCCCCGATCACCCGTTCTTCGTCGGCGTACAGTTCCACCCCGAATTCAAGAGCCGTCCGGACAGACCTCACCCGCTCTTCCTCGGCCTGGTTCACGCCGCCTGCGCAGGGAAATAAGAGCGCATTTTGGTCCTTGTCTGTTGAATCATTCAGTATTGTGTTATTCAACAGACGTTTAGTTCGACATAGTCTGTTGAATCGAGCCATTCTCTACATTCAACAGACAAACGCCACCGAATAATCTGTTGAATCTTTGGGACAACAGAATTCAACAGAAGTACTGCCTTTTCACGTCTGTTGAATCCTTGCAAACCATGAATTTCAACACACACTTGCTTTTGACAGATGTTGACAATAGTGAAATAACCTTCAAACCGAAAGAAGCCGCTCGATTGCGAGGGCCGCAGCATAGAGCCGCCGTTCATCCGCACCATACATGATCAGACCGCGCCGCACGCCGTTCTCATCCACCACCCCGGTCGGCGCCGGAACAGTCACAGACGGAAGCCCGCAGAAATGCATGACATTGGTGGGCGCAGTAACGATCACCGCATCCACATCCTCGATCTCAGACCGAACTTCAACGATCCGATTCTTTCTCTCACGCAAAGCCTCCAGATACTCTTCACCGAGAAGTCCCTCCGGCGTGTCATAAAGAGCCCCCCGCAGAAGATCGATCCCGTACTTCATCATGGTATTCGGATCCTTCTCATAAAACACAACCACCTCGGCCAGTGTTTTTCGCAAGGAAGACGACGAACGCAGATACCTCTCCAGCATCGGCTTAAACTCCCATTTCATAATGGTCTTCAGTTTCGCTTCGGGTCCCTGACTGACAAACGAAACTGAAGTCCCCGCCTCTTTCAAACGGTCGAGAACCTTCAAGATAAAGGCCTTTTCGCCGGATTCCACGCTTTCCCAACTCGCCTGATTAACAGCAATACGAAGCCCGCCAAGCGGCGCTTTTTTCACCTCCGGAAAAGCTTCGTCCCGCATAGCCCGGTACATGCGCAACGCGTCAAGAAACGTTTCCGCCATGGGACCCGGACTATCCAAAGTCTTACTGATCGGAACGATCCCCTCCTGCGAAAGCACTCCTACCGGCGGTTTGATACCGCTGATGCCGTTCATTTTCGCACACGCAATGATGGAATGACTGGTATCCGTACCCACCGCCATGGAAACGATCCCTGCACTGACCGCCACCGCGGAACCCGTCGAAGATCCGCCCGGGAAAGCCTTATCTGACACCGCATGCCGGACCTGACCGCCGCGGGAACTATAGCCACCTGGCATCTTGGACGACACATAATTAGCAAACTCGGTCATATTGGTCTTGCCGAGGATCACGGCGCCGTGCCGCCGAAGATTCCGGATCACGGGGGCGTCCGTAAGCGCAACATTATCGGAAAGCGCCAGGCTTCCCGCCGTCGTGTGCATCCCTTGCACATCGATATTGTCCTTCACGAGGATCGGCACGCCGCGAAGAAGCATCTCCGCCGGCGCCTTGTAGTCGTCCGCAAAAATGTCCTGGCCGTGCCCTCTTCCGCTCGAAAAGTACTCGGCCCCGGCACTTCCTCCGCTCGAAAAGCACTCGGCCCCGGAGCTTCGCTGCGACGTTGTCCTCCGCCCTTGATAATGAGCCTCTTCCAGCGCCGCATCATTTAATTCCGCAATACAGTTGAGCGCATCTCTGCTGCCCAGTTCCTGCGCTTTTTTCCAAGCCCTCTGTGTCCTATGCATCGTTCCACTCCTCAATATACCTGCGGATCGGTTCGTCCGTCCAGACGTGCACCTCGATATAGCGCTCAGGACCGTGCGCTCCGTCATCATTCCAGTCCTGCGGAAGACCGTACTTTTCGATAAGCGGAAGGATCTCTTCGTAAGTGTAGATCTTCATGTGGTATTCTTTACCCACGTTGACAGAGGGATTAAATGTCGGCATGGAGTCGCCATAGGTAAACGACACCTTCCGCAGGTCAAATTCCTCAATCGGGATCCTAATGAAGTCGCCCTGTTCAAACCATGTTGAAAGCCAGGGGCTATGCTCCACCACCATGTAGTGTGGTGACGGAATATCCATGAGTCCGCCCTTTGCCGCCCACTCGCGACGGAGGATCGCCTCGCAGTTCCATCGTTTCCAAACGTACGTCTGATCACGTTTTGCAGATTGAGAATCGGGACGCTCGCACTTCACCTGATCCAGTACCCGCTCCGCCTCTTCTTTAGAAAGCTTAGAGAGACTATTGAAAGGTCCGGACCTTTTGTCGAAATAATGGTACAGATACATCTTCGACATCATTCACCGCGATTCTTAAGATACTCGCGGACCTTATCAAAAATATCCGTCTTGAGCGGATTACTCATCTCCGGCAGATCATCGATGCTGAAAAAGCGCTGTTCCACGACTTCTTCCTCCTGCACCTTCATCTCACCTGAATACTCGAAGCAGATGAAGATCAGCCCCGCGAGAAACACCTGGTCGCCGTTCGGATACGTGTAGAAAGTGTCCTTCCCGGACAATGTCGTCAGAAGCTCCATCTTCCCGCAAAGAAGTCCCGTCTCCTCCTGCGCCTCACGTCTGGCACACTCCTCATAACTCTCGCCGAGCTCCATACCGCCGGCCGGATAATCCCAAAACCCGTTGTCAGTTCTTTTGCCGAGGAGGATCTCGTTCTTTTCATTCACGATGATCACGCCCGCGCCCGTGGCAATCAGGGGATCGTGCCCCAAAAACTTCCTAAGATCCATAATGTAACTCATATTGTCTGCTCCTTCCCTGCCGCGCTCCGTAGCGCGCTTTCCTGTTTCTGCTTGCCGCGCCTTAAAGCTTCTGATTAAATCCCGTTTTGTCTTCACTGCTATACCCCGCGTGGCGATAAAAGTTCAGCGTCGATTCTCTCTTCGAACCCGTCATCAACATGATCTTATAGCAGTCCTGCGCCCTTGCCAGTTCCCGCGCATAATCCAGGCACTCCGTCGCATAGCCCTTCCCGCGGTAATCCTCATGCGTCACGACATACTCCACCAGCGCAAACGGCCGCACGTTGTGCGTGAGGTTCCGGATAATGATGCACGTCACCGAGGACACGATCTTCCCGTCGATCTCGCACACGATCACGTGGTGATTTTTATCGTTCATGATCCCGTCCCACATTTCCGCAAGGCGCTCGTCATGGGCGGGAATGCTGTCCTCGTGCAGATAAAGATACAATTCCAGCAGCTGGTCCAGATCTTCCCTATTCGCTTCTCTGATCACAATTTGTACCTCCCTTTTCTTTTAGCCACGCCAAAAGCACTGTGTCTTTTCCGTTTTTCATCACATAATCGATGACATCTTTTTTCGCAAGGATATTCCTGATCAGCTCCTGATCCAGTGACTCCAGAAGCTCGACCAAACTGACCTGCGACTTTTTCCGTATCTCTTTAAGAAGCGCCGTATCCGCCAGTTTACGCTCCGCTTCGCTCTTCGGATATCCCTGCCCGAAAGGCTCGCTGAAAAGCTTTCGGATCGTCTTTTCCAGGTTCTTTTTCCCGTTCCACGAATAGTCCTCACCCAGCGGCACCGACACGCAGTTTCCGTTATTGATCTGCGCGAAAAGATACGCATCCACCGGTGTCGGGATATACCCGCAAAGCACGCCGGGCATGTTATTACAGGCAAGCATCATGCCCTGACCCGAAGAGCACCCGGTCACCACCAGATCGACCGCTCCGCTTCCAAGAAGGATCCCCACGAGAATGGAGATCTCGATATAACTGAATTTTCTGCTGTCTGAAGGGATCGCCTTCTGTCCATCGATCAGGAACGCATCCGGATAGCATCCGAAGCCCGTGACCTTCGCGTCCGGCACTTCCTGTCGGACGAGATTATATAGATAGCTTGATTTTTCCGCCTGCGAACTTGCCAGGATCACGCCGATCCGCATGGGAACGGACCGCATGTTCTTCTCCTTTTCGTAAAAGGCACGGACGAACATCTGAAACTCTTCTTCACTTTCACAAGCGTTTCTGCACTGCTCCATTTTCGCCGCCGAACGATCGAAGGTGTCCTTCACTTTTTCGCATTCAAAAGAACTGCATTCTTTGCACCATGTGACATGATGGTCTCTTGTACAGGAGAGCAAATTAAAACTGCAGGCAGGCCGACATCCGCAGCCCGTACAGCGGATCTCATCGTTACTGACCACATGATCGCGCCACCCCGCACGATACCAGAACTCCGCCGTCTCGTGCAGTTCCTCCTCCGTCTTCGCCAGGTATCTCGGGCACACCGCACAATCATCGCCGCACACCGAGTAGATCGGCTTCGTATTCTTCAGCTCTTCAAATCGATCAATATACCATTTCAAGATCTTCCACGCTCCTATTCAGGATCTTTCTCTCTCCTGTTCAGGATCTTTCTCTCTCTTACAGAACCAAAATCGACCCTATAAAAAGGATAACAGACTTCCGTCGTTTTCGTTTCTATATTTCCGGTCTACTCGAAAAGAACTTTTCGCAGCGCCGGCACATCGGCCGCAATATACGTGGCCCCCCCTCCGCGAAGTTCCTCTTCCTCGCCATATCCATAGAGCACACCAATGGAATCCACGCCGGCTTCACGGGCCCCCTCGATATCGTAGAAGCGGTCACCGACCATGACCACCTTCTTCCGATCCGCATCCGAAAGCCCGAGTTCCTTCATCGCACGGCGAATCAGCCAGCTCTTGCTGGCATCCTTTTCATCCAGGCCCGGTCCTATGATGCCGTCGAAAAAGCCGTAGATTTCATTATTCTTCGCCACCTTTTCCGCCATCACGAGAGGTTTGGAGGTCGTGATCATCAAGCGTTTTCCGGCACTTTTCAAATCAGAAAGCAAATCAAACATTCCCTCATAAAGCGGCGCCTGAAAGATGCCCTTTTCGCGGTAATATGCCCGATAAATCGAAATCGCCTCTTCCGTGTCTTCCTCCGACAAACCGTAGTTGTCGTGAAAGGACACATGCAGAGGCGGTCCGATAAATCTCTTAAGTTTCTGCTCATCCGAGGTATCGATCCCGAAGTGGGAAAGCGCACGTCTCGCGCCCTCGAGAATCCCGAATTCCGACTGCGTCAGTGTGCCGTCCAGATCAAAAAATACGTATGAATACATCTGTGATACATCCTTCCTTGCTTTAGGAGTATTGTATCACAAGCACCATTTAGCCGCGCGGTGCCTCAGGCAATAAGATCCGTGCACCCGTCACAAATCACGTCTGCAGCATGCGCGGTGCCTCATCTCGTGCAGCGCCAGCGCGATATTCCCATTCGTTCTCGGGCTTCCATTCAGAATCAGCACCTTCAGTTTTTCCATGGAAAATCCCTCCATACCTTCTAGATTCTACTTACATGCTCGCCCGATAAATATCCAGCATCGCCTGCTCATCAAGCACCTTGGCCGAACCCATTTCTCCGCCGACACCAACGGCGCACTTATGAGCCATCAGAACCAGTTCATCCTCCGTCGGATTCACGCCCAGCTCACGAAGATTCGTCGGCATGTTGATGCTTCTGTAGAAATCCTCCATGGCCTCGATGCCGCGAAGCGCGATCTCTTCGTCGGTCCCCTGCTCGGCAACTCCCATAACATTAATCGCGAACTTCTTAAAACGCGGCAGGCAGTTCTTGTATACATATCTGGCCCAGGTTCCCCAGATCGCCGCCAGACCCGCACCATGCGCCACATCGTAAAGGCCGCCGAGCTCGTGCTCAAGTTTATGCGTCATCCAGTCACCACCGTCATTCCCGCAGCCGGTCAGACCATTGTGCGCCAGACTTCCTGCCCACATCACTTCGGCTCTCGCCTCATAATTCTTCGGGTCATCGCGCAGGATCACCGCATTCTTCTTCACGGTACGCAGAAGTCCCTCTGCCAGCGCATCGGTGATCTCCATATTGCCGCCCTGCGTGAAATATCTTTCCATCGTGTGCATCATGATATCCGTGCATCCGCAAGCTGTCTGATAATCCGGAAGCGTCATCGTCAGTTCCGGGTTCATGATGGCAAACTTCGGACGGCTGTAATCACTGCTATAGCCGCGCTTCACAAGGCCCTCTTCCTTGGTAATCACCGAGGAATCACTCATCTCGCTCCCTGTAGCCGCAATCGTCAGAATCACACCCAGTGGGAGGCAGCCCTCCGCTTTGCGCTTGTAATCGTAGAAATCCCACACATCGCCTTCATTTGCGACGCCGTAACCGATCGCCTTAGCCGAGTCGATCGCACTTCCGCCGCCGACACCCAGTAGAAAATCCACGCCCTCTTTCTTGCAAAGTTCAATGCCTTCATAAACCAGAGAAAGATGCGGATTCGGTACCGCCCCGCCCAGTGTCACATACGGAATTCCCGCCGCATCAAGCGTATCTGTCACGCGCTGCAAAAGCCCGGATCGCACCACACTTCCGCCGCCATAATGAATCAGGACCTTCGTCCCGCCAAATTCAGAGATCAGCTCCGCCACCTTGCTTTCGGTATTCTTTCCGAAAAGAACTTTCGTCGGGGTATAGTAAGTAAAATCAAACATAATCACACTCTCCTTCTCTTTCTGCCCGAAAAGCACTTTCGCGGGCAGCTTTTCTGCCGGCACCTTTTTCTTTCGGCACCTTTTCAGTCGGCACTATTCAATCGACATCCGGGACACTTCCTCGGATCCGATCATCTTTATCGTATCATGTAAAGGAATCATCGCAAACCAAAACCATGCCGACAAATGTCGGGATTTTGCTTTTTATGGAGCCGTATCTTCACTTCTCTTCATCGTCCGAAGACTCTGTTTCTTCACTGTTTTCTACGTGTTCCAGCACGGCGCTTCGGATCTCATCGAGATAGCCGCAAGGTCCCATAGAAGATTCCGCACTGTCGATACGGTGAAGGAGGTCTTTGGCCAGCTCTTCCGAAATAGAGAGGCGTCCCGCATTCAGCAATTCGCCTGAATCTTCATCCTCAGCCTGTCTGGAGATCCGATAAAGAAGGAGCGTGATCACAGCCATGATAAGAACATAGACAAGAAGCGACACGAGCGCATTCCAGATCACATGGTTCGTCCAGTCGGAAAGTTCGGATGAGGCATCGTAGAAGATGACACTATGAAGAGTGTATGAATCAAAACCATTCTCCTCGATTGTCTCCTGTAGATCGGACGAATCCTCTTCCGTATCGATATATTTATAAGCGATCAAATACTCATCCGTCGGTTTCGCCATCACGACTTCCTGATAGCAGTAGAAGCGGTAATCGCCCTTCCATCCGGACGTCTGGTCCTTTTCAATGATAAGAAGTCCGGCATTATAAAGGTCCGGATTCTCGCCGCTTTCAAAATTCACCGGATGAAGTGTCGGCTCGAGATTTCCCATCGCATCCGGTTCCAGCATCTCGGCAAAGAAAAGTCCACCCGGCTGAAGAACGATGGAATCGTCAACTTCCCCGAGCCAGTCTCCGTCCTGATCATGGATCACAGGAAGGACCGTGATCGCGGTCTGTCCATCCTCATCCACACCAAAAACAATGTCATATCTGACAGAAAACATCTCGTCATCATCTGACTCCCCGGTACCCAGGCTGTTCGAATAATTCGAAGCGTAATACGGGACATACTCCGCCTCCCGCGGCAGCCAGGGAAAGGTCATGGCACCATCGTCAATTGTATACAGATCCGAAGAGATCCCGAGCAGATTGATTTTCTTACACTTCACCGCCCGCCTTTTCAACGTATGATCGATCGAATTCTCCAGTGCTTTTTTCGATTGAAAAGAAGACACCGTGACAACGGCGACAGACGCAATCAGAAGGAACGCACCGATAATAATCGCGTACTTTCCGGCAAAACTCCTGCTCTTTATACGGTCTTTCTTAACTAAACCCGGTTCCTTAATCATGTTTTTCCTTCAGGATTCTCGCTTGTACTCATGCTTTTCTCTTCAGGATCCTCACTTGTGCTCATGATTGATCTTCCTGCTCCTTACCGGTCTTCTTCGTCTTCCTCGTTGGGTGGCATCTGGAATTCTTCCCCGAATTCCTTTGCCGGGGGCATCGCGATTTTTTCGTCTTTATCGCTCTGACTCTGCTCCTGCCCCACACTGCGGAGCGTATCACGAAGTTCATCCAGATACCCGTTCGGTCCCGTGGACTGCTCGGCTGCATCGATCTTCCGAAGCATCTCCTGCACCAGAGAATCCGGGATTTTTTCATCAGCCGGCTTCGGCTCGATCTTTTCCCGGACCGGAATCATGAAAAACAGGAGCAGACCCAGAACCAGCATGATCACAACATAACCCCCCGCAACGACACCGCTGTTCCAGATCACATGTTCATTCCAGGTTTGAAGATCTTCGGTTGCATCATAAAACATCACGGTGTGAAGCGTATATTTTTTATATCCTTTCTCTTCACCCGAGGAAATAAAGGAACCGATCGCCGCCTCCGTGAAACGGTCCGGATCCACATAGGCATACTCGATAACGGACACATCGCGATCGTTTTGCCTTGCCAAAACGTCCTCTGCAAAGCAGCAATAGCGATATTCTCCTTCCCATCCGAAGCCTGTCCCTTGATCGATGATATCTCTTGATTTTTCCAGAAGTTCATCGTTCATTTGGCTCAGGTCGCTAAAACCTTTCGTATATATACCGATCATACTTCGATACTCGGCTTGAAGCTGTTCCCCATAGATAAGTCCTGAAGGGGTAAATGTATATTTGATTCCAGACATTCCGATCCAATCGTCATCCGTATCTCTAAGCAAAGGCATAGGTATGGCCGTAAAAGCAGGCAATTCAGCATCTAAAGAAGAAGCATCCGTATCACCACTGACATTGCCAATAAAAATCAATTCCATCTCCGCACGGTACCGGTTCATTCTTACCAGCGGATCTGTGGGAAGATAACTATATGGCATGCGATAATCCGGAACGGCATCATTTGTTTTTACATCTAAAACCAGATCTGCAAATACGCCGTCTCCCTCAATGATCAAAGCGTCCTCCCCCAGTTCGAAAATACTGGTTCCGAGCTGGGCGCTGTTGAGAGTACGGATCTTATCAGCACGCGTCTGAAGAGACGCATCGATTTTCTCGATCGTCTTCTGCCGCGATTCTATCGAAGTGTATGTAACCAGAGCGATACAGATCACAAGAAGGACCATTCCCACGATAAGGAGGATCCTTTTGCAAAAGAGCTTTCGTTCATGCTTATCCATATAATCTTGTCCCTCCGGCATTCTGTGCGGACATTACGCGCACAGAGTATTTCGCCACCCCGAGGAATATTGTAACACATGAAGCCGGCTTTTTGTTCTCAGTTATACGTATTTCAGCGCTGATCGAACGAACGCCCGATTACGTTTTACGCGTTGATCGTGCTGATGCCCGGAATGGTTTCCTCCAGGACGTCGAGAAGGATCTTGACCGTATCCAGCGAAGTAAAGATCGTCACGCCATTTTGAATCGCACAGCGGCGGATGGCCACACCGTCTTCGTAGTGCACACCGGACAGGATCGCACGGGTGTTGATGATATAGCTGACATAGCCCGCACGGATGGAATCCAGGATCTCGGTACTGCCTTCACTGAGTTTTCCGCGCACACGCGTTCTGATGCCGTGCGTTTTCAGGAAGTTCGCGGTACCGATGGTAGCTTCGATGTTAAAGCCCAGTTCGTAGAAACGCTTGATCAGCGGAAGGGCCTCTTCCTTATCCTCATCCGCCAAGGTGACGATAACCGTACCGTAGTCCTTCATCTTAATGCCGGATGCCTGTAATGCCTTGTAAAAAGCTCTGTTCAGGCGGCTGTCATATCCGATGGCTTCGCCGGTGGACTTCATTTCCGGAGACAGATAGGCATCCATGCCATCCAGTTTCTGGAAGGAGAATGCCGGTGCCTTGACATACCAGCGGGACGTTTCCTTCGGCGGATCGAGATCCAGGATCCCCTGATCGGCCAGGCTCTCGCCGAGCATGACTTTGGTCGCGATCGTAACGAGGTTTTGGTCGGTGGACTTTGAAAGGAACGGCACCGATCTTGATGCACGGGGATTGACCTCGATGACATAGACACTGTCGTCCTTATCAACGATGAACTGAATGTTGAAAAGACCGACGATGCCGATACCTAAGCCGAGACGGCGGGTATAGTCGCAGATCGTTTCCTTGACCTTATCGGAGATCGAGAACGGCGGATACACGCTGGTGCTGTCGCCCGAGTGTACACCGGTACGCTCGACCAGTTCCATGATGCCCGGAATAAAGACTTCCTTACCGTCACAGATCGCATCGACCTCGACTTCTTTTCCGACGAGATATTTATCGATAAGAACGGGCTTATCTTCATCCACTTCAACGGCGTTCTTTAAATACTTCACCAGCATGGTCTCGTTGGCTACAATTTCCATGGCACGTCCGCCGAGTACGAAAGACGGACGGACGAGAACCGGATAACCGATCTTCTCGGCTACGGTAATACCGGTCGGAATATCCGTTACGGCTTCACCCTTCGGATTCGGGATCTCAAGGGATTTGATCACGGCGTCGAAAGCATCTCTGTCCTCCGCCTTCTCAATGGCATCGTTATCGGTACCGATAATGTGTACGCCACGCTTGGTAAGCGAGTCCGCCAGGTTCACGGCCGTCTGGCCGCCGAGGGTCACGATCACGCCCATCGGTTTTTCGAGATCAACGATATTCATAACATCTTCTGTAGTCAGCGGTTCGAAGTAGAGTTTATCGGCAGTGGTGTAATCTGTCGACACGGTCTCCGGGTTGTTGTTGATGACGATGGCTTCATATCCCATGGACTGGATCGTTCTGACAGCATGTACGGTGGAGTAGTCAAATTCCACGCCCTGACCGATACGGATCGGACCGGATCCCAGTACGATCACCTTCTGCTTATCGGAAACAATGGACTCGTTCTCCTCAGCATAGGTTGAGTAGAAATACGGGATATAGCTATCAAACTCGGAAGCACAGGAGTCGATCATCTTATAGATCGGTGCGATCTTCTTCTCCTTACGGAGCGCATACACCTCGTCCTCAGTGATTTTCCAGAGTTCGGCGACATACGAATCGGAGAATCCCATCCGCTTGGCTTCGATGAGGTAGTCGATGGAACCCGGATTGGCCTCCATCTCGCGCTCCAGATCAACGATTTTCTTGATCTTGTCGAGGAAGAACATGTCGATACCCGTGATGTTGCAGATACGGGAGTGGTCCACGCCCAGCCACATCAGCTGGGAGATCGCGTAGATGCGGTCATCGGTTCCCTCCTTGATGTACTCCAGAAGATCGTCCACGCTCATATGCTCGGAGTCGAACTTCGGCATATGGATGTGGTTCTTGCTGTCCTCCAGGGAACGGATCGCCTTCAGAAGGCTCTCTTCGAAGGTCCGGCCGACGCTCATGACTTCACCTGTAGCCTTCATCTGTGTCGACAGTTTATTCATCGCTGCCGGGAATTTATCGAAGGGGAATCTCGGCATCTTCGTGACAACATAGTCAAGTGCCGGCTCAAAGCACGCCGGTGTATTGGCAAGCTGGATCTCATCCAGGTTCATTCCCACGGCGATCTTCGCGGAAACTCGAGCGATCGGATAGCCGCTGGCTTTACTTGCAAGGGCCGAAGATCTCGACACACGCGGATTGACCTCGATCACATAGTACTTAAACGAGTGCGGGTCGAGCGCGAACTGGCAGTTACATCCACCCTTTACGCCCAATGCGCGGATGATCTTGAGCGCACTGTCACGCAGCATGTGGTATTCCTTATTCGTCAGCGTCTGAGACGGTGCGACAACAATAGAGTCACCCGTATGGATGCCGACCGGGTCAAGGTTTTCCATATTACATACCGTGATGGCGGTGTCGTTGGCATCACGGATCACTTCGTACTCGATTTCCTTATAGCCTTTGATGCTCTTTTCAACGAGGACCTGGTGCACGGGAGAAAGGGCCAGAGCATTTTTCATCATGGTACGCAGTTCCTCGGGATCGTTGGCAAAACCGCCGCCTGTGCCGCCGAGCGTAAATGCCGGTCTTAAGATCACCGGATAACCGATATTCTCTGCTGCTTCGAGGGCTTCCTCGATACTATATGTGATCTGCGAAGGTACGACCGGCTCCCCGATCTTCTCACACAGCTCTTTGAAAAGCTCTCTGTCCTCGGCGCATTCGATACTTGCGGCATCCGTGCCGAGAAGCTCGATCTCACACTCGTCCAGGACACCCTTCTTGGCCAGCTGCATCGCCAGATTCAATCCGGTCTGTCCGCCGATTCCCGGTACAATGGCGTCCGGTCTTTCCAGGCGGCAGATACGTGCCAGGAACTGAAGCGTCAGCGGTTCCATATATACTTTATCCGCAATGGATGTATCCGTCATGATCGTCGCCGGGTTGGAGTTGGCCAGGATGACTTCGTATCCTTCTTCCTTCAGCGCCAGACAGGCCTGCGTTCCGGCATAGTCGAATTCGGCCGCCTGACCGATCACGATCGGGCCCGATCCGATCACGAGCACTTTCTTAATATCCGTTCTCTTAGGCATTTGTGCTCACCCCGCTTCCCTTCGTATTCACCGCAGCCGCTTCGGTCTCGTCCTTATACTCCTGAAGAGCCGCAGTAAACTTCTCGAAAAGATAGCTGCTGTCCTGCGGTCCCGGTGCGCTTTCCGGGTGATACTGCACAGAGAAGATGCGGTCTTCTTTGCACTCGACGCCCTCTACCGTATTATCCAAAAGGTTGATGTGTGTCGCGTGAAGCTTCGTTCCCTTGAGGCTTTCCAGGTCCACCGCATAACTGTGGTTCTGGGAAGTGATCTCGATTCTACCGGTTTCCAGATTCTTTACCGGGTGGTTTCCTCCACGGTGACCGAACTTCAGCTTATAGGTCTTCGCGCCATAGGCCAGAGAGATCATCTGATGGCCAAGGCAGATACCGAAGATCGGAAGCTTCCCGGCCAGTGCTTTTACCGTAGAAATAACGGGCGTAACATCCTCCGGATCTCCCGGGCCGTTACTTAGGAAAACACCATCGGGCTTCATAAACTCGATCTCTTCGGGAGTGATATCGAAAGGCACAACCGTCACATTGCAGCCGTAGCTGTTCAGCTTTCTGATGATGTTGAGCTTGATGCCGCAGTCGATGGCAACAACATTGAATCTAGGGTTCGCCGTTCGGGAGTACCAGCGTTTCTTACAGCTGACACGGCTGACCTGATCGTGGGGAACCGGTGTGGACTTGATCTTTTCCAGGGCTTCTTCCACCGTCGTATCGATCCCTGTCATGATCACCCGTCTTGATCCCAGATCACGGATGCTTCTGGTGATCTTTCTCGTATCGACGCCGTAGATCCCGGGGATACCGTTTTCTTCCATCTCTTCCGAGAGCGTCTTGGTATAGCGGAAGTTACTGGGCATATCGTTATAGTCGCCTACGATCATGCCGCCGATACTGGGGTTCTTACATTCGTAATCGTCATCCGTAATGCCGTAATTTCCGATCAGGGGATAAGTCATGACCACCATCTGGTCTGTGTAGGACGGGTCCGAAAGGATCTCCTGATATCCTACCATGGACGTATTGAAAACGATCTCACACACGCTTTCTACATCTGCGCCGAAACCGTACCCTTCGTAACAGCTTCCATCCTCAAGAACGATTTTGCGATCTTTTTTTCTCATCTTAGGCGCCCTCTCAAAAAAAGACGCTCTCCACACGTAGTTACATGCGTGAACGCCCTTGTTCCATATCATTTGGAGAAATTGTAGCAATAGTCCTATAGCATGTCAATTAAAGTTCGTATCAATTCTTTATCGTTTTTTGCCGACATTATTTTCGTTTCTGTCTTTATATGCAGATCACGGGCGGTTACGGAGCATCTCCTGTCTGTTCAAGAGCAGTTCATGGCGCTTCTTCTGTCTGTGACGAGGTCTTAGCGGTTCCAGCGGATATTCTCTTTGAAACTGCAGTCCGGGTACCTGCAGCATCCCCAGAATTCACCGTACGGACCTTTCCTCGAGACCATGAGGCTTCCGCATTTCGGGCAGATCTTCAGGGAACCGTCCGTCTTTCGGAAATCCGCCTCCTCACGAAGTTTCTCAAACACCTTATGCGTCATGTAGCAATCCGCAAGCGCACGGTGGGCACCGGCCGTATCAATGCCGTAGTAACCGGCCAGCGCACCGAGGCTATACGTATTCAGGATCGGAAGACAGATCCTGGCGATCTGAAGCGTATCCACGAAATCATTCCCGATGGTCATTCCCCAGTATCGGGAGGCGTCGCGGTAGAGAAACGGAAGGTCGAACCTGGCGATATTCTGCCCGACGAGAACGTGATCTCCGGCAAACGCATCGAAATTCCGAAGTACGCTCTCAAAGGTCGGACATTCCTCGACCATCTCATCCGTGATCCCGTTTACGGAGGATGCCGCCGCGGAGATGTGGCATTCCGGATTCACCAGGAAAGAAAACTCATCCACCACTTCGTGATTTCTCACCTTCAGCGCCGAGATCTCCACCACATGGTCTTTCACATTCGAAAGCCCGGTCGTCTCCAGGTCGAAAACGACATAGTCGTCCACAAACGTCTTCCGGTTGATCCCCTTATCTTCCGACAGCATACTACTCCTTCACCGGATCGGTCCGGTTCCACCACGCACGCTCATGCGATCTTATTCTGATCCTGATTATCGTCTCGTTCCTCCCGTTCGTCAATAATGATGAACGGCTCACGGAAGTCCGGCGCGAACCCGTCGGTGAGCTCCTCGGCAAGATCCTCCTCGTCTTCATCATCCATCGGACCGGAATACTCATAGTCCCCATCGATCTCATCGTAGTCGAGTTCGTCAACGATCTCCCTGTACTCGTAATCCCCGTCGATCTCGTCATAATCGAATTCATCCCTGGACGCGTCATACTCATAATCGCCGTCGAATTCCTCGTAGCCGAACTCATCCTCTTCTTCCACACAGATATCCTGTTCGGAACCAAAGAGCAGTTCTCCGATCTTTCTGGTCACGAGATTGACCACATCCATGATCAGGCCATGGAGCTCCTCTTCATCGTCCGAAGTCACCATCGAATCCAGAAGGACTTCCAGTGAGGACACGGCAATGTCCTGCACGTTCTTGTAATCACTCAGGGTCATCAGTTTCTTTGCATCTTTCGCGTTCTTCATGGTATCATACCTCCATACTGAAATTGGATCTAAGTTTTCCCACGATTCTTCTTTCACTATGGCCTAATGATATACCATCAATTGTCCAAATATCTGGACAGAACTCACATCGCCGCAATGGCCAGGATCGTATAGATCACAATGATTCCTCCGAAGATCAGCACCTGCTTTACGCGATGCTCCGTAAGCAGCCCGACAAACTCGCGCACGGCCGCATTCGGCCAGAAATACCACTTCGTTTTGGCCCCGATGCCCTGGGCGCGGATCTTCACACGCCGCGCCATCAATCCCGCTCGGAACACATGATAATTCGTCGTCGCGAAAAGCACTTTGCCCGGGACGGCATTTTTCTCCGTGATAAAGGCTTCTCCCTCTTTTCTTTTCGCGGTAAAGTCTTCTTCCTCTTTTTTCGCGCACGAAAGCACAGCCTTCCCCTTTTTCCAGTATTCCAGGATCTTTTCCTTCGAAAACTCCATATTTTCGTATGTAGTAGTTGATGCGTCTTCTTCGATGATCCTTTCCTCCGGAATTCCCTTTTCCAGAAGGTACCGCTTCATCGAAGCGCTCTCGGAAATGACCTCGTCGCTCCCCTGACCACCGGAAACCACGAAAAACAGTTCTTTTGCCGTAGAAGAAAGCTGGGCCTCCCGAAACCGAAGTGCCCGGTCGATCCGCCCCTGAAGAAGCGGCGTCGGCGTGCCGTCCTTACGAAGCCCGCAGCCCAGAATAACGATGTAATCCTTATCCTTTTCGGGCTCATAGCGGACCACGATGATATTGGCAATGATGGTGCCGATCAGCATGCATTCGAAATAGAGATAAACGGCGGAAAAGAGGTTGACGAAAGCCGTACAAAGGGCCGCCACACGCAGGTTTTCCGGTTCAAGCCGGGAAAGAACGGTCAGCAGGATCTCCCCGCCAACAAGAAGAAAGGCCAGAACGATTCCAAGTACATTGACAAGACGCCGGCCCTCGTGGCGGATCAGGGAAATATTGGAGATCGCAAGCCCGATCGAAAATACCAGGATAAACGGGAAGGTAAAAAGAAGGTAGGTCTGCGCGGACCTCTGAAGTACCGGGATCAGATCCTTCGCACCCATGCCGTCCACGGAACGCACCAATCGCACGGTATGCATGCACCCGATGATCAGAACGGACACTAAAAACAGGGCAAATCCCATGTAATAAATGGTGTTGTATGAATAGGGGTTGTACCGGAGCTGTTTCACAAATGCATCGAGCAAAAGGACGATCACGGCGGCAAAGTACAGGTCGAAGATCACGCTGACGGCAATATCCGCCGTCCTTCCGCCCACACACAGCGCCAGGATCCCGATGACCGCGGCCACTACGACTGAAAGGATTAGGATATTCCACACCTTCGGTTTTTTATTGTTCGTGTCGAAAAGCACTTGCACCCGTTGTTCCCCCTGTCCTGATGTACGCGCTTATTCTCCGGGCCGGAAAGAGGATATACGAACTCATTCGCCGGGCCGAACCGGGAAGAACGTCTACCCTTCGATCGGAGGCGGTTCGAGGACACCCGATACCGAATAGCCGAACCTTCCGCCCTTTCCGCAGATCGCGGTTCCGTCATAAAGAAGGAGGTCTCCGTGCTTAACGATCCCACTCCAGATGTTATGGACATTCCGGGGCGTCACATCGCTGTTGGCATGCTGCGAGGCGACCTCTTCCGTATAATCCTCCGCCATATATACAGTATACAACGTTGTATCCGGATTCATAAAGTTCACCATCGGGACCGCTTCCGCAGACACGATCTGCGCAGTATCACCATCTTTTCGGATCACGACCTTTGCCATGGCTTCCACGCACTTATAATCGCGGATCATATTGGCCACGAAATTGCCGATCGAATAAAAACACGGAACATTTCTGCCGTCCTTGGACACGATGTTCTCCAAAGGCTGTACCACATGGGGATGGCACCCGATGATCAGATCCGCTCCGGCATCTGCCATCTGCTGGGCCATCTGCTTCTGATTAGCGTTTGGCTCGGTCTTGTACTCTTCCCCCCAATGCGGGAAAACGATGACGATATCCGCCACTTCCCTGGCTTTCTGAATATCCGAGATCACCAGATCCATATCCAGAAGCTTGACCATGAATTTCGCATCCGACGGAAGCGTACTTCCGTTAAGGCCGTACGTGTAATTAAGGAAAGCCACTTTGATGCCGTTATATTCGCCGACCACGATGCTGTCGTAGTCCTCCTGGCAGTCATACATACCGGTCAGGATCACGCCATCCTGGCTTTTCCAGAACGCGATAGTATCCTCGGCGCCCTGTCTTCCCCGATCCCAGCTGTGATTGGTCGCGTGGGTCACCACGTTAAAGCCGGCCCGCACCACCGCTTCGCCCACTTCGAGCGGACTGGCAAATGACGGGAAACCGCCCCACTTGGAGGAATCACCGGTCAGGATGACTTCCTGATTGATCACGCGGATATCCGCCTGCTGTATATAATCCCGGACATGTTCATAGACGGCATCGTAGTTAAGTGTGCCGTCGTCCTGCTTACCGGAGTTGATGACTTTTTCATGGAAAAGGTTGTCGCCGACAGCGATCAGCGTGCAATAGGATGCGTCGTCCGTGATGTCATCCCGCGCCACGACTGCCTTGACCGAGAAGGAAAAAAGAAGCAGCAAACTGATCCATCCTGCCCACTTTCTCACCGCTTATCCCCTCCTGATCTCTCACGTATTTTTTACTTATACCATCTCAAATGAACCGCGTCAATACCGCTTTTTCCTTTGCAAAAGAACTGTGTATCCGCTTCTTTTCCTTCCCTGTAGCCTTCTGCCTGCTTGCCTCTCTTCCCGAATATTTATATAATTCACTTTATGGGAAGAGCACAGATCGAAGAACTCGAAAAGAACGGCAAATACTTCAGCGTACCGCGCGGGGTAAGCATGTGGCCGATGATCCGTAACAAGGAAGGCATCGTCGAGATCCACAAGCTGGATCATACCGCCCGAAGGTACGATGTGGTGATGTATACCCGCGGACAGGAACAGGGCGTGATCCATCGAGTTCTTCACGTGCGGGACAAGGATTACATCATTGTCGGAGATAACTGCTGGCAGAAAGAATATGTGCCCAAAGACCGTGTCATGGGCATCGCCGTCCGCTTCTACAGAAACGGCAAATGGTACGAGATGGATCACCTCGGTTACCGGATCTATACCCATATCTGGACAGACTTTTTCTTCATCCGAAGACCCCTGATCTACTTGCGTGAACGGAGCCGCTCTTTTTTCCGGCGCCTTCGCAGAAAGATCAAAGGAAATAAGGAGTAACCATATGCAACGGCCTCTCACCGGACTGATCATGGAAGGCGGCGCCATGCGCGGGGTGTTCACCTGCGGCGTCATCGACATCCTGATGGAAAACGATATCCGCTTTGACGGCGCGGCCGGTGTTTCCGCCGGTGCCGTTTTCGGCTGCAATTTCAAATCGCGACAGATCGGCCGTCCGATCCGTTACAATAAAACCTACGGAAAAGATCCACGTTACGG
This sequence comes from Clostridiales bacterium, assembly GCA_017620475.1. Lineage (GTDB taxonomy): Bacteria > Bacillota > Clostridia > Saccharofermentanales > Saccharofermentanaceae > Scatonaster. The sequence goes on along the minus strand of JAFZQI010000039.1, from coordinate 101,843 downwards.
CAGTTTCCGTTCCCTTTTAAAGACCGGTGACTACTTCGGCGCGAAATTCTGCTACGAAACCCTCCCCGACGAACTGGACCTTTTCGATCGGGAGGCCTTTAAAGAGAATCCCCTGGCTTTCTATGTGGTCGCCACGGACGTCGATACCGGAGAAGCCCGCTACCACCTCTGTTCCGACGGTCAGAAGACCGACATGCTCTGGATGCAGGCCTCTGCCTCCATGCCGATCCTATCATCGGTCGTGAAAGTAGACGGATACCGGCTCCTCGACGGAGGGATCGCCGATGCCGTTCCTTTTGCCTATATGGAGAGTATCGGATATAAAAGAAATGTCATCGTGCTTACGCAGCCCAAGGGATATATGAAGAAGAAAAGCCGCGGTTCTTCCATGATGAACCTGCTTCTTCGGAAATATCCGGCGATCGCACGGGGCATGGCGCACCGTCACGAGATGTATAACCATCAGATGCAGCTGATAAATGAGAAGGAACGAAACGGCGAATCCCTCGTGATCCGGCCGCCCTGCGATCTCGGGATCGGAAGAACGGAAGATGATCCCGGGGAGCTGGAACGGGTATATCAGATCGGTCGTGATCAGGCTCGAAAAGCACTTCCGGAGATCCGAAAGTTCCTCAACGGCACGGAAGAATAAAACCGAAGAAGAATAGAACCGAAAAATCATTACCGCCACAGGGACAGTTGGAGAAGGAGGTCCTTATGCAGAAGAGAAACGATTTTCCGATATTAGGGTTCGGATGCATGCGCTTTGCCACCAAGGGCAGGAGCATTGATTTTGAAAAAGCGGAAGAACAGATCCTTCGTGCGATCGAGCTGGGGATCACCTATCTGGATACCGCGTATATTTATCCCGGAAGCGAAGAAACCCTGGGCAAGATCATCGAAAAGCACGATCTTCGTTCTAAGATCACGCTGACCACGAAGCTTCCCCAGTACCTCGTAAAAAAGCGTGAAGATCTCGATAAGTATCTCGATGAAGAGCTGAAACGGCTTCGCACGGACTATCTGGATTACTATCTGTTCCATCACATGACGGATATCGCCCAGTGGGAAAAACTCGAGTCCATGGCGGTCCGCGACTGGATCGAGGAGAAAAAGAAGGAGGGAAAGATCCGTCATGTGGGCTTTTCTTTCCACGGAAATACGGAAATGTACCTTAAGATCCTTCACGCCTACGATTGGGAACTGAGCCTGGTGCAGTATAACTACATGGACGAGAATTCCCAGGCCGGACGTGACGGCATCCGTGCCGCATACGAAAAAGGCGTACCGGTATTCATCATGGAACCTCTCCGTGGCGGAAAGCTGGTCGATCTGCTCCCCGAGAAAGCAAAGAAAGAGATCGCTTCCGATCCGCACGGCTGGTCACCGGCCGAATGGGCCTTCCGGTGGCTTTGGAACCAGAAAGAGATCACCTGCGTGCTTTCGGGTATGAATTCGATCCCCATGATCGAAGAGAACGCAAGGATTGCCGACACTTCTGTTCCCGGTTCTTTTGGCGCGGAGGAAAATGAAATGATCGACCGGATCCGGGCCTATATCAACGAGAATACGAAAGTCGGCTGTACCGGCTGTAAATACTGTCTTCCCTGCCCCAGAGGCGTGGATATCCCCGGCATCTTCTCCTGCTATAACCATATGTATTCCGAAAACAAACTCACCGGCAGAAAAGAGTACTATCAGACGATCGCGCTTCGCCTTGAGCCTGCAGATGCTTCACGCTGCGTCGGCTGCGGCAAGTGCGAGACCCACTGTCCGCAGAATATTCCGATCCGCGAGAAACTGAAGGAAGCCAACCGTGCAATCGCGCCGTTCTACATGAAGATCGCCGCCGGCGTTTCCAGGCGCTTTATGATCGGGAAAAAGAAAAAGCAGAAAGACGAAACGTAAGTCCCTTTATTCTTTAGGGTCTGCTTCCGGATCGGATTCTTCCTTTGCCTGCTGATCAGAATTCTTCTGCATATGACGGTGAACAATTTCCCGTAATTCGTCCAGATAGCCGTTCGGTCCCATGGACTCTTCCGTCCGGTTCACGCCGGCAAGAAATTCATTCGCCATTTCCTCAGAAAGAAACTCCTGTGGCTTCTCCTCATCTGTATCGTTTTTTTCCTCTTCACTGCGGATAAGCGGGTAAAGAAGCCCGGCCAAAATGGCCAGCATCAGCGCCACGCACAAAAGCGCGGCCATAGAATTCCAAAGGATATGCTTGCGAAGGAGACTCATTTCACCTGAAGCGTCATAGAAGAAAACACTTCGGACCGTGTAAAGGCTGTACCCGTTATCCTCCAGGGTCTTGCTGTATGCTGATGAAAGATTCTCACCATAAGACTCCGGATCCAAAGCATATGCATAGTCAACGTAGTTCTCCTTATCGACCTTTGCGTAGATGTCCTCGGAGAAACAGTAGAACCGGTAATCGTCTTCCCAGCCGGATGTCCTGCCGGAATCCATGATCTCTTTGCCCGCTGAAAACAACTGTGTATTCGTCGCACTTTCATGATTTAACGCATTGTATTCGATAATGAGCGAATCATAATACTCCACTTCTATTTGTTCTGAGTAAAAAAGCCCGCCCGGGGCAATAAAGAACCGGTCTCCCACCGCTGAGATCGTGTCTCCGTCGAAATCCACTATGCTGGCCGCCCAAAGGTCGAAGACTCCTTCACCATCGTCATCGTAATACGTCACTTTTGAGTAGTCGGTTAGGAAGCGGGGTTCGTCTAAATCCGTGATAAACGACACCGGAGTTCCATACGCCGGCGCCTTCTCCGTTCTAGCTAAAAAGGATGTGTCATCCCCGCCAGTCTCGCCTTCCACCTTGACTTGATTGATCTCTACTTCCGGATTCCCATCCTTGTCCAGAGTTACCGTCACTTCCGGGTTCCCCTCTTTGTCCAGAGCTACCGTCATGTCCGGATCACCATTTTGATCCTCTTCAACGGGGAAACTGACTATATACTGCTCGTCACTTGCCAGACTGGAAAAAACCGCAAATGATCCATCCTCGTCATAATAGCTGAGTACAGCAGCAAACATGTAGGATGAAAAATCATCGGCTCTTGCGTTGTTGAGTTCTTTGATCTTCTCGGCACGCCGCTGCATGGAAGTATCTATGGAGGAAACCATTTTATCCCTGGCTGATAACGAGGAAAATACCACGATACAGGTAAATATAGCTGCAAGGATCACGCCGGACAGGATCAATACCCTGCGAAAAAGTCTACGTCTTTTTTCTTCACTCATCGTTATTCCCTCTCCGGTATTATAGTCATCCCCACATGCATTGTATCACATCGCAGAAAATCAGGTCCCGGCCGGGATAATTTGCCCCTTGCGAAAAATAGATATCATTATTTGTGACGGAAATCACTTCTTCGTTTCCTGCAAATGCTCTATAATGTAAATACATTGATCAAAAACACATCATGATAATGAATTCGAATATGAAACGGCGCGGATCCTTCCGGATCCTGCCGATAAAGGAGACAACTATGTTAGGCAGAATGTTAATGCGTTCAGTTACCCGTGACCTGACCGGCGGATTAGTCGGTGGTCTGGGACGTGCAGCGGCTTTCGGTGCCGGTGCCGCACTTGTATCGGAACTCATCAGCGGAAATCAGGTTCATCGTCCGGCCCCGGCCGGAAACTACATGCCGGCACAGGGGTACGCTTCGCAATCCGGATACAGCAATGCGCAGAACGGAAACGGCGTGGCGAATATTGCCCTGGCGCGTATCGCCCTTTGCTATTACATCGCCAAGTCCGACGGAAACATCTCCCCGGAAGAGCAGATGGATCTGGACTATATGTGCAGCAGCCTCATGAATAACCCCAATGCTTCTTCATCTTTCCGCAACGAGCTTCAGGCCATCGTATCAGACCGTTCCATGAACTTCATGAACGTTGAGAAGTATCTCGACAGACTCGATGTGAACACCCTGAACCTGCTTCTTGCGGATGCGCAGCGCATCGCGGAGCTTACCGATGGAGTTACGGAGAACGAGAGAAAGGCCATGTCGGTCTTCCAGAACTATATTTACGGCAAGCAGGGTTTCCCTGGAGGCAACATGAACGAGCAGTTCGCCGGCAAGGCCCGCGTCGTGAATCTCAAGTGTTCCGCCTGCGGTGCCGATCTGGAGATCAACACCTCCCGCACCGAGACATACTGCCCGTACTGCGGATCCAAGCAGATCATCGTGCACTGACCTCGACCCAATTGGGCGATCGCGACGAAACCCTACTAAGTTTCATGCACATACCTCACCGTGACGACCCCTATTTTCGGGCAAATGCACAATATCAGAAGCAAACATATTCCCCGCTTATCATGGTAGAATCTCTCCTATGACCAAGCGGGGATTTTATCATGTTTGAGAAAAAGTACGAAGAGAATACACTCATGGAGCGGCTCTCGCTTCGAAGACAGAACCGGAGCCGCGGTATCGACATGCTCAATGGTCCCGTGCTTTGGCCCCTCATCTGCTACAGCGTTCCCATCGTTTTAACTCAGGTCCTGCAGCTTCTTTTCAATGCGGCAGACATCGTTGTTGTCGGCCAGTTCGTCGGCGATTCCGCTGTCGCGGCCGTCGGTTCCTGTGCACCGCTGATCAACCTTCTGATCAATCTCTTCGTCGGTATCTCCCTCGGAGCAACCGTCGTTCTGGCATCAACGCTTGGCGCCAACCAGAAGGAGAAAATCCATGATCTGACCCACACCATCTTTTCGCTGGGTGTGATCTTCGGCGTCTTTACCTGCGCCATTGGAGTCGTTTTCGCGCGGACATTTCTGGAATGGATGGGCACAACACCCGAATCGATCGATCAGGCAACCACCTACCTTCGTATCTACTTTCTCGGGGCTCCGGCCTTCATGATCTATACCTTCGGCCGCGCCATCATCGTGGCGACCGGCGATACCAAGCGTCCACTGATCTACCTGTCTTCTTCCGGTGTGCTGAATGTGGTCCTTAACGTCATCCTCGTCGCCGTGTTCCGGATGGGTGTTGCCGGTGTAGCCATCGCTACAGTCGCATCGCAGGTACTCTCGGCCATCCTCATGACCACGGCTCTTCTTCACCATGCCAGTGAATGCCGCATCTTCATCTTCGAACTGCGCCTTCACAAGAAACCTCTAAGCAAGATATTGAAACTGGGACTTCCCGTTGGATTTCAGAATACACTCTTCTCCTTTTCCAACGTCATCATCCAGTCCTCGGTCAATTCACTCGGTACTTTTTGCGCGGCAGGAAACAGTGCGTGCATGAATATCGACTCGTTCATCTATGCCGGCATGAACTCCTTTACACAAGGGTGCATGACTTTCGCCGGCCAGAACTACGGCGCGAAGAAATACCACAGGCTCAACGACATCTATCGTTCGGCACTTCTTTCCATCACCGCCATCGGATTGACCCTGGGATTCATCGCCTACCTCTTCGGCTCGCCTCTTCTGAAGCTTTATCTGCCGGATTCGCCCGAGTCTGTTGAGTTCGGCTTAGCCAGGATGCTCCTGATCGTGATCCCCGATTTTCTCTGCGGTATCATGGACTGCGGTTCCGGCATGCTTCGCGGTATCAAACGCTCTGTGTATCCGATGGTGGCGACCGTTATCGGAAGCTGCGGCCTGCGCCTTCTGTGGGTATTTACTGTCTTTGCCCACTTCAAGAGAACCACCCACGGGATCGCGGCCTACAAGATCCTTCTTGTGTCCTACCCGCTTTCCTGGGCCCTCACCTTCGTTGCCCTCTTCTCTTACTATGTATACGTGAAGAAAACATATCTTTCAAAAGTGTAAGATTAGCGTAAGACACTTCGATAGAACCCTCGTTCTCCGGGCGGTATGATGAAATCACAAAGAACGAAACACCGCTTACAAGGAAACGAGGTATTAGGACATGAGAAAGATTTTCCAAAACAAAGACAGCATCAAGCACATCATCGTTACCGTCATCGACAGCATCGCCGTTCTGGGATTCACGATCACCGCCTTCCTGGAAGTCAAATTCAGCAACATCCCCGTATGGATCTCCCTCGGATTTGCCTTCGTCGCCGCCATCACCTCGATTTACGAGATGTACACCACCCCCGTCATCACCGAAGAATAATAACCCTCCATATCCCCCTCTATTAGCAGCGGCCCGGGCATTCCGTTTTGGAATCCTCCGGGCCGGCTTTTTATATATCGATCCTTTCTTTTATAAAAGCACCGGGGCCGTCATAAGCGGTGCGGCTTCGCGGCTTCTCACGTAAAGCTGTGCGTGCTCATCCACGGTTCTTCCGTTCTCAAGAACGACCGTACGTGTACCGTAATCCGCGCACTTTTTAGAGTGGGTGACCTGAAGGATCGTGATCCCCTTCTCCTGATTGAGTCGGCGGAAAAGCTCCATAATCTCGGCACCGGACTTACTGTCGAGGTTACCGGTTGCCTCATCGGCAAGGATGATCTCCGGTCTGCTGATCACGGCACGGGCGATCGCCACACGCTGCTGCTGTCCGCCGGAAAGCTTACCGGGCATCTGCTTTCTCTTCTCGGTAAGACCGGTGATCTCCAGTATCTCATCCAGTTCTTTTTGCAAAGAAGCACGGGAACGGCCGGCTACCAGAGACGGCAGAAGGATGTTGTCCTCGACGTTGAGATTCTGGACCAGATTATAGTACTGGAAGATGAATCCGATCTTGTCGAGGCGGATCTTACTGAGTTTCTTCTCCTTCATCTTGCCGATGCTTTCGCCGCAGATACAGATCTCTCCGGAAAAATCGCGGTCCAGACCGCCGATCAGGTACAGGAGTGTGCTCTTGCCCGAACCGGAAGCGCCCATCAGGGAAACGAACTCTCCCTTTTCGACGGTGAGATTCGCGCCGTCCAGGACCTGCGTCATGACGCCGCCCTTCTTACCGAATACTTTACTGACATTTTTAACTTCGATCATCTTTTCCATTTTACTTACCTCATTCTTTCGATTAAGCTACCGCTTCATTTTTTACTGCTGTTTCTGTTATGCGGTTGCAGTCTTTTTTTCATGATGCCGGTTTCTTATTCCCGGCCCGCCATTTTCTCCGGATCATTCATATTTCAGCTGCTCGGCTGTCTTCATCTTACGGAGGTGGCGGAGCGGGTTGATGACGGTTCCGGTAAAGACCACAAACATCGCCGCGGCGAAAACGCCGATCACGGGGAAGTTATACTCTCGCGGGAACTCCATGCCCATCGTGCTTAACATCTGGAACATATTCGACTGCAGGCTCACTGCCAGGATCGCGCCGACCAGGATGGCCACAAGGGCACTGAGGATGTTCTCGATGAAGAAGGACTTCGCCAGCTTACCCCGGCTCATTGCGGTAGAGATCAGGACAGCGCTTTCACGCTTTCTTCCCTCGAAGCCCACCGTCTGGTTACTGAATACGGCGACCAGTGTCAATCCGACACCCATGATGATCATGAGATACATCAGTGTAGTCAATCCGGCGTTGCCCTCCTGCATTTCCTGAAGTCTCTGATCCGATGTCTGAGCGGTATCGATCATGCTCGATGCATACTTATTGATCTGCTCGATGACAGCTTCCGGATCACTGCAGCGGATGAAAGCAAAGTACGGTGTGTCGAAGTAGATCTTCTTATACATATCTTCACTCATCAGGATCGCCGTGTTGTTCATGTTGAGATTCGTGGCATTGATGAATCCCTTGACGGTGAAGGTCTCTCTTACCGGGATCACGCTTGTGGGCTTAAAGAGGATCTCCACTTCATCGCCGACTTTAAGGTCATATTTCTTCGCCAGTTTCTTCGTCAGATAGATATCATTTCCACTTACGGTTTCCGGCATATCCTCCACCATTTTGCACATCTTATAGGATGTGTCCGCGCCGATGACCTCATACTGGTCAAAGAGGAACTCCGGCTGCTTTTTTGCCCGGTCAGAAGCCATGTACTCATCGATCCTTTCTGAACCGAAGACCATATTGGAACTGTACTGCAGATACATCAGTTCCACATCCGTCACACCGTCCAGGTCAGCAATGAAGGAATACCTGGTGCTGTCCTCGGTCAGCCCGTTGACGAAAACATCACAGTCGGCTTCTCTGAAGTTTACAAGCTTGACGTAGGAAAGTACCAGCGACAGATACATCAGGCAGATCGTCACGGCCATGACGCAGAGGCGGGAGTTTCCGACACTTGCTTTCTTGGTGGAAGCCTGTACACAAGCCAGCTGCGCAACCGGCTTATTCTTCCGCTCGAAATGCTTAGCGGCTCTTTTGCAGACCGCGCGCAGCAGATGCGGATACCCCAGGAAAAGTGCGATGATCATGCAAAGCACGCCAACCACGAGCACCGGAAGATTTTCCGACATAGAAGTCTTTCCGAGCACCACAAACGGAATTCCGATCAGCGCGAAAAGCACTGCTGCGATAAGTGTCTTCTTGCTGTATTTGAACTCGGTATCCTTGTTGTCGAAGATGATATCTCTTATCGGTGTTTTTACCGAGCGGAGAAGTTCCTTGATCGGGCAGAGGCATTCGATAATGATGGTCCCAACCACAACACCGATCATGGCGATGGGCGAGATATTTCCCAGGTTCATCTCAAGCGCCACATCCGAACCGGAATTCAGTGTAAAAATACTGTTGAAAAGCCCGTCTCTGATCAAGGCGTAGATCCCTGTTCCGATCGCACCTCCGATCAGGCCGTAAAGCGCATTTTCCAAAAGGATGATCATGGTGGTCATCTTCACCGATACGCCCAGGCTCCGAAGTGTTCCGATCGTCGACATTCTTTCGACCATGATACGCTCGGAAAGAGAGATCGTGACAAATACGACCAGCAGCAGGCAGATGGCAAACATGAAGTAGAATACCGCCGAGATCTGATCGACCTGTTCGGTCATCATTCTTCCGGAAACCAGGTTTTCGATCTGCGCCGTCGGCATGTTTTCCGCAAGGATCCGGCAGAAATCCGTCACCGCGCTTTCATCATGCACTTTCACAAAAGCCATATTGAAGTGGATCTGTCCGTCATAGCTCAGGCTCTTAATGCCCTCTTCCGTAACTACGGCGCAGTAACCTTTGTCCAGAAGGCCGTAGTAAGGAAGGATCTCTTTGACTTTAAAGTCGGACGGAACGGAATTATCGCCATAGATCGTAATAGTATCTCCGGCCTTAAGACCGAAGTCTTCAGCATACTTTTTACTGATGATGCACTCATCGTCCTTAAGATCGATCGTCGTGGCCAGAAGCTTCATGGTATTGATGCACTCCGGATCTGCACCGTATGTCATCAGTGTCTTTTCATTATAGTAGGCATACATCTCGTCATCACGCTTATAAACATTTGAATGACGGACGGCGACCTTAGTTATATCGTACTCATAGCCTTCTGTTCCTAAAAGTGAGTCGTCATCGATCCCGGCGTTGTTGGAGATGATCACGTTACCATTTCCGAACATCGATCCGAATGCGGACCGAAGGATGTTCTGCAACGAATTGGTCATGTCGAAGGAAAGGGCGGCCACAAAGCTTGCGACGATGATGCAGAACAAAAGCATCAGCGTCCTGATCTTTTTGGACCAGATATTCTTAAATGTGTGTTTCAGTACTACTCCCATTTCTTACCACCTGCTTACTCTTTTTTCGGGCGCCACATACATGCCGTCCCCTTCTTTGATATCGTATGTCTCGTAGAACGCCTCACATGTGCTTAAGACTGCGTTGACACGTACGATATTCGGGCTGTGCACATCGAACTTAAGCGCAGCGATCCCGTATACATCACTCATGATCGCGCTCCAGATCCTGGCATAATTTTCGAAAAGCACTTGTCTTTCTTCTTTTGTTTTGGCTATGTTCGTGATGATCTGCATGGAACCGAGATCGGCGAAATTTTCGCTGAGCGTAAGCTCGCCATCGACGTGATAGATACCCATAATGGTGTATTCGTTATAGTATTCGATGCACTGCAGCGAACGTTCTTTCAATGCTTCTCTGTCCTCTTTGCAGATCCATTCCGGATTGTAGTAACCGTCAGCATCCCAGTTCAGGCCGTTGGAATCGAAAGCGTGTCCGATCTCATGTCCGATCACCATGCCGAGTCCGCCCAGGTTTGCACTCAGATCCGCAACAGCCGAGAAGAACGGCTCATTAACGATCGCAATCGTGATACGGACGACATTATCTACCCAATAGCAGGCGTTGACCGTCTGCGGATCCATGCTCTGGCCCTGACGAGGACGTTCGCTTTTTAAGGATTCGATTCCGCCCGTCCAGATCATTCCGAGGAAATTCTTCGCGCTCTCCCAGGCATCCTTACCGATCAGGTTACTATCGTTCGGATCGATCTCGTGTCTTTTCCCTGCACCGGTGATGAACTCAATGTTGTCGAGTTTTCTGATCAATCCTTCACGGGTATCTTCGGTAAGCCAATCGGCCCCGGAGATCACTTCGCGATAGGACTCTCTTATCTTCTCGCACATATCCTTCACCGCTTTATCCGTTTCTTCCGTGTAATAGGCATCCGCGTAGAGTTCTCCGAGCTGGGAAGAAAGATAGCCTTTCACCATCTGCTTTGCATATTCATCTTTTTCCATTGTGTTCTCGCCGTAGATGTGTGCGACTTTCTCGGATGAAATGTATGCGTGGAAATCCTGAAGGACGGACAGGGCAAGCCAGGTCTTAAAGGCTTCGAGATTCTCCTCACTTTTCCAGGCGTCTGTGATTTTACTGAACGTTTTTTCATTCATCACACACCACTTGCCGTATGGGTTTTTGAATCCCATCGCTTCCGTATATGCATCGGCATCGAAGTACTCCCTGATCTCGTCAGAACTCATCATACTGACCGACTCCAGAGAAAGCGTTTCCGGTTCATAATCAACAGAAAGATCGATTGCCAGTTTCGTCAGCTCATCCGCCCTGTTCTTCGCCTCTTTCTCATCAAATCCGCAGGCGAGTAAGGATTCATATGCAAGCGTATCCAGGGAGCCTCTTCCGTTTTCGTTTTTATGGATGCTCTCAAGTGAAATCCCGAGAACGCTTCCGCAGCCTTCAAAGCAAAGTGAATATTCCGTCGGGTTTTCGAACCCATCGTAGATCTCGAATCCGAAGAACGGATTCACGTTATAGTCCCGAAGGAGCTGCGCGGACATTACCGTCAGTTCCTCCATCGTATTGATTTCAAAGATCTTATCGATCATTTCCATTACTTCTTGATTGGCAGTGCTCTTTTCATTATCATAGTCCATCACCTGTCTGTAGAAATCCCGGATCATTTGTTCATTACTGCCCGGGGCGTACTCTTCATCGGATGTCACGATACTGTCGATCAGTGCATCCAGCTGCTCTTCTTTCTTGATCTCGCACTCTAGGAAAGCACCGGCGGCGCCGTATCGCGGATCGATCTCTGTATTTCTCAGTGGTTCTGCATTTACATATCCGTAGAAATCATCCTGCGGACGGATCTCTTTCGAATTGTTTCCGGTGCCCTGGTTATCGGTATTTGAACCATCACCCGGCGTCACCAGATTGGCTGTCTCTTTTATGTCTTCCTTCTCATTCTTCGAGCAGCCCATAAGGCACATCGGCATCATCACACTTGCCGACATCCCGAGGGTCATAAGAATGGAAAGTATCCTGTTGTTGATTTTCATCTGTCTACTCCTGTTTTTTCTCATACGAATCCCCGATTCAGCTGTTTTTCACATCTGAACCCGTGATCCTTCTGTTCTTGTTTTTCATCTGAAGAGGATAACTACACAGTGCTTTTCGCGCCGAAATCATAGCTGCTTCACCGTGCTTTTCGCGCCGAAAAAGGGCGCACCCGTGGTATACCCTGCCCTTTCCATTCGGGATGGTCGTGGGTTTCGGCACATCGCCGAAAGAAAAGGCCGGGTATTGGAGGGGTATTCAGAAAGACCGGAGCCACTGAAGATGTCTGTTTCCTTAGGAGGAGTTACCGAAGAAGATCGGCTCCCGGGTCTTAACTGACAAGGTTAGTTGTTCGTGATATTCACGGAACCGGCGGAAGCATCGACGGTGACGATAATGTCGTAACCCTTCTTATCCTCGTATTCGTCGCCCTTCTTCTCGCCATTGATCTTGGCCGAACCGGCGGAAAGATCGAAGTCATAGCCGATCTCCTGGCCATCAGTGAACTTAATGTCTACACTGCCTGCGGACATATCGAGTTTGATGCTCTTGGTCAGTACCAGCTCTTCCGCGTCAAAATCACCAGCCGACATATCTACGTCGCCGCCGTCGAGCGTGCAGTTGACCATTTTGATGGAACCGGCTGACATATCAAATTCGCCGAAGCCGAAGTTGCAGTCTGTGGCGGTAAACGAACCGGCGCTCATGTCGACCTTCAGTGCACCGCTGACGTTGCTGAGGTTGGTCTTTCCGGCGGACATATCCAGATCAAGGAGTTCACAGTTGAATGTATCACTGATCTTCACATCACCGGCGCTTGTGTCGAGATGAACATTTCCGAATTCCGTTCCGGCCGGGTAGTATACGTTCACGTACAGATCGTCTTTATCGTTGATGTAGAGGAAGTTGAAGTTACTGATGATAAAAGCGCTGTCCGATCTGTCTTTGAACGTAAGCTTATTATCTTTTACTTCACAGACGATATCCGCCTCTTCATCCGACTCTACGCGGTACTCGATCTCAAACTTGCCGCTGTCGCTTTCAATGAAGTTCACATTGGCAGAGGAAACATCGATTTCAACATCTTTGAATGATCCGATCTCTGTTCTGCCCTTCTCAAATGCCTCTATACTGTCACTGAACTTGAATCCGTGATCCCACTTCATGTAGAAGCCATTGCCTCCGTTGAGTGCAAATCCGGTAGCCGTCAGGGCAATGCCCAGCGCAAGGGAAACTCCTGCAGTGATCAGACAAACCTTCGTAAATGTTTTCATATCTATCATCCTTTCATTCGCAATCCATGTGTTTTTGCGTACGGTAATTATTCTTATCTATGTGTTTGCGTACGATATTACTCTTTAATACATCTGCTGGACATTTCCTTCCGCAGCCTTCTGTTTCTTATTCTTTCTGTGAACGATGCCGCCGAACATCTTAGCCAGGCCGATAGCCAGAAGCCTTATCAGGGCAACCGAACCGATGATCATGAACAAGCCGATTCCCAGCGATGCCAGGCCGGAGCCCATAGCGATCATACCCGGGAAAGGATGACCGAACATGGCGATGACACCAAGGATGAAACTCGCGATGCCGGCAACGATGCAGGCTACGCCGGAGACGACGAAAGATCCGAGTACAATAAACGCTACGAAAATCAATGTGCAGAACACGATCAGAAGTGCAAAGAGGATCGGTGAAAGCGGGATGGCAAAAAGTGCTGCCAGCGCGATCTTCAGTCCGGTCATCGCCGAGGACTTCGTCTTCGGCTGTGTGCCCGGCATCGGAGTGCCCTGCGTGTACTGACCCTGTGCCTGCGCGCCCTGTGCGGCGTACTGTGTCTGGCCGTTCTGTGCGTACTGCTGGCCACCCTGCTGTGCGTAAGTCTGGCCCGCTGCCGGCTGAGCATAACCCTGTGCTGCTTCCGGCTGCGTGTAGCCCTGCGCTGCTGTCTGCTGGGAGATCACCTGTGCTCCGCTCTGTGCGGCTTCCTGTACCGGAACAATAGCTGTTACTGCTTCGGTATCCTCACCTGCCGGTGCATACTGACGATCTACGATATCGATCAGGATCTTCTTTCCCAGGCTCTTCGGCTCGCCCAGCTCTTCGATTACTTTTGCTTCATTCTCTACGCCGGCCTCGTCGAAATACTCTTCGTAAAACTCGACTGCCTCGTCTCTATCTGCTTGAGGCAGGACCTTGAGACTCTTTCTCAGTTCCTGCAAATATTGTTCCTTATTCATTGTTGGCCCCTCCTAATAATGAATCAACGGAATTCTTGTAATTGTTCCACTCGTTAAAGTAGTAAGTATATAGTTCCTTGCCTTTCTCAGTAATGCGGTAATACCTTCGGTTTCGCCCCTGATACGGCTCGTCATAAGTTTCAAGTGCATCTTCCTTCTGGAGTCTGCGCAGTACCGGATAAAGTGTCGACTCAGAAATATCCAGCACCGTCTTGACCTGCTGCGTAAGTGTATACCCATACGCATCTCCCTTGTGGAGAACGGCCAGTACACAGGCATCCAATAAAGTTGAACCTAATTGGAATAACATACTATTCCTCCTTTCATATTGTATCGTTGGCTATATTATACGGCGTATAATATTAGATGTCAACACAATATTGCAAACTTTTTCAAAGATCCCCTGTGTGCCCGCCAAAGCGCCGTTTCCCAGTGCTTTTCCCGCCGTATCCACAATAAAAGAATACCGCTTACCTAACCAAAATGCTTGAATTATCTCTTATCTAATCCTTAATTCTTTCTTAAAAGAACTGTCCCCCGCAGCTTCATCTCCATCCTCATCCGCACCCTCCACCTCGCAGCTTCATCCGCACCCTCCAGCCCCACAACCGCCCTCTTCACCACACCCACTTCAACCTTCACCAAATCTGTCACCAAATTGTCAAATCCGGTGACATCTGCGGTGAACATTTTGGTATGATGGACGATCCGAGTTATTTCAACAAAGCCATGACCAAGATCCGAATCTATACCAATAGCGGCATGATTCCCGGATCGGACATTCTCTTCACATTTGAAAGGAGCGACAGGCCGCCGCGGCTTTCGTACTTTCAAAGCCAGATCAGCGGCATTCTCGAAAACCTCTGTGCCGCATGAAATTTCGGCTTCGGCTTTCGTGCATTTTTTAAAGCAGCAACACGGCGCGTTCATGTGAAGAAAAAACGAACAACCGCAAACCGCCCGTTTAAACCGGCGGTGTATTGTGCATGCGCGGTAAATCTGCTACAATAGGCACCCGCGCTTAAGTGAGACATCTATGCTCAAGAAGAATACAGAATTGAATTATGCTTAAGAAGAATAATAATAATTATGAATTATATAAGAAGCTGCTCATGATCGCCATCCCCATGATGGTGCAGAACGGCATATCGAATTTCGTCAACCTCCTCGACAATCTCATGATCGGCGCGGTCGGCACAAACGCGCTTTCCGGCGTGGCCATCGCCAACCAGCTGATTTTTGTCTTCTACCTCGTGATCTTCGGCGCCACCGCAGGCGTCGGCATCTTCACCGCGCAGTACCACGGAAAAGGCGACACCGACGGCATCCGCCAGACATTCCGATTCAAAATCGTATTCAACACCATACTCGCATCGATCTGCGTCCTGATCTTCGCACTCTGCTCGCCCTACCTGATCAACCTGTTCCTCCTGGGAGAAGGTGATCCGGCCGACGCCGCAGAAACCCTGAAGATCGGCATCGATTACATGCGCGTCATACTCATCAGTCTGATTCCGATCGGATTGACCCAGGCCTACGCCGGCACACTCAAGGACCTCGGCCGCACCAAAGTTCCCATGGTCGCCTCGCTATGCGCCATCTTTGTCAACCTCATCGGCAACTTCCTCCTGATCTATGGATACTTCGGACTCCCGGCGCTCGGCGCAACCGGTGCAGCCATCGCCACCGTCATCTCACGTTTCGTTGAACTGGCGATCCTGATCATCTACACCGGCAAACACGCCGAAGTGTTCCCGTTCATCAGCGGTGCTTTTTCCAATTTCAAGATTCCAAAAGAACTGGTCACCAAGTTTTTCTTTAAGGCCGTTCCGCTCATGGCCAACGAGGCTTTCTGGTCGCTCGGCATGACGGTCATCAACCAGTGCTACTCCTACAGAAGCCTTGATTCCGTCGCCGCGCTGAACATCGAATCCACACTATGGAATCTCATGGGCGTCGCCTTCATCGCCATGGGTGAAGCCGTCGGCATCATGATGGGCCACATCCTCGGCGCCGGAAATCTCGACGAGGCTATGCAGAAAGCCAAAGCCATGCGCCGCGTGACTGTCTTCTGCGGTATTCTTTTCGGCACGATCATGCTGGCGATCTCACCGGTATTCCCGCTGCTATATAACACCAGCGACTACATCCGCCATCTCGCCCGAGGATTCATCATGATCTCCGCCGTAATGATGCCCTTCTGCTCATACACCCACGCGTCGTACTTCATCCTAAGGTCCGGCGGAAACACCATGATCACAGTGCTTTTCGATTGCGGGTATACCTGGCTCATCGCGGTCACGACCGCCTATTACCTGAGCCGGTACACCAGTGTATCCGTCACCTGGATGCTCGCCATCGTCCGAAGCCTCGAAGTCATCAAGTGCCTGATTGCCTTTTTCCTGGTACGAAGCGGCATGTGGGTCAAAAACATCGTCAAATAAAAGGCACCTCTTCGCCAGAGCAGAGCCGGGCACCTTCATCTTGATGCAGTCAAATCCGGGCGTCTTCACCTTGACGCGCCGTCCGCCGCCCTCACCTCCCCATCCATCACGCATTTATTGAGAACCGCCCCTGTTTGTTGTATCATTACGTGGGAAAGGATTTCTGATCGATACAAGAAAAGAGGTATTCCGGCATGTCCAAATCGAAACGTCTCACTCTGACAATGGCAATCATGGCTGTCTGTCTCATCGTATTCTGGGCCGTGGCCGTCTACCTTTTTCCCGGCGCATCGATCTTTTCCCGTCCGGTAGCCAACTACAACAGCCGCTCCGAAACACAGTATATCGTACCCGCAAAGGGCAACGTGTACGAAGACTCGTTTTACCTCCCCTTCGAGCGCCTATTCTCCATCGAGATGCAGTGGGAGGAAATGAACCTCATCGAGGCGCCGCTCATCGACTTCGACATGCAGCTTCTTTCCAATGGTCAGGTCGTCTACAGTAAGAAGATCCAAACCCCCAACGAGTCCTTTTCGATTCCAAAAGGACTGAGGCTGGAAAAGGACGCGGCGTTTACTTTCCGCATCGTCGTTAACAGCAACGATTACGGGGCCTCCATGTTAAGCCACAAGGCAAGCGCGGCTCCGTGCCTGACATTCAATGGCGATAACTACGGTGCCGGCGCCACATTCTTCACTGTCTTCTGGTTTCTTTCCGGGCTGGTCGCCATGGTCACTATATTCGTTCACGAGAGCGCGAAGGATCCGCTCGCGCCGATGCTTGACCAGTTCGACAAGCTGGTCATCGGCCTCGTAGCGCTGGAATCCATCCTGATGATCTCCTTCTTCTTCGACCACTTCTGCATCGCCAGGACCGGAGACATGATCCTCAGCAGTGACAAACCTTTCCACCGTTTCTACGATTACCTTTATGACGCATCGATCATCGATGAGCCCTCCGAATACAGGATGCTGCACAACTACAGCCCGCTCCTTTATATCGTCGCCGCGATCCTGTCGCTCCCCGCAAGGCTTATGCCCGGCGCCGACCCGACGACCCGCTACGGCACGACCGCCATGTTCATCAAACTCGTCGTTTTCCTCTTATGGCTTCTCGCCGCACATTTGCTCAACGGTTTACTGAAGAACGCGAAATGCTCTGACGCCCAGAGAAAGACCACCGTGCTTCTCTTTTTCACGTCGTCATACATCCTCTACGCCGTGCCCGGTTTCGGCCAGCTCGACATCATCTATTTCTGCATATTCCTGTACGCACTGCGTTATTACGGACTCGGCAACAACCGTATCTTCGCACTCGTCATGTCTGTGGGTATCGCTTTCAAAGCCTTCCCCATCATGGCGTGCATCCCTCTGATCCTGCTTTATAACAAGAAGGTCAAAGACATCCTCATCAACCTTTTGATTTCACTTAGTATCCCCGGACTTCTCTACGGAATATTCTGCCTGGGAACGAGGTACGGCATTCTCCTGGACATCGCCAACCGCGAGTTCCCCTTCTCCAACTATCTGATGGGCGT
Organism: Clostridiales bacterium; assembly: GCA_017620475.1. Classification (GTDB taxonomy): domain Bacteria; phylum Bacillota; class Clostridia; order Saccharofermentanales; family Saccharofermentanaceae; genus Scatonaster. The sequence continues at coordinate 83,970 of JAFZQI010000039.1, read as the reverse complement.
ATCCGTCGACAAGATCTCCTTCTTCGTTTTCGCGTACACGGCAATATGCGTGGTGGCATATTTCGTCGACATTTCCGGAAAAGACCAGCGCACGACCCTGATGTACGGTACACTCGTGATCCTCGCGGTCTACACCGATATGCTCGTATTCATGACATGGCATCCGCAGTGGATGACGATGTACGCGATCTCGCTTGCGATCCTCCTGCCGTTTTACACGAAATTCAAAAGCCTCCATCTCGCCGCTTTCGCGCTGGAAACCCTCCTTCTCATCAAGGTCGCCATCGTCGAACTCGGCACCCATGTGCTTTCGTACGGAATACTGACCATGTCAACGATCAATGTTTCCGGCACCTATCTTCGTGAAGTCGCAAACAACATCTCGCCTCACGCAGATCGCGTCGTGACCTCCATGTGCGCCGGTGTGGCGGTTTGCCTCCTCGTGTACATGATCGTAAAGAACCCTGACCGCTGCAAAAGCACTGAAGGCGCTCTTCAGACCGAACCGCAAACCCTTTCCCGGCTGGAGTTTCTGGCAAGGCTTGTACCTTTCCAGTGCCTGCTCCTGCTTTACGTCTGGTGCTACTGCTTTACCGGCTGACGGCCGCCTCTTTTCTCACCGTCCCCGCTCCTTGCAGTCGTTTATTGAGAACATCCCCTGTTTGTTGTATCATTACGTGGTAAAGGTTTTCTGATCGATACAAGAAGAGAGGTATTCTTGCATGTCCAAATCGAATCGCCACATTCTGCCGCTGGCTATCGCGGCAGTCTGCATTCTTTTATTCTGGGTATTTGCCGTATATATCCTTCCCGGATCAACGATCTTTTCGCGTCCGGCGGCCAACTATGCCGAAGACACACCGACAAGGCAGGTCGTTCCCGCACCGGGCGACACATACGAAGCCGCCTTCCGCATGCCCTTCGAACGCCTCTTTTCCATCACCACGGAATGGGACAAAGACAGTCTTCTTACCTCTTCCCGTATCGACATGACCCTTGAACTGATCTCCAACGGAACGGTCATCCATAGTCAGAAGATCGTCACACCTAACGAGAATTTCACCCTTCCCAAAAACACCAAGCTTGAGCGGAGCGCCGTGTGCACCTTCCGCATCACAGTAAACAATAACGATGGCGGCGCGATCCTTCTGCTTCCCGCGGACGGAGAAACGCCGATGCTCACATTCAACGGCAACAATTACGGCGCAGGAACCAAGTCCTTCTTCACGATCTTCCTTCTCCTGTCTTCAGGAATCGCCCTCTTCGCGGTCTACTACCACGGGAAAAACAAGGACGCGTTTTCCACCACCGTCGACCTTTTTGACAAGGTGATCATCGGCATCGTCGTCCTCGAATCCCTCCTGATGATCTCCCAGTACTTCGACCTCTTCTGCATCGCCAGAAGCAGCGACATGATCCTAAGCAGCAATAAGCCTATCAACCGCTTCTACGACTATCTCTACGATGCATCGGTTTACGACGAAGCCTCTGACTTCCGGATGCTCCACAATTACAGCCCTCTTCTATACCTGCTGATGGCGCTTCTGGAACTTCCGTTCAAGCTCCTCATGCCCAACGCCGAGCCGGATTTCCGTTACGGAAGATTCTCGATGATGCTCAATCTCATCATCCTTCTGCTCCTCCTTCTCGGGGCCTATCTGATTGGTAAACTCATGGACAAATACGCCTGTTCCGCCAAGCAGAAGACGTTCACCATCCTGCTTTACTTCACCTCGTCTTTCATCATCTATTCCGTCACCGGCTTCGGCCAGCTCGACATCATCTATGTCTGCATCTTCCTTTGGGCCCTGCAATACTACGGCAAAGGGAACAACCGCATATTCTCCCTGATCATCTCCATCGGAATCGCCTTCAAAACGCTCCCGATCATTGCCTTTATCCCGCTGATCCTCCTTTACAACAAGAAGATCCGGGACATCGTCATCAACCTCGGGATCGCCCTCGGCTTCCCCGCGCTCATGTACATCATCTTCTGCATGGGTACCAAATACGGCGTCATCCAGGATATCGTTTCTCTGGACTATCCCTTCGCGGAATATCTCATGGGCGTCAAAGGCACGTATCTCTCACTCTTTGTAATTGCCTATGCCCTGATCTGCCTGATCTGCTATTTCGTAAACATATCGGAAGCTCCGCGCCGCGATGTACTGCTTTATAGCGGACTGGTGATCCTCTCCGTCTACACGGCAATGCTCTCCTTCATGACGACATGGCATCCGCAGTGGCTGACCATGTACTGCGTCATCCTGGCCATCGTCCTTCCGTTCTACAAGAATCTGACCAACCTGAACCTGGTGGTCATCGTGACCGAATGTTTACTTCTCATCAAGAACCTGATCAAAGGTCCGGACATCAAAATGCTCTCGAACGGATTACTCACCGGTTCCATGTATTACTCCGGCACGACCTTCGCGCGCATGATGTCCAACATATCGCCATATGTCGGCACCGTCGTCACCTCGATCTATGTCGGCACCTCATTCTTCCTTCTGTTTTATCTGATCCGCCATATTCCATGCGAAAAGAACTTGGCCCAGGCTCCTAGCGAAAAGAACCCGGCCGTAGCTTCTTCCGAAAAGAAAACCGTTCCGGCTCCAGCTGCCGAGATAAGCGACACCTTACCGATGACCGAGATCCTGCTAAGGCTCGTTCCTTTCCAGTGTGTGCTTTTGTTCTTCGTATGGTGCTACTGCTTCATCGGGTAAAATAGGAGAAACGGATGATCGTTAAGGAAGCGAAAAAACAGAATACGAAACCGGTAGACTTTGATCGATCCAAGAGTCCCGTCATCACGCTTACCCTCATAATGGGGTGTATCCTGCTGTGCTGGCTGTTTGCCGTAACCTACCTTCCGGATTCCACGCTCTTCCAGAGGCCGGCATCGAATTTCACCGCAGATACTGCCGGGTATATTGTCCCGGAAGCAGGAGTCGTCTTCGAAGAACAATTCACCATGCCGTATGACCGGCTTTTCTCCATCAACATCAACTGGGATAAAGCCGACCTGACCGCATCCACCCCTATCGATGCGGATCTTCACCTCCTCTGCGGAGATCAGGTCGTCTGCAGCAAAAAGATCGTCACGCCGAACGATATCTTCACGATCCCGAAGAACACGCAGATCAGCAAAGGAACCGAATACACTTTCCGTCTGGTCATAAACCGCAATGACGGTGAAGCGAAGCTTATGGTCCCCGCAGAAGCCAAAGGAACATCTGCTCCCGCCATGTCCATTAACGGAAACAATTACGGTGCCGGCGCGTCCTTCTTCACGATCGTCTTCCTTCTGTCCGCCGCGCTGGCTTGCATAGCTGTCTATCTCCACTCCCGGAAAAAGAACGATCTATCTCCCGTAACCGACCGCTTCGACAAAATCGTCATCGGGCTTGTTCTCCTTGAATCGATCCTTCTCATCTCCCAGTTTTTCGACCTCTTTTGCATCGCCAGAAGCGGCGACATGCTGCTAAGCATCGACCGGCCGATTCATCAGATGTATGACTATCTCTACGAAGCCTCAGTCGCGGACGCAGCCTCAGATTACCGGATGCTCCATAACTATAGTCCGCTTCTTTACCTTCTCCTTCTTCCGCTCTCCATTCCCTTCCGTATCCTCGCGCCGAACGCCGACCCGTTCTACCGCTATAGCCGGACGGCTCTTTGGATGAAGATCCCGATCCTTCTTCTTTTGATTCTGGCCGCATACCTTCTGAACAAATTACTGAAGCGCTTCGAGGTCTCCGAGGAGCAGAGAAAGACTTCTCTTCTTCTGTTCTTCACTTCGTCCTTCATCATCTACTCCGTCGTCGGATTCGGACAATTCGACATCATTTACATTTGCCTGATCCTATGGGCCATGCTGTATTTCGGTAAAGGCAGCAACCGCATCTTCTCGCTGATCATTTCCGTCGGCATTGCCGTCAAGACATTACCGGTCGTCGTATTTATCCCGCTTCTTCTCCTTTACAACAAAAAGATCCGGGACATCGTCATCAACCTCGGTATCGCCCTTTCCGTCCCTGCGCTCATGCACCTCATCTTCTGTAGAAGCGCAAGCTACGGTGTCTTCCAGGACATCGTCGCCCTCGACATTCCCTTTGACGCGTATCTCATCGGCGAAACCACCGGCTCCATCTCATTCTTCGTGCTTTTCTATGCATTCATCTGTCTGATCTGCTATTTTATAGACATCTCCGGGAAGAACTCCCGAGGATTCCTGATCACAAGCAGTCTAACGATCCTTTCTGTGTATACTGACATGATGATCTTCATGATCTGGCACTCCCAGTGGATCACCATGTTTTCCATCGCTTTTTCCATCCTGCTGCCGTTCTACGCCAGAAAACGTGCTTTGAATCTGGCCGGCATCGTACTGGAAGCGTTACTTTTGATCAAGTGCATGTTCCGGGAAAAAGGCATTCATATGATCACCTACGGTCTGGCCACCTTCTCCAAGGTCAATTACCAGGGCACGGCCTTCCCTCGTATCGCCTATAACCTCTCGCCTTACACAAATATGGTCGTCACCTCGATGGCCTCCGGCATCGCCATTCTCCTTCTCATCTACATGATCATCCAAAACCCGGAGCTCTCCAGTGAAAGCACTCTTTTCAGATTCATAAGCGAAAGATTCCCCGGCCGCTTCTTCCCGGCCCATCACACTTCCGCCACCGCAGTTGCTTCCGGCACCGCGGCAGCTTCTGTTAATGCGGCCGAGTCCGATACTGCATCCGATTCCAAGCCGGAAGAAGATCTCCCCAAAATCGCGATCCTTGCAAGGCTCCTTCCGTTCCAGGGACTCATGCTGTTCTTCATCTGGTGCTACTGCTTCATCGGCTAAAACCCGCTCGCTCTTCGATTCTTCCGCAACACAAAAAGAAACGCTGCCCGAACCAAATCAGGCAGCGTTCCCAGTTCTTTTCAAATCGAATAAACCGGCATCACGTATCCGCTTTTTTCATCTCCCAGAGCTTCTCCAGGTTATAGTTGGCGCGCTCTTCCGGATGGAAAACATGCACGACCACATCCTTATAGTCAAGAAGGATCCAGCGGCCGGACTCTCTGCCCTCGATGTGATCCGGAGACACGTCGTAGTCACGCTTGAGAATATACTCGACCTCGTCGGCCAGAGCCTTGATATGCGTAGATGACGTACCGGAAACGATCACGAAATAATCCGCAAGCACCGTTTTCTCCGCCACCGGGATCAATTCAATGTCCACACCCTTTTTGTTATCCAGAATCTCCACGATTTTATCAGCCAGCTCTTTGATCTCCATTTGCACCCTCCAAAAATCATTTTCTTTTATTATACACATAAATCATTCATCGCGAAAAGCACTGTTTCCCGATGTTTTTCCGTCCTTGTGAAAAGCACTGTGTTTCCCGCCCTTATGAAAAAAGCGTTTCACCTGTCACTGAGAACGGTTGGCCAGAAGGTACGCCAGTGATTTCTTCGTATCCTCGTGGATCTGCTGGCCCTTCTTTGCAAAGCTTTCCTTGATCGCACAATAGCACTCGATCAGCGCCGCGTTGAGGTCGTACTCCGCATAACGGCGAATCATGGTCAGATCATCAAAATCCCTTCCCGGCTCGATCTTATCCGCCAGGTACACGATCTTATCGGTCGTCGTCATGATCTCTCTTCCGATGGTATGGAACTGGATCGCATCCAGGATCTCCTGATCTTCGATCCCGTAGTGCTCTTTAGCATAGACTGCACCCGCCGGCGAATGCAGGATCTGTTTTCCCGGAATGTAACCGTGGATGATCTTTGCCGCCAGATCGATCTGCTGCTGCTCGGGAAGTTCTTTTGCGCAGTCGTGAAGAAGACCGGCCAGCGCGCATTTATCGGGATCCGCTCCGAAACGGATCGCAAGTCTAGCCGAAAGCACGCAAACATTCATGCTGTGAAGAAGTCTTTTCCCGCTCATCTCATGGAAAAGCGTAAAGCAGTGACGCATCAAAAGGGTATATGTCTCATCGGAAACATGCATCAGCGGAGCATCCTCACAATAAAGGCCATGGCACTTAATGAAGGTCCTTACCGCCTCCGGTACGGCCTCTTCATCGCTCCAATCATCATCGGCAGCGGCACGAAGCCGGGAGGAGGCTACCTCCACGCCATCGATATGGAAGAATTTCACTTTCGTATCGAATACTTCCTCGATGTGTTCAGCCTGATTTTTCGCCTGACCCTCATCAATACCGGGACGAAGCGCACAAAGGAGTTTTGCTTGCTCAAGGATCTTATCCGGCTGATACCAGGATTCAAATTCGAAAAGGATATCCGACCCGCACATCAGATAAAGCTCATCTTTATCCGACACGATCTTTTTACTTCTAAGATTTCGGAGCGTTGTGACCGTATAACTAGGTTCGCCGAAGACCTGCTCGATGTCACACACCTCGCATTTCGGTTCATCCTTCAGCGCCGCTTTGGTCATGTAGAAACGGTACGGAGAAAGCGTCATCTTGCGAGCCGGTTTAAAACAGGGCATCCCCGTAGGTATCACGATCACGCGATCAACTTTTTTGCTGGCGATGGCGCCTCGGATCATGGATAAATGTCCGTTGTGAAAAGGGTCGAACGCCCCGCCGTATATACCGATCTTCAAAACACGAATCTCCCTTCCTTGGGTCTAACCTCAACTATTATACTACTTTTATTCTGCTTCAATTACTTGATCACCTGATACGCGCGGATCGCCCAATCGTATTCCGCCAAGCGGCGTGCGTGTCCGCAGTACTGGCACGTACGTCCCGCAAGAAGCGACATCGGCGCACCGCACTGCTTACAGTATGTAAACGAAGGTGCACACACGGCCTGGGTCTTACAGGCCGAATCCTTCACCAGCCACAATTTCACGGTCTCCTTACGCTTCTTCGCTTTGCCGTTTCTCTCCGCAAGAAGCTGAAGTTTCACCGTAACCCCGATCTCCTGCACATACTCGCCCGCCTGATACCCGTCGAGCACGATCTCCCGGATCTGCATATCGATCAGATCCTGATAACTCGGGATGACCGCATTCATCTGTGCCTCGGCATTCCCGCTTTCCACAAAGGCCGCTGCTTCATTTCCGCCCTGCGCAAAATGGATCACGGAGAGCTTGTTGTGGATATTCGAGCAGAAACCATCCCAGGAGAAAAACTTATCAAAGGATTTGATCGAATTAACGATCGCCGTGTTGCGCTGATTCTGATTCCGTATATGTTTCAGCGCAAATCCTCCCAGATACTGTGCCGATGCTTTCAACTGGATCAGCGGGAACACGAAGAGCATGAACATATACCAGAAGATAAAGGTAAATCCGGCCACAGGGAATGCGATCATGAACATGACCGCCGCGATACGAAGCGTGTATGGAGAACCCTCTCCCCAATCGATCTGCGGAATATAGATGATTCCGATGATCAGGAAGTAAAGGAAGATGATCGCTCCGATAATGACGGCCGCCCGGACCGCATAGGTCTTTCTCGCCTCGGTATACTTTGCGTACGCCACCTGATAGTCGTTACGGAAACCGAACTCGGACACACGCTCGCCCAAATCTTCCACGGTGAACTTGGTTCCGCAGTAGTCGCATCCGTCGATCAGGTCTTCCCTTGTCGCGGCATTTCCGCAGTTCGGGCAGGGGATCTTTTCATTCGTGTTCGGTTTATTCGCCGCACTCAGGATCCGGTAGTTGGCGGATTGAGCGTATTTCTGAGAATGAATCTTCTTTCCCTTATCGGAAACGAAAGTCTTCTTCGCACTTACCGTCTCGGAAACGTCTTTGATTGCATATCTTCCATCAAAGAAAGACTCTTCCCGTACAGGCGCAACAGACCCGTACTGATACCGGTCCGATTCGAGATTTAACACGATCCCCTTACTGTCCAGACGGTTCTTCTGAAGGAAAAGGGTATGCCAGTAAAGCTGGGTCGCTTCCTTCTGGATCTCCTCATTGGCCGTGATTCCGTGATGGGAGAAGAATGTTCCGTAATCCTTGCGAAAAGCTCTGATCAGGGATTCTAATTCGTTCCTGTCTGTGTTAACGACGTCAAAGGTCGTCGTCACGGCGCCCATGACTTCACCGGCAATCTGTGCCGCCGCCTTTTTCTTCCTGGCCTGATAGATGGAACGGATCTCACCGATATTCATCCATGCGACCGCAATGCCGCCGAGGATGAAGATCAGCCCGCAAAAGCCCGAAAAGATATTGCCTCCGTTCTGCAGTTCGGGATCCGTAATTCCCATCTCGATCATGCCCATTCCGCAGAAAACGAGGAAAACACCCAGTGCGATCAAACCGATTTTCTTGATCATCCCAAACGACCTCCCATACACCCATCAGGCAGGATCTGCCTCTTCGGTCGGCAACATCCGCTCCGACAGTTTACTTCAGCGTTCTTCCGATATCCGTTCTATAATGTGCTTTTTCAAAGGAGATCTTCTTGACTCCTTCATACGCAGAATCGATTGCCTCATCCATCGTTGCGCCGTCTGCATAGACACAGAGCACGCGGCCGCCGGATGTGACGAGTTTTCCTTCCTTAAGCGCGGTACCCGCCTGGAACACGAGGTGTCCGCAATCATTTATGCCCGTGATCTCATAGCCCTTATCGTACTTTTCCGGATATCCGCCACTGGCCATAACCACGACGCAGGAGCAGCCCGGCTTCCAGCGAAGGTCGACCTGATCAAGTGTTCCGTCGATGCAGGCATCTACCAGTTCCATCAGGTCGTTTTCCATACGAGGCAGGATCGCCTGGCACTCCGGATCACCGAAGCGGGCGTTATATTCGACGACTTTCGCGCCGTCTTTAGTCAGCATGAGACCGAAATAGATGACGCCCTTGAACGGACGGCCCTCCTCGGCCAGTGCTTTTATCGTAGGCTCTACGATCGTATCGTAGATCTTCTTCTCTTCTTCAGAAGTCAGATCCGCACCCGGTGTGACTGCACCCATGCCGCCGGTGTTGAGGCCTTCGTCATGGTCATAAGCACGTTTGTGGTCGCGGGAAGTGATCATCGGGATGACGGTCTTTCCATCGGCAAAAGCCAGAAGTGTCATCTCCGGACCCACCATGCATTCCTCGATGACAACGGTGCTTCCGGACTTACCGAAAACGCCCTCGCTCATCATGGAGATAACGGCCTTCTTCGCCTCTTCGAGGGTCTGGGCAATAATGACGCCCTTACCCAGCGCAAGTCCGTCGGCCTTAATAACGATCGGCATGTCCTGTGTCTCGAGGTACGCCAGCGCCTCGTCCTGATTCGTGAACGTCTGGTACTTCGCCGTCGGGATATTGTACTTCTTCATCAGTTCCTTGGAAAAAGCCTTCGATGCTTCGACGATCGCCGCGTTAGCATGCGGACCGAAAGCGCGAAGTCCCGCTTCTTCCATCTTATCGACCATACCCAGAGCAAGCGGGTCATCCGGTGCGACGAATACGAGGTCGAACTGCTCTTTCTTTGCGAAATCCACCATGGCCTCTACATCCGTGGCCTTGATCGGCACGCAAGTTGCGATCTCCGCGATACCGCCGTTACCCGGTGCACAATAGAGTTCCGTCACTCTCGGACTCTGCTTCAGTTTCCAACAAATTGCGTGTTCACGGCCACCGCCGCCGACTACCAGTACTTTCATGAATTACCTCCGGGTAACAAACAAAATCTTCGCGTCCGGTGCTTTTCCCAAAGTATAAACAGCGGACATCTCATTATAACAAAACGTATGCAAAAACGCACGGAATGTACGGCATTTCCGATGATGAATACTCCGGTTTTTTCGTCCGGATCACCACTTGCTCATCGGCGCCGTCTCCACACATCTGATCTGGTTTACGACCCAGTTGTCCTCGATCAGGTGATACTCCGCGCCGCAGTAAGGGCAGGTGTGCACATGGATCGCGTCAAAAGATCCGGCGCACTTTTTGCAGTTGACTGCATGGATCGTAAAGCCGAAGTCCTCTTCCTTCACTTTCTTTGCAAGGATCAAATGAAAGACCTGCTTTTTGAATTCCACCATGTTTCCTCCGTGATAGAAGGCACATACCACATACGCTTTTACACTCATCCGGAGTATCCCATCGGCGACACTGCTTCCGATATATTCCACAGCACCTCTGTACTCTACATCCACAATATTGTTCATGAAACTAAGGTCATCGTTTCCGTCATAGATCGTCAGGTTCTTCCGGTCATCGGTAAAAATAGTACCGCGAAGAAGCGACATAACCTTTTCTTCGAACACTTCGTAGGAAAAATCCGGAATATACTTTTTTAGGTCGGTTTCCATCCGCTCCTGTGTCCGCTTCGCCGCCTCGACATCCGCCACTTCATTATGCTGAACCATCTTTTTGCCTGCCAAAAGCGGACCCGCCATAAAAATGGAAAAGACGAGCGCGAATAACAGTATTCCGCCGGCAAAGATAAAGATCGCAAATAATGTCATGGCGATCGTTCCGATCACACCGAACCCCTGCTCTGAAGAAATGCTCAGCCCGGCGATCAATCCCAGGATAACGCCGAATATACCAAAGTACAGGAACAAAAACTTACTTACTCCCTTTGCCACCTTATGACTCAGAAGCGTCGGCCGGGTGTAGTATCCGGACACACAAGGATAGCTCTGCACCATCTCATATGTCGTTCCGCACATCGGGCAGCCGGATATAAACTTCGAAAGAGAATCACTATGTCCGCAGTTCTTACAGGTACAGCTCTCCTGGCCCTGGTTTTCTTTTTCCAGAATTCCCACGTAAAGTGTCTCTTCGCTGATATCCGAACGGGAAAGAAGCGATCCGTTCCTGTAAAAATCCGCCTCGTAGTTATATCGGTGCTGCAAAACCGTATATGTATACGGATACTTTTCATACTTCCAAGGGAAATCCGGATCGTTTCCGATCTTGTCGAACTTCTTCTCCATCGTCAGCCCGACCTTACTGAGTCTTTTCCGCTGACTGTCGATCGCAAAGCGCAAATCTGCCGATGATTTTTCAGGAAAAGCACCACCTTTGAAAAAGTTTGTCATTTCCTCCGTATACTTGTTGCGAATCGAAGCGTAATCCATCTTTATCTCCCCTTTTTCCCTATTTCCTTCAAATCCTTACGGGACCGACATTTACTGATCCCGCATTCCCGCTTTTCCTATCTTATCGTCTATCCGAAACACTGTCAAATTCCCTTGCGAATTAGAAGATGTCTTTGGGAAAAGAACTTGGCCGGCAGCAGAAAAACACCCTGTCGGGAAAGAACCGAAGTTCTCTTCCGGACAGGGTGTTTGGTTTTGCTTCATCAGTTTCCGGTTCATCCTTTTCCGTTCAGAAACGGAAAGGTTTGAAACCCTGATCAATGTCTGAAGTGACGTACTCCTGTGAAGAGCATCGCGATGCCGTACTTGTCGCAGGCGTCGATACTCTCCTGGTCACGGATGGATCCGCCAGGCTGAACGATCGCCGTGATGCCGTACTCATGAGCGGTCTCAACGCAGTCAGAGAACGGGAAGAAAGCATCGGAACCGAGAACGGCACCCTTGGCCTTCTCGCCTGCAAAATCCAGAGCGATCTTAGCAGCACCTACACGGTTGGTCTGGCCGGGGCCGACACCCAGAGTCTGCTTATTCTTAACTACAACGATACCATTACTCTTGACGTGCTTTACGACCTTCATGGCAAAGAGCATATCGTCCTTCAGAGCCGGATCGATCTCGGTCTTTGTAACGGTCTTGAGCTCCGCTTCGTCGTAGATTCCACGGTCGTGATCCTGAACCAGCAGGCCGCCGTTTACGCGCTTGTAGTTGTACTCACCCTCCGGGATCGGAGCGGCGATATCCGGCAGAACGAGAACTCTAAGGTTCTTCTTGGCGCAGAGGATATCGAGTGCTTCCTGTGTGTAGGAAGGAGCAACGATGACCTCGAGGAAGATCTTTGCCATTTCTTCTGCTGTCTTACCGTCGATCTCACGGTTTGCAGCTACGATACCACCGAAGATGGATACGGAGTCCGCCTCGTAAGCCTTGACCCATGCATCGTAGATGTTATCCGCAGAGCCGACACCGCACGGATTAGCGTGCTTAACCGCAACCACTGTAGGCTCGTCGAATTCCTTGAGGCAGTTGATGGTCGCGTCTGTATCGGAAATGTTGTTGTAGGAAAGTTCCTTACCGTTGAGCTGCTTGGCTTCTGCGAGGGAACCCTTGACCGGCAGAGCGTTCTGGAAGAAGGTTGCCTTCTGGTGCGGGTTCTCGCCGTAACGCATTTCAGCTACCTTATCGAAAGTAACGGTATACTGCTTCGGCAGTGTCTTATCTTCGGAAACAGAAAGGAAGTAGTTGGCGATCAGAGCATCGTAAGCAGCTGTATGCTCGAATACCTTCTTAGCAAGCTTGAAACGTGTCTCGTAAGTGGTATCGCCTGTTGCTCTCATTTCGGAAAGAACCTGCTCGTAATCCTCCGGATCGGTGATTACAGTAACGTCCTTATGGTTCTTCGCAGCAGCTCTGAGCATAGACGGACCGCCGATGTCGATGTTCTCGACGCATTCTTCAAAAGCAACGCCCGGCTTCTGGATGGTCGCCTTGAAAGGATAAAGGTTAACAACGATCATGTCGATCAGACCGATGCCGAGTTCTTCGACTCTCTTCATATGCTCCGGGTTGCCGCGCATAGCGAGGATACCGCCGTGCAGGAGCGGATGAAGTGTCTTAACACGTCCGTCGAGGCACTCCGGGAAACCTGTGACTTCGGAAACTTCTTTACAGGGGATGCCCTCCTTCTCCAGAAGCTTCGCTGTACCGCCGGTAGAGAGGATCTCTACGTTCAGTTCCACGAGTTTTCTGGCAAAATCGGCAATGCCTGTCTTGTCGGATACACTGATAATCGCTCTTTTAATCATAATGTTTTCCTTTCCGAGTCTTAAGGCTTGACTCTAACCAAATTATTAACTACTTCGATCTTTCCGTCGGCAATGAGCTGGATCGCCTTCGGGAGGATGACCTGTTCACACTCCTTCATGATGCGTTGCTGAAGTGTTTCCGGAGTATCGTCCGGGAGCACATCCACCGCTTTCTGAAGGATGATCGGGCCTTCGTCATAATGTTCATTGACGAAATGCACCGTGGCGCCGGATACTTTGACGCCTTTTTCGAGCGCGGCCTGGTGCGGGCGAATGCCGTACATGCCCTTACCGCAGAAAGAAGGAATCAGCGCCGGATGAATATTGATGATGCGGTTACTGTACGCCGCCACCGTCTTCGGTCCGAGCATCGAAAGGAACCCGGCAAGAACCACCAGATCCACTCCAAGGGATTTAAGCTCTGAAAGCGTGGCATTATCGTAGCCGTCTCCGAGTTCTTTCTTACTGATGACCTTAGAAGGGATCCCGGCTTTCCCGGCTCTCTCTATGGCGAATGCTTTGTCATTACTGGCAATGACTTCTGCGATCTCGACATTACGGATCTCTCCGCAAGCGATCTTATCGATGATCGCCTGCAGGTTCGTCCCGCCGCCACTGACAAAAACTGCTATCTTCATGCTGTCTCCTTAGATCTTATGCGGTGAATCTTCGCCTGCTTCTGCCGGAACGCCTGCCGGGAATACACCGTCGAAGCATGCGGCACAGTGTCCGCAGAGAGCGCCCTGAGTAGAAGCACGCAGTCCCTCAAGACTTACATATCCGAGAGAATCAGCACCGAGCATATCGCGGATCTCTTCCACGCTCATTGAACGTGCCGGAAGCATTTCCGCCTCGGAAGCCGATACGCCGTAGTAGCACGGATACTTAACCGGCGGAGAAGCAACACGGAGATGCACTTCTTTTGCGCCTTCCTCACGCAGGAAGGAAATAATATGTTTGGTCGTGGTACCGCGGACGACGGAGTCATCTACGATAACGATCTTCTTACCCTTGACCGCCGTTTTAAGAACGGAGAACTTCAGGCGGACAGCCATCTCACGGGCCGCCTGTGTACCCTCGATGAAGGTACGGCCGACATAACGGTTCTTCAGCAGTGCCTGTCCATAAGGAATACCGCTTTCAAAAGAGTAACCGATGGCGGCAGCAATACCGGAGTCAGGTGCGGCAACTACGAGGTCCGCATCGCAGGGATTCTCACGGGCCAGTGCACGTCCGGTCTGCACACGGGACTCATATACGCTCGTTCCGTCGATAAAGCTGTCCGGGCGGGCCAGATAAACGAACTCGAAGATGCAGAGCTTGCCGTTCTTGTGTGCATCGCACTCCGGAACAGTATAGATGGAAGAATAGCCGTCTTCCGTAATCGTGATGATCTCGCCGGGGAGAACGTCACGGATGGTCTCGGCACCGATCGCATCAAATGCGCAGTTCTCGGAAGCCAGCAGATACATATCGTCTTTCTTTCCCAGTACCAGCGGACGCAGGCCTAAAGGATCGCGGACACCGATGATCCGGTCTTCACTCATCACCAGAAGTGCATATGCACCCTTGATCTCACCCATCATCTTCTGGATCGCACCCTCGAGGGAATCCGTGGAAACGCGGTTTCTGGCGATCAGGGAGAGCAGCACTTCGAAGTCGGCCGTGGTCTGGAAGATCGCACCGATCTCCTTGAGAGAATCACGAAGCTCGTTGGCATTTAAAATCGAGCCGTTGATGGAGATCGCAATCTGACCGCTGTGGGACTTGATCTGCATCGGCTGAACAACATCGTATCCGCTCTCGTTCGGAGCCGGTGTACGAACATGTCCGATTGCCGCATGTCCCGTAAGGGTGCCCAGATGCAGGTCATCAAAAACATCTGCTACCAGACCTGTCGCCTTGTGGCACAGGAACTGTCCGTCGTGGTTCACTACGATACCGGCAGACGCCTGTCCACGGTGCTGCAGAGAAAAGATACCATAGTAAGTAAGTTTGGAAATGTCGGGACTTTGTTTCTTCGTATCAAAGATACCGAACACACCGCATTCTTCCTGCCATTTTGTACTCATACTTTCACTCCCCTAAATTTGCGATTTTTTCTTGAAGCCGGCTATCCCGCTCCGCCACCGAAGCAGCCAGTCCGGCTTTATACTCAACTAACTTAGAAGACAGGACCTCATCGCTTAATGCCAGCATCTGTGCAGCCAAGATCGCCGCATTGCTGCCACCGTCAATTGCCACTGTCGCCACCGGGATCCCCGTCGGCATCTGCACCACCGAATAGAGCGCATCTACGCCGTGCAGCGCCCCACCCTTACAGGGAACGCCGATTACCGGTAAAACAGTATGGGCAGCGATCACGCCGGCCAGATGAGCCGCCAATCCTGCTGCCGCAATAATTACACTGTATCCGTCATCCTTCGCCGAAGAGGCAATCTTTGCTGCCAGATCCGGCGTTCTGTGTGCTGAACACACCTTCGCATCAAAAGGAATCTCAAATTTCTTAAGGAGCTTAAAACACCCCTCCATTACAGGAAAATCCGAGTCACTTCCCATGACTACAAGAACTTTTGCCATGTTTTTCTCCTCCTATAAAAAAGAACAGACCTATTATAAAGCAAAAAGCGCGCCAGCGGAAAGACGATTTTCCATTTTCCGCATGTGATTTTAAAATTTCGCCAAAAGCACTAACTTTTGTTCTAAAACCTCATTCACTTTCGACAGCGTATCGCCGTGGCTTACTCGTTTTCGTCCGACCAGCGGAGCTTCCTCATGACGCGCGCATACTCCTCCGTTCCCGGTTCATAGGGCTTCGGGCAGTAATCGTTTCCCTCATCTGAAGACCGCATGGAAAACGGAATGCAGACCATGCGGCTTCCCACCACATGTCCCTCATCCACGGTAAATGTGCACTGGAAGATCGCCGTATCCGGATCAGACAGCCACGGCTGTCCCCCGAAGCAGAAGTTCGATTCACTATAGATAATATACTTATTGTGATAGTACTCCACCGGCTGCAGGCGATGGGGATGGGATCCCACATAGATGTCCGCGCCGTAGTCGATAATATCGTGTGCCAGTTCAATCGCCGAATCTTCCGGCTCATACATGCGCTCCACGCCGATGTGGCAGGAGATCACGACGATATTGCATCCGTGTTCCCGGAGCCAGTCAATGGCGTTATAATACGGCTGTCTTTCGTACGTGAAGTTAAACCCGGCCATTCCGATCTTTACGCCCTTTACCTCGTAAATGGCATAGTAATCCGAATCACTCCACTTGATCCCCGCGGCATCGAGCACATCCCGGGTCTCGTTGAGGCCCTCGTCCATATAGTCATATGCGTGGTTATTTGAAAGATTGCAGCATTCGATGCTGGCTTCCTTTAACACCTGGACATACTTCGGATCGCCCTTGAGGTAGATCTCACGGTCCGGGCGGAGGTTGTTCGATTTAGTGAGCGGTCCCTCCAGATTGCAGAGCGTCATATCGTCATTGGCCAGATATTCGACCGACTTGGAGAAAGGATAAGAATAGTTATCCCCGACTACACTTGTGAAGCAGTACCATTCCCCTGCATGGGAACGCTGCTCCCCCAGTGTCGTATCCCCGATAAAGCTCACCAGGATCTCCGTCGGTGTCGGAGTGGGCGTCGGAGTAAAGGTCGGAGTGGGTGTGGGCGTATCCGTAGGTGCCGGCGTTGTTGCGGAGGTATCCGCACTTTCAGACGATCCGGCGGGATCCGCACTTCCGGCAACATTAGAAGCCGGGTTGGATGCGGTGGACTGCGTCTCCTTGTTCCCGCTACAGGAACAAAGCACCATCATCGCCAGTATCAGCGCTATCAACCTCAGTTTTCTCATCCGAAATGCCGCCTTCTTCAAAATACCCTATCAGTTTACCAAACCTTCCGAAAAGAAGAAACTATAGAAAAGACATCTTCTGAAAAAGTTTGCTTTCCCAATTGAAGAATTCCCCGCGGCCAATTTTGTACTCATCTTCACATTTCATTCTCATTCCGATTTTGTAAAGATTTTTCTTTTTCCCGACATAAACGATCATATTTTCTTTCTAATATCAACGTTTCGGGGATTTTCTTTCATTTTTCGCTTAATCCTATTGCGTTAATGACTAAAAAAGAATTAAGATATATGAGGCTACGTTCACAAATTTGAAACAATTTTTTTCGTAGTTATTAGCAAATACCTCTAGTACATTTGCTAAATTTAGTGCATAATCTAAATAGAAACTACGTGTAATTCTAAAGAAAGGGGCGATCCGGATGGCAAAGATTGATAGACTGACTGAAAAGATCGAGAAACTGGGCAAGAAGCAGAATCTGGGCGCGCTGTTGAAAATGGCTGATGACCCGGAGGATGAGATCCGTTTGGCAGTAGCTAAGGCGATGGGACAGATCAATACATATGATTCAGGTATGCACCTGATTCCTCTATTCCGTGATTCGTCTCCTGCTGTTAGAGCTGCTGCGGCAGAATCTGCAGGAAACATCAATGCGAAGCATTGTGAGGAATATCTGAAGAAACTGGCATTTGCGGATTCCGATCCGAGCGTACGTGCAGTCGCCAGAGAAGCTTATGATAAGATGAGAACACGTCTCGTCTGATCGTATTTGAACATGTTTCGAATAGGGATCGTTCCAAACGGAAACGATCCCTTTTTTGTTGGAAAAAATGTATAATCTGATTATGAGCTGAAAAGCCGGAAGATCGAATCGATGCAGACGATACTTACAAGATCGGATCGATGCAGAAGCACTGCTCCGAAGAAAGGAAAATTGTATGAAGATCGAATTAAACCCCGATGAGAAAGTCGTCGAAGCAATCAAGGAGGGACTGAAGCAGAAAGGCGGATACTGCCCCTGCCGTCTGGAGAAGACCGAGGATACCAAATGCATGTGTAAAGAATTCCGCGACCAGATCGCCGACCCGGACTTCGAAGGCTTCTGTCATTGTATGCTATACTATAAGCGCAAATAACAATGCGTATAGGCGCTAATAAAGTATGTAAGGAATAAAAGGAATAATCGCAGATTATTCACGCGCGAAATCAAAGGAGAATATTGATGGCTGAGATTACATTAACCAAAGATAACTTCGAACAGGAAGTATTGAAGGCTTCCCTCCCCGTTCTTGTGGACTTCTGGGCCACATGGTGCGGTCCCTGCCAGATGCTGGCACCGGTTCTCGAGGAATTCGCAAACGAGAACGAAGGCAAGATCATCGTGGGCAAAGTCAACGTAGATGAGCAGATGGAGATCGCATTGCAGTATCACATCTCCAGCATCCCGACACTGATCCTTTTCGAAAATGGCGAACCGAAGAAACAATCCCTCGGGTTCCTGACCAAAGAAAGACTTCAGGCTTTCGTACAGGGCTGATGTAAATACTATCCCGGCATAGCAAAAGGAGCAAATCAAAATGTCCGAATCCAAAGGTCCATCCGTTCCCGCGTCCAAGCGGAGCGGATCTGTTTCGTCTGAAAGGTCCAAAAACCAAAGAACGCTTCTGATCCTGATGATCGTGGAGTGCGTCGTTCTCGTGGTAATGTCCGTCTTTGCTTTTTTATGCGTTCACGAAGTGTGTCATTACGATTCATATTATCGGCTTTACTACTTCTACGCCATCACCGGCATCCTCATGGCCATCCTTCTGGTCATCGCCTATTTCCGCAAATGGCTGGCCATCCAGCTTCTGTCAATCATTGTTTTTCTGCTCTGGGTCACCTACTGCGGCGCCACGATCTTCAGCTGCAAGACCATGGTCCGCACCAAAAAGCTTGAAGAACCTTATGTCAATTCGGAAATGTATGTCGTTTTCCAGGGCAAGCTTTACACCTGGGAAGGCAAGACCATCGTCTACGGACTTCCTGCCGAATGGGAAGATCTCCAAAAGCGTGAAACGATCACCGTCCGCGACGACAGCAAACTGCCGACCGAAGAGCTTCACAGCAAGGGCATTAACGAAGGCTGCATGATCTTCTACCAGGATGACTATAAATACATCCTCGTCGAAGTCGTCACCGGAAGCCTCTTCGAATTCATCGACCCCGATGACCCGCCGACAGAAACCATCTCCACCGCCACCACCACCCTCGGCATCGGCATATAGTCCAAATACCGGGCTGATACGTTCATTCTTGAAATAAAGCATCATCTCAGGATCTCCATTTTCCTTGAATCGGAGAGCTGACTTACCTAGCGAGCCAAAATCGCGAATCTGGTAAGCCGGAGCAGCTGACCAAGAACCCTGCAAACACCTATTTGGTATGCCTATTGGGTAAAATTATTAGGTAAACCTATTGGGGTATGCCTATTCGGTTTGTTTTTGAAAGACTCGCTATACCTCAACCTGTAAACAGGATTTCAGCCGACTTCAACCATGCCGGCCCAGAGCCAGTCTTCAAAGTCGGGTTCGCCTTCAGTGTGACAGTCGGAAGTTCTTTTGGAGAGGAAGCGGGCGGCGGAAACGAAGTTCAGCGGCGGATATTTGGCCATGACCATGGCACAACTCTCATCGACACCGTTGCCGCGGGTCGTCATCGCAAGTTTAATGGCGCTCTCCCCGTCTGCCGGTAAACCGTCCGGTCCGTATGCATACTGATCCGGAAGGGACATCAGTCTCACCTTCATCTTCTCGCGGCTTTCCAGATCCTCCAGAGAAGTCACATACGGATCGATGCCGTCTCTTTGAACCATCTTGACGCGGACCATGTTGTACGGAAGGATCGTGGAGTGATCGGCTTCCTCTTCAGCAAGGAGCGTCAGATAATCATCGTTAACATAGTACTCAGTCGCTTTGGAAACTTTGATTCCGGCAAAAGAACCGGGAACGCTGTAATTGTCTTCCGTTCCAAAGTAAGCGAAGGCCATGAGCGTTCCATCCGGAAGTGCCTTGTAGTAGAAACCACTTCCTCTTTTATCTTTAAAAGATGTATAGTTCTCCGTCTGTCCGTAGGTGGACGGCAGGATCAGAGTCTTGCTGCCATACCCTTCTCCGACGATATATATGTACTGTCCCAGGCGGATGGTCTTTACCTCATCGGCAAAAGCACCTTCTTCAAGTTCTTCGACCCGTACTCCCCAGATGGTATCAGGAACCTTCACCTCTTCCGACTTCTTACTGCAGGAAGAAATGACGATGCGCGAGTGCGTATACTGCTGTTTCATGTAGATCGTATATTTGTAGCCGTGGATCGGGTCAAACTTCACGTGCCAGGCTTTTTCTGAAAAATCGTAGCTGGCAAAGACCGTAAAGAAAAGAACCAGAAGCAGCGCGATCACGCCCACGATTATCGACACCACCTTGATGCGGTGCTCGATCATGCGGCGGTATGCGGACTTCTTTTTCTTCTTCGGACCTCTTCCGAATGCCCGTTCTTCCGATTCGGATTCCTTTACCTTGTTTTCGTTATCACCATTCGACTGGCTCGTCTTTGTTTCTTCCACGTTTTTCTTTTTCCTTTCGCTCGCCTTTTCACCCGGGACTTCCCCGGCCGGACACTCCGCTTATGACGGACGTTTCACACAAGGCGGTATCTGCGCATATATTTATACTACAATTTCAATATTCTTTCCATCCACCGCGGCAGAGATCAGTTCATCATGAACGTAATGGAGTTTCAGAGAGAACACATCGCTTCGTTCTTTCAAAAGACGGAAGAAGATCTTATCCCCCGGCCAGATCGGGAGTTCTTCCACTTTTGCGGGATCGATCCATACAAGTTCTCCTTCTTCACAGGAAGTCATCTCCCCTTCGAATCCGTCGCAGGTAAAGAGGAAGCAGCACTCATCGAAATCATCGATCACGAAGGTGATGATCCCTCTTAGGCGGTAGGATGTCATCTCAAGACCGGTCTCTTCCCGGACTTCCCGGAGGATACACTCTTCGGGGGATTCCCCCTGCTCCACGTGACCGCCGACACCAATATACTTATCCTTATTAATGTCGTTTTCCTTCTTCGTCCGGTGAAGCATCAGTACGCCTTTCGGACCGTAAATATAGCATAATGTCGCTTCGTAACGGTTCATGATATCCCTCTTGTTAATTTTCTTTTACTATCGTTTCCAGTGCTTTTCAAGCAGAAATGAAAATCATATGAAACCCCAAATGAAAATCAAATGCTCATAATCGTTGTGTTCTTGCCACGCCTTTCTAGGATAACACATTTTATTCTTGTATAAATAACGAACGAACGCGAAACCCATTTCGAGAGGGGAAAATGATATACTTTTGAGCGGAAAAACACAAGACAGGAGAGATATATATATGAAGAACTATTTTGATTTCAAAGGACAAGTTGCTATCGTTACCGGGTGCTCGACCGGTCTGGGCGTACAGATGGCCCGCGCGCTGGCAAACCAGGGAGCGGCGATCGTCGCTGTTGCCCGCCGTCAGGAAATGATCGATGCGGTTGCGGAGGACCTCGCCAAGGAATACGGAGTTCCGACTCTTGCCGTTCGCTGTGATATCACCGATACCGAAGCCGTCGACAAGATGGTGGATACGGTCCTTGAAAAGTTCGGACGTGTCGACATCCTGATCAATAATGCCGGAACCGGCGCCGTTGCCCCGGCAGAGGATATTACCGATGAACAGTTCAGCAACGAAATGAACATCGACTTATTCGGTTCTTTTCGCGTAGCAAGAGCGGTCGCGAAGAAATACATGATCGGCGCCAAGTACGGCCGTATCATCAACATTGCTTCTATGTATGGTCTTGTCGGAAATAAGATCTGCGGTTCTGCGCCGTATCACGCGGCAAAGGGCGGTGTCGTCAACATGACCCGTGCGCTGGCATCCGAATGGGGTAAGTACAATATTACCGTGAACGCGATCTGCCCGGGGTACTTCTATACTGACCTGACACGCGACACACTAAACAGTGATTTCTTCCAGCAGAACGCCAAGACCATGATCCCTGAGGAGCGCTATGGTGAAGAGGGCGAGCTCGATACGGCTACACTCTTCCTTGCTTCGAAAGAATCTGCGTATGTCACCGGTGTGAATCTCCCGGTAGATGGCGGCTACACCGCAATGTAATTATTCTTCAAAAGCATCTTCCGCTTCAATGCATATTCCGTTTCAGATGCTTCCGATGCTTTAGACTCTTCGCGATCCTGCATTCGTCTATTCGGCGAATGCGGATCAGGCGGAGGTCCTTGCGGAACGTGTGAACATGGAGCGGAAAAGATTGAAGATCATGGAGATGATGAATACCAGAGCCATGCCGAAATAAAGGCTGCCCAGCATCAGCTTCTCGGACAGGAAGCATCCTGCGCCTGCCAGTGTAGTGACGACCGTCATGATTACACGGATCAATAATGTGGTTCTTTCTCTCTTCTCCATCTTGTTCATCTTCTTTGCCTCCCTCGTTGTTGTTTTCACTTCTGTTGTCTGTTTCCTGTGATGTCGGGTTTTGATTTATGTTTCCCGCATTCGCTGTTCTCATGTTTTCAGAATAAACGGAAAAGTCAAATCAAACGCTAAGGGAGATTAAAAGAAGAATAAATAATTGTTAAGAAATCATTAAGTTCGCAAAATGCTCATAATTTGGGTGTATGATGATGTTAAGGATGCATGAAACAACGTACAACCAAGACGCATGACGTGGCTCCCTTGACTGCGTAATGCGGGAAAGGAGCGGATTTATGAATTTTCTTCTTATTGCGATCAACGCCAAGTTCATCCATTCCAACCCTGCCGTTTATTCTTTACAATCTTACGCCGACCGGGTGTACCCCGGCGTCACTTCCATCATGGAAACGACGATCAATCAGCCTTTCCACAGCATTCTTTCGGAGATCTGTGAGAATCACCCGGACGCGATCGGCATCTCCACTTATATCTGGAACATCGATATCGTAAATAAACTTCTTATGGATCTTCCCAAAGTCCTGCCAGATACGGACATCTGGCTGGGCGGACCGGAAGTGTCATATAACTGTGAAGAGATCTTCGGGAAGTTTCCCTGCGTGCGGGGCATTATCGTTGGCGAAGGAGAGACGGCTTTCACACGCATTGTCGGATCTTACTGCCGCGCCGGATACGACGGTGAGGATCGTTCTGTCCCCGATTTTTCTTCCATTCCGAATGTGGCCCTTCGCGAGCGTCCGAGTACCATCGATCAGACGCTGTCCAGCATGGATTCTCTCCCCTTCATCTACGAAGACGGAATCGATGACTTCGAAAACCGCATTGTCTATTACGAATCCTCACGCGGATGTCCCTTCCGCTGCAGCTACTGCCTGTCGGCCATCGACAAGACCGTCCGCTACAGAAGCCTGCCGTTCGTATTCCGCGAGCTCCAGTTCTTCCTTGATTCGCAGATCCCGCAGGTCAAGTTCATCGACCGTACATTCAACAGCGATATCGATCGAGCAAAAGCCATCTGGAACTATATCCACGAACACGATAACGGCAAAACACATTTTCATTTCGAGATCGCCGCAGAGCTTCTGGACAAAGAAGCCATCGAGATCCTTCGAAAAATGCGTCCCGGCCAGGTGAAACTGGAGATCGGGATCCAGACCACGAACCTCGATACGCTCCAGGCCGTGAACCGGCCCTCTTCCCTGCATAAGATCGAGAAGGTCGTGCTGGATCTCAACAAGGCACACAATCTTCACATCCATCTGGACCTCATCGCCGGACTTCCGTACGAAGGATTCCGAAGCTTCCGGAATTCCTTCAATGACGTGTACGCTTTGGAACCGACGCAGCTTCAGCTGGGTTTCCTGAAGGTGCTTAAGGGCGCTCCGATCGAAAAGGACTGTGAGCGGTTCGGTATTATGTATTCGGCCGATTCCCCCTACGAAGTTCTCTCCACAAGGTGGCTGCGTTTCGAGGAACTCTGCATGCTAAAGCATGTCGAGGAAATGGTGGAGCTTTATTACAACACCCACCAGTTCACGGTGACACTTCCTTTCCTGCAGAAAGCATTTGAGACTCCCTTCGATATGTTCCTGGCACTGGCGGAGTTCTACAAAGAGAAAAACTACTACACGCATACTCCTGCCAGATCCCGCCGCTACGATATCCTTCTGGAATTCGTCGACGAAAAAACGACACTTTACGAAGAAGAAGTCCGCGATGCATTGACGCTGGACTACTACCTCCGTGAAGTGCCGAAAAGCCGTCCGGATTTTGTTAAAAATGTGCCGGATCCGGCACGGATCGATATCTCGGTCCGCGATCCCCTCACCGGAAACTTTCTTCTTCGGGAGATTACAGAAGATTAAGTCGAAGATCCTCAGATCTTCGACTGCTTCTTTACGAAGTCGAAAGTCTTCTTGATGTTGTCGTCCGGTTCCTTGGTCACGAGGCTGACGACCACGATGAAGATGCTCGCCACGATAAACGCCGGCAGGAGCTCGTAGATATTCAGGATCGTGTCGGAGAAAACTTCACGAATCACGAACTTCCAAACAAAGATGGTGATACCGCCGGAAAGCATCCCTGCGATAGCGCCCCACTTCGTTGTTCTCTTCCAGAACAATCCGAAGAGGACCAGCGGTCCGAACACAGCGCCGAATCCTGCCCATGCAAAGGATACGATACGGAATACCGAGCTGCTCGGATCAAGTGCCAGGAATACTGCGATCACAGAGATAACGAGAACGCAGATACGTGCCAGCCACATTCCCTTCTTCTCGGAAAGCTTCACCTTGAAGGTCTCCTGAACCAGGTTCTGGGAGATAGAGGAAGCAGCTGCGAGAAGCTGTGAGTCCGCAGTGGACATGGTGGAAGCCAGGATACCGGCGAGGATAATACCACCGATAAAGGCCGGAATGTAACCGTGGGAAGCGATCCACTTCGCGACATCTACGATCACCGTCTCAGCAGCGGATGCATTCTCGTATGTCGGAACGATGCCGCCCTTCATGAGAGAATAGCCGACGATACCGATCAGTACCGCAACACCCATGGAAATTACGACCCAAACAGAAGCCACGCGGCGGGAGATCTTGAGTTTCTCACGATCCTCGATGGCCATGAAGCGCAGAAGGATGTGAGGCATTCCGAAGTAACCGAGGCCCCAGGCCAATGTGGATGCAACAGGAAGTGCACCATAGCTTCCGACGGTTCCGGAAGCCACATCGTAGCCCTTGAATACATCCATATATCCTTCGAAACTACGGACATTATCAAATACAGTATCAAAGCCGTTGATCACACCTTCGCCCACACCCAGCACGACCAAAAGTGCGATCGTCATGATAATGGACTGAATGAAGTCAGTGGTCGAAGCTGCCAGGAATCCGCCCAGTGTGCAGTACAGCACGATAACGATGGCGGAGATGATCATGGATTCCACATAATCGATTCCGAAGAGCGCGGAGAAAAGCTTACCGCAAGCTGCAAAGCCCGATGCGGTATAAGGAATAAAGAACACCACGATAAAGAGCGCGGCAATCAATGTAATGATGTGCTTATCATCACCGAAACGCTTGGAGAAGAAGTCCGGCAGCGTAACCGCATCCACTTTACTTGTGTAGATACGCAGGCGCTTAGCGACAAACAGCCAGTTCAGGTACGTACCGACGGCCAGGCCCAGCGCTGTCCAGAAGGCTTCCGGAATACCCGTCATCAGGGCAACCGCCGGAAGACCCATCAGAAGCCAGGAACTCATGTCCGACGCTTCTGCACTCATCGCGGTAACGATCGGTCCGAGCCGTCTTCCACCGAGATAGAAGTCATCTGTGTTCTTGTTTTTCTTGCTGAATACGGCGCCAATCACGATCATAGCGAGAAGATAGATCCCGATCGCCACCATAATGACAATGTTTGTTGTTGACATATACACCCCTCACTTTCGAAATTAATATTATCAAAGAAACCGCACAAATTCTATATTCTTATTCAAAAGAACTGTGTCTTTACGTGAAGTTTTTCTTTAAGGGAATGCTCGTAACGTATTCGGTTTCTATTCGTCTTCGATCTCGGCGCGAAGGATCTCCCCGTCTTTCCATTCAAGGCACCGAAGGATCCTGCCTCCGCGAAGACGGAGGCCTTCCACTTTACCGTATTTCTTCCACTCCTTCGGAAGTGCGGGAAGAAGCTTCACTTCCTCCTCATGGCTCTGCACCAGCATTTCCGCAATGCCAGAAGTCGCGCCGAAGTTCCCGTCGATCTGAAACGGAGGATGATCGTCAAAAAGGTTGGGAAGTGTCTGTGTCGTAAGGAGCGTGCGAAGATTCTCATAGGCAAGATCTCCTTCTCCCAGGCGGGCATACATATTGATGATCCACGCCCGGCTCCAGCCGGAATGGCCTCCTCCGAAAGACAGTCTTCTTTCGATGGTCTTTTTTGCCGCTTCAAAAAGCTCCGGTGTCTTGTCCTTACTGATCTGTGTTCCGGGGTAAAGTGCGAACAATTGAGAGATGTGGCGGTGCCCCGGTTCGGCTTCTTCGTAGTCTTCATTCCACTCCATGATCTGTCCGTGCTTCCCGATCCGGATCGGCGCAATGCGCGACAGCACAGTCTTTGCGCGGTCAGATAGATGGTCGTCGATATTCGGACATTCATCCTTATCGATGATTTTTCAGCCCGAATACAGGCGGTAAGAAGTTCCGTTATGATCTGATTATCCATGGAAGCGCCCTTACAGATCACACCCTTTTCACCCGTTGGAAGGATGTATGTATTCTCCGGAGAAAGCGTAGGACAGGTCACCAGGAACTCACCGTCTTCCACCAGATAATCCATCACGAAAGTGGCGGCTTCCGACATCGCCGGATAATGCTTCTTCAGGAACACCTCATCCTTGGTAAAAAGGTACTGTTCCCAGATGTGAAGGCAAAGCCAGGCTGCCCCCATGACCCAGTAACTCGAACTCAGACAGACATCCTGAGGTGCGGTATCGCCCCAGATATCCGTGTTATGGTGAGCACAGAATCCACGGCATCCGTACATTTTCTCCGCCGTGTTCCTGCCGTTTTTTCTCATCCTCTCGATGTGATCGATCAGCGGCTCGGCACACTCGGCAAGATTTGTGACCATCGCCGGCCAGTAATTCATCTCGGTGTTGATATTGATCGTAAACCGGCTTCCCCACATCGGTATATAGTCCGGATTCCATATCCCCTGAAGGTTCAGCGGAAGTGATCCCGGACGGGAGCCGGAGATCATGAGGTAACGGCCGAACTGGAAGAAACGAACGATGTCCTCCTGACCGTCAATTTCAAGTGTAACAGTGTTAAAAAGTCCGGAATAATCGGCTAGATGCTCATTTCGAAGGATCTCCCAAACTTTCCCGGGTTCTCCGCAGGATGCCACCCGATCCAGCCGTGAAAGAACAGATGCGGCCGGATCCTCTTCCCGAAAAGTGGTATCGGCGCATAGTATAAGGACCGCTTCATCTGCATTTCGGATCAAGGTCGAGTTACCGATCACTTCAGAGGTGCCGCCAAGAGAAATCACCTTCACTGCGCATGCCATCCGGATTCCATCGGGGCCTCCGGTCGAAGCTTCCATGAGCTGCACGTTCCCATCTCTTGCGGAGATCCGATCCACATTATTGTTATATGCCTGTTTTCGGATCGTCTGCATCTGATAGGGGATCTCTTCCCAAGGTTTTCCTCCCCGTCCGAGCTGTGCCTGGAAATTCAGCATACCCGGACGATCCGCCGTAAGGTGGATGATCATAGCATTTCTCGGATAAGAGCAGATAACTTCCCGGCGGTAACGCACTTCGTTCATGATGAATTCTGTCGTCGCCACTGCATGTTGAATATCCAGTTCTCTGTGATAACCGGAGTACTCCGTATCCCGACCGCAGAACTCGATGAAAAGATTTCCCAAAGGTTCATAGTGCCGTTCTTCTTCGGGGGTACCCGAAAGCGCAAATGCGCAAAGCTCCTCGGCTTCAGCGATTTTCCCTTCAAAGATCAGTTTCCGGATCTTCGGAAGAGCCTCTTTTGCCGAAGGATTATTCCTGTCCATCGGTCCTCCGGACCAGACGGAATCTTCGTTCAGCTGGAAGCGTTCAATAAACGGAAGACCGAAGACCATACCGCCGAGACGGCCGTTACCGACAGGAAGTGCCTCTTCCCATCTTTTTGCCGGTTCAGAAAAAACGATCTTCATGTGATCCTGATTCGTCATCTTGAAACTCCCTGAGAACTTAATGCCTTCATTTTATCACAGGAAAAACCGGGGCCTCCATATATAAAATTATGCTGTGTCCCCGATTCAATAATCGGGTCCCCTATATATATAATATTGTGCTATAATATTTTTCTGCGTGAAAGTGCCTCTGTGATCCGGGAAGGGAGATCCCGTTTCATATCTTTCGGCGCCACGCAAAAAGGAAAATGAAATTAGCAACTAGAAAAGGAAGTTCGACTTTATGTCTATATCACAGATCCTCTATCAGCTGTTTCTGTCGCCGCTGACACTCATCTTCGAAGCGGTCTACAGCACGGCATTCCACCTGCTCCGAAGCAGCGGCTCGGCGATTTTCCCGCTAAGCCTGGTGGTCAATCTTCTGCTCCTTCCGTTCTATAACCGGGCGGATGCGATCCAGGCTGAGGAACGCGAGCGCGAAAAGAAAATGGCGCCTTTTGTCGAGCATATCAAGAAGACATTCAAGGGCGACGAGCGCTACATGATGCTCCAGACCTATTACCGGCAGAATAACTACAAGCCGATCTACGCGATCCGAAGCTCGATCGCACTTCTTCTGGAAGTTCCGTTCTTCATTGCGGCGTATAACTTCCTTTCAAAGCTCCCCGATCTTCAGGGCGCGAAGTTTCTCATGCTTTCTGACCTTTCCAAGCCGGATGCCCTCTTTACCGTCGGCGGGTTCGCGATCAATGTGCTTCCGATCCTGATGACACTGATCAACATCTTCTCCAGTGAGATCTATACCAAAGGCCTGAAACTCAAGGATAAGATCCAGCTTCACGGTATGGCCATCATCTTCCTGGTACTGCTTTATGATTCCCCGTCCGGATTAGTTCTCTACTGGACACTGAACAACATCTTCTCGCTTTTGAAGAACGTCGTAAACGGAAGTAAGAATAAACGCCGTGTCGCCGGCATCCTCTTTTCGATCGCAGGCGCCGGAGTTCTGGTATACGCTTTCTTCTCCTATACAGGACCGAAGGATTTCCGTCTGGCCATTATCGCTACCGGCGTCCTCATGCAGATCCCGCTGATCCTGAGTCTCCTTCTTAAGCCTTCTGAAAAGAAATCCGAAGCATCCGATGTCAAAAAGGCCGACCCGAAGCTTTTCCTCGGGGGCGCTTTCTTCCTGGCGATCCTGGTAGGCAGCCTGATCCCCTCTGCGGTCATCAAGTCTTCTCCTTACGAATTCGTACTGACCTCGGCGGTGCACTCGCCTGTCCGCTATATCGTCTTTGCTTTCCTGACAGCACTCGGATTCTTCGTTGTATGGTTCGGGCTGTTCTACTATCTTGCCAGCAATAAGAGCAAGCGTATCTTTACGATTGCCATCTGGATCTGCGCGATCACCAGTACGGCGAACTACATGATCTTCGGGGCCAACAGCAATTCCCTGACACCGGACCTCCGATTTGATGTGGCGCTCGATCTGGCGCTCAAAAGGAAGATCCTGAACCTTCTGGTGATCCTGGTCCTGGCGGCACTTGTGATCGTAATCTTCCGTTTCAAGAAAGAGCATGTCATCTCCTTCGTGTCTCCGGTACTTCTTATCGCCGTAGCCGCAATGTCCGGCTACAACATCTATAAGATCCAGGATACCATGCCGGAGATCCGCCGCGTGATCAGCGAAACCTCAAGCGACCATCCGACGCTGACACTCAGCAAAGACGGACAGAATGTGATCGTACTGATGATCGACCGTTCCATCGCCTCTTACATCCCGTATATGTTCCAGGAAAAGCCCGAACTTGCTCAGCAGTTCCAGGGATTCACCTGGTATCCGAACACGCTTTCTTTCGGAACGAGAACACTGGTTGCGGCACCGGCGCTTTTCGGCGGGTATGATTATATGCCGAGCCGGATCGATGAGCGTCCGGAACTCTCTCTTAAAGAGAAACACAACGAAGCTTTGACCATG
The DNA here is from genome assembly GCA_017620475.1 of Clostridiales bacterium. Lineage (GTDB taxonomy): Bacteria > Bacillota > Clostridia > Saccharofermentanales > Saccharofermentanaceae > Scatonaster. The sequence goes on along the minus strand of JAFZQI010000039.1, from coordinate 54,008 downwards.
ATGCCGGTGCTTTTCAGCGAGGCCGGATATGATGTCACCGTCATGGACCCGCCTTATGCCGGTTACAGCCTGATCCCGGATCTGTCGATCTACGATGCATATCCGGAGATCCATGCGTATAACACCGAGTTCGGACAGTTCCGTGTGGATGGCGATATCGCAGACAATATGCAGTCCCTGTGGAGAAGAAACTTCTTCTGCTACAGCATCATGAAAGTCTCCCCGCTCTTTATGCAGCCGGCGGTGTACTCAACCGGTATCTACTTCCAGCCCGGCACATCCAGCACGGCGCTGATCCAGGGCGGTAATATCGACCGCTACGTGGTACCGGATGCCCTGATGGATTCTTTCCTCAATTCCTACGAGGTCCTTCGCGCCCTGCCCTCGATCACAGAGGCAAGCTCTGACGGTGGGAACACCTTCCTGATGATGCAGAACAGCGCAACACATAACATCATCCCGCTGCAGGAGCCTTCCTACGAGCCTGTTCACGAGGTCGATAACAGCGAATATGATCGGACACATGCCGACCGTTTCACCTATAACGGCAAAGAGATGAAGATGGAGACCACCTATCAGCTGGCGCATTACCAGAGCAATATGGCCGCCTTCATCCAGCTCGGCAACTGGATGGACAAGCTCCGCGAACTGGGCGTTTATGACAACACCAGGATCATTATCGTATCCGACCACGGCTGGGGCCTGGGACAGTTCGAAGATATGCTCTTCGGAAACGGCGGAAATACGGATACGATCTATGACCCGGAAGATGCCATGGGCTATAACCCCGTGCTCCTTTATAAGGACTTCGGAAGCACCTCCGAGTTTACTACGGATTACACCTTCATGACCAACGCAGATACCCCGTATCTGGCGATGTACGGGCTTCTGGATAATCCGGTCAACCCCTTCACGAACAATCCGGTCTTCCAGGAAGATGCGAAGAACGCGGAGAAAATGTATATCCTTTATACCGATAACTGGTCTGCCGAATCGAACTCCGGCAACACATTCACCGATACGAAGTGGTATTCCCTGCAAAGACAGGACCTCTTCGACAAGAACAACTGGAAAAAGGAGGAGAATCATCCATGACGATCGTTCGCCTTTATATCGACCCGGGTACGGGTTCCATGCTATTTGCAATTCTGATCGGCCTTCTGGGCGTGGCCCGCTTCGCCTTCAAGGGCATCTGGGTCAAGCTCCGCTTCCTGCTTTCCGGCGGTAAACAGAAAGAGAACGCCGATCAGGCGATCCCTTTGGCGGTCTTCTCTGACGATAAACGTTACTGGTCCGTCTTCGAGCCGGTCCTTCGTGAACTGGACAAGCGCGGGATCGACTGCGTCTACATGACCGCTTCCGAAGACGATCCGGGCTTAAAGCAGACCGAGATGTCCCATGTAAAGACCGAGTTCATCGGCGCCGGCAACAAGGCTTTTGCCAAACTCAATTTCCTTAAGGCCACAATCGTTCTTTCGACCACACCTGGCCTTGATGTTTACCAGTGGAAGCGCAGCAAGGACGTCAAATACTACGTTCACATCCCGCACTCCCCTGCCGAGATGACGACCTACCGCATGTTCGGTATCGACTATTATGACGCGCTTCTGCTGTCGGGTCAGTTCCAGATCGACGACACACGTGATCTCGAGGCGGCCCGCAAACTTCCGGCCAAGGAACTTGTCCTGACAGGCAGTCCTTTTATGGATGAAAAAGCCAGAAAGTTCAAAGAAAGAAAGGCCGCCGCAGAGAGCGCTTCCGATTCTTCGGAGAAAAAGACGAGGACCGTGCTTCTTGCGCCGTCCTGGGGCACCAGCGCGATCCTTTCCCGCTACGGCGCGGACTTCATTACGGATCTTCTTTCAACGGGATATCACATCATCGTGCGTCCGCATCCGCAGTCTTTTACCTCTGAAAAAGAACTGATGGATAAGCTGATGGCTCAATTCCCGGACAGCGAGCAGCTGGAGTGGAACCGCGATACGGATAACTTCGATGCCTTGAACCGCTCGGACATCCTGATCTCCGACTTCTCCGGCGTCATCTTCGATTTCTCTCTGGTGTTCGATAAGCCTGTGATCTGCGCGGATACCGAATTCGATGCTTCCCCGTACGATGCATGGTGGCTCAACCGCCTGCCCTGGGGCTTAAGCGTAATCCCGAGACTGGGCGCCAAGCTCACAAAGGAAAACCGCGGCGACCTGAAGAAAATGATCGATGACTGTCTTGAGGATCAGACATTCACGGAGAGCCGTCATCAGGTCAGAGACGAAGCCTGGGCATACCAGGGCGAAGGCGCCACACGTATGGCCGACTACCTCGAAGCCAAATTCAAGGAATTGACGAAAAAAGAAGAGAAAGCCTGATTACAGGGTCTTCAGGTACTCCATGAAGTTCTGCTTATTCTCGAGGGCGGTCGTTGTCGGACGTCCCAGATCGTCTCTTGCGCCGATCGAGCTCATCACCTCGATGAAGCAAAGCTCGGTAAGTCCCTTGGCCAATGAAAGCTCACGGTCAAGTTCTTCGAAATCCGATACCCGAACGGCATAAGGATAACCGCAGGCCTTCGCAACGCCCACCAGATCGACACTGTCCATCACGGTCGGCATGCCGCCGACGGTCTCATGTGCGCCGTTATTGATGACGATATGTACGAGATTCTTCGGTGCATTGGCACCCATGACCGCCATGGAACCCATATGCATCAGGACCGCTCCGTCGCCGTCCACGCACCAGATCTTCTGCTCGGGCTTATTGATCGCAACGCCCAGCGCGATCGAGGAACTATGTCCCATTGAACCGACTGTCAGGAAATCGTATTTATGCTCCTGTCCGTTCGCCACACGCGTTTCGAAAAGTTCGCGCGATGCTTTTCCCGTGGTGGAAATGATCGGATCCTCTTCACTGACGGCCACGATGTGCCGGATGATCTCCTCGCGGGTCATGGTGTTCTCGTTTTCATAGACGACTTTCTCGTCAAAGGAGAGCGCGCCTTTACGGATCACGAAAGCAACATTTTTTCCTTCGTCGAGGATAGAACGGAACTCTGCCATCTTTGCCGCCACTTCCTCATCGGTCGTATCTTTCCCGATGATAAAGCTTGCAATACCCATATCATCCAGAAGCTTGACCGTCACCTCGCCCTGGTAGATGTGCTGCGGCTCATCATGTACGCCGGGCTCACCGCGCCAGCCGATAATGAAGACCATCGGGATCGCGTAGACCTTATCATTCAGAAGGCTGGCCACCGGGTTGATGATGTTGCCTTCACCGCTGTTCTGCATATAGACCACCGGGACCTTCCCCGTAGCCAGATGATAACCGGCCGCAAGAGCCGTGCAGTTACCCTCATTTGCCGCGATCACATGGTGATACGGATCAATACCGTAAGTATGCATCAGATAATTGCACAGTGCTTTTAGCTGGGAATCCGGAACACCGGAATAAAAATCCGAACCGATGATTTCTACAAGTTTTTCTACTTTCATTTGCTGCTCCTTTTCTCGTCCCCGCGTAACACAGGGCATGCTGTCTTTTTAGATCTCGTCGATCAGCGTAATAATGTCTTTAATGGACATCAGGCGGTCATCTACTTCCTTGGCGCGGTGATTCTTAAGAATGTCTTCCGCGGTCTTCTGCATCGCCGGAAAAGCACTTCGTGTCAGCTGATTGGCGTAGATGACGATGTTGACGCCGTGTGCCGCCAGCTCTTCTTCCGTGATCACATTGAAGCTTGTCGGCACGACCACGATCGGTGTCGTCGGATCCATCTGACGGAACTTGTCGCAGAACTCCAAGATCTCAGCCGGATCTTTCTTTCTGCTGTGGATCATGATGCCGTCCGCTCCCGCTTTTACAAAAGCACCGGCGCGTTCGAGGGCGTCGTCCATGCCGCGCTCGAGGATCAGGCTTTCGATACGGGCAATGATCATGAAGTCGTCTGTCAGCTGGGCTTTCTTACCTGCTGCGATCTTGGCGGAGAATTCCTCGATGGACGCCTGGGTCTGTTGGACTTCGGTACCGAAGAGGGAATTCTTCTTAAGGCCGGTCTTATCCTCGATAATGACTGCCGATACGCCCAGTCTCTCCAGGCTTCTTACCGTGTATACAAAATGTTCCGGAAGTCCTCCGGTATCGCCATCGAAGATGATCGGCTTCGTGGTGACTTCCGTGATATCTTCAATCGTTCTGAAACGCGAAGTCATATCGACAAGTTCGATATCCGGCTTTCCCTTGGCTGTACTGTCGCAAAGGGAGCTGACCCACATCGCATCGAACTGGTCGAGTTTGCCTTCATGCTCGACAACGGTCTTCTCAACGATCAGACCGGTCAGGCCGCTGTGGGCTTCCATCGCCTTAACAACAGGCGTCATCTCGATCAGCTGGCGCAGGCGCTTTCTCCGGTATTCCGGCATCGCCAGTTTCTCACGAAGCTGCATGTCGATCTTTCTGACATCTTCGTTATATGTATAGGGAATGTCTACAAGCTGTCCGCCATACGCGGAAAGAAGGCTCTCCACATGCTCGCGGATCGCGCTCTCCGGCCCGTTCTTCCAGTTATCGCCATGGACGATATAATCCGGATGGATCAGCGTGACGACATCGTCGTAATGCATATCTTCCTGGATGACGACCTGTTCAACGCCGGGAAGGGACCGATAAAGCTTCACACGGTCTTCCTGAGCGATGGTCGGGAACTTATTGTAGCGGATCAGCACCTTATCCGAGAGACACCCGACGATGACTTTTCCCAGTTTCTGTGCTTCTTTAAGAATATTCAGATGACCCTCATGGATCACATCGGTACAAAAGCAGGTATAAACGGTCTTCATTGATTATCTCCTCTCAGTTGTAACGTACCGGAACCGCAACGCCGGTCGCCAGAAGCGCTTCTTTAAACACCTTGAAGAACGCATCGATATCCGGTGCGTCGATGGCGCCGAGTGCGCAAAGACGGAAGGTATTCGTCGTGCTGATCTTTCCGGGATAGATGGTGAAACCGCGTTCGTAGCAGTAGTCGTGCACCTTCTCGAAACTCCAGTTCGGATCATCCGGATAGATGGCCGAGGAAACCAGTCCTGCGCGCCATTCCGGCTTGATCACCTGACGGAATCCCAGTTCATCGAGACCCTGATTGATCGCATCGAAAACACGCGTGTGGCGCGCCCACTTTGCTTCTTCGCCCTCTTCCCAGTACTCCTTCAGGCCTTGAAGCGCCGCATAGATGGTCTGTACCGGCGGTGTGAAATGCATCTCGCCTGTCTTCTCGAAGCAGTCATATTGCAGGAAAAGGTTGCAGTAATAGCTTCTCTTGGGGTTGTTTTTCGACGCTTCCAGGATCGCACGGTTTCCCACGACAAAAGAAAGGCCGGTCATCGCCATCAGTCCTTTTTGCGCGGAAGCCATACAGAAATCGATGTTGTCCTTCTCGATATCGATCGGGCGCATCGCGTATGTGCTAGTGGTGTCGACAGTAAAGATTGCGCCGTACTTATGAGCCAGTGCACCGATCTCGCGGATCGGATTCAGAATACCCGTACCGGTTTCGTTGTGCGTCGTGTGCACCAGACCGATGTCCGGGTTATTCTTCAGGGTTTCTTCAACCACCGCAAGATCCGGGCGCTGATCGACCGGGAACTGCAGATCGATATGCGGCAGACCGTAGTACTGACAGATCTCGACCGCACGCGTGGAATATGCACCGTTGTTGATGACCAGCACCTTCTTTCCTTCCGGAAGAAGGGAGTTGATGCAGATATCGATATTGATCGTTCCTGACCCGCAGAAAAGAACTGAGGTGTATTTCGTAAGATCACCGTGTACGACCCTCACAAGGTCCTCGCGAAGGCCTTTCATCAGACCGGCGAATTCTTTCTCACGCGGGCAGATATCCGGCACTACCTGTGCATACTTGACGGTATCCGTCGTGGTCGACGGCCCCGGATTCAGAAGGATGTTTCTCTTGATCGGTTCCATAGTCTTCTCCTTTACACGTCATACGACTTATCGATTTCTTTGAGTTCGCGGAAGGTATCGATCTCGACGATATCCTCTTCCTTGCACTCGCGTACTTCGACTTTATAGCGGTCTTTGCAATACACCAGCGGGACCTGTTCCCAGTAGCGTTCTTTACCGCCGGGTCCGTCATAGACGGAAGGAACATCCTTTTCCAGTTTCTCGCCGTCTTCCTTGTTCCAGTAGGAAATTCCGACCATCTGCCAGCAGTTCTCCCCGCCGACCTTTTCCTCTTTGATCACGCCGTCTTTTACGGCGAAACACCAGTCGTCGGTACGGTCCTTCGGGATCGCCAGGAAGTCGGAAGTATAGTGGTATTTCGTAATGATCTTCGGATTGGAAAGAAGAAGATCCGCTTCGAAAACATACGAGTTGGAAAGAAGATGTCTTGCCAGCATCGCCGAACTGATATTGTTCGCCTCGTTGAACATCGGGTTCTCCAGGAAACGCAGGTTCGGATATTTATATAGGAGCTGGTCGAACTGCTCCGCCAGATATCCTCTTACGATATAGATCTCCTCGATCCCTGCGTCCACACAGGCATCCAGCAATGTATCGATGATGCGTTTGCCGTGAACACGGACCAAGGGCTTCGGGGTATTGAGTGTGATCGGTACCATTCTTGATCCGAAACCCGCCGCAATGAACACGGCCCTCTTGGCACGGTAAGGCTCAAGTGCATCGACACCCTTCTCCGTGACCACGCCGTTTTCAATCAGGCCTTCTTCGGAAAGTTCCTTGATCACTTTATTGATCGTCCCCAGGGAAAAATCCGTTTTCTTCTCCAATTCTCTTTGCGTCAGCGGCGTTTCCGCTTCTTTCATCGCCACCAGGATCGCAAACTGTTTCCGGCTCAGTCCCATACTTGTTTTCTCCTTTTTGCAGGGTTTCACGGATCTGGCCGTACCGGAATCGCCGGTGCTTCTGTCCTGTCCGCGACAAGATTAAAGGTGTTCATTTTTGAAGCAAAGCTCACAAGAAATGAACACCTCATCATTATACCGCTATCACTTGAGAATGCAAGTTCTTTTCGATCAGAACCGTTACTGAGCCGGGTTATTGATTATGCCGACAAACACCGGAAGTCCGTCATCACTTATTACCGCAAAGAGGAATGGCCTATCCAAAGTAAAATCAACAAGATTATCCGAACCTCCCATTCCGATATCTCCAATTACTGTTGCAGCAACGGCTTTGATTCCGTATTGATCCACCATGACCCGTGTATCCTGCTCGGCCGTATTCACGTAAGACTCTTCCGATGTCAGAGGACTAAAGTCAGAACGCTCTATATCAAAGATATCCGTTACTCCGAGTTTTTTCAGGTCATCCTTCAGATCGAACTTGGAAGTCACATCAAACATCGGCATACTTATGTTTACTCCGTTAATATCGGTGATCCAGTTATAGTCGTCCGGCAACAGGAAGTATCTGGTGCTGAGATAGTCATATACGCTCTCATCAGAAAGCAGATCCTCCGGAGAGATCCCCTCTTTGGGGAGGATGAACCGCACTTCACCATGTCTGTTCGTGTGAAGAATGACGGCGGTAAAGCGGTCTCCCTCATAGTAGATCTGTGTGTCAATGATCTTGCCTTCTTCATCGTGCTGCTGGTACTCGTATATTAATTCGTTGTGCATAAAGTTACAGGACACATCTCCCACCGGCGAATGGAATACCCCCGGTTCCGAATCGACCGTGAACTCATCCATCCACTTCGCTTCATAGTTTACGGTCGAGACGATATTCATAATCATCATCGGATCCAGTTCCCACTCCTTGATCTGATCTTCGAGCAGGTAATCCGTCTGCTGATTGATCCATGCCTGATAGGCCTTCGTATATTCTTCCGTTGTTGGATCTCCGGAAAAAGAAGCGGCGTAGTAATCATTTGCTAACGTATCCAGCACTTCCTGATTATATGTAATATCATCATTCATCCAGAACGAGTTCGCCAGGATCAGTTTGGCCCGGTCGTCACTACAGTAATTGGCCTGCCAAATCGAGCTGATACGGAACCTCGAGGTTTCAATATCCGGCTGGTGCAGCACATCCAGGATCTGTGCCCGGGAATTTCCACCAGAGATCTCCGCCGTCATTCCCAGCGCGATGTAAAGGCTCAGTGGTGAGAATACACAGTTTCCTTTTTCCTCATTTTCCATCACAACCGGAAGCACCGTTTTCAGGTAATCACTGTACCCTTCGTGATACCCGGTGGACGGATCCGTCAGGCGGCTTCTGTACTTCGGCTCCGCCATCATATGTGCCTGAAGGATAATGATATCGCCCGAATGGTCGGCCGCGGTGGTTTCCGTGCTTTGACCCGGTCCTCCATTGTAGGTCGTCTCGCCGGAAGAACTGCCGGGACTTCCGGCCGTGGTTTCTCCGTCGGAAATGTTTCCTAACGCGGATGTTCCGTTCAGATCCTCGTTCTTCTTTTTTCCAAAGGTATAGGGATAGATCACCCAGAGAAGCAATGCTGCCGCCAGCACACTGGCCGTAACGGAAAGCCAGATCACCCGGCGGTTCTTCTTACCCTTAGCGGACAGTGCTTTTGCCGCGGAAGAATTCGCATCCTTTCCTGCCTGTTTTTCAAGATCCGGCACAAGGTCTTCTTCAATCTGTCCGATGGCATCCATCAGTTTCTCTTCTTTTTTCATGGTCGTTTCTCCTCTCTTCTTATTCGTTGTGATTCGTATCACTTCTTATTCGTCGTGATGCGTATCACGCGTTCTTCTGCATGTATTCTTTGAATCCTTTTCTCGTACGAAGGAGACGCATCTTGAGCGCACCTTCGCTGATTCCGTACCGGGCGGCGATCTTCGAAACAGGCATCACGTACCAGTACCGCAGAAGGAATATATCTTTCTCCTCTTTATCCAGCGAGCGAAGGAATGTCTGAAGAAGATCCTTGAGGATGATCTGCTCTTCGATGAATGAGTCCTCACCAATGCACTCCGAAAGTTCATCCAGGCAGAGCGCATATTCGCCTCCGCTGTTCTTCTCTCTTTTGGTCTTCCGGTATCGGTCGATCGCCAGATTTCTGGTGATTTTTCCCAGAAAAACACTGAGCCTGGAAGGTCTTGCCGGCGGGATCGCATTCCATGCGCGATACCACGTGTCACTCAGGCACTCTTCTTCGTCCTCGCGGTTACGGAGGATATTCCCGGCGATCGATGCACAATACGGCCGGTACTTCTTCTCGCTTTCCGAGATTGCGCGTTCATTGCGGGCGAAATATAGATCAATGATGTTTGCGTCTTCCATACCCGAAATACCTTCCTTGCTCCTGTTACCATTATAGACGACAAAAATCGATTTCAGGAAGGATCGTTGACGATGCCGACAAAGATCGGAAGTCCGGTCTCGCTCACGATTTCGAATATGAACGGCCGGTCCAGCGTGAAGTCGACAAATTTCTCCGGGCCTCCTGCGCCCATTAAGACGACCGTTAGGGACACGGCTTTACAGCCTTCCTCATCGATCATGACCCGCGTGTCCTGTTTGGCCGAAGAGATGTATACGCCGTTGCTTTCCAGCGTCAGCGGACTAAAGTCAGATGATCCCTGATCCATGGCATCAGTGATTCCCAAATCTTCCATCACAGGCTTCAGATCGATCTCCGTTTCCACGTCAAACTTCGGCACCGTGAATCGGGCAGCCAACTCTTCTTCTTCCTCACCCACCGCAATCATGAGATCTCCGTTACAAAGGAACTCGATTACTTCTTCTTCCCCAAGCAGTTCCTCCGGCGTCATGCCTTCCTTGGGCAGGATGAACCGCACTCTTCCGTTATATAAGGTAGACAGCTGCACCGCGCTGAAAGTCTCCCCCTTGTGGTAATCCCAGACGCTTCCGTTGTACATATACTCGCACTCCACATCTCCCTCTGCCGCGTGAAAAGCACCGTGCCTGTTTTCGTCCGGGTTGAATTTGTCTGTCCACTTTGCGCTGTAGTTCACTGTAGATGCAAGCGCCAGCACCATATTCGGGTCCAGTTCCAGATCGTCGACCATGTCATTAAGAAGATCATCCGTCTGCGCGTTCACCCACTCACGGAAAACCTTGCTGTACTCTTCCTCCGCCGGATCTCCGCTGAAAGAGGCCGCGAAGTATTTCGTCGCCAGTATATCCAGCACCTCCTGTTTATATTCTTTGTTGTCATTCATCCACAAAGAATTCGCCAGGACCAGTTTGGAAAAACCATCATCCATGTAATTAGCCAGCCACAGCGACTGCGTGTGGGCCCGAAGTTCCTCGATATCCGATTCCGCGAGAGCTTGAAGAAGCTGCGCTCTTGTGTTTCCGTCCGATATCTCTGCCATCATACCAAGCGCCAGGTAAAGGCTCAGCGGCGAAGCCACGCGGTTCTTATTCCCGGTATCGGAAAGGAGGATCGGGATCACGCTTTTACAATATTCCACGTACGCATCCTCATAGCCTTCCGGCTGGGCGCGAAGTTCGGTGATTGCTTCCCTCCATATTGTATATTGGTCCATGGATTCATCCGAAGCCTGGTCATCGATCAAATCCGCATTCATCGGGATATCCGGATAGACAGGGGAAGCCAGCAGGTGTGTACGCATGGCCTTTGACATTGTCGTTTCCGTTCCATTTATGCCTGCATCGGAATTATCGTTAACTCCATTTTTGCTCGCATCGGAATTATCATTAACTCCGTTGCTGCCTGCAACGGCTTCCATCTTTTCCTGATCCGAACCCGTGTTCTTCATATCATTTTTCTTTCCGAACAACTTAGGGAAAAACAGACAAACCAAAAGTGCCACCACCAGCACTCCCGCGAGCGCAGCGATCCAGGCCACACGGCGGTGATTCTTCCTGCCGGAACCCGGTTCTTTAGCCAAATTATTTGCATCACCGGCTTGAGCATTCATCGCATCGTTAGCCGGTTCTTTTACCATGTTATTTGCATCACCGGCCGGAGTATTCACAGCATCGTTAGCCAGTTCTTTTACCGAAGAAGGATCTTTTCTGTTCATATCAACACCTCCCCGCCTCTTCTACCATTATAGACGAAATGTCATCCGGAAAAGTAACACACCAGCAGGAACCATCTACCATCGGCCCAAAGGTTCACCGAAACTGTCACCAAAATATCAAATCTGGTGACACATATGGTGAACATTTATAATTTCTCGATAAGCCCCCCAAAAGATTCACCAAATCTGTCACCGAAATATCAAATTTGGTGACATCTACGGTGAACATGCTTCACTCGACCACACCACAAGGTAAAGCTTCACCTTTCAGACCAATACAAATCCGTCACCCTTCGCTACAGTTTTGCTCAAACGTCAAAAAAGCGACGCTGGAGCGAAATTACCGATGCTTCGTCCAATCCGAAAGAAAATGCCAACATGAAAACGGAAAAGAAAAAGAGCCGCTCCTTTTCGGAACGGCTCCTGTGGTCGAGGTGACAGGGTTCGAACCTGCGACCCCATGCTCCCAAAGCACGTACGCTACCAACTGCGCTACACCTCGATAATGCCTTGCTATTATACCGATTGAAATCACTTTTGACAAGGTCACTTTTCATTTTCCAGAATCGCCTCTGCAGGCGTCCTCCGGAGTTTACCATCACATACGCCTCTGCAGGCGCCCTCCGGAGTTTACCTTCACATACGCCTCTGCAGGCGCCCTCCGGAGTTTTCCATCACCTCTGCCACTACATCGCCATCCCCGCGCACAGACCGATCAGCAGACTCACGCAAAGAATGCCCGTTTCTTCTCGGCCATCGTCTCCACATTCTGAATATACTGGATCGGATCCTTGATACAGGAACAGCGCTCCACCCGTGCATTCACAGGATTCTTCGGCAAAAGCACTGTGCCTTCCGCTTTCTGCTCAAATCTTTGCTCATCTCTCTGCTCATCTTTCCGATCATCCCCAAGGAACACGCGCTTACTCATCCCTCCGGCCCCGAACGAAAGCACCGACCGCAGATCGCTCATCATGGCGACATTGTAAAGGCATGCCGTCCCGCCTCTCTGATACCCGACATTCTCATGCCCGCCGATCGTATCCTTCTGCTTGTACATATAGTACGGCGCATAGCCCGCCGCCGTAAGCGTCGAGAACGCAAAGCCCAGCATCTCCTCCATCCGAAGAAGATCCTCCTGCTCCATCCTCACCACGTCCTCACGCGAAAGATCCGCGCGGCGCTTCTTATACAAAGAATGTACGGTTATATTCTCCGGCCCCATCTCCACGATCCGCGACAGGGACGCACAGAACTCCGCCGAGCTCTCCCCGGGAAGTCCAGCAATCAAATCCGTATTCACCACGTCAAAGCCCATCCCCCTCGCCAACGAGAAGGCCTGTTCGAAATCCTCCGCCGAATGCTGCCTGCCCACACGAAGAAGCGTCGCATCACAAAGCGTCTGCGGATTGATGCAGATCCGCGAAACACCGTGATCCCGAAGCACCTGAAGTTTCCGTTCCGTAATCGTATCCGGACGCCCGGCCTCCACGCACACTTCCTTCAAATGAGAAAGCTGCGGATGGGCAAACACACCCTTTATGAACCGCTCGAAAAGCACTTCGTCAAGGACCGTCGGTGTTCCTCCTCCGATATAGAGCGTCTCGATTGGCCGGCCGATACCGGGCAATACAAGATCCATCTCCCGAAGGACCGCGTCCACATAAAGCGGAAGGAGCTCTCTTTTCCTCGGCGCCTCCTGCGAAATAAATGAGCAATAGGAACATCTTGTCGGGCAGAACGGGATTCCGATATACACATGAAGGCTCTCGGGATCCGAATCTTTCAGCACCGCATCTTCGCCATCCCGGGTCACAAAAGCCAGATGCGCCTTATCTTCACGCACCCCGTATATCGAAGTCATTTCTTCTTCGCGAAAAAGCTCCCGCGCCACTTGCGTCGGACGGATCCCTGTCAAAGATCCCCAAGGGAAAGCTTTGCCCGTTACCCGGGAAAGAAGGAAGTAAAGCTGCCGCTTCACTTCCCGGTTCAAAGGAAGCGAAAGATCTTCGCGCATCACTGCAATGCGCAATTCCTCGCAGGCTATATCTTCAACAAATGTTTCAACTGAAGTCTCCGTTACCCGGCTGACGATGCGAAGCTCACGAAAAGGATCTCCACCTGATAAACTACATACCGATGGATTTCCATCGGGGCCGGATATAGCCCCCCGAACTTTGCTACCAAACACAGATCCCGAAATATCCTTATCGGGAACCCCCCCCACAAACTCCGCCACCACAAGATTCTCCTGCTGTTTCGGAACCGTCCCGCAGAACAGCCGCAGCACATCGCAGATCGGATAATAGAAATCGTGTCCCTCACAGCAAACCGTAATCATGCGTTTCTCCATTTCAACATCCATAAGCAATGAACCACAAAACACACATTACACAGTGCTTTTGACATGGGTAAAATAATAATCCGCCACCGTGGAAGTCGGCATATTGTAGCTCTTCACGCCCTCTTCCTGCTGATTGACTTTCAAGAACGTATCGTTAGTCGCATCGGAAACATTCGTCACGATCTCAGGCGGGTTGATCGTTGCCCAGTACTCCGATCTCGCATCCTGATCCTGGAAATACCCGGCCACGATCGGATGCTGCACGACAAACTCCTCAAAGCCCTCCGAATCGTCGTTATACGCGATGGCCAGATCCATGAAGATCAGATCCAGCGCTTCACTGAAAGCGCAATACCGAAGCTGCGGACAGCTGCTGTTAAAACCGATCAGCATGGCCGCCAGATTGGCATCGTTTTCCACGGCAAACCCGTGAAGATGCGACATCTCATGGCACACGGTATAGAACATCTCCGACAGCTCCACATCCGTGTTAATATTCGATTCCACAAAGAACGGGAAATACATCCCGACAATATAGGTGTACGACCAGTAGTGGGACATCATTACCGGCTTCGGGCGAACGGAATTCCCCGTGATCTCCGGAATCTTCGCCGCGCTTTCCTCGTAAAGGTCCTCCATATCGCTGAGAAAAGCCATCACGCCGCCGGGATACGTCACCACGCCACGCTCATCCTCCGGACACGCACGCCTTGCGGCATTCAGTTCGTCCACGACCCAGGTATACGCCTCCTTCAGCTCCTCAACCGTATACTTCCGGTTATTAAAACCCAGGGAATCGTCCAGCGAACGCCTCGTGAAATTCAGCCCGTGGAACAGCATGAAAATGGCATAGATCGCAAAGAGCGACCAGGCCGCGATCCTTATCACGTTGAAAAAGAACTTTTTCCCGCGCTTGTTTTTTACCGCTCTGACGATCCGGATGACAAACCAGGCAATCAGGATCGGAGACGAGAACGCCAGCGTCAGCACGAAGACTTCCGTGATCGAGATCGGCGCCAGAGCCGACAGTTTCATCGGAATGAAGGACAATACCGGGAAAAGATTTCTGGAATACCACTCACCTACACTCGGATAATGCACGAGAATACTCTGCAGGATATAAAGCCCCACAAGAAGCACGACCGGTAGCACCACGCCCGGTAAAGCCTTGCGGATGAATGCACGGAAGCGGTCTTTCTTCTTTGCAGAAGCATCCGTCTCCGCAGAAAGATCCTTCTCTGCCGGAAGACTCTCCCCCGAAGAAATATTCTTCGCGTTATTCCGGAACAGCCGCTTCATGGGATGATCCCCGCATATCGAAGAAGATAAAGGATCCCCAGCACGATCGGCTGATGGATAAGATACACAAGAAGTGAATTCCTTCCGATCCACTCAAAAGGCTTGATCGCGGTCAGGAAAGGCTTCGGCGCGTTCGGAAACAGCGTCTCCTTCTCCTTATACACATGCCGGCCGATCAGCACACCCAGGAAGAACACCCCCACCCAGGGGATCAGGCCCAGCTCATCCCCCACCTGAATGACGGAATCCGGATGAGGATCCATCCCCAGGATCATGACCCACGGACTGTGGATCGTGTGATCGTAGAACGGAAGCGCGTGCAGAAGCCACATGAAAAGCGCCACGATCAGCATAAGCACCATGTCGCCCTGCCGGCTGTCTCTCCCTCCGGTCTTCTTCTGTTCCACATGATCAAACAGCGCGAAAAGCACTGTTGCCGCGGTCAGTACATGCAACACGTTAAAGTAGATGGCGCACCCCAGATTCAGGAAATGATCCGCCGTAATGGTGACAACGGAGAACGCAATCGCAATGGCGCCGAGCTTGGCGGCCCTTTTAAAGTTGTTTCTTGAGAACTGGCAGCAAACGCCGGAGATCCCTACAAAGATGAAAATAAAGAAGGGATGAACAAAAGCCCAGAACCAGTTGCATTCCGCACCGATAAATGCAAACACATCGTATCCGAGGATGAAACGCAGATCGAACGCAAAATGGTGAAGGATCATCATAAAGATGGCAAAGCCACGCAGAAGATCCAGTTCAAATGCTCTTTTTCTCGTCTTTACAGCCGATTGCTCTTTGGTCATCGTCATTATGTTTCCGAAGCGATGGCCGCACCGATCGCCGTCGCAAACTCCGACATCTGCGGGACCACAAAATTGATGTTATAAAGCTCAGAGAAATTCTTATAGATCGTGCCGCACATCGGTGCCTTGGTCGCCTGACCGGTAAACACGACATCGCGCAATCCGGCATTTCTTGCCGCAAGGACCGCCATAGTACCGATCGACTGGAATACAAGATTGAAAAGTCCGTATGCGACATCGGATTTATCCGCATCCTCCTGCATCTTACCGAAGTTAGATGCCGTCGTATCCATCGTCAGTCCGGGGATCGCCGCATGCGAGATATCTCCGATTGTCAGGTCCACATGGTTGAGGTTTCCGCCGCCCGCAAGATCGGCGATCAGATCAAAATCACGCATATTCAGCGCGCAGTTCGCAAGACCTACCAGCGTACCTCCGCCCACACCGGAACCGATGATGTGTCTTACTTCCGTCTTCGTTGCTTCGACAAAAGCCGTGCCGGTGCCCATGCTGACAACGACCGCATGTTCCAGTCCGGAAAGGAAAAGACCCCCTTGTCCGGTTGCAAAGAATTCCTGAATACGAACTGTCGGGATGCCCAGAAGATTACCCGTCGGAAAAGACGCACCGACACCGGTGATCTTCAGTTTCTCGATATCCGAGATCTTCAGGTCATAGGAATCCATCAGTTTTCCCAGCGCACCAAATGCCGAGGTGACCGGGTCATCCGCCTTAACGATCTTATTTCCGACGATCTGGTCGCCATCCATACCCACGACTTTTGTGGTACTTCCGCCAACATCCAAACCTACGATGATACCCATAGATTACTCTCCTTTTCTAAACGAAGGACCGGCGCCCGGAATCAGCGCCAGTACTGAAGGTAGATCAGCACGATGATGCCGATGACGGCCACCACCGTAAAGATATAATAAGCGATCCCCTTCGGTTTTCTGATCTTCAATCGGGAGACGAAGAGCAGAGCAGTTAAGAACATAACGCCATCGTACATGATGGTCGTAGAAACTCTGGTAATAAAGCGCGAGATCAGCCACAGCGACGGGAAAATGATGGCGGCCGAGGTGACCGGAAGTCCGGTATAGTTCTTGATTGGCTGATCCTTCGTCTGATGTGCCACCAGCACATTGAAAAATCCCAGACGGATCACGCCGGCCAATACGTAGAGTACGGAGATCGCAATACTGATCGGACCCTGATGTCCCATCTCAAGAGAGATAAGCACCGGCAGGACCACGAAGGCCACCGTGTCCGTAAGAGAATCGATCTGCACGCCGAAATCCTTCTCTTTTTCCGAGCGATTCGGACATGCACGGGCCACTTTGCCGTCAAACATATCGCATACGCCGGCGATGATCAGGCAGACCACCGACCATGTAAGGTTGGTGACGTAGGCAAAACAGATACCCACCACGGCAAATGCCAGACCAATGTAGGTCAGCACCACCGATCGGTTGTAGTATCCGATACATATCCTTGTTTCGCCATGCTTCTCTTCGTTATCCACAAACCTTCTCCGTTTCTCCTGTTTATCTTGTCTTGATCTCTGCCGCATCGTGGTCGCCGAGCCGGTAGACCGTCTGCGGACCGCTTGCATACTCCATGACTTCGCCCGTTACGGGAAGCCGGTAAAGATTGCCCTCCGTAGACAAAACATCTACAAAGGTCTCATTGTCCGTACGGACCCAGTAGAAAGAGGTACCCATGGTGATCAGCACGGGCTCCCCGTTCAGATTCGTTCCCGCAAGATCGAATCCCGGGTTATAAACATACGAAGTCTTCTCCACACTGATATCCGTGAAGAAATACGTCGTTCTGGGCTTAAGGAAATCCGTATCGGATGTGATCGTACACGTCTTGAAAAGCTTATGTACACCATAGACCGCATCGCAGATCGAGAACTGCACGCTTCCTGCATTGGACACACCGCTGATCATGCCCTGCTGGACAGAGGCATGGATCGCACTTCCGTCATAACGAACCACCAGGGTCTGATATTCATCCCAGGTGTCACGCATCATTTCAATCGCCACTTCCGTATAGATATCGTTCTTATCCAGATCAACAAGATATCCGCGGAGATTGCCTTTGCATGCCTTACTGGAGTACTTCTCTACATAGCCGAACTCATGTCCGGGCACCACATAGTCCGTCACATTTCCACCATCGTTAACCAGTACGTAGAAAGACTCACTGTGATCGTCCAGGGAAACGCTGATCGATTCCAGTTCTCCATCCCCGTCCAGATCAAGGTCCAGATCGGCCCGATACGCCGTGTAATATTTGTCATCTGAGGTCTTTTCCGATTCTTCACGCATACCCACCAGCGCCGGCATATCGAAAAACACTTCCATTTCCGCACGGTCCAGATCACTTCCGCTGGAGAGGGCTCCCGTGAAAGCAGTCTGCTGTTGCTGTGTCGTCGTTCCGGGAGCGGTCGTCGTTACCGGAGCCACATTGGCTTCAAACGGATTGGCAATTACCAGGACAAGTACGATGATGAGTACTGCCACAATATCGAATATCAAAAAACCGATGATGAACTTTCTATTTCGCATGTCTTCCTAAATACCTATGACTTACTTCTTCAGAATGAGTTATGACTTACTTCTTCGGAATGAGTTTCTCTTTGCCGCCCATATACATACGAAGCGGTGCCGGGATGTTTACGGAGCCGTCCGCATTGAGATTGTTCTCCAGGAACGCGATCAGCATACGCGGCGGGGCCACTACGGTGTTGTTCAGTGTATGAGCCAGATAGTTGCCCTTCTCCTTGTTGCGGATACGGATACCCAGACGTCTGGCCTGTGCATCACCTAAATTACTGCAGGATCCTACCTCGAAGTACTTCTTCTGACGCGGGGACCAGGCCTCTACGTCACAGGATTTGACCTTCAGATCCGCCAAATCACCACTGCAGCACTCCAGTGTTCTTACCGGAATATCCAGGCTTCGGAAGAAATCTACAGAATTCTGCCAGAGCTTGTTGTACCAATCCATGCTGTCTTCCGGTTTGCAGACGACGATCATCTCCTGCTTCTCAAACTGATGGATACGGTATACGCCTCTCTCCTCGATGCCGTGAGCACCGACTTCCTTACGGAAGCACGGAGAATAGGAAGTCAATGTCTGCGGAAGGCTCTCCTCGTCCAGGATGGTATCGATAAACTTACCGATCATGGAGTGCTCGGATGTACCGATCAGGTAGAGATCTTCTCCCTCGATCTTATACATCATGTTTTCCATCTCGGCAAAACTCATTACGCCGTCTACAACCGCGGAACGGATCATGAAAGGCGGTACGTAGTAAGTAAAGCCGCGGTCGATCATGAAATCTCTTGCATAAGAAAGGATCGCGGAATGAAGTCTGGCAATATCGCCACGCAGATAATAGAAACCGTTACCGCTCGTTTTTCTCGCCGCATCCAGATCGATACCATCAAAGCTCTCCATAATATCAACGTGATACGGGATCTCGAAATCCGGAACCACCGGCTCGCCGAAACGCTCGTTCTCCACATTCTCGCTGTCGTCCTTACCGATCGGAACCGAATCATCGATGATGTTCGGGATGACCAGCATGATCTTTCTGACCTTCTCCGTCAGTTCCTGTTCCTTGACATCCAGCGCCGCCATCTCGTCAGCCATAGCCGCCACCTGCTTCTTGGCTTCTTCGGCTTCGTCTTTCTTACCCTGCGCCATCAGGGCACCGATCTGCTTACTGATGGTATTTCTCTGAGATCGGAGATATTCTACGCGGGTCTTCGCCTCACGGAGCTCCTTATCATAAGCGATGACTTCGTCTACCAGTGGGAGCTTGTCATCCTGAAACTTCTTCTTGATATTCTCTTTCACGATGTCCGGATTGGCACGGACAAATTTAATATCCAGCATTTTTCTGCCTCCATTATTTCCGATTAACTGTCTAATTTTACCACAATCATGCGCGCTCAACCATATCCATCATCGTAAGATCCGTCTTCAGTTCTACATTCGGCTCCCGGTTGATGGCATTAAAGCGCGCCTCAAGTCTTTCTGCCGCGATCTTTCCGCCGCTTTCGGCATTGGCTGAAGGAAGCATGATCACGTACTGTGCACTACTGAATTTCGTAAATACGTCTCCCTTACGAAGCGTATCCTGGATCGCCGTAAAGAGCGTATCCATGCAGGGTTCGAGGATCTTGGCCTCCACCATATTGCCGTCCACATCCAAAAGTGTGGCCAGCATCACGCAAAATGACTGTTCCGAACGGGCCAGCATACGTTCAATGAAACGGAAGATCGCCAGGAAGGGCTCATAGTCCTGCCAGTACGCACCGCGGATCGTACCCGGCTCCTTGAGCTGCTGCATAAGCGTCCGGATATTCATCTCGATGGCATCAGGGCGGTCCAGTTTCGCCTGCTTGGAAGGAAGCGTGGAATCATAGAACCGGAAACTGTTACGTCCTTCCTTCTTCACCACGTACAGGGCACGGTCCGCTTTATCATAAAGCGTATCCATATTGTTTCCGTCCTGCGGTGCCAGCGCAATACCGATGGAAAGCGTGGCAATACCGTTGGTCGCTTCTTTGAGATCCTCGTTTACGGAAGTCTGGAATTCCCGGATCCGCTCGCAAAGCACATCGTGCTCCGGGGGTTCTTCGATAAAGATCACGAATTCGTCACCGCCAAGACGTCCCACGATGTCATCCGGAAAAGCATCGATCATCATGTGGGCCAGGCGGTTGAGGACCTGGTCACCGACGATATGGCCGAGTTTATCGTTCACGCTCTTAAAGTGGTCAACGTCCACGATCATATACGCGGCATTCGTTCCCTTGGCCAGGCTTACCTCGATCTTCTGGGTCATATAGGTACGGTTCCAAAGACCGGTCATCGGATCCTTGGAAGCAATGCTCTCGAAGCGCTTCGCTCTTTTTTCCGCCAGTCTACGGAATTCTTCGAGTTCAAGCGTTCTGGCAATACGGCTTCGCATAACCTGCGGAACGAAGGGTTTTCCGATAAAGTCGGCCGCGCCCAGTTTCAGGCACTCAACTTCCGTCTCCGGGTCATTACGCGCCGTCAGGAAAATCACCGGGACCTCATTGTACTCGTTGTTCGCCCGGATCTGACGAAGTGTCTCCAATCCGTCCATCTCCGGCATATTGATGTCCATCAGGATCAGATCCGGGATCCTCTTTTCGAGGAAACGCAGTGCCATCTGACCCGAAGTGACTAAGCTAACCTGATAGAATTCATCTAAAGCCTGTTTCGCCAGCGTAAGATTCGCCTTGCTGTCATCCACTACCAGAATTGTCTTCGCCTTCTCCACGGATCATTCTCCAATCAGATTATTTAAATTTGCAACCGCTTCATCATACTGGAAGTCATTGAGGCAGTTTCTTGTACGTTTGAGCGCAAGCTCACGCTCGGCTCCCACATCGAAGCCCAAAAGCCAATCCAGTTTCTCCAGCGCCGCATCCGAGTCGAAGTCTTCGACGCTGTTGCGGATATTCAGAAGTGCCTTGCTCCACTCTTCCTGCGGGATCGGCGGCTTCGGTGGCGTTTCTGCGGAAGCTCCTTCCGCAGAATCCAGAACGCCTCTTGCACGAAGTTCCAATCCGATATCATCCAGCAGCGACTGATACTGGGAAAGCAGATCTTCGTAGTTTCCGTCGATATAATCAAATCTTCCGTCGTAGTTAGCAAACTCATGGCTCTTGGCAAGTTCGGACAGATCCGTCGCACCGATCGATGCCGCCACACTCTTGAGGGCATGAGCCTCGATACCGTAATCGCCATAGTTCTTCGCCTCAGCCAGATCACGGATGCGGTCGATCTTCACGATTCCGTCTTCGTATACGACCTTGAGGAGACTGATATAGTTCTCCAGGCTGTTACCGCAGTTAAGAAGACCCTTGGCGCAATCCACACCACGAAGTTGGACTTCGCCTTCGCCGAAGTGAGGCGCACTGGCCACCGTATGCTGCTTTCGGATGATCATCTCCGGCGGCAGGTTGCTCTTAAGTGATTTTTCCAGCTGCGCAAGTTCGATCGGCTTACTGACATAGTCCTGGAAGCCTTCCTTGAAGAACATCTCGCGGACACCGCTTACAGCATTGGCCGTGAGTGCGACGACCGGCACGTTCTTGAAGTATTCGCCATCCATCTGCCGGATCAATCGAAGTGTATCGATACCATCCAGTTCCGGCATCATGTGGTCCATGTAGATCAGATCGAATTCTTTTCCTTCTTTCAGAAGTTCCAGGCACTTCGAACCGCTTCCCGCGGTGAATACATGCATCTGATACGGTTCCAGAAGGCCTTTGACGACCTTGAGGTTCACCGCGTTGTCATCGACAACCAGGATCTTGGCCTCCGGCGCGATGAAGGTCTCCTGGAACTCATCCGAATCCAGGGACTCGATCGGCGTATCGGTCAGAACGGAAGCGAAAACCGCCGAGTAGACCGGACGGCGTACGACCAGTACATCTTTATAACCGGTCGACATTTCATTCTTATCGAACATCAGAACGATCTTCGGGTTACCGTGTTCACTGCAGAATTCGCGGATCTCATGAGAGAATTCATCGAACAAAGGCTTGGAAACAAAGAAATAGGAGTACTGCGCATTGGATGCCGGATCCAGGTCCTTGATCTTCGAGGCGAAACGGGCCGAGACACCGAGGCGCTGCAGATCGGCACGTGCCGTATCTCTGTAAATGCCCTTCTCATCAAAGTACATGACATGTTCTTTCTTGCCTTCCGGAATGCTGGCCATCGGCTTGGGTCTTGCGATGTACTGATGCAGTTCGAAGGAGAAAGTACTTCCCTGTCCGTAGACACTCTCCACGGAGATCGTACCGCCCATCAGATCCATCAGGCGCTTACAGATCGAAAGACCGAGACCGGTACCTTCCACTGCCCGGTTCTGGCGCGTATCGAGTCTTTGGAAACTTCCGAACAGACGCTGCTTGTCTTCTTCACGGATACCCATACCAGTATCGGTGACATCGAAGTGCAGAAGACACATATCACTGGAAACCGGCTGGAAACTGACCTTCAGCAGGATGTAGCCCTGGGAGGTAAACTTCACGGCGTTATTGAGAAGGTTCAAAAGGATCTGGCGGATACGGATCTCATCGCCCACCAGTTCCGAAGGGATCTTCGGATCGATGTTGACGATCAGGTCGAGGTTCTTATCCGCCATACGTACCGTGATGATATTGATGATGTCGTTGATTACCGAAGTCAGCTGGTAACGGACATTGATGATCTCCATCTTACCGGATTCGATCTTACTGAAGTCCAGGATATCGTTAACGATCGCCAGAAGAGCATTACCGGCACTCTTGATATTACGCGCATTTTCACGCACTCCCGGGTTGATGTCGTCACGAAGGATCATCTCCGTCATACCGACGATCGCGTTCATCGGCGTACGGATCTCATGGGACATACTCGCAAGAAAATCCGCCTTGGTCTGCGAAGCTGCCACGGCATCTTTCTTCTTGATCTCAACAACCTGGAGAAGATCTTCCGTACTCTGGGACTTCTGCACCAGACTCTGCTTAGAACGGTTAATGAAGGATACCAGTGCCATCAGGAATACCTGGGCAACGATAAGAAGCGTAATACGTACGCCCAGTTCCAGTGGCGTTCTGGCGGAGATCAGAAGCGGATAGTTGAATACCATCCAGAACGAGTAGTAAAATGCCGTAAAGATCAGGCAGTAAAGGTTGATACTGAAGTCAAAGTACAGGGAGATAATACAGGCCACGGTAATAAACCCGTCCTGTATGGTGCCGGGGTTCCGGTAATAGATACCGTAGAGCACCACCATCGCCAGATAAAATGATGTAAGCAGATACATCTGGAATTTGTAGTTCTCCCTTGAAATCGTGGTCAGAAGATAGGCCACGACCGGAGTCACGATAATGTACACATTGAAGTAAAGCGGATACGGTTCCACATTGGCCGAGATCACCAGGAAGAATCCGCAAACAACGAAATAAATGAGGAGCAGGATCTTATGCGCATCTTTTTTCTCCAGCAGCATATTACTCCCCCTCTCCGTCACGGCACTGTTCTTTGAGTGCAACGCCCTGAGGCACGACAAACTTCAGCGCTGTCGGAAGCACACGCAAAGAATAGGAATTACCGTGTTCTTTCAAATCGAACACTTCACCGTCCGCCGCAAAATACATTTTCCGGTTTCCGGTCATTTTCACCGTCAGGTCCGCACAATCCAGAAGCCTCACGGCTTTCCCGAGTTTATCCAGCTGACCGTGTTTATAGTTGCGAAGGCTAGTCGGGATCGACAGGAAAGACTGGGACTCATAAAGCAGAAGCTTCATCTTGCCGTTGATGGGGCTGGCATTCGGAACCGGAGAAAAAGATCCTCCGTACACGATGCCGTTAAATGCCGTAACCATCGTCTTTCGCCCGGACCAGTCCTGTCCGTCCGCGTTGATGGTATAGTGTGTCGTCAAGAAAGAGGCGAAGTTTCGGATGATCGAAAGATAATAGGGAAGTTTCGTACCGCCGATGGAGATCCTCGCCAGGCTGTTGACATCAGAAGAAACCTTTCCGTCGTATCCGGTCGCACAGAAATTCAGTGCTTTTCCAAAACCGAAATCAAGAAGATCCAGATACATGGGCGTTCCGGCCACAAGGTTGTTCATATTCGTAAAAGGCTCGATCTCGCCTTCGAAGACTTTGAGCACGTCGTTGGTTACACCGCATGGGAAAAATGCAACTTCTACCATGGAAAGATTCGGGATCCCGCTGATGGAACGGCACAATGTTCCGGAACCGCCGCAGATATAAAGGCGGATCATCTCATCTTCAAAGATGTGGCACAATCTTCCGACAAGAACGGTCTCATGCCCGCAGTATTCGGTGTTAAACACCAGCGCGCCCAGTTCCGGATGGGACGCAATATACGCACGGACACGCACGGAAATATTCTCTTTCTCTTTTCCGGCACGTGGATTGATGATAAAGATGTGTTTCATTCTTGTTCCCCTATGCGCCCTGTCGTTGCAAAATCAGCAACACAGGCTTCTCCAAACTATCCTTAAGGATACCACACATCTATATATAAATAAAGTTTTATGTTAAAAGAACTTACTCTTTACTTTCCGTCTCATCCGAAAGATCTCCGAGGTCTTCCTCCGTCTTTCTCGGGAACGGGAAAAGCCTGGAAACGTTATCGAAAGCCGTCTTTCCGTATTCACCGATATTCATGTAAACATTGCGGAAGATACGCCGTTCCGGAGCCTTCAGGGATTTGACGGCCGCCGCGACCTTGGCCGATATTGCTTCCTTCGGGTGGATCATACGGGGACGGATCTTCGGCACCATCGCCCCGAAAAGCTCCTTCTCCTCCGCACGATGGCGCCGGGCCAGTTCTTTTTCCTCGGTACGGTGCGTATTGTAAAGCGTACGCCAGGCATTATAGGTATCGATCGTCGGCTGGCTTTTTGTTCTCGCCGTCTCGACCCGTCCGTAGATACTGCCGCCGATCTTATCGGAGATCACACGCATCTCGCCGGAGATATTCGAAAGGAAGCCCAGGCGCTTCTTGAAGCCGATGATCGCCATGACCGTCACAATGATGTCGGAGATCAGGATCACGGTAAACACGATCAGAATGATATTGCGTACAAGATCCGGCGTCTTATCCAGCAGGAAAAGCACTGTCGGGTGTAGGACATAGATACCCATGGAACAGGCGATGCCCCAGTAAAGGGAGAACTTCGGGCAGATGAAACCTTTGAGGTTATATTTCTCATTGCGGTAATCCCACCAGCGAAGGCCGAAGATCTTATAAAGGAGGGCACCGGCGCAAAGCTCGACGAAAGTGCAGATGGCCATGGAACCGAAAAAGAGGAAAAGGAAGTTGTACGATATCTGTTCCAGAAGAAGGATTACGCCGTAAAACCCGATGCCGTAGACCGGACAAAGAGGGCCGTTAAGGAATCCCCTGTTGATGAATTTCCCTTCTTCGAGGCCATAGTAGACCACTTCCACGACCCAGCCGATAAAGGCATAGACGAAGAACATGGAATACGCATCCGGAAAAGGATAAAAATGCATTACGAAAACCTCTCTTTCTTCTTTCCGATTATAGCATTTCGCAGGAAGCATTTGTTATAATGTTTTCGTGCCGGCGAAATACGGACAGCACAAATCGATCAGGCCTCTTTTTCCACTTTTCGAAAAGCACTGCGTGCCTGATCTAATGTAAAGGAGATTCACTATGGCTAATCCTTACCTTCCCATGTGGGAACACATTCCGGACGGCGAGCCGCGTGTATTCGGCGACCGCATCTACATCTACGGATCACACGACAACGCAGATACCGATGAATTCTGTGATTTCTGTCTGAAAGTCTGGTCAGCTCCCGTATCTGACCCGGCGAACTGGACCGCCCATGGCATCGCTTTTGCCACCCGGGATTTTCCGGGACATCCGTCCGATACGGATTGGACAGACGGAAGGCTTTTCGCGCCGGACGTTGTAGAAAAGGACGGCAAGTACTATCTTTACGCCTATATCCAGAATGCCCTCGGCTGCGTCGCTGTTGCAGACAAACCGGAAGGTCCGTTCAAGCTTGTATCCCGCTATAAGCACAATATCGAGAATCACCCGGACGGCGGTATCTTTATCGATCCGGGCACGCTCGTGGATGATGACGGACGCGTTTATGTGTACTGCGGATTTTTACGTTCCTATATGTTCGAGGTCAACCCCGACAACATGTACGAAGTGATCGACGGATCCTTTAAGATGGACATTATCCCGAACACAGCGCCGTTTAATTTCTTCGAGGCCTGCTCGCCCCGCAAGATCAACGGCAAGTACTACATGATCTATTCTTCCGCCGAGCCCACCAGCCAGCTGGTCTACGCGGTTTCCGATTCCCCGACGGGGCCTTTCGAATATAAGGGGACGCTTGTGGATTCCGGCTGCGATTATCCGGGCGGGAACGACCACGGCTCTGTGGCTAAGATCGGCGATCAGTGGTACATCTTCTATCACAGAATGACCAACGGTTCCATCATGAGCCGTGTGGGATGCGTCGATAAACTGACGCTCAATGAAGACGGTACATTCACTCAGGCGGAGATGACATCCCAGGGATTTGAGGACATCCTCAATCCGTATCGCATGACCAATCCGCAGATGGCCTGTGTCCTGACGAACGGCGCGACCATCACGGAGAGAACACCTTTTGATCAGTGCATCACGAAGATCTCCGATGGATCGGTCTTCGGCTTTAAGTACTATGACTTCGGCGAGCATTCCGGATCCGAAATGAAGTGCGTCATGAAGCTGGATAACTGCTACATGAGCGGTAAGATCCATATCTTTGCGGACGGTGTTCCGGAAGATGCGGTTAAGAAATACGCCCGCCCGATCTTCCCGGACGAACCGAATGCCAAGGAGAAAATGGAAGCACGGGATGCCGCCTGCACCAAGGTATACGGCTTTAGCGGCAAGGTCCTGGAAGAGTTCTCTTCCCTTGACTACACGGGCAAATACGGCCTCTCCCGCGAAGGCAGAGAGATCGGATGTGCAGACTTCTCTTCGAATGCAAGCATCGTGACCGCCACCGTGGAAGCGCTTCCCGGTAAGCACGCGATCTACTTCCTCGTGGAGGGACGATACAAAGGCTGGGGCGGACATTATATGGACGGCAGAAATCTTTTCGATTTTTACGGATTCGTATTCCAGATCTGAGTCATCGGGCGCTGCCGCGGCTCATGCGGAATGCGATCATGCCGCGACAGGAAAACAAGGCACGAAGTGCTTTTCGATAAGAACGATATAAGAATTTAAGTGGAATGAAGGGTAACGAAAATGAGTGAAATCTATGTGGTAGGTCATAAGAATCCGGATACCGATACCGTGGTTTCCGCCATGGCATATGCGGCGCTTAAACATGCACTTGGCGAGCAGGATTATACGGCGGCGCGTCTCGACCATCTGAGCGACGAGACCAAGAGGATGCTCGCGCGCTTCGGTTTTGAAACGCCGATGCGTATCCGTGACGTCAGAACGCAGGTGCAGGATCTGGATTTCGATACTCCCCCTTCCCTCAATTCTTCCGTAACACTCGACATGGCCTGGAGGATCATGTCGGAGGGCAAGCTCTCTGTTATCCCCGTAACCAATGAGGATGGAACGCTGTACGGTACACTCTCCTCCAGCGATATCGCCTCTTACAACATGAAGGCGATCCACGATCCGCATATCGATAACGTCCCGCTCTTCAATCTTCTGAGCGTACTGGAAGGTCGGATCGTAAACGAGAGCGATGTCACCGTAGATGCGATCTCCGGTGAGATCTCGATCGCACTTCCCCAGTCCTGTGAGAACCTGCTGTTCTCTTCCAAGGACACCATCGTATTCTGCGGAAATCAGCCGGACATGGTCAAGCGTGCTCTGGATATCGGCGTCAATTGCCTGATCCTTTGCCAGACCGACGTGGATCCCGCCTGGTTTACTTCACCGACATCTACCTGCGTGATCTCCACCCCGCTGGATGCCAGTAAAGCAGCGAAACTGATCTATCAGGCCCTTCCGATCTCCCGGGCCTGCTATAC
Source organism: Clostridiales bacterium (assembly GCA_017620475.1). GTDB lineage: Bacteria > Bacillota > Clostridia > Saccharofermentanales > Saccharofermentanaceae > Scatonaster. The sequence continues at coordinate 25,932 of JAFZQI010000039.1, read as the reverse complement.
GGGGGATATTGAGTGTTTCCACCTGACCGACTACATTGACGACGTTAAGGAAGTCGTTCTGAAGAGCCGTTTCAGAAGCTATCCGGTCCTCGATGAAAATGACAAGGTACTCGGTACTCTCGCAAGATTCCACCTCCTTCGTCCCAGAAGGAAGAAGGTCGTGCTGGTCGACCATAACGAGCTGGCCCAGGCCGTTCCCGGTCTCGAACAGGCCGAGATCCTCGGCATCATCGACCACCATCGTTTAGCGGATATCCAAACGACCCAGCCGATCGCCATGCGAAATGAACCTGTGGGCAGTACCACGACGATCATTACCGAGCTTTATCAGGAGAACGGCGTCATGCCTTCCGTCAAGATGGCCGGCCTGATGTGTTCCGCGATCCTTTCGGATACGGTCATGTTCAAGTCCCCGACCTGCACCAAGCGCGATATCGCCATGGCGGAGCGTCTTGCCCGCATTGCCGGCGTTTCCATAGAAGAACTCGGACGCGACCTCTTCGCCTCTTCCTCTGAGAGCAAGACGGCAGAGGAACTCCTCAAAGCGGACTTCAAGGAGTTCCATATTGCCGAGCAGACGCTGGGAGTCGCACAGATCATCTGTATTGATTCGTTCAAGATGCTCGACAGGAAAGATGAATTCCTTGCGCATATGAACCGGCTCAAGAGTGAGAAAGGTTACGATTTCGTTCTTCTGATGCTCACGGATGTTCTACAGGAAGGTACCGAGCTGCTTTATGTCGGCGATGATGATACCATCCGTTTTGCATTCAACGTTGAGGTCAAAGATAATCACGTATTCCTCCCCGACGTCATGTCCAGAAAGAAGCAGATCATTCCGATGCTTACCGCTCTGTGGGGCTGACCGGCACCTCTTCGAACTGCCGCATATATTCTCTGCATTCTTCCGTGTATTGATCCCAACCCTCCGGCAGCCATTTCTCGAATCTTTCGAACACGTCTTCGGAGGTGGCTTCTTTGAGCACGCGGATGATCATGTCCGTGCGGGTATAATCGAATGTGAACTGCAGGGACATATCACAGATGTCCTTGATCACTTCGATGCCGTAGGTATCCACCAGGAAGCTTACGAAACGGAACCCGTACTGGTAGTGGCGCTGGAATATCCCGCTGCTCGTCTCATTTTCGAAAACAAAAGCCGCTTCGGCGTCCTTTAGCATCTCCGACTCATCGTAGCTCAGCATCCCGTCTTCATCCCGCGAGAATACATCAAGGCTGTCATCCCGGTAATTTTCTTTCTGCGCGAAGTACCATTCCGCATACTCCGCCACGCCTTCGTGGAACACCTGTCCCAGTTCATGGGCATTACGAAGCTGCAGGACATGTGCCAGCTCGTGGTAGGCCACGTAGATACTCCCGTCTTTCTGGAGATCTTCTTCATAAAGCATGGCGCAGGTATCCATGGCCCAGTTGACACGGCCGTCGTGAGGATTCTTCGTGATCAGCACATTCACCTTGGAGCAGTCCGGATTGACGTCTTCAAATTCTTTGTCGAAATACAGGTATCTCCAGTTGTTATCACTGGGGTCATCCATATAGTCAAACGACATCCCGAAAAGCTCTTCGAGCGAACTCATGACATACTCGATCTTCTTCGCCGTATCTCCCGGAACCGTGACCCCTTTTTGAATAAAGATCACGTAACGGTCACCCTCATAATAGCAATGCTCCTCAGCTGTGAAACTATCGTCCGGATCCCCGCTGAGATCGGCCACCGGCCAATCACTTACAGACTCTTTCGAAGTCCGTTCGATCGGCGCCAGAGTCGTCGTGATCTCTTTTTCTCCATACGATGCTTTCGGTGGTTCAAAAGTCTTCTGTTCCTCCGAAACCTTACTTTTTTCCTTCCCACAGGACACACTTATCAAAACCATCGCGCAGCAAGCCGCGACGGCCAACAGTTTATTAGACTTCATATTCAGTTCTCCTTACGATTTATTTCTCCAGATATATCCGGATTTGATAACGGTTTCTATATGGTAATTCGCCTTTCCGAGTGTCGCACGAAGCTTCTTTACATATGTATCGACAGCCCGGTCATAGCCTTCATAATCCCGCCCCCACACTTTGTCCAGGATAAGGTCCCGGCTTAGGACCTGATTCTGATTCTCGATGAAAAACATAAGCAGATCATATTCTTTGGGGGCCGTTTCGATCCGCTTGCCATCCACGGTCACAAGCCTCCGTGATGGTTCGATCACGATCTCATCCACCACGATCCGGCCGTTCTTCACCAGAAGCCCTCTATATCGAGCAATCAGCGCATTGACCTTCGCCAGAAGGACCTTGGTCGAATAGGGCTTGGTCACGTATTCATCCGCTCCGACCTCATACCCTTCGATAATGTCCTGCTCCGCGCCCAGCGCTGTTAGGAAAAGCACCGGGACGTCATATTTACTGCGTATGAATTTACAGACTTCTTTGCCGTCTTTTCCAGGCATCATAATGTCCAGAATGATTGCATCGTATTTCGTACGCTCGACCAAAGTACATGCATCGTCTCCGTTTCCGACGGCATCTACTTCAAATCCGTTCTTTCGGAAAAATGAAGCCGCGATCATGCGAAGCGCCGGTTCATCTTCTGCCAGAAGTAATTTGTACTGATTCTCCATCGACATCATGACCCTTTCTTCATCTCCAACCAGAATACCGTCTCCGAATCATCGCTCCGGCATCCGTATTTCGCTTTGTGAAGCTCCAGTATACTCTTATTGACGGCAAGTCCGACACCGCTGCTTCCGAAGCGGTCCGTCCTGGCTTTATCCGTCTTATAGAACAGATCCCAGATATGCTTAAGCTCCCTGGGCTCGATCCTCGTTCCGTCATTACAGAAGCAAACTCGTACACTCTTTCCGTTATCAAGGAAACGGATCTTCACATTCTTCTTAGCATATTTTACCGCATTGGAAAGGAAGTTTCCGATCACCATTTTCATCAGTTCCAGATCGGCCGGAACACAGTAGTCTCCGTCCTTCTTATCCGTCTTCCATTCCACTTCAAGGCCTCTTTCCTTCGCGATCATGTCAAGACGGCTGAACTCGGCACGGGTCAGAGAAAGAAGCTCCACTTCTTCCGGTTTTAGTTCCACATTTCCTGTATCCATCTTCGACAGGTCCAAAAGAGAATTCACCAGGCGCGTCATATGGTCCACCTCGGAATTGATCTTCTCGGAGATCTGCGGCCGGTCTTCTTCATCGATATATTCCCAGTTCTCCACATAGGCCTTCGTCACCGCCAGAGGCGTCTTCAGTTCATGGGCCACGCTTCTTGTCAGATTCCGGCTTCGAAGTTCATATTCCCTGCGGTTAACATAGACACGGTTCATCATAAAGACCGCCAGCGCTTCAAGTGCAAAAAGGACGATCAGAAAGAGAAGATACACATAAAGATTATCGGACAGCACGATCTCAAGCGGATGGAAAACATACACCGCATAAGAGGTCATCGGTACTTCCACATCATATCTTGTGGACGCATAATAGATGCAGTAGGAAGAAAGCCAGCCTTTCTTCTCCAGATTCAGTTCTTTTCCCGCATCAGGATCATTTATCACTTCCGCATAGATCTTCTCGGCTTCCTGATTCAGTTTCGCCTGAGCCTTCGTCTCCGACATGGAAATATATTCACCGCACAGATATGTCTGTTCTCCCCAGTGAAGCTCGATGTTATCCAGTCCGTCGATATCCGGATTCGCGTTACGGAAGGAATAGGTCTTCTCTTCTCTCGGGTTCAAGGTGGAATACGAGATCGTTCCGCTGTGTACGAAGACATCGTCCGCGCCGGCACTCATCGTAAAATTCCATAGATCCTCGCGCGAGCTGTCCGGCCGGTCAAACCGGTCGTCCAGAAGAAGGATCCTGACCTGATCCGGGTATTCCACTTTCTCACTGATCAGATAATACACGCGGACATAGTCCTGAGAAACGATCGTGCCCTTCTTTCCGTTTTTCGTCCAGGTCAGGGCTCCGTAGAAACCGATATCGCTTGATCTGAATCCGGCATTTCTCCAGGTAGAGGAGAAAGTATGGCGAAGCACATCCACAAAACCGGAATTCTGATCAAAATGCTCCACATCATAGGTGGATTGTACTTTACAGGCATCCATGTATTCCGTATTGACCTTCTGGATCTGTGCGTAGGTAAAGAAAACACTTCCCAGCAGCACAGCCACCAGTATCAGCGAACAGATCACGATCGATAATCGTATGTAATGCTTCTTCATGTCTTCCCGATCTCCCCTGCATGAATCCAATCACGCATGTCATCCTTGATTAATGTCAGTATACCCCATGGATGTGTATTCTTTATGTACATAATAACGGAAATGTCTATAAATGAGAAAAACCTCCGAACTTCTTCGGAGGTTTTCCGTTTAAAAGAGGGTATATTATTCTTCCGTGACTTCGCACTTTCGGACTTTCCTCCAATTGAGGAAAATGATGGTGGTGATAATGAGGACTTCCGCGATGACCGTTCCCCAGAGAGCCATCTTGGAAACGCGGTAGAAATGATGGCCATAGCTCCACAATACCTGATTAAGTACAAGGATCGTGCCTCCATTAAGAAGCGCTCCCAGCGCGATCGCCGCCGCATTCATCAGAAGTACCTCGGATGCCACCTTCCGGAAGATCTGTCCTTTGGTAAAACCGATCGCCTTGTAGATGGCAAACTCGTGCTTTCTCTTATCGTAAGCCGCTGTAAACGCCGCATTGATCGTCACCAGAAGGACAATAGTCAGAACGGCCACAATGGCACCGAAGATATCATACATAAAGCCCATCTGCTGCTCCACATCTTCCATCTCGAAAGAGTTCGTCAGGCAGTATACGCGCGGATACCTGGCAGAGATCTCGCGGGCAAGCCGGTCAAGATCCTCATGGAGTTTCTGATCACAGTTGCCGTCGTTACTTAAGATCATCATGCAGCCGGTACCCTGCAAGTCTAAAACGGAATAGACACGCATGCCCGGCTGGTCCAGTGTTTTTGCAAGTGTCAGGCTCCCGCTGTTTGTAATGGAATCACCGACTTTGAATCCTCTGTTATTCGCCAGAAGTTCGGTCATGGCGGTCTCCCCGTTTCCGAGAGTGATCTCTTTGGGCACCAGCCCCGTTCTTTCCTTGAATATCTCGAAATCCTCTACACTTTTGAAAATGTAGTGATTCGTTGTGCAGTTAAACATCTCGATAGATTCATAGTCGAAATAGCCGTGATTGACATACAGGATCGTCTTCGCCTCATCAGGAAGCATATCCGGAAGCTCCTCCTGTAGCGCATGGTACTGATCGATCGCATCATTACTCGACCCGCGCGGCGAAAGAAGCAGGAACGTATTCGGTTCGCCCAGCACGATACGGAATGACTCGCCCGGGTTATCGACATACATGCCGCCGATGAAGCACACCGTAATGAAAGACATCATCAGCACCAGAACCAGCACGCGCCACTTATTGCCGCGGATATAGGTCATTGCGGAAAACGGTCTCATGCGATCTCCCCCTTCGTTTCGACTTCCGAGATCGCGCCGTCCCAGATCTTCACGGTCATGTCCGCATCCTGGATGATGCTCGTGTCATGGGTAATCACGATGACCAGCCTGTCCTTCGCATACTCCTTCAGGCGGTCCATGACAAGATAGGCATTCTCATGGTCAAGTGACGCCGTCGGTTCATCCGCGAAAAGCACTTTCGGATCGTTCATCATGGCTCTTGCGATGGCAATACGCTGCCTCTGTCCGCCGGAAAGCTTATTCGGCTTATGGTTGAGCTCACTCTTCTTCAGGCCGATCTCCAAAAGCAGTTTCTCGGCTTTCGCTTTTGCTTCATTGACCGGGATCGTCGCCGCGACAATGGCATTTTCGAGCGCCGTCATGTAGTTGATAAGATAGTGTCTCTGGAACACGAATCCGAACTCGCTGCGGCGGAGACGCTGCTTCTCCGAATCACTTACGGAAGACAGTGCTTTTCCATTATAAAAAATCTCACCGGAAGTCAGTTTCTTCAAGGTCGACATCGTGTACATCAGCGTCGACTTTCCGGAACCGGAAGGACCGATCACGCCGACCAGGCCTTTGTCCGGGAGTGTCAGATTCATGCTCTTCATCGCATAAACTTTCTCTTCTTTATCCATATCGTAGATCATTGTGGCATCCTGTAGTGTAAACATGTTTTTCTCCTTATTCTCTTCGATTCTCCGCCGAGGCCTCCTCGGCGCGTGCTAATCAATTGTCAGATCATCTGTCCTACTCGATCGCATCGATCGTCTGGATCTTTCTCATGCCGTTAAATAACGGAATCTGGGAAATACCCAGAAGAGCAGCGAAAACGATCAGGATCCTGGGAATCGCATCCGGACGGAACATCCGGATCGTAATGCCGATCGGATTATAGAGAAGTTTCTCCAGAAGGAAGCATCCGCTTAAGGAAAGGATGCCTCCGAAAACCAGTGCGATCAGGATACAGATCAGGATCTCTTTTAACGCCATCAGATAGATCTCACCGGTTCCGAAACCAATCGAGTTTAGCAGGCACCACTCATTGTGTCTGTCCATGATGTGCAGCGCCATGACCACTGAAACACAGATCATAAGCAGCGCTCCAGCAACTCCGGTAAAGATCGACTGCACAGTATCCAGCGAACCGCCCATTCCCTTGATGAGATTCTTGTGTGCGATCTCCCGGTCCACATAGTATTCCACCTCAAAGCCGTGTTTCTCCGCTACTTTGCGGAAATCGGTATCGCTTCCCTTTGGGGTCAGGACCATCATGTTCACATCATTTTCGCCCGGTATCGAAATACCGAAGGAAAGGTAGTAGTCGGAGGAGATCACACCTACCACGTGATACTCACTTCCCATGTTGCGAAGAAGCGTGTTATCGTTTTTGTGATTATCCATAAGGCGTTTCTCCATCAGGACTTCCCCCGGTGCTTCCGGCATTCTGCCTGAAATGAGCTTCGCCTCCATATGTGTAAGAAAGTCTTCGCAGTCCTTGCTGTTTTGGAAAAGATAGCAGTTTACGCCCATCTGTCCGATAAATGAATTGAGTGTCGTGGCCTGCCAGGCAAAAGGGAGAGCGCGAATGACTTCGTCTTCGGTCTCCATTTCCTTTGCCACTTCTCCGATTCGGCGCCATGCTTCATCGAGGAAAGCTTCGTCCGATTCGAATTCTTCATCCCCTTCGAAAATCACCGTATCGAGGATCCTCATACGTTCAAAAGCGGCTACATCGCACTTTTCAAAGGGTTCTGTCGTACCGCCGACGATGTAGTTCATGACATAGATCATGACCATAAACATCGCAAGGCTGATGACCAGGACCGTCGAGCGCACCCGGTTGTTGCGAAGGTACGGCCACGGAGAAAGCCTGGAACGCGACTTCCCCGAAACTTCTTGTTTCATGCTGATTTCCTGACTGCTCATTACTTCTTTCTTTTCTCCTTCTTTACGTCGTCCGGCATCCGTCCGCTGATCTTCCACGCTTTTCCGCCGGTTTTTTCTGTCCTGCTTCCACTCTACTAAACCCTACGGGAATGAAAAAGTGACCGCAGTCATGTTTTGTCACATGACCACGGTCACATTTCATTGGTTTTCTTCAGGCTTCAGATCACTTCTGACCTAAGGCTCGCAGGATTACATTCTGCTATGCATCAGATCGCGATGAAGAACTTCAGCAGGAAGATCAGCGAGAGAACGGCGGTCAGTGCCGATACATCCTTCACCTTGCCTGTGCAGAGCTTAATGATCGTGTAGCTGATGAGAGCAAGACCAATACCGTGTCCGATAGAACCGGAGATCGGCATCGCCAGAAGCATAACGGATACCGGAAGCAGCTGGGAAAGATCCGTGAAATCAATTTCCTTGAGGTTTCCGAGCATCAGGATACCAACATAGATCAGCGCGGAAGATGTTGCCGCAGCCGGAATCAATGCAGCGATCGGGGCGATGAAGATGCAAAGCAGGAACATCACGGCCGAAACCACCGCGGTAAGACCTGTACGTCCACCGGCCTCCACACCGGAAGCAGACTCAACAAATGTGGTAACTGTGGAAGTACCTGTCACAGAACCCGTAACGGTACCGATAGCGTCCGAAAGGAGCGCCTCCTTCATGTTCGGCATGTTGCCTTCTTTGTCCAGCATCTTGGCACGGGATGCGGTACCCACCAGCGTTCCGATGGTATCAAACATATCGATGATGCAGAAGGTAATGATAAGCGTGATGATCGTAAACCATCCGATCTCCATGAATCCTTCGAAGTTCAGTCTGAAGAGCGTGGTGTCCGCCATATCCTTGAAAGGAGGAACAAAAGATGCATCTTTAAGCGATGCAAACGGATTCATGCTGAAAAGAATCGCCTCTGCGGCCCAGTAGACACAGGAAGCCACCAGCATACCGTAAAGAACGGCACCCTTCACTTTCAGGTGATCCAGAGCTACGATAACGAAAAGACCGATAAACATGGTAACTACAGTAAGGACCATCCACTTATAGCCCTCGTCGCCCATGGTATCCTTAGCAAAATTCGCGGTAAGAGAACCGAAGAAATCACGCATAGCATAGAATGGTCCGCCGCTTTCAGAATAGACGCCCACATTCGAACCGAATCCGATATTCATCAGCATCAAACCGATCGCAGGGCCGATACCGAGACGAACGCCGGCCGGGATCGCATGAACGATCTTTTCTCTGACATTCAGGACTGACAAAACGATAAAGATCAAGCCTTCGATAAAGACAATGACCAGTGCACTCTGGAACGACTGAAGATAAGTCATTCCCGTGATGGCTACGATGTTCGCCGTCACCGCTGCAAAGAAACTGTTAAGGCCCATGCCCGGTGCCATAACGAACGGCTTGTTGGCAAGAAATGCCATGCAGAGTGTACCGATGGCAGATGCAATACAAGTCGCAAGGAATACACCATTCCACAGTGCCTGGCCCTCCGCACCAAATCCCGTAAGAAGATTCGGATTCAAAGCGATGATATATGCCATCGTCATGAATGTCGTCAAGCCCGCAATGACCTCCGTGCGGACGGTCGTGCCGTTTTTCTTTAATTGAAACAGCTTTTCCATACCTATACCTCCCCATATTTTTTTGGTATTACATTAAAATTTTACGCCAACGAAAAATGAGTATCAATACAAAAAGAGAAAACTATTGCGCAAAACCTTGCTATAATCTTCAAGGTCCTCCATATACAATAAAGATAGATAAATAATCTTATAAAGAGAGGCGTTTTTATGGAGAATTTCACCTTCTATTCCCCTACATTTTTTGCATTTGGCAAAGATACCGAGAACGAGGCCGGAAAATATGTTAAGCAATTCGGCGGATCGAAAGTCCTGATTCATTACGGCGGCGGAAGCGTAGTTCGAAGCGGCCTTTTGGACCGCGTGCGGGAATCTCTTCAAAGGGAGGGTATTCCTTTCGTTGAACTGGGCGGCGTGAAGCCGAACCCAAGAAGCGGACTTGTCTACGAGGGCATCGATCTTTGCCGAAAAGAAGGAGTCGACTTTATCCTGGCAGTAGGCGGAGGAAGCACCATTGATTCTTCCAAGGCGATTGCGGCCGGAACAGTCTACGACGGTGATTTCTGGGATTTCTACAGCGGGAAATATATCGAGGAGGCGCTTCCGGTCGGAACGATCCTGACGATTTCCGCTGCCGGATCAGAAGGCTCCCCGGACTCCGTCATCACGAAGGAAGACGGTATGTTCAAACGCGGTGCCAGCGGAAACGCCATCCGTCCGAAGTTCAGTATCCTTAACCCGGCACTTACACAGACACTTCCCGCATATCAGACCGCTTGCGGAGTGACGGATATCATGGCGCATCTTTACGAGCGCTATCTGACCAACACCAAGGAAGTCGAGGTCACCGACCGCCTGATCGAAGCCCTTCTTCTGACGATGGTCAAGGAAGGTCCACGTGCGGTCAGTGAGCCGGACAACTACGATGCCCGCGCCAACATAATGTGGGCCGGCATGATGGCACATAACCATTCCTGCGGAGTCGGCCGTTCCCAGGATTGGAACAGTCACAATATCGAGCATGAACTTTCTGCCCTCTATGACTGTGCCCACGGTGCCGGCCTGGCCATCGTTATGCCGGCTGTTTTCAGTTATGTGATGAAGCATGATGTGATGCGTTTCGCACAGGTAGCCGTTCGAGTATGGGGCTGTCAGATGAACTTCGAAGACCCGGAGAAAACGGCATTGGAAGGTATCGAACGATTCCGGCAATTCCTGATCTCCATCGGCATGCCGAGCAGTTTCTCCGACATCGGAGCCAAAGAAGAAGATATTCCGAAACTCGTGGATGTTCTTTGTAACGGTGACGGAAGAACAGGCAGCATCTCCGGTTTTGTTACACTGAACGAAGAAGATTGCACCAAGATCTATCAGATGATGGTATGAGGAACGCTAATATGAAAGCTTTATTTATCGGAGGAACCGGCACGATCAGTGCTGCCATTACAAAAAAACTCAGTCAGGATCCCATGTGGGAGGTCTACCTTCTGAACCGCGGAAACCGCAATCACATTCTTCCCGAAGGCGTGAAAGTCATCTCATGTGATGTCCACGACGAGGCCGCTACGGCCCGGGCCCTCTCCGACATGGCTTTTGACGTCGTCGGAGATTTCATCGGCTTCACCGTAGAAGATGTCGAACGCGATTATCGTCTTTTCAAGGATAGAACAAAACAATTCATCTACATCAGTTCGGCTTCGGCATACCACAAGCCTTCGGCCGACTACATCATCACGGAAGGAACGGCGCTGAGCAACCCGCATTGGGAATACTCCCGCAACAAGATCGCCTGTGAAGAGTTTCTCATGAAGATGTATAAGGAGGAAGGCTTCCCGGTAACGATCGTCCGGCCGAGCCACACCTACGATGAGCGTAATATCCCGCTTGGCGTGCACGGAAAGAAGGGTTTCTACCAGGTCATCCGCCGTATGCAGCAGGGAAAGCCCGTCCTGATCCAGGGAGACGGAAGCTCACTTTGGACCGTCACGTTTAACAGTGATTTTGCCATAGGCTATACAGGACTTATGGGCAACCCTCACGCCATCGGCGAAGCCTTTCAGATCACGGGAGATGAGACGCTTACCTGGAATCAGATCTATCAGACCATTGCCGATGCAATTGGCGTGGAACTGAAGCCCTACTATGTATCCTCATCTTTTCTCAGTGCCGCAGGCGACAAATACGGTTTCGATTTCGAAGGAAGCCTGATCGGAGACAAGTCCGTTTCCGTCGTATTCAACAACAGTAAAATCAAGCACATCGTACCCACGATGCGCACCAATGTGCGCTTCGATCAGGGCGTACGGATCGCGCTGGACTATGTACTATCCCATCCGGAAGAGTATGAGGAAGATGAAGAGTTCGACACCTGGTGTGACAAGGTGATCGAAGCATTAGAAGCGGCAAAGAAATCAATTTGATTTCTCCTCTCCTTAGTAGAAGACATATCGCTACCCCCCTTGCGATATGTCTTCTTTTTTTTGCTTCCAAAAACAGATTTCAGCGCATACCGGTAGAAGGCAAATCTATCCTACCGGGCCGAGAAGTAAAGAAGGCATAGTTATCCTACGGAATCGGATGTTCAGTTTCCGATCTCCTCGTCCCATTCAGATAGGAAATCTCTCAGGAAGAAGTGTCTTGACGCCGCCATCTCTATGGCACTTGTCGTATTCAATTCATCTTTAAGAAGCAGAAGCTTATCGTAGAAATGACGGATACTCTCCTGCATGGATCGGCCGTGTTTCCCACCATAAGCAAAGGTGCGTGCGATACCGATGGCACCGATGGCATCCAGCCGGTCCGCATCCTGTACGATCCTCCCCTCCGGAGTGTGCGGGATCTTTCCTCTATTTTGGCTGAAAGATACGGAGTTGATCACTTCGCAGATCCGCTCGATCCGGTCCTCCGGCACATTCTCCCGAAGCAGGAATGCCCTCGCATTGGCATTATTCTCCGTCTGAAACAGTTTGTGATCGTCTGCGTCGTGCAAAAGAGCTGCAAGAAGTACGATCTCCAGATCGCATTCTCTTTCGTGTCTGGCAATATTCCCGGCATTACGGAATACACGTATAGAGTGCTCCGCTTCATGCCCGTCGGAGCGTCCGGCGAATAATTCTTCTAAATATTCCTTCGCAGAATCGATGATCTTCTCGTTCATTGCTCTTCCTCCTGAATCCTGATCGCATACGTATCTTCGATCGGAATGGTCGTTCCATCCGTAAAAACAAGTCTTCTGTGATATGCATCGATCGTCCTAATGCGCCCCTTTCTCTCGGCATAACGCCCGCCGCTCTTTCTCGGGTCCGCAATAAAATACATCACCTGTACCAATGGCCGGCTGTCACTTCTTTCCGTGAGGATATTGATCTTCTCATTGAGATCCTGCACCTCTTCTTCGGACATCTCACGTCTTCTTTCCGTTAGTCTCGCGGTCTCCGCAACGGCATCGTCATAGCCGACGAGTGCGGCAAACGGAGAGAACTGTGCCGCCCGGTCATGAATGGACATTGGCGGAAGATCCTCATACTGCGGTCTTTCCATATGGATGATGTCATCGTAATTACTCATGCTTTATGCCCGCCGATCTGATTATTCCGCTCGATGGCGGTGCCGCCTTTAGTGAGGTTCTTGACCTTGACCACGGCATTCTTCCCGTATTTCTTCTTGATCCCCAGCATCGCTTCCTGAAGTGCCCTTTCCTTCTCGGATGCCTCTTCCGAGGAAGCACGATCTTTCTTCCCGTCGTCTTCTTTCGGTTGTTCCAGATCAAATATACTCATCTGACGGTACTTCTTATTCTCGGGGATACTTCCCTCTTTTTGCAGATTACATGCCGCGATGCCGATCCTTCTTGAAAACAAATGCTTGTCCATGATCTGCTCGAAAAGATCCATCGTCGCTTCCGTGATCTTCTTCGTGGAAGAGGTGTAATCCTCCAGGTTCTTCGATCCGTGTGCATGCTTCGGGACCGTTCTTCCGTAAAAGTCGGTCTTCACTTCCCCCGTGTACTGCCCGTCATCGAGACTGGCCTTATCGTAACCGATCGTCAGCACGATCTGATCCGTCACGAAACCTTTCTCGACCAGATCTAGAGAAAGCACGTCTGCCATCTCCCACACGATCAGCTTCGTCGTCTCATAGTCCGTAGGCTCCTTAAGGACCTGTCCGGTGGAGATGCTGCTGCTCGAAGGCGTATACGCTTTCACATCCGCAATAGACGTCGGCTCGATCCCCCACGCATGATCGATCAGAAGCTCCGCATTCTTCCCGAGCACCTGATACAAAAGCCCGATGGTCTTTCGATCCAGAGAACACCTCGCGATATCCCCCATCGTCCGCATCCCGAGTTTCTCCACGCGGGCAGCGATGCCTCTTCCCACCCGCCAGAAATCAGTAAGCGGCCGGTGGCTCCAAAGCGATTCCCGGTAGCTCTGTTCTGTCAGTTCCGCAATCCGCACGCCATCCTTGTCGGCCGGGATATGCTTCGCTTCGATATCCATGGCGACCTTACAAAGGTACATATTCGTGCCGATCCCCGCCGTGGCCGTGATCCCGGTCGTATCGAGCACATCCCGGATCAGCATCCTTGCAAAATCATGGGCCGGTACCCCATAGGTCTTAAGATATCCTGTGGCATCGATGAAAACCTCATCCACCGAATAGGCAAATATATCTTCCGGCGCGACATATTTAAGATACGTACCGTAGATCCTGGAGCTGACCTCCATATACTTGGCCATCTGAGGCGGAGCAACGATATAGTCCACCGCAAGTGCCGGATCCTTTTCCAGTTCCGATTCCAGAAAGCTCTTCCCTTTAAGCACGGCAAGTCCCGAGCAGTACGTCCGCTCCTGATTCACCTGATTTACCTTCTGTACGACTTCGAAAAGACGCGCTCTTCCCGGAAGGCCGAGCCTCTTCAGAGAGGGCGACACCGCAAGGCAGATCGTCTTCTCCGTCCTTGACGGATCGGCTACAACAAGATGGGTATTCAGCGGATCCAGCCCTCTCTGGACACACTCCACGCTGGCATAGAAGGACTTCAAGTCGATCGCGATATAACTCTTATCCATCTACTCACCACCTTTACAATAACCGAACATATTTTCTACATTATAGCACGCAGGCAGAAAAAAGAAAAGTTCTTTTCGCATAGAAATCGAAAAGAACTTTTTCATGAAATCATCTATGTAAACAGATCATTCGTCTTCTTCAAACAGGTTCTCGGGGTAGTAACCGCTCTCGATCAGTATTTCTTCGTAATTGTTGATATCGACGAAAACCGGTGCGCATAGATATGCAGGAACGATCTTGGCCCCATTGTCACTTGTAGTCGTATCATTGACATCCACGGTCGCGCCGGTCATGATCTGTGTCACCATCTTAACGGTCTGATCGCAGAGTATCCGGCTCTCCTTAAATACCGACATCGCCTGCTTGCCGCTGAGGATATTCTTGACGTTGGCAATATCGCAATCCTGGCCCGTAATGACCGGATAGGAACCGGTATATGAGGTTTCAAGTGCCATCTCGACGCCGAGGGCCGTGGAGTCGTTAGAACAAAGCCAGGCATCTACGTTCTTTCCATCTGAGTAGTATGTGGCAAGAATGGCCTCCGCGCGCTTCTGCGCTTCATCTGTCATCCATGCGGTTGTAGCTACCGATTCAAAATCGATCTGGCCGGAAACCACCTCGACCCTGCCGGAATCGATATAAGGCTTAAGGACATCGTATGCACCAAGGTAAAAGAATTTGGCGTTGACATCATACGGTTCTCCTGCCGTAAGTTCGATACTTCGTGTCGGACCGCCATTATCCAGATCCAGGGCGGACACAATGTACTCCGCCTGCAGCGTACCGACCAGATAGTTGTCGAAGGAAACATGGTAGTCGACAGATTCCGAATTCTGAATCAGGCGGTCGAATGAGATCACGGTAACCCCTTCATGTTCTGTATTATCGAGAACACTACCGAAGGAATACTCATCGATCGGCGTGATCACCAGTACCGTGCATCCGGATTGAATCATGTTCTCCACCTGCTCCACCTGGGTTTGAACACTATTGTCCGCGTACTCCAGCATCACATCATAACCGGCCTCTATCAGGGCCTTCTTCATGTTATCGCCATCATCGACCCATCTTTGAAGATAGTTCGTCGGAAGAGAGATACCGACTTTGCCCAAGCCTGCATCTTGCGGATTGCTCGGTCTCTGTCCCGGATCCGATGCACTCTGTTTCGCGATTTCTTCTTTCAGCTGATCGACTTCTTCACTAAGGCTCTCATTTGCCTTTTTCAGATCATCCGCCTCATGGGACAGACTTTCATTTTGTTTGCTGAGATCGTCGTTTTCTTCCTTGAGATCATCGATCTGACCGCTGAGTTTTTCGTTTTTGTTTTTCAGTTTATCGATGTCCTTCTGAAGGGATTCTTCCGCGCTTTTGCTGCATGCGCAGAGGGAAAACAGCATACATACCGTAAGCAGGATCGAAAGCATCTTTCTTCCCTGATGTAACCATCGGCCGATCCGGGTTTGCTGATTCATGTAACTGGTCATTTCTGCACCTTCCGTTTCTTTTCACTTTGTTCCCCAATATAAGTCACATTATACCAAAAAACAGGCTAGAAAAGAGGAAAGGATCCAAGCAAGATCCGGGAACTGTCAAGGGAAGGAAATCTCTCTGGAAAAGCGAACCCGCACAGCCGGAGAACAGCTATGCGGGTGGGTGGTTTTAACTATGAGAAGTTCCGAAGCGCACGCCATGCTTTCCACATGCCGGATGAGTGCTTATAGGAATTCACCTTTGGATACAGACAGGAAATCGATCGTTCCGTCATCGTTGCCGCTCCATCTGTAGCGATTCAATTCGTAATTACTCAGGTCAAACTCATAACTATTCATGGATTCCTGCATCGGTGTTCTCGGAGTATAGTAATCACCAAGCATACCTACGGCCTCATCTATGGTCGTCTTGTTAATCTCAATGACATTTCCGTTTACTTCCACCGAGGTCGTACCGGCACTGGTAAGGAATGTGGTAATCTTACAATCCCTGATCTTGGTTCCTTCGACTTTTTCTGCGTCAAATTCAAATAACCGGTCATAGTCCCCCATGTACACGATTACGGTTAAAAATCTTGAAGTCACGACCGTATCCAGATCATCAACGGTATAATGATTATCCTCGTAATCAAAAATGTTCAGCCGCAATTGCCCGTCGGCCGCAAGTTCTTCAATGAATTCCCCGAAAGTATCTTTGAAGTAGTAATCTCCGCAGATCGTTGAAATTTTGCCTACGGCACAGTACCCGGCTACACCGGCTTCTACCGATGCGTCGCCGATGTCATCAGTTTCATCGGCACCTTCTTCAACATCGACATCACTCAGATCGATATGGGCATTCTCGTCGTATTCTTCAATGACGGTTTCATTTTTCTTCTTCTTTTTATTGTCCGACTTCGAGTCCTTCTTACTTGTTACCACGAGTACGGTTCCTACTGCGACTCCAAGAGTGACTGCTCCAATAATAATACCTACTGCTAATTTGTTCATCATAATCCCTGTTCCTTTCTCTGCTGCACTTGCAACAGCATTAACTACAGCTCCTGCTTGAGAAGCCTGTGCGGATGCGGACAGGGCGGCACTTAGCGAAGCCGGCATGGTTTTCAACTGGACCTGCTCGGCTTCCTTCATAAAGAGTTTGGTTAAGAACGGTACCGGCATACCGAACAACTTCGTCTTGTTTTCTTCCTCATACTTCTCGACCTCCTTTTTGATCTTTTTCTTGGCCGAACTGATACGCCAGGAAACCGTTCCCTCCGGAATCCCGAGTGCTTCTGCGATCTCTTTGGTGCTCATCTCATCAAAGTAGAATAAGATAAGCGTCCGGCGGATATCATCAGACAAAGAATTGTTGATGATATCCATGATGATCTTGCGCGTCTCTTCCGACTCGACGATCGAATCGGGAAGAAAATCCTCGGGAACGGTCTCGACGCTGTCAAAGAACTCGTCTTCCACAGTATCCGTCTTCGTCCTGGTAAGACGATTCAGGGACTTGTTGGCAGCGACCTTCTTAAGCCACGGCAGGATCCTGGTTTTGTCCTTGATGGTCTCATACGAGTTGATCAGGGAAATAAACGTATCCTGGACGATGTCCTGCGCATCATCTTCATTTTTCAGAAGAGAGAATGCAGTCCAATACACCGCACGATAGGCTTCGTTGTAGATCTTTTCAAGTTCTTGTTCGGTCATTTTCTTTTCTCCTTTTGTCCGCATCTATCCTATAGACACATAACATCAGAGTTTTCTTGGGTGGTTCGAGAAAAAAACTTTCAAATTATTATCGAATTCAATTCCCGATTCTCTATCGTTCGATGACCGAACCGTCTTCACGGGCGATAAAGACAGTAGGTGTATTCTTACAGAAAAAGCCGTTTTCAACTACGCCGACGATTCGATTGATTTCATTCTCCATTTCTGCTGCATCGGGAATCTCTTTCCAAAGAATATCCAGAATAAGATTACCGTTATCCGTAATGACGGGTCCTGCCTTTCGTACCCCTTGGCGCAGAACACACGTTGCACCGAGCTTTTCAAGCGCTTGGGTAACTGTTACTCTGGCTTCGGCAACAATTTCAACCGGCACGGCAAAACCTGTTCCGATGGAAGATACATCCTTCGATTGATCGGCGACAATAACAAAACTGTCCGCATTATAAGCAACGATCTTTTCGATCAGAAGTGCTCCTCCGCCTCCCTTGATGAGCCGTTTTTCCGGATCGATCTCATCTGCGCCATCGATCGCAAGATCAAGGTGTCCTCCGATTTCTTTCGCATTCATCGAGAACACGGGAATTCCTAAATTCTCGCAGGCAATCGTCGTCTGAAAGCTGGTCGCCACCGCTTTGATATCACTCAGCGTCCCATCCTTTATCCGTTCCGAAAGCCTCTCGACTGCGGGCATTGCGGTAGAACCTGTTCCCAATCCGATCTTCATGCCCGAAAAGAAACGCTTCTGCTCGATAAGCTTATCGATTGCGTATTTTCCTACCAATGCCTTCTGTTCACTTTGAGTCAAACTCATTTTCATATCACCTCTCTAAACCTTAGTTTTCCGCAATAAACCACTGATCCATCGCCGGACCCGCGTCTTCATTCGGGCGGACTTTGAATCCGAATTTCTCATAGAACGGTTCTTTTCCCTTGGCCGAATTCAGCGTCAGTTTCACCTTATAGCCGGGCTTCATATCACTTTTCAATCGCTGAATACAGATTTCCACCAGTGTCCTTCCGATCCCCTGTCCCTGATACCCGGGATCAACGATCACATCGGAAAGAAAAGCGATATATCCGCCATCCCAAAGAAGCCTTACCACACCGATGGCCTTCTCGTCGTCCCGTACACAACGGACCATATAGGCGTTGTCGATACAGGCTTGCGCCTCCTCGAGCGGGAACTCCATCCAGCCCACCTTTTTGCGCAGATCCATATACTCCTCAGCCGTTATATATTCACCATACCGGATCATGTTCCGTTCCTCTCCTTTTTTATTCTTTAATTGTACGCTGCAGCTGTTCGACTTCTTCTCTGCCCGGGATCGACGGGATCCCGCCTCGTTTCCGGATACAAAGTGCAGCGGCGGCATTTCCTGTCAGAGCACAGTTTCGAAGATCTTTCCATGTCATGGCTTCGACAGAACGGTCAAAGGGGAAAAAAGCACTTAAGAACCCTCCCCAGAACGTGTCCCCTGCGCCTGTTGTATCTACCACATTTTCGACGGCAAAAGAACTGATTCTTTCTCTTTCGTTTTTCCTTGCGAGGAGTACACCCTCACTTCCGAGAGTAATGGCAACCAGCTTCGGTCCCATCGACAGAAGGATATCTGCCGCTTCTTCACAGGATGCACAGCCGGTCAACAGCAAACTTTCTTCATCCGACACTTTCAGAAGATCGGTCATGGGAATGACGGATCTCATCTGTTCCACCGCCTTCTCCCGGCTCTCCCAAAGCGAGGCACGGTAATTCGGATCATAAGAGATAACGGCACCGCTTTCCTTTGCCAATCGCACGGCTTCGAGAGTAGCACTCCTTGCGGGTTCATCCGTTAGTGAGAGTGACCCGAAATGAAAAATCCGGCAATCCGAAAGAAGATCCCTATCCAGTTCTTCTTTTCGGAGCATCGTATCAGCACCGGGTTTCCTTGAAAAGGAGAAACTTCTTTCTCCCTCTTTCGTCAGTTCCACAAAGGCCAAAGTCGTGAAATAGTTCTTATCCACGATCACGGATCGGGTATAGATCCCTTCCTTCTCAAGGGTCTCCAGAAGGAATCGGCCGTGCATGTCATCACCGACTTTACCGATAAAAGCCGTCGTACATCCCATATGGCTTGCTGCCGTAAGAAGATTCGCAGGTGCTCCACCCGCATTCTGCTCAAACAGCTTCATGCCGTCTTCCGATCTTCCGCACTCGGTAAAATCGATCAGCAATTCACCCAGTGCAACAATATCCGTTCTTTTACAGTGCGTAGCTTGTTCCATTCTATAAACAATAAAGAGTGATCCGGATCACTTTCAAATTCATTTTCCTTGTTCTACGGAACTCATTATACCATTCCAAATGCAAGGCAGGACTTCATGCGATAACTCTTTATTGTTAACTCATGGGAAGCTTCGGATAACTGCCGACAGATTGACCATTTTCGCGAAAAATGATACCATCTTTTCATGCTTTTAACCCACGTGCGGGCGTGGTGAAATTGGCAGACACGCCAGATTTAGGTTCTGGTACGAGAGTGTGCAGGTTCAAGTCCTGTCGCCCGCACCAAGTTTTCTGAAGTTACCCCATTCTTTGTACAGATGTGCAGGGAATGGGGTATATGTATAATACGAACAATTGACAGAACAGGCGCTTGTATATACTATAATCCCATTAACATAGTAGGTAACTGAAACAGTATGTTGAATGAGTTTTCAAGAACGCAGCTTCTTTATGGAAAAACTGCGATGGATAAACTTGCGCACTGTCGTATTGCGATTTTCGGGATCGGCGGTGTGGGCGGCTATACGGTCGAGGCGCTGGCTCGGTCGGGCATTGGCGCGCTTGATCTGATCGATGACGATCAGGTGTGTCTGACGAATATCAACCGTCAGATCCTTGCCACAAGAAGAACGGTAGGAAAGTATAAAGTAGACGTGGCACAGGAACGCGTCGCGGAGATATCGCCGTCTTGCAAGGTCACGACATATAAGACGTTCTATCTTCCGGAAACGCAGGATCAATTTGATTTCAGCAAATATGACTATGTGGTCGATGCGATCGATACTGTCACGGGAAAACTGACGATCATTGAAAACGCGAAAAGCCTGGGTGTTCCCGTGATCTCTTCGATGGGCGCCGGGAATAAAACGGACCCGACCGGTTTCCAAGTAGCGGATATCTATGAGACATCGATCTGTCCTCTTGCGAAAGTCATGCGAAGAGAGTGCAGAAAAAGAGGAATCGACTCGTTAAAGGTTGTCTACTCCAAGGAGCCGCCGATCCGCCCGTTGGAAGATATGTCCATCAGCTGCAGGAAGCACTGCATCTGTCCGCCGGGCGCAACGAGAAAGTGTACAGAACGTAGAGACATTCCCGGATCGACGGCTTTTGTGCCGTCAGTTGTCGGGTTGATCATCGCAGGCGAGATCATTAACGATCTCTGCCGAGGATATAGAGAAAGTGAAGAACTATCAAACGATAAAACAGAATGAATCTGAATCATGAAAGGATGGAGAGTATGAAAATCATTGAAACGAAAAAAGCACCTGCGGCAATTGGTCCGTATTCCCAGGCCATCGTTAACGGAGGACTGGTCTATACTTCGGGTCAGATCCCGATCGATCCGGCTTCGGGAAGTATCACTGAGACGAGGATCGAAGGCCAGACGGAACAAGTCATCCGGAATCTACAGGCGGTCCTTGAAGAGGCGGGAAGCAGTCTGGATCAAGTTGTGAAGACGACCTGTTTTCTTTCGGATATCGGTAACTTTGCAACGTTCAATTCGATCTACGCGAAGGCGTTTACGGGAAATCCGGCAAGAAGCTGTGTTGAAGTTTCCGCGCTTCCGAAGGGGACACTTGTAGAGATCGAGGTCATTGCTGTGATAAGTGAAGATTATCTCGGACGATAAAAGGCCGGTATTTTTCAAGAATATACCCGGATGTTAGCATGAAATCATCACATCCAATGGAGGAAAAAAACATGTCCGGAGTATATCAATCAATCACAGAACTGGTAGGAAGAACCCCACTTCTTAAACTGAACGGGTACATCAAAGACAATGGTCTGGAAGCTGAAGTTATCGGTAAGCTGGAGTACTTCAATCCGAACCAGAGCGTCAAGGACAGAATCGCTCTTGCGATGATCGAAGACGCTGAAAAGAGCGGAAAACTGAAGCCCGGGTACACGGTCGTTGAGACCACGAGCGGAAACACAGGAATTGGTCTTGCTGCGATCGCGGCAGCAAAAGGATATCCTTTCCGCGTGTATATCCAGGATCAGGTTTCAGAGGAAAGATTCAAGGTCATCAAGGCTTTCGGCGGCAAGACGATCAAACTTACAGAGGAACCGTCTATTTCCAAAACACTGAAAGAGACAAATGGCGACTTC
Organism: Clostridiales bacterium; assembly: GCA_017620475.1. Lineage (GTDB taxonomy): Bacteria > Bacillota > Clostridia > Saccharofermentanales > Saccharofermentanaceae > Scatonaster. The sequence goes on along the minus strand of JAFZQI010000039.1, from coordinate 4,230 downwards.
GTCGCAGCGATCAAGTCCCTGAAGGATGAAGTGATCTCTAAAGAAGAGAACGTAGTTTTTGTCGACCAGTGCTCAAATCCTGCCAATCCGAACATCCACAGATTGACGACCGGTCCGGAGATCTGGGAAGACACAGAAGGCAAAGTGGATATTCTTGTTGCTTGTGTAGGAACAGGCGGAACGATCTCGGGTGCAGGCGGATTCCTGAAATCCAAGAATCCGAATATCAAGGTAGTAGGCGTACAGCCGGGCCCGAATTCTCTCCCGAGTGATGAGAAACCGGAACCGGATGAAGAGATCACAGGTGTGCATCCGTTCTCCGGTGTTCCGGATAATCTTGTCCCGTCGACACTCGACCGGAATATCTACGACGAAGTTATCGCCGTAGAAGCATTGGATGCATATAAGGCGGCGAGAAATGTAGCAAGAAAAGACGGTATCCTGATCGGAACGTCTTCCGGAGCAGCGCTTTTTGCGGCGACCGAACTTGCGAAAAGACCGGAGAACAAGGGCAAGAAGATCGTGGCGGTTTTCCCGGATACAGGTCTTCGTTATCTGTCTACTAACTTGTTTGCGGAGGAGTAATGACAGTTAGAAAAGCGACTGTAGAAGATGCAGATAAGATAAGCAGACTGGAGGCAAGTGCTTTTCCTAAGGAAGAGGCGGCCTCCTTAGCTGCTTTTCAAGACAGGCTTCGTGTCTATCCGGATCATTTCCTGGTCGTGGAACATGATGGGGAGATCTTGTGCTGTGTGAACGGATTAGTTACAGATGAAAAGGATCTTACAGATGAGATGTATGCTTCCGCGGATCTTCACGATAAAAACGGGAAGTGGCAGATGATCTTTGGGGTGGCGACACATCCTGATCACCGACGGCAGGGACTGGCTTCTGATATGGTCAGACGGTTTGTCGGACAGGCAGAGAAAGAGGGCAGGCTCGGCGTCGTTCTGACCTGTAAGGAATATCTGGTGCACTTTTATGAACGACTTGGATTTGTAAACGAAGGCGTTTCGGGATCGGCACATGGAGGTGTCACATGGTATCAGATGCGATTGACTTTCACACGCCAAAAGAACTGACACGAACGAGAATGATGACAGATATGAAGAATATTGAATACCGAATAATTGATACGGTCGATGGGATAGACTTTGAAGAAGTAGCGGAGATTCTTTCTTTCTATGGATTGAGCAATCTGGATGCGAAAACACAGAAAACCGTATTTGAAAACAGCTATGTCACCATTTTTGTCAAGGCGGATGAGAAAGTTATCGGAGTAGGTCGGGCCATATCTGACGGCATCACGCATGCATCGATATTTAACATCGCCGTGAGAGATGAGTACAGAGGTCACGGAATCGGAAAGGTGATAGTTGACGAGATTTTAAAGAGAGTAGAAGGCTGTAACGTTACTTTGTATACACATCCGAAGCATATCGGCCTTTATGAACATTGGGGATTTAAGAGACTAAAGACGGCGTACGTGATCTTCCATGACGAGTCACATTATAAAGAAGCGGGTTTTATCGACTGACGAAGAAGGAAAGAAGAAAGGAAACTAAAATGGCCATACGTGAAGATATAATCAAGTTTATCCGGTCAGGAGAATCGTCCGGACAGAATCTCGGATTGGAGATCGAGCATTTCGTCGTGAATGAGAAGGGTCTCATGATCGGATTTGATGAGGTAACCGGTCTTATTTCAAAAGTAGCGGAAGATCTTCAGGCGAAGAAGATCTTTATGGATGGCTATACTGTCGGGTATGTCGTTCCCGGGTATTCCGTGACGCTGGAGCCGGCCTGCCAGTTCGAGATCAGCATCGATCCGAAATCGGATATCGGGGAGATCGAATCGATTTATCGTGATTTTCTATCCTTATGGGAACCGATCTTTGCCGAAAGTGGCTACTCGATCATTAACAAAGGAAACCTGCCGCTTGTGGAGTCGGGAGAACTTGACCCGGATGACATTCCGCTGTCGCCCAAAAAGAGATATAAATACATGGATGTCTATTTCCGAAAGAGCGGGAAATACGGAAAATACATGATGCGCGCTTCCTCGTCCGTACAGGTCTCTGTGGACTATCGGTCTGAATCGGATCTGGTAAGAAAACTCCGTGTCCTTCAGAAGATCTCGCCGATCCTTATGATCGCGATGGAGAGTAAGAGTGACGAAGAGTCTGTTCTTGAGAAAGGATCCGATAAGAAACATCTCTTCCGCATCCAGGAATGGGACGATCTTGATCCTGCACGGACGGGCTTCTATCCGGAGTCCTTTGATCCGGACTTTGGTTACGGAAAGATCGCGGATGTGATACTGCATACTCCGTTGATCCTTCTTACCGATGAGGGAGAGACAAGCGATGTCGGAAACAAAAATGCCGCCGATCTTCTGGAACAGAAACTTGTAAAAGAAGAGGAGCTCGTCAAGGAAAGAGAGAACCGGCTGATAGAACACTTCATATCAATGGGGTTCTTCCATTTCCGTGTAAAGAAATATATCGAGATCCGCGTGGCAGACAGTGTTCCGATTGAAAAAGCACTGGGATATGTGGCACTTATCAAGGGACTGGTCTATTCCGACAACAACCTTACTGCGCTTGAGGAGAGACTATCACACATCACTTCTTCTGAGATGATCCAGGAGGCGGTAGAAGAAATCAAGATCCACGGGTTTAATGCGGTGATCTATGGTGACCATACTGCGAAAGAGTGGTATAAATATATATCGGAACTTGCTTCCACTGAACTTTCCGAAAAAGAACAGGAGTACCTACAGTATGTGTGAATTACTGGCCGTTTCTTCCGAAAAAAGAAAGGATGTCAAGCATCTGCTGAAGACGTTCTTTTCTCATGGAGATCAGAATCCGGACGGCTGGGGACTGGCTACATGGGACGATAACGGTGAGGTCCTGCTCGTGAAAGAACCGATCAATGCATCAAGAAGTGAGATCGTTTCGGATATCCTGAAATCCAAGTGTGTCTGCAGAGGGCTTTTCGCGCACATAAGAAAGGCCACGATCGGTCACGTGGAATATCTCAACACCCATCCTTTTGAAAAGAAAGATGCGGACGGGACGAATTGGGTACTGGCGCATAACGGGACGATCTTCGAGTCGTCTGAACTGGACTCGTATTTCCGTCTCCAGGAAGGAACGACAGACAGTGAACGTATCCTCCTGTATCTTCTGGATAAAGTGGAGGGCATCGAGGATGAAAAGAAAAGATTCGATAAGATCGACGAGATCGTCGTCCGGCTGTCGGACAAAAACAAACTGAATCTTCTTCTTTTCGACGGAACGAACGTCTATGTTCACAAGAACGAAGAGAATACCCTGTATCAGAAATCTGAGGACGGAAATACGATCTTCTCGACCCGACCGCTGGATGACGGAAACTGGATTCCCGTACCGATGAATCAGCTCCAGGTCTATCGCGATGGACGGATGATCTATAGTGGGACCGTTCACGACCATACTTATGTATTTGACGAAGAGCATATGAGGATGCTTTATCTGGCATATTCTGAGCTCTGATCATCTGAAAAACAACGGAGGTAATAACTATGTCAAAAGTATTAGTAGCATTTTTCAGTGCAAGCGGAGTAACGGCGAAGGTAGCAGATAACCTCGCCCATGCAATCGGTGCAGATCTTTATGAGGTCGCTCCGAAGATTCCCTACACGAAAGAGGATCTGAACTGGATGGATAAGAAATCCAGAAGTTCAGTAGAGATGGCAGACAGATCCAGCCGCCCTGCTATCGGAACCAAAGTTGAAAATATAGAACAGTATGACACGGTCTTTGTCGGATTCCCGATCTGGTGGTACAGAGAACCGTCGATCATAGATACTTTCATAGAGAGTTACGATTTCAGCGGAAAGACAGTAGTTCCTTTTGCGACATCCGGAGGATCTGGTCTTGGCGACTCGTACAAAAACTTGCAGGCATTAGCTCCTGCTGCTATCGTGAAGGACGGCAAGAAGTTTGCACCTTCGGCTTCGGAAGCAAGTCTGAAGGAGTGGGCAGAACAGTTTATTTGAATATCGAATATCCGGGGTAAAAGCGGGGTATAAAACCCTGAGACCATTGAAAATAGGACGTGATTGTATTTAGTCCTGTCATCCGCACCAAAATCGGCTCTTCGTGATTTTCCACGGGGAGCCGATAATTTTTTGAAACAACCCTTGACTTAGAGTTAACTCCAAGTTGTAGAATGAACTTGTGAT
>JAFZQI010000038.1 GCA_017620475.1 Clostridiales bacterium | reverse complement strand
CTGTCGGTCCCTGTTCACCTCTCGGACCGGGCTCACCCGACGGACCCTGTTCACCCTGCAGACCAGGCTCACCTGTCGGTCCCTGATCACCTTTTTCGCCCTGAATACCGGGAATACCGGTAGGACCTTCTTCACCTCTGAGTGCAGCAAGTGACATTACAACGTGCCACTCCGAATCTCCTTCGTAACGCCACACAATGTTTGTTCCGTCACTGACGACCTCGATGCCGCGTCCGTCACGACCGTCGCGTCCGTCCTGACCGTTGGCACCGGAAATCGCCGCCACAGCAATCAGGTTCTTCCAGTCTTTGTCATTTCCTTCGGAGAATCTCCACTGAATATATCCGCCACTGGAACGAAGTTCTACCGAACGTCCGTCCATACCGGGATCGCCCTTGGGACCTTGAGGACCCTGCGCACCCTGAGCACCCTGCTGACCCTGCTGACCTGCACTACCTTGCGAACCAATGAGAGAAGAGAGCGGGAACAGGTTGACCCAGTTTCCATCTTTGTCCTTGTACTGGATGTATTGATCGGTCGTACGCATTTCCGGGGCCGCGCCGTCAACATCGATGATGTTCACGTTCATCAGCTCACGCCACATGGTTTCGTCTTCATCTTCATACTTCCACTCGATGATGTCACCATTCGGACGCGTCTGAACTTTTCTGTCCTCGTTCGCCTTATTTCTGGAGAAATACACGTAAATACCTGCCGCGCCTACGACGCCCAGGCAAACAATACAAGCAATAATTATTTTAACCGAGTCTCTCATAGCCCCAAATCACTCCATCTATTCACTCACAATATATTGTATATTATCTATCTCTCCATGAAAAGCACTTTTCTAAAATTCACTTGTTTTTTTCGGTTATTTGTGGTATTTTTCCTCGTTTCGTATTTTGAACGCCCGGTATACCTGTTCGAGGATGATCAATCGTGTCATTTGATGAGTAAATGTCATGGGTGAAAGACAGAGTCTTTCATTTGCCCTGGCGCAAACTTCTTCAGAAAGACCATTGGATCCGCCGATCAGAAGTACCAGTTCCGCGCCCCCCTTCTCAAAACCGGTCATGACATGCTCCGACCACTCTTCCGAGGTCATTTCCCGACCATGAAGATCTAAAACGATCACATAGGCGGACGGATGGATCCGGTCCAGCATCCGCCTGCCTTCCTGTTCAAGGGCCTGTGAAACCGGGGTCGTATCCGGGGCATCGGCGACCTCTATGATTTCCACACTCGTGTATTTCGACAAACGTTTCCTGTACTCAGCGATTCCGTCGCTAAGCCACTTTTCTTTGATTTTGCCTGCACACACGATCCGAAGTTTCATAGCATCACTTCCAAAAGCAGAGGTTCCGTAGGTTCATATCTTTTAGCCACACGCAAAGTGAAATCCCGGTCACGGACAAGTTTTTCATCTTCCATCGCGCGAAGAAATGTCCTTTCCGCTACCTGGGGAAGATTATTCTCCTTACTCAGGTGCCCAAGGATAAAATGCCTGGTTCCGTTTTTACAAAGGGTGACCGCTGTCCGCGCACAGTCATCGTTACAAAGGTGTCCGTTTTCTCCAGCGATCCTTTTCTTCAGATAGTACGGATACTCACCGTTCCAAAGCATGTCTTCATCGTAATTGGCTTCCAAAAGGATCCCCGTACATCCGCGGAGGTGGTCAAACACCACCGGCGTCATCATGCCGATATCCGTAGCGATCGCCGCACTGCAGCCATCTGTATCAAACCGGTATCCGCAGGAGCCGTTAGCATCGTGTGGTGTATCAAAAGCCGTGATTACAAAGTCACCTATTTGGACCTTCTCGTCCGGTATGATCTCATTGTCCAAATCAGGGGAATGCGGCTTTTTTTCCACCGCATGGATCCCTCTCCATGTTTTCAAAGTGGCATAGATCGGTATTGCAAATTTCCTCGTGAACACATCCAGACCGGATATGTGGTCGGAATGATCATGTGTGATCATCACCGCAGAAAGATCGTAAGGATTCATCTTCACGATATTCAGCGCTTCTACGATCTTCTTACAAGACATACCCGCATCCACCAGGATATTTGTATTCCCGGAAGAGAGCAGTATTGCGTTTCCGCTGCTTCCGCTAAATAGCGGTGTGATTGTTATGGAACTATTATTCATCGTCTACAGGAACAATGTGTTCGTCATCGTCGGATACATATTCGATATTCGCTCCGATCCCGCGAAGCTTATCGACGATCTTCTCATATCCGCGCTCGATACGGTTGGCATAGGTGATCGTCGTCACACCGTCAGCAGCCAGTCCGGCAAGTACCATTGCCGCGCCGGCACGAAGATCAAGTGCCGCCACTCTTGCGCCACAGAACTTCACCGGGCCATTTACAAGAGCACATCTTTCTAATACAGATATCGAGGCACCCATCGACTGCAGTTCCGGAATATACTGGAAACGGTTGTCCCAGACATTTTCATGCATGCGGCTGATGCCGTTGGCCTGGCATAGAAGCACCGTCGCCTGAGGCTGAAGATCCGTCGGGAATCCCGGATACGGGCGTGTCTTAAAATTCGTCGGTTCGAGTTCCGCATCGTCATCGATCGACACATGGATCCAATCGTCGCCTTGTTCGATATTAAAGCCCATCTCCAGCATCTTTACCGTCAGCGGCTCCATATGCTTCGGAATCAGGTTATGTATTTTCACATCTCCCCGGGTTACCGCTGCCGCGATCATATACGTTCCGGCTTCGATCTGGTCCGGGATCACGGAATAGGAATAACCGCCGGGAAGGACCGGAACGCCTTGAATACGGATCGTATCCGTACCGGCACCTTTAATGTTTGCACCCATGGCATTGAGGAAGTTGGCCACGTCAACAATATGAGGCTCCTTCGCCGCATTCTCGATGATGGTCATTCCGTTGGCTTTCGTTGCCGCCAGCATCAGGTTGATGGTCGCGCCTACACTGACCACATCAAGGAAAATATGCGCGCCTTTAAGTTCTTCAGCAACGATCCGGATAATACCATCACGGATATCGGTCGCGCGGGTTCCCTGCGCCCCCATCTTTCTAAAGCCCTTTAAGTGAAGATCGATAGGACGTGTTCCGAAGTTGCATCCGCCCGGCATATACATAGTCGCTTTCTTAAACCGGGTCAGTAATGCCCCGAGAAGATAATAGGAAGCGCGGATATTTTTAACCTTCGGATGAATGGCCTCATAAGTATTAATATCGGTCGGATCGATCTCATAAACGCCATCACCGCAAGAAGTGATCTTCGCTCCGATCGTTTCACAGATCTCCAGCATGGCCTGAACATCTACGATATCCGGTACATTCTCGATCTTGCACGGTCCATCGAGCATCATAGCTGCAGCAAGAATACCCAATACGGCATTTTTGCTTCCGCTTACATTAACATCTCCCTGCAGCTTTCTGCCGCCAACGATCCTATAACTTGACATAGTTTTATCCCCTCTTATTCTTGATCCTCAGATCCTGCATTCTTCTGCTCTTCGGAAGCCCCCTGATCGGGTTTCCGTTTCGCTCCGGAAGATTTCTTTGCCGGAGGATCAGTCATCTGCCGCAGCATGCTCCTTGTTGCCGAAGGTGCTACGACCGGCGTATCCGGGACAGATGTCTCTGCTTCCTGTTCCTTAGAAGCCGCAGGCTTCTTCCCGGTACTTTTCTTCGTTTTCGCCTGACGCCGCTTCTCCGCGTTCTGCTGACCGACCTGATCTTTACTCAGGATCGGATGTTTCAGAGCCGGCGGATCCGGCACCAGAACCGTGCCGCCGTGCTTGGTCAGCGGCACCCATTCTCCCGCTCCATCTGCCGTTTCCTGCGCAGAAGGCTTCACCGGTAACTCCTGTGCCTGTATCGGTGTTTCTTTCGCCTGTACCGGCACTATACGGACCGGGTCCTTCTGCGAAAGGATCTCCTGTATCGGAGTCGGCTGTTCCGGCGTCAGCGGAACTTGTGCGACCGATGTCATCACGGCCTGCTCGACCAACGACGCGGCAGGTATGGCTGTTTCCAGTGGTGTAACCGGCGCAGCATTTTCTACGGGCGCTTCGAGTCCCGATACGGGTTCGCTTCCCTGCACCGTGCCTGACGGTATCTCCGGCTCGATTTCATTCACTACTTCGGGTTTCGGTTCTTCGCGGACAGAAACCGGATCAGCAGTATGTGATTTCGAATGCGATGGCGCAGCCTCATCTATAATATCATATTCGTCTATATATAAAAGACGCGGCATGAGAACATCTTCTTCCTCAGTCTCGGAAATCGTACTAAGATCAAATCCGAGGTCATATTCATCCTCATTGACCTTCTCGATATATTGCTTCGCTTTACGGTATAGGACTTCCTCCCGCTCCGCTCCGCTTCGGATCCCAACCAGAGTCTCGTGGAAAGTCGCTCTTGCAAGCGGAACCGTGATATAGAAATCGCTGCCCACCTCCTCGCGGACATTTTCCGTATCCGGATCATCCGCGCAGCGGGTAACAAGACTGACTTCGCCTTCCTGAACTTCTGCCATCATCTTTACGATAGCCAGGCCTAGACCGCTTCCTCCTGCCGCTCTCGATCCCGTCTCGTCCACGCGGAAGAACGGCTGGAATACCTTTTCTGCAGCCAGCTGGGGAATACCCGGACCCTGGTCCTGAACCTTGATCGTTACCGTCGTCTCATGAGCCTGAATATACACCCAAATACACGTGTTCCGTGAAGAATACTTCAACGCATTCGTAATCAGATTGCTCACCATCTGTTCCATCATGCTTTGGCTTCCGAAAACCGGCGGCATATTTCGGGTAAGACTCTCGAAATACAAACGGATCCCCTTGGATCGTGCATCTTCCAGATACTTCCGACAGATCTCCTGTACGGCCTTATCGATCCGATAGATGGTCATGGGTAGTTTTTCTTTATTATTCTCGATCTGGGAAAGGAATGTCAGATTGGCAATGATTGCCGTGATCCTTTGGCTTTCCTCGTTGATCTTCATGATGTCATTGAAGATCTGGGACGGACTCTTTTCCCGAAGTCCCCAATCGATCAGGGATTCCGAATACCCGTTGATCGTTGCCAGCGGTGTTTTCAGTTCGTGGGACACGGTAGATACAAACAGTCTTCTCTGCTGCTCCTGACGTGCGGCACGAGTGACATCCTCAATCACCACGATCCATCCTCGAAGAGTCGATTGAGGGAAAAACGGTTTAGAAAAATGGAACTGGATGATCCGATTATGGATCTCAACTCTTGTGGTCACGGACTCCAGTTTCTCACTTTCCGCCACGTCATCTTCGGTCTCCGTCGTGCGCTGCTCCGGAAGGGAAGATTCATAGAACCGAAGCTGCATCATGATTTCTTTGTCTTCGATAAACTGATTGACAAATTCGGAAAAGGACGGCGGCACTTGCTCGACACGCAGTTTCTTCAGGCTGGTCTTATTATTGAATAAAAGTTCCCCGTCCGAAGTAAAGGCAACAACACCCATCTGCACGATGTTCAGAACGGAGTTGGACACACCATTCGTCGCATTGAGGTATTTCATGTTCCTCTTCATTTTATAAAACGATATCCAAAAAATGTTATAGACAAGCAGACCTGAGATCACAGCACCGATCACAAGTCCAATAAAAAGCATGGGAACGGGCTCGGACGCCCGGTCCCATATTGCAAGTCTCATCCATACCTGTTCCAAAAACGTTGCCCCTCAATAAACACCCGTATCCACCCGTCTGAAGGGATCAGGACGGTACGGGGTAAATCAGTTCTTCTTGTCGAAGTAATATCCAACTCCGCGCTTTGTCAGAATATAACGATAATTCTTCTGGTCCGGTTCGAGTTTCTCACGTGTACGGCGAACGGTAACGTCTACCGCACGGACATCTCCGAAATACTCGTATCCCCAAACGTGCTGAAGCAGGGCTTCACGAGAGAATACCTGACCTGCATTCTCCGCCAGGAAAAGAACCAGTTGAAATTCACGATAGGTCAAATCGACATCCACACCCTCACGGCGGATCTGATAAGCACTCTTATCGATCTCTACATCGCCGATGCGAATGATATTTTCTTCGCTGGGAGCTTCCTTCTCCGTGTATGTGGTACGGCGAAGCTGCGCCTTAACACGGGCCAGTACCTCACGCGGGCTAAATGGCTTAGTAATATAGTCATCGGCACCGATCTCCAAGCCAAGGACCTTATCGATCTCCTCGCCCTTCGCGGTGACCATGATGATCGGTGCGGCAGTCTTCGGACGAAGGCGCTTACATACCTCAAATCCGTCCATACCGGGCATCATCCAGTCCAGAAGGATCAGATCAGGCTTCATTCTCTCTGCAAGGTCCAGAGCCGTCTTTCCATCTCCGGCCGAAATTACCTCATAGCCTTCTCTTTCCAGATTTGCCGTCAATAATTCAACCAATGACTGTTCATCGTCTACGACCAGAATCTTCGCACACATAACAACTCTCCATTTCAAATCATCCACAATATATGGTGTGGTACAACGCCCACATACACAACAGTTATTACAATTATACCATTCTTCTTCTATTTGCAACCCGATTATTACAATTTTGTTTCAATTTTTTCTGTATGGATTTTCTGACAAAAAAAGAAGCCCGACTACGTTCTCCGTAGCGGGCTTCATATAATCCGGCAGCGATCTATTTTCCCAGGCCGTCACCAGCCAAGTATCTTGGACACCGGCGAGCTTAACTTCTGTGTTCGGAATGGGAACAGGTGTGGCCTCGCCGTCATAACCACCGGAATGGTTGAGGGTCTTTAAGCTGCACCCTCAAGACTGCATAGAAAACTATAACATATTCCAAGGAGAAATGGAACGAGAATCTTAAAAAATGTTCTGGTTAGATGACGATCATCTAGAGAATCTTAACTTGTGGTCAAGTCCTCGGGCGTTTAGTACCGGTCAGCTGAATACATTACTGCACTTACACACCCGGCCTATCAACTGGTAGTCTTCCAGGGCCCTTACCAATAAAGAGGGAAATCTCATCT
>JAFZQI010000037.1 GCA_017620475.1 Clostridiales bacterium | reverse complement strand
GGAAGAAACGTCTGTTTCCTGCTTGCGCAAGGTATTCAGTCCGGACTGAAGAGCTTTAGAGGAAGACTTGTAGATCTTCGAAGTTCTACCGGACTTTACCAGTTGGTTGAACGTAGGCATCAATACATCTCCTTTCATAATATTAGTCTCGGCAAAACGGCGCGCAAAAAGAAAGCCCCGCTTTGTCGGGCAATTCAGTATAGCACCCATCCCCTGTCTTGGCAATCTTTTTTTCTTAAAAGTCTCGAATTTATGATCCGATACAAAAGGACTGCCCCGCCGGAGCGGAGCAGTCCCCTGTTTCTACTTTATATGCCATGCCCGGACATGAGCCGGTTCACGGAACAAGTAAGAATTAGTAACCCAGAGCCTTGATAGCGGAGTCAACCGACTTCTCATCGCCTGTGCCGAGGATGATCATTTCTTCAGCCATAACGATTACGATGTACTCGCCGTCACCGGAAGCGGTGATCTTGTTACCACTCTTGCTGAGCTTGTCGACCTCGCCTGCATCCTTAGCTTCCTTAGCGGAATCATACATGCCGTCGAACCATTCCTTAGCGTCGTCCTTCTTCTCGAAGAGGCTGTAGGTCAGCATAACGGACATATCCTCGTTGTAAGCCAGGCATGATTCCTTAGCGCCTTCATCAGCATCGGTCTCCATTACTGTGAAGCCCTCTTTCTCCATAACTTCCTTGAACTTTGCGCTGTCGATCTTCTTCTTAGAACCGCCGCAAGCTGCAAGAGACAGAGCCATCGCGCTGACCAGTACTACTGCTACTAATTTCTTTACTGTTTTCATACTCATTCTCCTTATTTCTTTTTGTATCAAAACTGTCTTTCTTTCATCTATCGATGAAACCATCATGATTTTAACTTAAATTTTTTAGATATTCAATAATTCTTTTTTCACCAAAATGCCGTAAAATCGGCGTTTATTTTTCTTTCTGTGCAACAATAACAACAAGAAACTATCAAAAAAGAAAACCGTCTTCTTTTAGAAGACGGTTTTCGAACATTTTCAAGTCATACCGGCCAGGCCGGAAAAAGGATTAATATCCAAGCTCCTTAACGAGAGCCTTAACATCCTTGACTGCGGTCTTGCCGTTGTCATTCGCACCGACCATTACGATTACTTCGTCGTTCAGGAACACATATGCGTAGATTTCGCCCTTGTTCTTCTTGGATGTGTACTCACCATCAACCTTGATCTGCTTAGAGAAGATACCGCTCTTCTTAACTGTACCCTCGAAATCGTCGTCATCCTTCAATTCCTTGAGCTCATCATAGTAGTCATCGAAGTAATCTTCTGCAGATTCCTTATCCTTGAAGATAATCAGTGAAGCAAAGATACCATCCTCAGAGAAATAGTAACTCTTCTTAATGTGCTTATCCCCATCAGACTCGGAGATTCTATCGGTATCATAGTCCTGAGCTTTCAGAGCCTCCTTGAAGCCCTTCTTATCAGTAACTTTCTTACCGCACCCTGTCAATCCTACGATCATTGTCAAAGCCAGCACCGTTGCCAGAACTCTTTTCATTACTTTCATAGTGATTTCCTCCGTCCTTTTCTATAAGTAATATAAGTATGATTTGATTTTCTTCTTTTGTCAACCGCAACAGATGGAGTCTGTCGGAAGAATTTGACTTCCTTTGTGCTTTTTTCAGATGGAAAGATATTACTGCCGCCTTCATTCCGGTAGAAAGAGTATTACTGCCGCCTGTATTCCGGCAGAACGAGTATTACTGCCGCCACACTTCTTCGCCGGAAGAAGAAACTTACTCAGGTTATTTACTCAGATGTTATGAGCGCATAGAGCATAACCAGAGCGGCCAGCACAAGGAACACATCCGCAATGATGACGAGGATATTCGCAACCGACGCCGTCTTCTCCGGATCCGACGCAGTCCCTTTCTTGATCGTCGCATACTTGGAATAGGCTATCGCCGCCAATATCAGTGAAACCGTACTCATTCCGCAGCAGCACGGAAGTCCGAGAATACTTAATCCCAATGTGGTCAGACAATGATTGTACTTGCCCTGGTACTCGCTTCTTTCTTCAAATTCCGCTTTCACCGCCTGCTGGCTCGCGGCCGTCGAAACGGGTGTAGCGCCTGGCGCACCGGGAACTGTACCTTGCGTCCCTAAATTCACGTTGGTCTGCCCGGGAACCGCGCCCGCAACTCCTGTAGTCACGCCTGCCGCACCAGAAACAGCGCCTGACGTCCCGGAAGAGGCGCCCGATTTCCCGTTGGCGGTTTTTCCTGAAGCGCCACCCTTCTTATCCTTATTACTCGGCTTCATACCGGCTACTCCGTCGGAGTAGGAAGTCGAAGGCTTCGCATAATTCGATGTGCTCTTATAAGACGAGTTCAACTTACACTTTGAGTTAAGATACACCGTCTCATTTCGCTCTCTGGCCGAATACATGATCCCCGGCGTGCCGCCTTTACTCGGGTTCGATGATTCTGCTCCATCATTCTTCTGAGATGCCTCGCCATTATCCTGCATCGGCACAGCTGTCTGCCCGCCGCCATTCTGATTCTGCTGCATTCCAAACCCTGTAACCGCCGCGCCTTGCTGTGTCACATCCGGAAAAACACTTTGTGTCGGATCCGGGAATGCGCTTTGCGCAACGTCTGAGAAAGCCCCCTGTGCAGGATCCGAAAAATCGCTCTTCGTCGGATCAGGGAATGTGCTCTGTGTCGGATCCGGAAAGCCGCTCTGTGCCGGGTCCGGAAAACCATTATTCGTCGGGTTAGGGAATGCGCTCTGCGACGGATCAGGAAATGCACTTTGCGTAGGATCCGAAAATGTGCTTTGTGTCAGGTCCGGCATGGCCTCGCCACCCATCGCGCCTCCATCACCGAAATCGACTTTATCCGCTGAAAACGGGGAACCACAAGCATCACAGAAATCTCCGCTCTCCTGCTCATGCATACAGAACCGGCATATCCTCATATCATTGCGCCTCCCTCGTTAGTAATACTGCTCGTTAGCAAACTGCTCACAGGTAATCCTGCTCGTCAGCAATCTGTTCTTTCGCAAACAGCTCACTAATAATCCTTTGCAAAAGAAATACTATCTGAATTGTATCATAAGAAAAGAATGTCTGTATCTTCAAACCATAGCAACTGACCAAATCCATGAAATCGCGCATTTAGTCAGTCGGTCTTCAGCTGATTCCGGAAGGCGCGACTGACCAAATCGCCTAAAATCGGAATTTTATCAGTCGGGCTGATCAAACCAGCGAAAAAAGCGATTTGGTCAGTCCGACAAGGCGAAGAACAAAATGCCAAAGAATAGTTCTCAACCGTTAGATCTTCCATGAGGTAAAGCAGGGCAACACACAGTTGCAGGATCATCCATGAGGTGCAAAAAGGCCTGTCTCAAAGAAATGAGACAGGCCCTCTTTTGTTTTCCTGTTCGGCCCGGAATCTCATCCGATGGTCAAACGGTGGTAGACTTTCTTTCCTTTACGGACGATTGCCTCGCCGTTGTTGAAATCCTTTTCGGTCAGCATGTAGTACACATCTTCGACTGCGACATCGTTAAGGTAGATACCCTTCTGCTGGATCATTCTTCTGGCCTCACCCTTGGAAGGAGTAAGCTTGGTCTCCACCAGGAGATCCAGAAGCGACAGCCCGTCACCGGAAAGACGGTCAGCGGCAATAGCCGTGGTCGCCATATCATCGGAACGTCCGCCCTTCTCGAAAAGGTCCTCGGCCTGTTTCTTTACAGCCAGTGCCGTTTCTTCGCCGTGCACGATCTTGGTGACCTCGAAAGCCAGTCTCTTCTTCGCCTCGTTGATCGCTGCATCCGTCAGTTTCGCATATTCATCGATCTCCTCGAGAGACACGAAAGTCAGAAGCTTCAGACACTTGATAACATCTGCGTCCTCAACATTTCTCCAGTACTGGTAGAAATCGAAGGGAGAAGTCTTGTTCGGATCGAGCCAAACAGCGCCTTTAGCGGTCTTACCCATCTTCTTGCCCTCACTGTTCGTAAGAAGTGTGAAGGTCAGACCGAATGCATCGCCCTGTTCCTTACGGCGGATGAGCTCAACACCACCGAGGATATTGGACCACTGATCATCACCGCCCAGCTCCAGCTGGCAGTTGTATTTCTGGTAGAGGTACAGGAAGTCGTAGCTCTGCAGCAGCATGTAGTTAAACTCCAGGAACGACAGGCCTCTCTCAAGACGCTGCTTGTAGCACTCGAAGGTCAGCATACGGTTAACGGAAAAATGCGGACCGATATCTCTCAGGAACTCAATGTAATTCAGAGGCAGAAGCCAATCGCCATTATTCACGATCAGTGCTTTTCCATCGGAAAAATCCACGACCTTGCCCATCTGCTTCTTGAAGCACTCGACATTGTGGTTGATGGTTTCAGGAGTCAGCATCTGACGCATGTCGGATCTTCCGGTCGGATCACCGATCATACCGGTACCGCCACCCATCAGGGCGATCGGACGGTGTCCTGCTTTCTGCATGTGGCTCATAACCATCATCTGGACGAAATGGCCTACGTGCAAGCTGTCTGCGGTCGGGTCAAAGCCAATATAGAAGGTGACACCCGGCTTGCTTAACAGATCATAGATTTCTTCACGATGTGTGGTCTGCGCAACATAACCACGTGCCTCCAACACATCAAATACATTTTGGTACGTTTCTTCGGACATCTTTATTTCCTCCTATATATATTTATGTCTGGAATGCAGACTTGCTAATTCTACTTCCAAAGGGACGGGAAAGTCAACATGCTCTTCGTATACGGAATCACTTGTTCGGATCCGATCTGCATCGGCGCTTCCGGTCAAATGTAAAATTATCCGATTTCGCATATATCATATTGTTTTCATTGGCCGATACGTTCTATGCTTTACCCACCAAAGGCGATAAGGAGGAAATGCATATGAATACTAAGCCAAAAGCACTGTCCGTTTTGATTTCCGTTTGGTTGGGAGGGACCGTTCTTTTTTCCGGTGTCTTCCTTTATCGCCATTGGTCCTATCAGAAGAAAGAATCGACCCGGGAGGATCAGATCGAAGAGATGGTATCGGAGATCGTTTCGGACGGGAAGAAAACTTTCGTAGTAAGTAAGGACGCACTTCCGGTAACAGGTGAGGAGGAAACCGAATACCGCGATCAGGCTTCCGGATCAGGTTCTGTTTCGGGACCCGCTTCAGAATCAGTGCACGGTTCCACTTCAGGATCTGCTTCCGGCGCTGCTTCAGGATCTGCTTCGGGATCGGCACCCGGTTCGTCATTCGGAGCGGGTCCTGCCGGAAATCCGGAATCCTCCGGCAATTCTGCCATTAACGGCGGGAATGTCATCAACAGCGGGACAGCCACTAACGGCGAGGCTACTGAAGCGGAAGGCTCCGCCGTCTCCGAATCAGTAAACAGCCACATCTCCGGCTGGACAGAAGCCTCCCCAACAGGAACCGCCTCATCCCAAGCCACGGAGGAGTACGAACTGGTCTCTTACGGGACGATCCATATCCCCTCCATCGACTGCGAGCTCCCTCTTTGGGATAAAGCCGGAACCATCGAACTTCGATACGGCGTCGGGCGTATGCCGCTTTCCGCCGAAGCCGGCAAGCCCGGAAATCTCGTGATCTTCGGTCACCGCATGCGGGCATACGGATCGATCTTCAATCGCCTCGGTGAAGTCGCCATCGGCGATACCATCGAGATCCTTCACGAAGGATCAACATTCACATATACGGTCGACCAGATCGAAACCATCGAACCCTCTCAGCTTTCCTACTACATCCAGTTGGAGAACGACGGCGAAGGAAAAGCGTGCAGGATCACGCTTGTGACCTGCACGCCTACCGGAATCGGCTCCCACCGATTACTCGTAATCGGACATCTCAGTTCATGAGAATCTCCGTTTGATGCTTACCGCGGCCAGAGCAAACAGCGACAGCGCGGAAAGTCCGCATACGCTACATGATGCCACGCCGATCATCGTGTCGGTTTCAGAAGTCTTTACCGTATCGTAAAGTCTTGTGGCACCCAAAACACCGGTATTGGTTACGGTCAGGCGCATCACTTCACTATCATTACGGTACCCTTCCGGAGCCTCAACTTCCAAGATCTCGTATTCGCCGGAGTCCAGTCCGAAGATCCGGATTGCACCATACTCATTCGAGTTGGGATCGTTGTTCGTATAGAGTACCGTCACCGCATCCGCACGCCCGGCTTCACATGCCTGGTATCCGCCAAGATATTCATTCCATCGGAAATAGAGGAGATTTCCTCCCGCATCACGAACAGAAACACCGCAGTTTCCTAATAGCTCACCTGTGGATGCGGATCTCTTCTCCACCCGGGTCTCGGTAGGAATATCCTCGATCTTGAAGTGCTGGACCGTTCCATCTTTCCCGCAGGAGATCTCGATACGCTCTTCCATCGTTCGAAAACGTGTCCAGTTTCCCACGCTGCTCTCCACGATATAGTACTTCCCTTCTCCCACGATAAAAACCGCCTCGCCGTTTGCATCCGTTACGGCTTCCTCGATCAGTTCATCCGCGCCTTCGGTCTCACCCGTTTTCCAAAGCTGGAAAATCACTCCATCCATGGGCGTTTCCGTGCCGTCTCCGCACACTTTTTCCACCCGGATCTCCGAAAGCCGGTAGTTGAAGATCTTCTCTTCCTGGACTTCGTACTCCGATGCATCCTTCTGGCACTTAATGATCTTCACTTCCGTATCACCGGCAAGCGCATAGAACTGATTTGTCTTCGTCTCGTGAAGGATCAATGTCTCACCTATTGGGAATGCGGTTTTCGTTTCCGCTTTTCCATCTTCGTCTGTCACGATCGTCTCGATCAGGAACCCGTCTTTCGTCAGCACTTCAAATTCCACACCCTTCATGGGAAGCGAAGTATCCGCCGCCAGTTTCTCAACCACAAGAAGGCTTCTGGAAATCTCATTCTCGACGGGGTCCTTCGATCCGAATGCAAAAGTCTTCGTTGTGTGGTCACCTTCTTTTCCTTCCGTATAGATCGTAAGTTTCTCATCGCAGCCCACATATCCGTAGGGAACGGAGATCTCCCTTGCATAGAAGGAATACCCGAGAGGGTAGGCGGCACTGGTGCGGCACAATCCGTCTTCATTCGCCGTGACCACTTCGATCAAAGTGTTCTCTTCCAGGAGCAATTCCCCTTTGCATGAGTAAATCGGCTCAGCCGTGAAGATACCGAAAACGGCCTCCGGAAGTGGCTCATCCACTGGTACATACCGTCCCGATTCCGGATCGAAAACATAGTTTCTTCCGACTTTAGTAAAAGAGAGCTCCGCCTTCTGTCTGGCATTTTCTACCTTTGCCGTCTTTTTCACCACCATCTCTTTCTGACTCTGCCGATCATCAGACACCTCGAAAACGACCGGCTCGTCGGCGGTCAGAAAGCCCTTGGGCGCGGAAACTTCCACCATCTTATACGACGCTTTTCCCGTCTGACTATCCAAGGAAAGCCCGCTTACACGGATCCGCCCGTCCTCGCCGGTCGTATAGGTACCCAGGTAAGTTCCTTTCTTAAGAGGGGTTTCGGCTGTCCCGTCTCCGTCTGTATCAAATGTCTTATACGGGGCAAACGAGCCGCCGTCCGAAGACAATGCATATGCCCCTTCCGGATATTTCGAAGGCTCCAGCAAAGAGATATCCCGGTAAAAATCTTTCACGTCTTCCATACAGTAAAGTTCGAATGTGGCACCTGAAAGAGCAAAAGATGAGTAAGTAAAATCATGCCCTTCAAGTTCCTCCCATCCGGCATCTGTTTTTCTCACGGAAGTAAGCTGCTCTCCGCTCTTAATCAGTTCAAGTTCCACCGACACCTCTTCGTCCGCCAGCGGAACGGCCTTCATGTCACCCTTGGGTCCGACGCCGATGAAGGATTCATCCTTCTTCGCCTCGATCTTCACCGGGTCCTCCGAAAGAACAAATCCAGCCGGTGCTTTGGTCTCTTTGACATAGTATGTTCCGGGCTTTAGCCCCAGTTTCTGCAAACTCACCGTTCCATCGGATCCAGTGACGAAAGTATCTTTCCCATCCCAGTCCTTAAGGATCTTACCTGACTCATCCAGCACCTGGAACTCAACTCCCGCAGCAGGAATGATCTCACCGGTCTTCGCGTTTACTTTCCTGATCTGGATCTTCAGCTCATACTGTTTATCTACAAGCTGGAGCACCTGTTCGGGCTCATCCTGCCCCTTCTCACCGCGGATCTTCACCACTGTATCCTCACAGGCGTAGGTATATTTCGTCGCCTCCGATTCGATCTGATGCACTTTGTAATCTCCGTAGGGAAGGATCTTGGAGCGGGCATACCCGTTTCCATCTGTCGTCAGAAGATCCCTGTATTCCGCGGGCGCCTTGTCATACGAGGCATACTTCGTATTCCAAACCTGAAACTTCGCTCCTTTTTCAGGAGAAAGCTCAGCAAATGCTTTTCCCGCATAGGTATCATATCCGGTCTGGATCTTCTTCTCGATTGCGAAACACCCGGATCGGATCTCATCCTTGAAAACCGCTTTATTGTTGCTCTTGCCCGTATCCACGGTAATACTGGCCGGATTCGGAGACATCGCCTTGGTCCCGGCCGGCACCACCGTCTGATAAACGGTGTATTTACCCGACGGTAGCACAAGCGCCTCTCCCGTCGACTTATCCACGATCTTTCCTTTCTCATTTGAGACACAAAGGAAACCCAGGCCTTCCGCTTTTGCCTTCTCGAAACTTCCGTATTCCGCGCGGAATACCTGGAATTCGGCACCCGACTCAGACGCGGCAATGGAAGCATACACCGCCTGCTTTTCCAGATCTACCGGAGTCGTCTTTACGCTCCAGGAATATTCATCTCCTCCGAAGGTCTTTGCCGAGCTCACGTGCCAGCCGACATACGTCTGTCTGGCTTTCCCGGATTCCGACGGCGACTGGTCGAAGAAATACCCGTACATCAGCTGTGAACGGGTATTCTCTCCGTTATCGGAAGCCTCTACCGAAATTCCCATAGTTCTTTTGGACCCGTTTTTGATCATGCTGTTCCAGGATCCCACCATGGCAAAAGCACTGCCCGACGGGTATTCATCTCCTAATGTGACTTTCTTCGAGTACTTCCCGTCTGCGCCTTTGAGATAGACCTGTCCTCCGGAAAGGCCGGTAAACCGGAAGGTTCCGCCTTTATTGCCTTTGACCGCCTCCTGAACCGTCACGGTAAATGTCGTCAAATACCGGGCATTGCTTTCGTTCCAGACCGGCTCGGATGCGTTCTTGACCGATGCTTTGTAATGAGGCGTATATGCGCCTTCAAGTGCCGGCCTTCCGGCGGCATCGTAGACATCCCAGAGACGATTTGCCTCGTTGATGATCACCATTGCCGTCGGTCCGTTCTCATCCACATCCAGGAAAGACCTCACATCGATCCCCTTGAAGTATTGCTGTGAATCACTTGCTAGACCGTCCTGATAAAGATAGATCAGATGCCAGATCAGAAGCTGTTTGACATAGTAATGCATGTGGGGATGGCCATCAACTGTATCGCCCACCTGGAACATGGAACTGTCCATATCAATGATACACTGGATCTTCCCGAGAAGCTCCCGTGCGGCCGGATCCTGCATAACCGAAGGTGTAATGCTTCCGTTTTCCGGCGATGGCGCACCGGCCATAACGCAGTAAACAGGGAGCATGCTCCCTTCAATCGTCTCCGCGTAGAGATACTGGATCTTCTTTCTCCATCTCTCCTCACCGACTGTATGGAACAAATCGAATTCTTCTTCGTCATGGTAGACATTGTGCCCGTCTTCCGCGAGTGCGCCATCGGCCATGACCAGCCGGGCGAACCATAGAGACGGAAGGGCGGAAACCAGGAAGGAAATCGTCAGCAGAAATGCCAGAAACCGTCTGGAAATAAGAGGTTTGGGTGATTGTACTTTCGTCATGTTCGTGTTCTCCTTTACGTAATATTTAAGCTGTGTCCGTATATTACTTTCGTGGAAAAACACAAACAATATTTTATATGCGAAACAAATCAAAACCGGCAGGACTATTTTTCGACAATCCTGCCGGTTTTCGACAATGCTGGTAGTTTTTTGGTCAGTTCCTGCGCTTACCGTAAGAAATCAGTCTCAGAAGTGTCAGGATCGCAGATGCCGCTGCAGCAATATAAGTCATCGCCGCCGCAGACAGGACCTTGCGTGCTCCGCCCAGTTCCGAACCGGCCAGAAGACCGTCCTTACGAAGGATCACCAGTGCTCTTCTTGAGGCATCAAGTTCAACCGGGAGAGTAACGATATAAAAGAGGACCGCCAAAGAGAACATCACGATTCCTGCAGTAAAAAGGAAGGATCCTATACCGCCGCCATCGGAGTTATCCAGATAT
The DNA here is from genome assembly GCA_017620475.1 of Clostridiales bacterium. Lineage (GTDB taxonomy): Bacteria > Bacillota > Clostridia > Saccharofermentanales > Saccharofermentanaceae > Scatonaster. Next base: position 40,488 of record JAFZQI010000037.1, on the reverse strand, counting down.
GCCATCAGGCCGACACCGATGATCGCCAGCCAGGGGCCGAATTGCGAACCGATGTTCGCGCCCGGAACCAGCGCCGAACGGATCTTGTTCGGAAGGAATCCCACATGATGCTGGATCGCATGGCCGCACTCATGTGCCGCCACACCGATCGCCGCGATGGAAGGATTATTGTACACCGAATCCGAGAGATTGAGCGTCTTATCCTTCGGGTTGAAGTTGTCCGTCAGGTCTCCGCTGATATGCCGGATCTCCACATCGTTGACCCCGTAAGCGCTCAGGATCCTCTGTGCGGCCATTGCACCGGTCATGCCGTTACTTGCCATGACCTCGCTGTATTTCTTAAATGTATGCTTGCAGTTCCAACTGATGATTCCGCTGATCACTACCATAACGAGAGAGATCGGGAGCCCATAATAATACAAAATATCCCAGAACATTCCATATCCTCCTGCAATCCATTCCACCCGAAGGCGGGGTTATTGTCTGAGCCTATTATACCAAATGGCGCAATGTTGATTAAGAGAGAATTCCGCGCGAAAAAACGATCGTGGAAAAAGAAATATCCTTCCGGTACCTCTAAAGGAGCAGCCCCCGAAAAAGTACCAGGAAGGATATTTCTTTTAGTTGCTATTCAGCAGGATCCGCGATTATGCGTTGCAGATCACAGCGAAGTCCTCAGCCTTGAGGGAAGCACCACCGACGAGACCGCCGTTGATGTCAGCCTGAGCGAAGAGGCCTGCAGCATTACCTGCATTGCAGGAACCGCCATACTGGATGGTCATTGCCTCAGCGCACTTCTCGCAGTAGAGCTCGGCAATGATGCCACGGATGAACTTGCAGACTTCCTCAGCCTGCTCGTCGGTTGCGGTCTTGCCTGTTCCGATCGCCCAGATCGGCTCGTAAGCGATAGTGATCTGGCAGAGCTTGGAAGCCGGAATATCCTTGAATGCAGCAACGATCTGACCCTTGATCCAATCGAAGGTCTCGCCTGCTTCACGCTGAGCCAGGGACTCACCGCAGCAGATGATCGGCTTGACGCCGTACTTCAGAAGAGCCAGAGCCTTCTTGTTTACGGTCTCGTCTGTCTCAGCATTATACTCACGACGCTCGGAGTGACCGATGATGCAGTATGTAACGCCCATCTTAGCCAGCCACAGCGGGGAGATCTCACCGGTGAACGCGCCCTTTTCTTCGAAGTGGCAGTTCTGAGCCGCGATCTTGATGTTGGTGTAAGCAGTTGCCTCAACAGCAGCAGCCAGAGCAGTTGCCGGAACGCCGAGAGCAATCTTGGATGTAGCATCCTTAACACGCGGCTTGAGGTCTTCGATGAGCTTTACAGCATCCGCCGGGATACCGCAGTTCATCTTCCAGTTACCGGCAGCAAATGTTCTGCCGATTTCCTTGTCGTTCAGGCAATCAATACCCGGGAGGACCTTACCTTCGATGAACTCGAGGGAAGCACCGCCACCGGTGGAAATGTGGGTTACCTTGTCAGCATAGCCGAGCTTCTCGATAGCAGCAGCAGAGTCACCACCGCCGATGATGGAGATGGCATCGGACTCAGCGATCGCCTGAGCGAGAGCCTTCGTACCAACAGCAAACTTTTCAAACTCGAAAACGCCGGCAGGACCATTCCAGATAACGGTCTTCGCGTTCTTGATCTCAGCAGAGAACTTCTCGATGGTCTTCGGTCCGATATCGAGGCCTTCCCATCCATCCGGGATCTCCATGGTCGGAACGACCTGAGAATTTGCATCCGGAGCAAAAGCGTCAGCAACAACTGTATCTTCAGGGAGCAGAAGCTTGACGCCCTTCTCCTCAGCCTTAGCAAGCAGTTCTTTTGCCAGATCGACCTTATCGGCCTCAAAGAGGGAGTTACCGATCGTACCGCCCTGAGCACCGATAAATGTATAAGCCATACCACCGCCGATGATGATGGTGTCAGCCTTATCCATCAGGTTCGTGATTACGCCGATCTTATCGGAAACCTTCGCACCGCCGAGGATCGCAACGAACGGACGTGCCGGGTTAGCCAGAGCACCACCGATGAACTTGATCTCTTTCTCGATCAGGTAACCGGAAGCGGACGGCAGGAAGTTTGCAAGACCTGCAGTAGAAGCGTGAGCACGGTGAGCTGTACCGAAAGCATCATTAACATAGAGGTCAGCCATGGAAGCCAGTTCAGCTGCGAACTTCGGATCGTTCTTGGTCTCTTCCTTGTGGAAACGGACGTTCTCCAGCATCAGGATCTCGCCTTCCTTAAGTGCTTCAGCCTTTGCCTTCGCATCAGGTCCGATAACGTCAGCAGCCAGTGTAACCGGCTTACCGATCAGCTCAGCCAGACGGTCAGCAGCAGGCTTCATGGAGAATGCCGGCTCCGGTCCATTCTTCGGACGACCCAGGTGGGAAACCAGGATCACCTTCGCGTTATTATCTACGAGATACTTGATCGTCGGGAGAGCTCCCTTGATTCTCTTATCATCTGTAATTTCACCTGTCGCCTTGTCGAGCGGTACGTTAAAGTCCACACGAACGATGACTCTTTTGCCGGAAACATTTAAGTCTTCGACATTCTTCTTTGCAACCATTGCCATAATGTTCACACTCCTTGAGAAAAATTACTTGTTGTCCAAGCCCCACTATTATACTCGGATTTCGTTCGGGTTTCAATTTGATTCGTATATAATGTATAAAGTAAAAACGAACAATCTCGACAAACCCTTTCGAAAGGAGCTCCTATGCCGGATCCGTCTGTACCCGTTTTCGTTCCGGAATACTACCGAAGTTTCCACTGCATCGCGGACCGGTGCCGCCACAGCTGCTGCATCGGCTGGGAGATCGACATCGACCCGGACTCCCTCGCCCGCTACCGCGAGCTCATCGGCGCGCCCGGAAAAGCCGCCCCGGACAATACTTCTGAGGCTTCTGAGAAAGCCCCCGCCGGCGCTTCCTCATCCCTATCCAAAAAACTCCGGAACTGCATCGAACAGGCTGAAGACGGTTCCTCCCACTTCATCCTTCAGGGCAAAGAAGAGCTCTGCCCCTTTCTCAACGACCAAAACCTTTGCGAACTCATTTTGGAGTTTGGCGAAGATTCCCTCTGCAACATCTGCCGGGACCACCCCCGCTTTCGGAATTTCTTCTCCGATCACGAAGAAATGGGGCTCGGCCTCTGCTGTGAAGAAGCCGCCCGGCTGATTCTGACTTCGACGGGCCCCTCCGTTCTTCCCCCGTTTTCTTCGGAAAACGCAGACGAACAGGACTTCTACAATCTCCGTGCCTCACTTTGGGGCATCCTAAATGCCCGGGGCCTCACACTATCCGGGCGCATCGGAAAGATATATGACCTATTAGGTATCTCCCCCATCACATTCGATCCTACGATCTGGGGGGAATTCCTGCAGACCCTGGAACGGCTCGATCCCGCCTGGGATCGGGAGCTTTACCGCCTCGGCTGTCCTTCCTCGCTTTCCGATTTCCGCCTATTCATGCTCGAAAAACACCGTGCCCTCGAGTATGAGAATCTTCTTGCCTACTTCCTTTACCGCCACCTTCCCGGGGCGCTTTTGGACGGAAGATTCACCGAACGGGCAGTTTTCTCTTTACTCAGCATCACGATTTTGGAATATCTCGGTGCATCTCACTTCACGGAAAAAGGCGATTTCACCCTGGATGACCAGAACGAACTGGTGCGTATGTATTCCTCGGAAATCGAATATTCCGACGAAAACGTCGATCTGATCCTCGACAAGATCTCCGAAGTATGTAAAGGACCCTAACCGTCCTCGGTCTTTTTCCCTTTCATGGCCTCGATGATGCCGCAGATCTCATGGATCCGCTGATGGTTCTCGGGATAGAAACGATCGACCTGTCCGCCCGGTTCGAAAAGTTCCAGATACAGCCCGTAATCGTAGATGAAGCCCTTCATGTTTTTGATCACAAATGTCTTTTCCACCGGCAGTGCCGCCTTAGAAATATCGCGATTTCTGTGTTTGCGGACCGGTTTTCCTTTTTTGTACATGATCCCTTCTTCCGGCTTACAGGCCATGCCCTTGAACGTGATGATCCCGTCCCGGATCGTCATGGTTCCGTATCCGGTTTCCGCATAATCGTATTCGCCCAAAGGCTGATACAGCTTTACCTTCTCACTCAGGATATACCCCGGGGTACTGATCTCTTTGGCGTAGACGGTCTTCTCCCACTCATTCCACTGATGCAGATCCGGGAAGCACCTGTCCTCGTTTCCCGCCGGATGGAAGAACCCGAATTTATCCATGATGACATGGTTTCCGCAGTTTTTGCAAAAGAGCTCGTGCCCGTTCGATGTCATCGTGATCAGCCCGGTGGAAGGATCCGAATCCTTCCCTTCGCACGAAGGACAGATACAAGCCACATTCTCCACACCGGCGGCAATCGCCTTGGATCTGAACACCTGCGGATGCTCCCGGTAAAAATCGTACTCGTTATAATCCATCACTTTCAGCATTTCCTGATGGATCTCCTCGACCGACATCTCCGCAATCTTTTCCTTCGGGATCACCTGCACATATTCCGCTGTGATCCTCCCTCTTCTCCAGGAATTACTGCTCCACCTCGGCCAGGTCATATAGGCGCCGTGCGTCCGAAGCACCGCGATCCCCGCCCCGGCCTTTTTGACAAGGGAGGCAAGACCGCTGTCAAAGGTGATCGAGTGTCCGTCAACCATGCGTGTGGCTTCCGGGAAGATCCCGAGAACTCCGCCGCGGGAAAGGACCTTGAACATAGCACGCACGGTCCGCATATCGTTTCTGTACTGGGCTTTAGGGATACAGCCGCCTTTCGTGATAATGTGCCCGAAAACTTTATTTCTGAAAAGGAAATTGCCGGCGACGAAGTTGATCGGGCGTCCGTAGAGCGTCGTCCCCATGATGATGGGATCGATATAGGACGGGTGATTGCCGACGATCACCAGCGGTCCCTCCATCTTCTTGATCTTCTTATCCGTCCGTATCTTCATGCCGAAAACCAGACGTGCCAGGTTGATCACGATCCAGGAACCGAATACGGTATACCAGAAAAAGCTCGGGACGCAGCCATAGTCCGGCTGGGCCGGAACCTTGCGCTCCTTCCGTCTCACCGAAACCTCGTTCTGCTCATTCCGGCTCACTGAGATCGCGTTCTTTTCTTTGCCGCTTACCGACAACGCGTTCTGATTGTCTTCCTTTTTCTCTTTCACGGCTTCCCATCCCCGAAAAGTCATCCGAAATCCGATTTTCCTGAAAGTTTTTTGCAAAAATTCCAAAAAAATCTTCTCTTCGACACAAATTCATAACATATATTTCGTATTATACATAAAGTGCCGTACCTCGTATATGGGGAGCACAGGAAGGAAGACGATATGAAGACTTGCTTTTATTGCGGACGTGAACTTGCTCCGGGACAGCGCTGTAGCTGCCGTGACGGTGCAGGCACAAATACCTCCGGACAGAAGGGTTCTTCCGGTTCGTCGGCCGCATCCTCCGGGTCCTCGACTTCATCCACCGCATCTTCCGGGTCTTCGTCTTCGTATTCGTCCGCCGCATCCGGCTCATCCGCATCTTCCGGCACCTCTTCGGATCATTCCGAAACAGCCTACTCTTCGGGAAGCACATCCTCCCCGTTCGGCGAACCCGCCTCCTCGGGCAAGAAGCGCTTCACCTTCGCATCGTTCATCACGAAAGTGCGCTCGATCTTCCCCTCTTTTTCGAAGCTCATGCGCCCCGTCATGACCTACGTCTGGCATCCGGTCAGCACGATCCAGAACCGTTCACAGGTCGTACCCGTAGCCACGATGCTCATCGTCAACAGCCTTTTCGCCGTACTGACCTCCCTGATGGTCATCTTCACCTCCGCCACGGACTCCCCGTTCCTCGGCATGCTGATCTCCCTGATCTTCGGAAAGACCGACCTTTTCTCCGAACATCCCGTAACGGCCTTTTTCATCATGAGCGCGATCCTCTGGCTCTGCGTCCTGATCCTGGCGCTGTGCTTCACCTGGACCTCACGGCTCGTCAACCGCAAGATGACCTTTCTTCGCGCACTGGATACTGTTTCGATCTCATCCATCTACATGTGTTTTGCGGATGCATTGATCTTCTTCTCCGTCCTTCTGGGCTCGCGCGGCGCTTTTACCTTGATATTCGTTGCTTTGGTCGTCATGGGCATCTGTCATTTCGTCTCGATCAAACAGGACCTCGTCCTGCGCGATGACGTCGCATTTAACATGCTGGCCGTCAGCTATCTTCTCTTCTATGTTTTGGCACAGCTCGCCGTAACCATCCTTATCCGGATCGTCGTTCTGGTCCGCTGATATCTCCCGTCTTCAAACTGTAATATTTTTCCGCGCCAAAAGCACTGTTTCGTGACATTTTCGTCACGCCTGCAGCTGTCCTGTTTCCTATAATCAAATCAGAAATCAAGAGAAGTATTTACGCGCCGGATAAAAAAAATGAGAAATTGCGCGAAAAAAAGAAGCACCTGTTGAGTCTAATAGACGTAGGGGTCAACAAACGGGGTGAAACAAAGGGAAACAAGGATGGTAAAAGAGCATGAAGAAGTTTATTAAAAAACTGGTGATCTGTCTGGCCGTCACTACCGCCGTATCACTTCTGACGTCTTACGGCTGTACGCGTAAGGAAGCCTCTGCCGATACAGGTTCTTCCGTAGAAGCCGCTACGGCGGTAGATCCGTAACCAAACCGATTTAATAATTCATTCTCAATCTTCAGTGTTACTGATTAAATAATCATTCTCAATCTACAAGATTAAAGAAGATTAACACCGTGGGCGGCAGCAGTCTCCGCCACATCCTCCGGCCAAATGGAGGACTGCACTTCACCGATATGCGCACGCTGCAGGAAGAACATACAGATACGCGACTGGCCGATACCACCGCCGATCGTGTACGGTACCTTGCAGGTAAGAACATCCTTCTGGAAAGGCAGTTCCGCACGCTCCTCGCATCCTGCGATCTTCAGCTGCTTTGCCATTGCTTCCTCATCCACACGAATACCCATAGACGAGAGCTCCAGCGAGCAATCCAGCACCGGATAATACACAAGGATATCGCCATTTAAAGACCAGTCATCATAGTCCGGAGCACGTCCGTCATGCGGCTTTCCGGACTTCAGGGCACCGCCGATCTGCATGAGGAAGACCGCACCGTACTTTTTCGTGATGAGGTTCTCTCTTTCCTTCGGCGTCTGATCCGGATACTTGTCCTCGAGCTCCTGCGTCGTAATGAAGTGGATCTCGTTCGGCAGGAAAGGATCCATAAAGTGGTACTTCCCGCAGATGTAGTACTCGGTCTGCTTGATCGCCATATAGATACGGAACACCGTCTCCTTCAGCGTCTCGACGTTTCTCTGCTCTTTGGTGATGATCTTTTCCCAGTCCCACTGGTCCACATAGATCGAGTGGAGGTTGTCGGTGTCTTCATCACGACGGATCGCGGTCATATCGGTATAGAGGCCCTCACCCGGATGGAAACCGTATTTACAGAGCGCCATTCTCTTCCACTTCGCAAGGGAATGAACGATCTCAACTTCCTTCTCTCCCTGCTCCTTGATTCCGAAGGCAACCGGTCTTTCTACGCCGTTGAGGTTGTCATTGAGTCCCGACTCCGGTTTAACAAACAGCGGTGCCGACACACGTGTCAGGCTCAGCGCATCCGCGAGCGCCCGCTCGAAATAGTCCTTAACTTCCTTGATCGCGACTTCCGTCTCGCGAATGGTTTGCGGGCTCTTGTACCCGTCCGGAATCTGAATCGTACCCATTTTCAACTCTCCTTTGTTTCGTTATTTGCGCCATACGGCGCTTCTTAATTCTTTCTGAAAAGCACTTTCGCGCGAGGCGCGAGTGCTTTTCGCTTATAAGCATCAGAGTTCACAGTTGTTGACCGTTCTCGGGAACGGAATGACGTCACGGATGTTGCCGACACCTGTCATGTACATCACACAGCGCTCGAAGCCGAGGCCGAATCCCGCATGACGGGCGGTACCGAACTTACGAAGATCCATGTAGAAACCGTAATCCTCCGGCTTCATGCCGAGCTCCGTGATACGGGCGGCAAGTTTATCGTAATCGTCTTCACGCTGGGATCCGCCGATAATCTCGCCGATGCCCGGAACTAAGCAGTCCATCGCGGCAACGGTCTTGCCGTCTTCGTTGAGTTTCATGTAGAAAGCCTTGATCTCCTTCGGATAGTCGGTCACGAATACCGGCTTCTTGAAGACTTCCTCGGTGAGATATCTCTCGTGCTCGGTCTGAAGATCGCAGCCCCAGCTGACCTTGTACTCGAACTTGTCGTTGACCTTCTCGAGGATCTCGATAGCTTCGGTATAGGTCACATGACCGAAGTCGGAAGAAGCGACATGCTGGAGTCTCTCGATCAATCCCTTATCCACGAAATCGTTGAAGAACTTCATCTCTTCCGGAGCGTTCTCCAGAACGAAGTTGATGATGTACTTGATCATGCTTTCTGCAAGCATCATGTCGTCCTTTAAGTCGGCAAAAGCGATCTCCGGCTCGATCATCCAGAACTCCGCCGCGTGACGGGTGGTGTTACTGTTCTCGGCGCGGAATGTCGGTCCGAAGGTGTAGATGTTCTTAAAGGCCATGGCGAAGGTCTCGCCGTTCAGCTGACCACTGACCGTGAGGTTCGTGGGCTTGTTAAAGAAGTCCTTGCTGTAGTCGATCTTTCCGTCTTCCGTTTTCGGGATGTTGTTGAGATCAAGTGTGGTGACCTGGAACATCTCGCCGGCGCCCTCACAGTCGGAACCCGTGATCAGCGGAGTATGGACATAGACGAAATCTCTTTCCTGGAAGAATCTGTGGATCGCATAAGCGCAGAGAGATCTGACTCTAAACACCGCCTGGAAAAGATTCGTTCTCGGACGAAGATGTGTGATCGTTCTGAGATACTCGATGCTGTGGCGCTTCTTCTGAAGCGGATAATCCGGTGTGGAATCGCCTTCCAGCACGACCTCCGTCGCCTGGATCTCGAAAGGCTGCTTAGCCTCCGGTGTCGCAACAAGTGTACCGGTAACGATCAGCGCCGCACCGACGTTGGTCTTAGAGATCTTGTCGAAATTCGGAAGCGCATCGTGGTACACCACCTGGATCGGCTCGAAGAATGTACCGTCATGCAGTACGATAAAACCGAAGGTCTTGCTGTCGCGGATCGATCTGACCCAGCCGCCAACCGTCACTTCTTTACCGAGATACTGCTCTCTGTTTCTGAAGATCTCTCTTACATCAATAATGTCCATGTTCTTCTCTCCTTCTTCTCTTTGCGAAAAGCACTTTTGCTCGCTTTTCTCTTCCCGCCTTTGGGACAGGAAGCCCGGCCGACAGTTCTTTTGCAGAGGAGCTTGCGGAAAATAAAAAAGTCCCGAAGCAACATCTGCTTCAGGACGATCATCATTAATCGCGGTACCACCTGAATTGCTGTACTCTCTACAGCCACCTCACCCGGGTTCTATCAAACCCTGCCGTCTGACGTGCGGCTTAACGGCTTCCACTACTCTGCCTTTTCTGTTTTCCGGATCCGCCATAGGTCGATCCTTCGTACCGGCATTTCATTTTGCAGCTCGGAAGTGTTATTCACCTGTATTCACTCTACGGGGCTTACACCGTCCCCCGCTCGCTGGAAGCGATAAAACAGGCTACTTCTCTTCGTCATCGCTTTTTTCTGATTCAATTTGAGGTTAGATTACTCTGCTGTTTCGTTTTTGTCAAGCATCAGTTTCAAACGGCTTACCATATATATAATGTGCTATAATACGGATATCGCATAAGTGTGTCGTTTTTGTCACGAAAGTTCGTCAGAAAGCAAGTATACTTACAGTGCGTGCATATGTTTTCATGCAGTATCCTTCTTTGAATGGGAGTTTATCTATGGATAATAAAGAGATTTCGGTCCGCGTTTCTGATATATTTGCTTCGTTTCTGAAGTCGATCCTTTTTATCATTATCACCACGATCATCGTCGCCGGACTTTGCGGCGCTTTCGGGATCTATAAAGCCCGTAAGGTCAAAGTGGATACCTCCACGATCAACTCCAACATCAAGATCCTGCGTGCGGATCTCGTCGAGAAGGAAGATGCGCTCCACGAGCTGGAGAAACTCAGCAATACCGCGAAGAATTACACCATTCCCTATACGGAAAAGAAGATCGTTTGGGATCAGTCACTGGCGGACTCCCGTCGTGCTTATCTGGAACAGAGCATCTATGCACAGATCGATCCGCTGAACTGCGGCATGGCGACCATCACTTTCTCTGTGGACACCGTTCTTCCGGAGACGGTCACGGAAGACTTTGCCGAGTATAAGAGCAACGAGTTAAGCCGCATCGTGACGGCCTGCACCTGCATGTATCCCTTCTCCGATGATGTCATGAATCAGGTGCAGTCTCTCCTTTCTACGGATGTGGACCGCAAATTCGTCGAAGAACTCATCTCGATTGCAAGTGAGAACGATCAGTTCGTGAAGATCAGCGTGTGCTACACCAATCCCGAACAGGCGAAGAAAGTCGCGGATTATCTCTTCTCACAGATCTCTTCTAAGCTTTCGGAGATCTATCCGGACAGCAGTGTTGCCGTGATCGGGACATTTACCGGATACACGGTCAACTGGGAGATGAACTCCGCTCATATCTCCTATGAGGACAGCCTCCTTCAGGCAGAGAAGAACCTGGCTCAGGATCAGGACACCATTGCCCAGTCCTATAAGCTTGTGGAAGATAACCAGAAGATGATCGATGACGCGAATACGGAAATCACGAGAATTCAGAACAATATCGCCGCGAACCAGCGGAAGTACAATGTCACCGTCAGCAAGAAGGATATGCTGAAGAGCGGTATCAAGTTCGGCCTCGTCGGTATCTTTGTCGGATTGGCCCTGGCCTGTGCGCTGGTCTATGTCCGGGATATCCTCGGCGGCAAAGTCAGAAACCGCAACAATATCGTCAGCCGCTACTCCTACCCGCTTCTCGGCGTACTTCCCGCAAGTAAGAAGCGTCCTTTCGAAAAGACGGTGAGACGCCTGGAAGGCGATTCCCTCTATTCCGATGAAGACATCATCTCTTCTTCCGCCGAAAGTGTTCTGGCAGCGGCTTCCGTCGACGGCAGCAAGACCTGCCTGATCGGAACGGCGGATGTAAAGTCTCCCGCTTTTTCCGAGATGCTCAAGGACCTCAAGGGCAAGATGGAGTTCAAAGGCAATATCCTTGCCGGGTCCGAGGCTATCAAGGCCCTCGACGGCTTCGACAAAGTCATCCTCGTTGAGCAGCGTAACGCATCCCGTTACGACGCCATCAACGATGAGATCTCCAAGATCCACGCTCTGAAGAAAGAAGTACTGGGTATCGTTCTTCTCTAAAAGAACTGTTTGAACAAAAAGAAAGATCTTGCCGGCATCTCGATAATCGAGAAGAAAAACCGGCAAGATCTTTTTTACATCGTTGCATGGAAGAGATTGATCAGGAAGATCCAGGCGCATCCGTAATAGGTCACGATCGCTACCAGATCGTTGACGGTCGTGATAAGAGGACCGGATGCGACGGCCGGGTCGACTTTGAGTTTATGGAAGAACATGGGGACCAGCGTGCCCACAAGGCTGGAAACGATCATCGCCAGCCACAAGGATCCGCCTACGCAGCCCGCAACAGCAAATGAAAAACCGACTGCATAATGCTTGGCAAGTTTGACGTACAGGCCGATTCCGACGAAGGCCAGTGCGCCCAGCAACAGGCCGTTAAAGAATCCGACCCGCATCTCTTTGAATACGAATTTAAACTTCTCACTGGCCTTGAGCTGCTCATCCATCAACACGCGGATGGTCACGGCCAGCGACTGGGTGCCGACGTTTCCGGCCATGTCCAGGATCAGACTCTGGAAACAAACGACGATGGCCAGTTCCGATACGACCGTCTCGAAAAGACCCACGACCGTAGATACCAGAAGTCCCAGAAGCAGAAGCGTCACCAGCCAGGGCAGGCGCTTCTTCATGCTCTGGGGAAGCGATTCCTTCAGATCTTCCTCCGCGGTCAAGCCGGCGAGTTTCGCGTAGTCATCACCCATCTCATCGTCTACGACTTCGATGATGTCCTGGGAGGTGATAACGCCCAGGACTTTGCTGTCTTCATTGAGTACCGGGATAGAGTCCTCGGCGTAGTCCTTGATCTTTTCGATGGATACGTCGATCTTGTCGTGGTCGTGAACATACGGATAGGACGTCACGATCAGCGACTCGAGTTTGGCATAGTCACGTGCCCGGATCAGATCCTTGAGGTCGATGACTCCGTAGAATTTCTCGTCCTTATCCACAACGTAGATCGTGGAGATATTGTCGTTCTCATCCGCCTGGCGGATCAGTTCCTTCATGGCCTGCTTGATCGAAAGTCCGTTGTTGATCACAACGAAGTTCGTGGTCATTTTCGAGCCGATCTCATCGTCTTCATAGGATTGGATAAGTTTGATGTCCTGAGAACTCTCATCGTCCATAAGGGAGATGATCTTCTCCTGGGTCTCTTCATCGACTTCTTCGAGGACATCGACGGCATCGTCGGCGTCCATGTTTTCGATGATCTTCGCCGCACTCTTTAAGTCGAGCTCGGTGATGAACTCTTCCGGATCTTCCAGGTATGCGAAAATATCGGACGCCTTCTCGGCTCCGAGGATATGATACAGTTTCTTACGTTCTTCTTTGGTGATCAGCTCGATCGCGTCGGCGATGTCGCTGTCATGGTAGTCCTCGAGTTTCGCACGAAGCTCACCGTCCGGCTTATTGCCACGGATCAGCGCAACGATCTCTTCAACTACATTTCTGGTTTCATTCTCATTATCCATAGGGAAACCGCCTCCTTTTGCATTTTGACAATTCATGCCGATCAGGCAAAAAGGGAAGCGTTATGAGAAAAGCGGTTCAGCTGAGAATCAGCTCATCTTAACGGGTTGACGAAGACATGTCCGTATGTGGTTCTCATCTGAATCGTTTTTCGCAGAACAGCCACACCTTCGATAACTGCCATCACAACTATCCATCTTCGTCACCTCCTTGTTTTTGGGAATACCTATTGAAATTATGAACGCGCCAAAGTTAAAAGTCAACGCTGATTTTCGGCTTTTGACGACAATTTTTAAATACTGTGCTTTTACATAAAAAGCATTCATTTTCGGAAGCGATATTTGGGTTTCGCATTCTATTGTTTTCTGTTATTATATTCCCAGCTAAAATGCCCTAATAGGGTTTGAAAGTGAATATATATAAAGCGAGGAAGAGACCATGCCAAAGAGGGATGATATCAACAAGATTCTTATTATCGGTTCCGGCCCGATCATCATTGGCCAGGCGTGTGAGTTTGACTATTCCGGTACACAGGCTTGTAAAGCTTTGAAGAAGCTCGGTTACGAGATCGTTCTGGTGAACAGCAACCCGGCGACCATCATGACCGACCCGGATGTAGCGGACATTACCTACATTGAGCCTTTGAATCTGGCAAGACTTACGCAGATCATCGAGAAAGAGCGTCCGGATGCGCTTCTTCCGAACCTCGGCGGACAGTCGGGACTGAATCTGTGTTCCGAGCTCTCGCAGGCAGGTGTCCTCGATAAATACGGCGTCAAGGTCATCGGTGTCCAGGTCGATGCCATCGAACGTGGTGAGGACAGAATCGAATTCAAGAACACCATGGCCCGTCTCGGGATCGAAATGCCGAGATCCCAGGTTGCCTACTCCATTGATGAAGCGGTCAAGATCGCTGAAGAACTGAAATACCCGGTCGTTCTCCGACCTGCCTACACGATGGGCGGTGCCGGCGGCGGCCTTGTTTATAATGTGGACGAACTCAAGGTCGTCTGCGAGCGCGGTCTCCAGGCTTCTCTGGTCGGACAGGTCCTCGTTGAGGAATGTATCGCCGGATGGGAAGAGCTCGAGCTCGAGGTCGTCCGCGATGCCAAGAACAACGTCATCACCGTCTGCTTCATCGAGAATATCGACCCCATCGGCGTTCACACCGGTGACTCCTTCTGCTCCGCTCCGATGCTGACCATCTCCGAGGATGTACAGAAGAAACTTCAGGAATACTCCTACAGCATCGTCCGCGCCATCGAGGTCATCGGCGGCTGTAACTGCCAGTTCGCACACGATCCGGTCAGCGGCCGTATCGTCGTTATCGAGATCAATCCGCGTACTTCCCGTTCCTCGGCCCTCGCTTCCAAGGCTACGGGTTTCCCGATCGCCCTCGTTTCCGCTATGCTCGCCTGCGGCCTCACACTCGACGAGATCCCCTGCGGCAAGTACGGCACACTGGATAAGTACGTACCGGACGGCGACTATGTCGTAATCAAATTCGCCCGCTGGGCATTCGAGAAATTCAAGGGTGCTTCCGACAAGCTCGGTACCCAGATGCGTGCCGTCGGCGAAGTCATGTCCATCGGTAAGACCTATAAGGAAGCTTTCCAGAAAGCGATCAGAAGTCTCGAGACCGGCCGTTACGGCTTAGGTTTCGCGAAGAACTACAACGAGATGACCAAGGAAGATCTGATGCATAAGCTGGCCTATCCGACTTCCGACAGACAGTTCATCATCTACGAGGCGCTGAGAAAAGGCGCAACGGTGGAAGAACTGTATCAGCTTACGAAGATCAAGCATTGGTTCCTCGAGCAGATGCTCGAACTCGTAAAGGAAGAAGAATCCCTCATTTCCATGAAGGGGGCCGTTCCTTCCGAGGAAATCCTCAAGCAGGCCAAGCTCGACGGTTTCTCCGACCGTTACCTCAGTAAACTTCTGGCGGTTCCGGAAGAGGATATCCGCAAGGCCCGTTACCAGTACAACATCCGCGAGGCCTGGGAAGGCGTACATGTAAGCGGCACACAGGATGCAGCGTACTACTACTCCACCTATCACCTCTCCGAGGATAAGAGTCCTTCGTCCGACAAGCCGAAGATCATGATCCTCGGCGGCGGCCCGAACCGTATCGGCCAGGGTATCGAATTCGACTACTGCTGCGTACACGCGGCCCTCGCTCTGAAGAAGATGGGATTTGAATCCATCATCGTCAACTGCAACCCGGAGACCGTTTCCACAGACTACGATACTTCCGACAAGCTCTACTTCGAGCCTCTGACACTGGAAGACGTACTGTCCATCCACGAGAAAGAGAAGCCGATCGGCGTAATCGCCCAGTTCGGCGGACAGACGCCTCTGAACCTGGCGGCTGACCTGAAGAAGAACGGCGTCAATATCCTAGGTACCACACCGGAGACCATTGACCTTGCCGAAGACCGTGATCACTTCCGCGCCATGATGGACCGTCTCGGCATCCCGATGCCGGAAGCCGGCATGGCCGTTACCGTAGATGATGCTCTGGAAATTGCCAACAAGATCGGTTATCCGGTCATGGTTCGTCCGTCCTATGTTCTCGGCGGACGCGGCATGGAAGTCGTACACGATGATGAGATGATGCGTGTTTATATGAACGCCGCTGTCGGTGTTACACCTGACCGCCCGATCCTCATCGACCGTTTCCTGCACCACGCGACAGAGTGCGAAGCCGATGCCATCTCCGATGGTGAGCACTGCTTCGTTCCGGCGGTCATGGAGCACATCGAGCTGGCCGGCGTACACTCCGGTGACTCCGCCTGCATCCTTCCTTCCAAGAACCTTACCGAGAAGCAGATCGCAACCATTAAGGATTACACCAGAAAGATCGCGATCGAGATGAATGTCCGCGGCCTGATGAATATGCAGTACGCCATCGAAGACGATGTCGTATACGTACTCGAAGCGAATCCGCGTGCTTCCCGTACCGTACCGCTGGTTTCCAAGGTCTGCGCCATCAACATGGTCAAGGTCGCAACAGAAATCATGACATCCGAAATCACCGGCAAACCGTCTCCGGTTCCGGAACTGAAGGATCGTATCATCAAGCACTACGGCGTCAAGGAAGCCGTCTTCCCGTTCAACATGTTCCAGGAAGTTGACCCGGTACTCGGACCGGAGATGAGATCCACCGGTGAAGTTCTCGGTATTTCCGAAGACTTCGGCGAAGCTTACTTCAAGGCACAGGAAGCAACCCAGACGAAGCTTCCGTCCGAAGGCAATGTTCTTCTGTCGGTATGCGACCGCGATAAGGACGAGCTCATCGACATCGCCAAGGCATTCGACGAACTGGGCTTCCACATCCTGGCCACCGGTAAGTCCTACGAGATGATCGTTGCGGCCGGTATCGAAGCCGAGCGTGTGAACAAACTCTATGAAGGCCGTCCGAACATCACGGATAAGATCACCAATGGTGAGATCCAGCTGATCATCAACACCCCGGCCGGCAAGACCTCGGTACATAATGACAGCTACATCAGAAAAGAAGCGATCCGTCACAGAGTACCGTACATCACCACCATGGCGGCAGCCAAGGCCAGTGCTGAAGGTATCAAGGCTTACAAGAACAACCCGAACTTCCCGGTTAAGAGCCTGCAGGATCATCACAAAGATATCATCTGATATCAGATAGCTGTGCCCGCCACTGAGTATCCGTATCGCATAATTGACGGAAGCCGGTTATCAATCAATTAGGTCCCGAAGGGGCGATCGTACGAGGATTATAATTCTCATGCGATCGCCCTTTTACATAGACTCTCCTTTCCTTCTCGCAGCCAAGGCAGTTCCGTGGTCTTAGTCCATTCTATTTCCGCAAATTCGCATTGTGACACTTCGGTCATGTGACGTTTTAAGTAGATTTAAACTTGCAGACCTAGAGTATACTTGAATTAGATAGATTCTGATGTGACAGAAAGGAGCAGATGAATATGTCAAACGAAAACCAGAGTATTTTCAACGATAATCAGTCTTTGAATTCAAATAATAACGGAGCATTGCCGCAGGACCATCCCGTCGTTTCGCCGGTGCTGAATCCGACGACCATTTCGCAGTCGCCCTATAGGCCCACCTCTGAGCAGACCGCTTCGGCCGTGTCGACTGCGGCCGCCCCGTTCACGCCATCTGCAGGTTCCGCGCCAATCCTCACGCCCTCGCCGGTTCTCACTCCTGTGAGTTCTGCACCTGTTGAGTCTGCGCCGGTGCTCACACCTGAGACGGCTTCCCTCCACACAACCTCACCTTCAACTGTTTATGCGGCCACTTCTTCTGCAGCCCTTCCTGCAACGCAGGAATTAAGTAAGGAAGCAAAGAAGGCGGCAAAAGAAGAGAAAAACGCAGCCAAGCGTGAATTGAAGGCAGCAAGGCGTGCAGAGAAAGCATCTAAAGGCGGGTCTTCCATGAAGCGTACCGCGGCCATCGTTGTCTGCTCGGCGCTGATCGGCGGAATGGCAGCAATCGGCGGATTGGCCATCTATACCCGCTATTTCGCTCCCGACTATGCAGGCCAGGCAGCCGCTGCCGCGAAGAAGGCCGTGGCAAAAGAACTGGAAGGGAAGTCTTCTTCTGACCAGTCTTCCTCCACGAAAGCCACATCTACCGTGTATCAGGGCAACCGGGATTATACCGTTCTGAATACAAGCCTCGTGGATACAAGCGAGAAGCACACGGCTTCCGAAATCTACGCCGCCAATGTTAACTCCACGGTTGGTATTGTCACCTCGCTGAACTACAACTACTACGGGTACGAGACCACGGCAGCTGCCGCGGGTTCCGGCTTCATTCTGACCGAAGACGGCTATATCGTCACGAACCATCACGTCATCGATGACGCCAATTCCATCCAGGTCACTCTGTACGACGGCACCTCTTACGAAGCGGAACTGATCGGATACGACGAGAGCAATGATCTGGCCGTTCTGAAGATCGACGCCGAAGGCCTCACTCCGGTGATCCTTGGCGACTCGGATAACCTTAATGTCGGTGATGATGTCGTAGCCATCGGTAATCCCCTTGGCGAGCTGACTTTCTCCCTGACCAAAGGATGTGTCAGCGCACTCGACCGGACCGTAACCATCAACAACCAGCCCATGAGCCTGATGCAGACCGACTGCGCCATCAACGCAGGCAACTCCGGCGGAGCGCTTTTCAATATGTATGGCGAAGTGATCGGCATCACCAATGCCAAGTATTCCAACAACGGTGAAGATGATGCGGCCATCGAGAGCATCGGATTTGCGATCCCGATCAATTCGGTCCGCGGGATCATCAACAGCATCATCGAGGAAGGCTGCATCTCTAAGCCGTACATCGGTGTGTATGTCGAGACGATCACCTCGAAAACAAATTACGGAGCCGATAAAGGAATCGGTATCAACGATGTCATCGCAGACAGTCCTGCCGAGAAAGCCGGATTAAAGGCCAAAGATGCCATCATCAAGATCGATGGCGTAGAAGTTTCGCAGATCAATGATCTGAAGAAATGCATCGAAAAAGCCGGCATCGGCGGTCAGCTCACGCTTACCATCGTGCGCGACGGCAAAGAAATTGAGATCGTTGTGAATGTCGAGGAATCCAGGACCTCTGCCCTGGGCTGAGTTCTAAGTTAATGGATTCGCCGGTGGGACGTGCTATGGTTAAGTGAATCCCGTTACTCCGCGGGAAGATCGATCTTCTCGGAGAAGTATCCGAGGTCGTCTCTTCTGATCCGTAATACATAGGGAAAAGCACTTTCCCGGATGCACATATAGTAGTCTTCCCGTGGGAAATGCTCCTTAAGTTCCTCATTGAAGAACCTCTTACCATCAAAATTCCGAAGATCCTGCCTTCTTTGTTCAAAAGACGGCGGGATCTTTTTTCCTTCGGCGTAGGCACGGATATACTCGGCACAAAGCTCATCTTCTTCCGCTATTCGCTCGGCACCAAGTCCCATTGCAACCAGACTGACTTCGAGAGGAGCAGCTGCATTTGTCCCCTCGTGCGCCTGTTCTCCGAATTCTAAAAACGAATGGCGTTCTTCCGCCCGCATACGGATATACTGTGCAACAGCCTTTGCATTTACAAGGCTTCCCGTCAGGATCTCTGACGCGCCCTGCGCATTGACGATCCCCTGTGTCCCGGCGCTGGTCGTATGGATTGCCACTCGTCCCTCGACTTTCTCTCTTGCTGCCGTGATCAGGGACGGGGAATTTCCGAAATCAAATCCATCACAGCGGATCCCCTTCCGCTCACCAATCAGAACTGAGTCCGGTATCGCTTCGTGAAGCGCCCACGCTTCCTCGATCGTTCCCACCGGACGCACCAGTTTTGCGCCTATCTCGTACATATAACACTCCACGGAAAAAGCACGGAACACATCAATGATCACCGTTAATCCCCGGGCTTCCTTCGCCCCGGAAAGAAGGTGCAAGATATTGCAGGACATCATGGGTTTCTCGCTTGATGCCATGGGGTTCTCACTGCGGCACAATAACTCGCTCATACGCACTCAGTTTCCGTGATGTGATAGAGGATCGACTGGTAGTCTCCATAGCGGCACGGAACGATCAGACCCGCATTACGGAGAGCCGCTCCGCTGGCCACGCACACCGGCTTTCCTTCTGAAGGATCTTTCAAAGCGGAATCCGATACAGTCTCCACGTCAGGTTCGTTTACTGATTCGCCGAACGGCTCGCTCGAGTCGCTTACCACTTCGATCCGGTAGAACTTCTCGGGATCTAGGCCCCGGATATGGATCGTCCTGTTCGGCATGCAGGGCTGATTGAGAACATGGATCAAGGTCAGAAGCATCTCAGACTTATCCTTGGAAACCACGCCGTAGCAGTCATAGAATCCGTTCTCACGGAAAGAGTCCATACGGTAGTAGTCACCTTCACGGATCAGATCATTGAACCGGTGATAGAGCTTCGTCTGAAGCCGGATCATCCGATGTTCCTCTTCCGTCAGTTTCGTGATATCCAGCTCATAGCCGAAAGTCCCGGCCAGCGCCACGTGACCGCGTGTCATAAACGGCACCGTTCTTCCCGTGACATGGTTAGGACAGATGGATACATGTGCGCCCAGGGCCGAAAGCGGATAGATCGTTGAAGCACCTTCCTGAATACGGATCCTCTCGAAAGCATCGGTATCGTCAGAAGTCCAGATCTGCGGGCTATAGTAGAGCATTCCCGCATCAAAACGTGCTCCTCCGCTGCTGCAGTTCTCTAAAAGCAGATCCGGGAAAGCCTGAAGCAGCCGCTCCTGGAGATCGTAGATGCCCAGAACGAAGCGGTGCAGGAGTTCTCCCTGCCTTCCGGAAGGAAGCTCCGCGGAATAAAGATCGGAAAGATGACGGTTCATATCCCATTTGACATAGGCAATATCCGTACTGCGGAGTACCCGGCTCAGAACATCGATAAGGTGATCCCGGACATCTTCCCGGGAAATATCCAGCACAAGCTGATTTCGAGACAGCGCCGGTTCCCTTCCGGGGATCGCGATCGCCCAATCCGGATGTGCGCGGTAAAGATCGGAATCCGGAGACACCATCTCCGGCTCGACCCAGATACCGAACTTCATGCCGATCGACTTCAGCTCTTCCCCAAGACGCGCAAGGCCTCCGGGAAGCTTTTCTTCATTGACGGTCCAGTCACCCAGGCTGGTACTGTCGTCATTTCTCCGGCCGAACCATCCGTCATCCATCACCAGCATTTCGATGCCGCATTCACGAGCCTGTTTTGCGATCTGCAGAAGCTTATCGGTATTGAAATCAAAGTAGGTCGCTTCCCAATTGTTGATCAGGATCGGGCGTTTACGGTCCTTATACGCACCGCGGATCAGATGATTGCGGAAAAAGTCATGGAAATTCCGGCTCATGGTCCCAAGGCCCGTATCCGTGTAGGTCAGGACCGCCTCCGGAGAATAGAATACATCACCGGGTTTTAGCTCCCAGCGGAACTCCTCCGGATGGATCCCGATGGAAACACGGATATCTTCGTTAGGACTCTTCTCGCCCATGGAACGGAAGTTCCCGGAATAAAGAAGCTGTAGCCCGTAGGCTTCGCCCTCTTCCTGCGTGATCCCCGGAGAAACCAGTCCCAGGAAGTTCTGCGCCCGATTGCCGGTCTTCCCGCAGATCGAGGCAACCGAAGTTTCTCCGAACCCGATGGCGCGGATATCTCTTGTAAATTCACGGGCCCATGTCCCCTGAAGAGTGAACATCTCGAAAGCTCTTCCCTGCCGATCGCGTCCCGGCATGTCCATGACCGCCGACAGCACGCGCTCCAGTTTCAGCACTCTCTTTCCTTCGTTACGGACTTCCACACGCCTTGCGATAACGTCGCATGCGGCAAAAGCACTGTAATATAAGGTGACAGTAAGCCCGGTGTCCGGATCCTGAAGGTCGATCTCCAGCGTCTGGACCTCATATTCTCCCGCAAAAGAAGCAGGCAGCCCGGGAACCGGTGCTTTTGCCGAGGAAATACGATAACCGCGGTAAAGAAGATTGACACGTGCCGTACCGTTTTCATCCTCGGCTTTGAGTGCGCCTTCACGGGAATCGCCGGTTCCCCAGCCCGGATACTCGAACCGGTATCCGTCCATGAAGATGCATCTTTCCCTCTTGTTTTTCAGCGGATCCATAGAAGGTGCGAAGGCTTCCATGTAGGAAAGGTCATCCCCCGGGATCTTCGCGCCATAATAGAAATGGCCTAAATAAAGGCCATTCTTGAGTTGCATTGCGTAAGTTGTGTGATCGGTGTCGATGCGGAAGAAATCTCCGCGATCGCTGACCTGAATGTTATTTTCTCGCATCTTCTTCCTGCTTCTTTCCGTCGATGTACATATCGTTGATCCTTCTCATATCGGAGAAGAACGGAAGTGCATTCTTGAATCTCCAGCTGCTGCCTGAACGGGTCAGCTTCATGACACACATGACGGAAGTAGTGTATGTTTCAAATGACAGCGTGATTCTGAACTGCAGATTGGTATCGTAGGTCTTCTCATCCGTGTATACCGACTCAATCTCGATCTGGGCATCGGAATAAAGTCTTCTGTCCATCTCCTTGACGACCTGCTCGACCTCATCACGCTCTTCGGAACTGATAAAAGGCTTTACGGATTCGTAGTCTGCAGACAGGATATTCTTCAGGACAGTGTACCCGGCCTCTGTTGCTTCCTGCTGGTACTGTTCCTTCGTCTTTGAATCTTTACGGAAAAAAGGCAATTTGCTGCACCCGCAGGCAGACACGATGACTGCCAGCAAGAGACACATGGTCAAAACTCTTTTCATTGTATTCGAAACCTTCATAACGCCTCCATCTGATTACAGATATCCTCATTCTGCAAGCGCCCTTTTACCCTAGGTTATTATACACCATAGGGAGCCTGCGTAAATACCCCTTTGTGGTAACGATTGTGAAAAAGATTTGAGGTTTTCTCCACAATGAACAGAAGAAACAGGAATGTTTTCTGCCCTTTTTGCACGGGAAACGTCAAAAAACTGTTGACAAACCTTTTTTCGGGGGATATTATCGCCTTGTATAAAAGCGATGACGAAGAAGGTCGTGACCATTTCGCCTCACAGAGAGCCGGCGCCCTGCTGAAAGCCGGTATCCGGGATGATCCAGATGACTATCGCTTCCGAGCCGGTACACCGAATAAGAAACGCAGGAAGGTCCTAAGATAGGGCCTAAGAGCAGGACTTGAGTAGACTGTACACGTAGGAGCCGCGTTAAGGCGACGGGTTTGATTGAACCTATTAAGTGGCGAATGATTTCGCAAATTGAGTGGTACCGCGGTAAATAGCCGTCTCAATATCCGAAGGTCGGATGTTGGGGCGTTTTTTATTGCCTCAATAGCGGGAAAAGACGCAGCTGATAGGGAGCTTATGGAGGAAAGAAAAATGAGCGAACTAGAAAAGAATGAAACATTGTTGAAGAGCGGAGAGCAGGGTGGCCTTCTCGAGCAGAAGATCTCTGAGGTAGCCAGCCGTATCAAAGCGCTGCGTCTGGACATGGGACTCTCTACAAAGGACATGGCCGAAAAGGTCGAGGTCACGGAAGAAGAGTACATCAAGTACGAAGAAGGCCAGGAGGATTTCAGCTTCACCTTCGTTTACAAAGTTGCGAATCTCTGCGGTGTCGAGATCTCCGAGCTGATGGAAGGAACAACACCCGCACTTCGTGAATATGCCGTCACCAGAAAGGGCGAAGGTCTTCCGATCACCCGCCGTGCCGGCTATAAGTATATGCGTTTAGGACATCTCTTCAGAAATAAGCTGTGCGAACCTTTCGAGGTGACGATCCCGTATTCAGAGGAAGCCCTCAATCCGCCGTACAAGCTTGTTACCCACTCCGGACAGGAGCTCAACATCGTTACCAAAGGCTGCCTGAAGGTCATGCTCCGTGATCATTCCGAGATCCTGTATCCCGGTGATTCCATCTTCTTTGACAGCCGTACTCCGCATAATGAGTTTGCCCTCGGCGGCGAGGACTGCACCTTCTACGCCATCGTCCTGAATCCGGAAAAGTGGACTGCCGGCGCGACCTACGAGAAGACCGTGCAGACTTCTTATGTCGAAGACAATAAAACGAATTTTGATCTGGCAGCGGTTCCGAATCCGGTCTACAGAAAGTATGTCACGGATTCTCTCGATGCAAACAATAAGCTGACTTCCATCGCCTACACACCGGAAGCGGATAGGTTCAACTTCGCTTTCGACCTCGTCGATGCGATGGCGGAGAAAGACCCGAACAAGACTTCCATGATGTGGGTGGCCAAAGACGGAGTGACCGATCACCGTTTCACCTTCGCCGAGATGAAGAAGTTCACCGCGATGACGGCAAACTATTTCCAAAGCCTCGGCATCAAGCACGGCGACCGCGTAATGCTCGTTCTGAAGCGTCACTACCAGTTCTGGTTCTCGATCCTAGCCCTTCACAAGATCGGCGCGATCGCGATCCCGGCCACGAACCTTCTCAAGGAGCACGACTTCGATTACCGCTTCAAGGCTGCAGGCGTTTCCGCCATCGTGATCACCGGTAACGGCGACACCGCGCTGGAGGCACAGAAAGCCGCAGAAGCTGCGGGCATGGATATCACCCTCATCATGGCCAACGGTGCCGATGACGAAGCCGGTGTGAACCTGCTGAAAGTCCTGGAAGGAAAGTCTTCTGTCGGTGAAGCAGGATTAAAGAGCGAGGCAGTGCTTTTCGCGGAGAATGGAAACGGATTCCTTCCGATGGAGGGCATGAGCAGCAAGTGGCATAACTTCAACTATGAGATGCCAGCGGCAAACGACGTTTTTGAACGTCCGGAGAATGCAACACAGGGCAACGATACGATGGTCATGTTCTTCACTTCCGGTACCACAGGGTATCCGAAGATCGCGGCCCACTCCCATAAGTATTCGCTGGGTCATTTCGCTACGGCAAAGTACTGGCACAACGTGGACCCGAACGGACTGCACTTTACGATCTCCGATACCGGCTGGGGTAAATCCCTCTGGGGTAAGCTCTACGGCCAGTGGCTCTGCGAAGCGCCGACCTTCACCTTCGACTTCGACCGGTTCCATGCAAACGAGATCCTGCCGATGTTCAGTAAGTACCATGTTACGACATTCTGTGCGCCGCCGACCATGTACCGCTTCCTCGTAAAAGAGGATCTGTCTCATTACGATCTGACTTCCCTGAAGTACGCGACCGTTGCCGGTGAAGCGCTGAACCCTGAGGTATTCAACCAGTTCATGCGCGCGACGGGCATCCGCCTGATGGAGGGCTTCGGCCAGACCGAGACTTCCCTGGTGATCGGTAACCTCGTCGGATCGGCGATCCGCCTCGGCTCCATGGGTAAGGCCGTTACTCCGTACGATGTTCATATCCTCGATGAAAACGGCAATGACTGTCCTCCGGGTACTACCGGCGAGATCTGCATCAACACGACCGAAGTCGTTCCGTGCGGACTTTATAAGGGTTACTATCAGGATGAAGAAAAAACGAAGCAGTCCTGGCATGACGGCTACTTCCACACCGGTGATACCGCGTGGATGGATGAGGATGGGTACATCTGGTATGTCGGTCGTGTCGACGATGTTATTAAATCTTCGGGTTACCGTATCGGGCCTTTCGAAATCGAGAGCGTCATCATGGAACTCCCGTATGTTCTCGAGGTCGCCGTTACCGGCACTCCCGACCCGCAGGGCGTCCGCGGTATGGTCGTTAAGGCTACGATCGTGCTTGTTCCGGGACGTGCGGTTCCTTCAGAGGAACTGAAAAAGGAGATCCAGGAGTACGTTAAGACCAACACCGCGCCGTACAAGTACCCGCGTGTCGTTGAATTCGTCGATGAGCTGCCGAAGACCATCTCCGGTAAGATCAAGAGAAATGTGATCCGCGACGGGAAAGATTCCTGATCGGAAAGGATTCCAAACAAAATAAAAAAGGAGCCGGCAATGCCGGCTCGATATCCGCAGAGGGACATGGTTCAGATTCAGTCATCCTGATCCTGTCCCTCTACATCTGTCTCGGCCAGATTCTTCGATGCGGTATATCCGCGCTCGAGCCATACCTGGGGCTCGCCGCTTTCTTCACCCTCTTCGGAACCGGTCGAACCGATCTGATCCACGGAAGAATAGTAAGGCATCGGCAGACGTCCGTAGAACTCCTCCTTACCGGTCAGCAGGTCACATACTGCATTACCGCCTTCAGAACCCGGCAGATAGCACATGATGACCTCGTCCCAATCATCCACATAATCGGAGATGATGACGTTTCTTCCGGCCACGATCAGCGTGATGACCGGCTTCGGTTTCTTCTTGCTGTCCTTATACTCGGCGATCTTCTCGATAGCTTCTTCGTTTCCGTCGAGAGCCAGTTCGCCTGTGATCGAGAGGTCTTCCGTGTCACCGTACCACTCCGCGTAAGGTTTTTCACCTACGCAGAGGATGATGACATCACAGTTCTCCATCTCGTCCGGATCGGTCACGATCTCAAATCCGATCTCCTCGGCAGAAGCCTTCAGTGCCTCCAGGATCGAAGGGCCTTCTGCACACCAGTTCTGTCCGCCGTTTTCGGCATCCGTGCCGCCCTGCCACAGGTAGGTCCAGCCGCCGCAAAGCACGCCGGTATCATCAGCCGCAGGTCCTAACACGAAGACCTTCATGCCTTCCTTAAGCGTGATCGGTCCGTCTTCGGGAAGGATCAGCGGAACCATCGACTCCGCCGCAAGTTTTCTCGCCACTTCGTGCGCGTGATCACAGTTCCATTCATAGGAAGGCACACGGTTCTCGAAAAAAGGATCCTCGAAAAGCCCGCAATCCATCTTCATCTGGATAATGCGGATCACGGCCTCGTTTACACGGTCCAGGGAAATGCTTCCGTCATATACGGCTTCAACGATGTAGTCGCGGGTCTGCTCGAAGGACTCGCCTTCCATCAGCATATCCACACCGGCATTGACGCACAGGATGACATTCTCACGATCACTCGCTCCGGAACAGTTATGCAGGGAGTCCCAGTCCGAAAGGATCACGCCGTCAAATCCCAGATCATTACGGATGTAGTCGATCATGGTCTTATTCTCATGCATCTTCACGCCGTTCAAAGAAGAGTGGGAAAGCATCAGAGAAGGAACGCCCGCATCGATCAGGGCCTTATAGACCGCCGCACATTTCTCGATCTCTTCGTCGGTCATCACGGCATCTCCGCGGTCGATCAGGTAGTCCCCCTCGCCGGTTCCAAAGACAGTATAGCCGTCACCGATAAAATGCTTCGGGCAGGGCACTACGCCCTGGGTCAACAGTCCTTTTGTATACGAAACAGCCAGCTTCGTCACGAGTTCCTCATCGTCGGAATAGGACTCATAAGTACGTCCCCAGCGTGGATCCTGCGCCGAGGCCACGCACGGGGAGAATGTCCAGAGGAATCCGCAATGCAGCATATCACTTCCAGTAAGCACACCCATCTCGAAGGTCAGGGCTTCGTCGTTGGCCGCGCCGATATTGATATTCTGCGGGAAAATCACTGAGCCCCGGGCTTCCAGTACGCCGTGTACGCAGTCGTTGCCGTAGATGAACGGGATACGCGTATTCGAAAGAAGGGCCGCATCCTGGTAGCGGTTGACGACCTCACTCCACTCATCCGCCGGGAGCGCCGGCCATTCCGCATAATGGGAAAGGACTGAACCATAGCAGTTCTTCTGCATTTCTTCCAGCGGCATTTGATAGTTCGCGCCCTGGACCATCTGGCTGGCCTTCTCTTCCACAGTCAGAAGCTCACAGATCTCTTCCGCCGACAGGTCTTCAAACTTCGGGTTGACGCAGTGATACGGAGGAAGCGTCGTCTCAACGATCTCCGGTTCCGTCGTCTCCTCGGTCTTCTCGATCGGGCGCGGAAGATCGGAAGGAGTCGTCTCCACATGTTTCTTCGGCATCTGGCAGGAAGTCAGCACCGTACCCATCATGGACATGATCAGAAGCGAACTGATTATTTTCTTTTTCATAGGGATCTCTCTTTCTTAACGAAATTGTCGAATCTATCGGACGATCTCCACATCGATGATGCCTTCGATCTCGTCAATGTGATTCGTGATCTTTTCGAAGTCTACTTTCTCGCGCGGGCGGACCGTCAGCACAACAGAGTATACCGACATGAAGGCATCTCTTTTGCCGGTAGCTTCCAGGTTGCTGATCGCCATGCGCTTATTCTTGCAATAACGCATTACGTGATTCAACGCGTTCTTATCGTTATACTCCAGCATGATCTTGAAGGGAGCGTTGTGTGTGATCTTGTTTCCCAGTACCGAGAACAGCGTCTCGGCCAGCAGAACGAGCACCGTTGCCATGATGGCACCCTCGTAGAAGCCGGCACCGACTGCAAGTCCGATGATACCGCAGCTCCAAAGGCCGGCCGCAGTGGTAAGACCTTTGATCTTTCGGTTATTAACGACAATGATCGTACCTCCGCCGATGAAACCGAGTCCGGATACGACCTGGGCACCCAGTCGGGAAATATCAGTCGGAAGTTTCATATTCAGATAAAGGTAAATACCCGTCATGGAAGCGATCGTTGCACCCAGGCAAACCAGGATATGGGTACGGAATCCGGCCGGGCGATTCTTGTAGGAACGCTCCAATCCGACTGCGCCGCCCAGAAGCACGGCCACCAGAAGGCGCACCATCGTACTGAGCATCGTTATATCCCGAACTCCGTCAAAAATCTCCAGCATATTTCCTCCGTTACGAGATCAGTTCGTGAAGTGACATCACACACGGAAGCTCGGCAATGGATGACAGCATCTCCGAGTGCGACGACATTTCTTTACTCATTTTCATCGAGAAGATCGCCGACGGGAAATTGTCCTCATCCGGCTCCTCCGGGTCGATGTCGAAGAGCTGTGCGCCCTGTCCCTCGATCGTTCGTCTGATCATGTCCACATCTGTGGGGTTAATGTATTTTACTGTGATGGTGATGTTACGGAGGCGTCTCTTATAGAGGACTTCCAGAGGCTGGAGCACTTCCATGGAGAAGATGATGATCACGATCGAAGGCACCACACATTCATAGAATGCCGCACCTGACGCGATACCCAGTACCGCCGCGGCGAAAAGCCCGATCGCCGATGTCAGTCCGCTGACCTGCTGGTGCGCGGAAGCCACGATCGTTCCGGCAGCAAGGAAACCGATACCGGCCAGCACCTGCGCCGCAAAACGCGTGCCGTCAAACTTCAATCCGACTTCCTCCACAACGGAAGCCCAGGCTCCTTCAAGCATATGGTATTCGTAAAAGGAGATCAGGACCGTCAGCGCCGCACCGATACTGATGAGCATATATGTGCGAAGGCCGGCATTACGCTCTTTCTTCTCACGCCCGTATCCGATCAATGCACCCGAAGTCATCGCCAACAGAAGCCGTACGACTACGGACGCGAAATTGAATTCTTTGAGATAGTTAAAGACTTCCGTCACTTTCTCCCACGGCTCCTCTACCAAGTTGAACTTGTAACCGCCAACATTTTAGCATAAAAAAGCCCCGTGGTCATCTATCCGCCATGATTCTGCTATTTTTATGCAATTTCACGCTTGAAATTCTTGCGTATCCATACGAAAATATTATCTGGTGTTTAATAAATTAAGGAAGAAAAGGAAATGGAAGACTGTCTGGTTTATTTTTTCACAGGGTTTCTCGACAGCGGGAAAACATCGTTCATCCAGAGCTGGATCGGAGACGGAAGTTTCTCGGATAAGAAAGTCCTGATCCTTCTGACAGAAGAGGGCGAAGTGGAACTCCCCCCTGAGGATAAGGCCCCCTGTAAATCTTTGAAGATCATTACCGCGGAGACCGAAGAGGTCACCCGCGCTTTCACCTACAATCTCGACGCCAAATACCACCCGGATGTGGTGCTCATCGAGTGGAACGGCTCGGTATCCCCTGCCGCTTTTTTTGACGAGCTGGATGTGCCGGAGCGCTGGGCACTGGCCGCCGCCATCACCATTGTGGATGCAAGTACCTATAACGATTACTACCGCAACATGCAGACCATGTTCGCCGATTACTACCGCTACTGTGACAATGTCATCTTCAACCGCGTCGATCCGGAAGTAAATAACATACCTAAGCTCCGTGGTTCGGTAAAATCACTGAACCCCGCCATGAATCTGTCGTTCTTCGGGATGGATGGAAACATGATCGATATCAGCGAGTATCTCCCCTACAATCTGGACGACGACCCGTGCGTTATCGCTCCTGACGACTTCGGGCTCTTCTACACGGACGCGCTCGACAACGTCAAACGGTATAACGGTAAACGCATCACGGTCACCGGCCAGGCTGTCCTTATGCGGGAACACAGAAAAGAAGCATTTGTGCTGCAGCGAAAAGCCTATACCTGCTGCGCCAACGATATCGGCGCCATCTCTCTTCTTTGTCTCCACAAAGTAAGAGGAGGCTTCCCGGAAAACCAGTGGCTCCAGGTCACCGGCAGGATCGGATTCTTCCGCGACGATTCCCAGGGCAGCCCCGTCGCGATCCCGTGTCTTCAGGTCGAGAACTTCCACCTGACGGACGCACCCGAAAACGACATCATTTATTTCAGCTGACGAATCGTCCGGACGGAAACGAGAAACAAACCGTCCAACAGAAGATGAGCACAGCAGGATATGAAGAAAAGAAAGTAAATTTGGAAAGAAGGAAAATAGAATGGCAACAAAAGTAGACATTTTTTCAGGTTTTTTAGGCGCGGGCAAGACCACGCTCATCAAGAAACTCATCTCTGACGGATATCAGGGACAGAAACTCGTCCTCATCGAGAACGAATTCGGACAGATCGGTATCGACGGCGGTTTCCTGAAGGAAGCCGGCATTGAGATCACGGAAATGAACTCCGGCTGCATCTGCTGCTCGCTGGTCGGTGATTTCGGCACGGCGCTCAAGGAGGTCATCGAGAAGTTCTCTCCTGACCGTATCCTCATTGAGCCCTCCGGCGTCGGTAAACTCTCCGATGTCGTTGCGGCGGTAGAGAAGGTCGAGGGCACCGAGGTCTGCGGCACCGTGACCGTCATTGACGCCAGCAAGTGCAAGATCTACCTCAAAAACTTCAAGGAATTCTACGAGAACCAGATCAAGTACGCCGGCACCATTATTCTTTCGAGAACCGGCAATATTGCCCAGGATAAGCTTGATACCGCAATCTCCCTGATCCGCGGGATCAACGATCACTCTCAGATCATTACCACACCCTGGGAGAATCTCTCGGGTACGCAGATCCGTGAAGCCATCGAGAATCCGATTACGGCCGACGCTATGGCCGCCGCTCTCCTTGAGGCGGAAGAGCACGCTCATCACCATCATCACCACGATGACGACCACGACCATGACGAACATGACCACGAGCACGAACATCATCACCACGATCATGATGAACATGAGCACCATCACGATCATGAGCATCATCACCACGATCATGATGAACACGAGCACCACCACGATCACGGTCCGGACTGCACCTGCGGCTGCCACGACCACGATCATGACCACGAAGGTCACCACCACGCCGACGAAGTCTTCGACAGCGTAGGATTCGAGACATCCAAGAAATTCTCCGAGGCCGCCATCCGCGCCGCACTCGAAGAACTCGACAGCGGTGATTTCGGCATGATCCTCCGCGCCAAGGGCATCGTTGCCGGCGAGGATGGAAAGTGGATCCACTTCGACTACGTTCCGGGTGAAGCAGATGTACGCTTCGGAGGTGCCGACGTTACCGGCAAACTCTGTGTCATCGGCTCCAAAGTCGACCGTGACGCAGTCAAGGCACTTTTCGGCATTTAATCCGAATCCGAAATAATACATTGAACCAAGGAGACCTGACCTTTGCCGTCATCCCGCAGAATCCGATTATCTGACCACTTCACCGTAGGAAGGCTTTATCGCTTCGTCATCCCGACGATCCTGATGATGCTCTTCACTTCGATGTACGGCGTGGTCGACGGTCTTTACCTGTCCCGGTTCGACGGCAAAGAGGCGTTTGCCGCCATTACCCTGATCATCCCGGTACCTCTCCTGATCGGAGCCTGGGCCTACATGATCGGCGCCGGAGGAAGTGCGGTCATCGCCAAATCGATCGCTTCCAAAAAGCAGCAGGAAGCAAATGAATTCTTCTCCTTCCTGACGGTAGTCAGCATCGTCGGATCACTCGTCCTTTCCTCGATCGGCGTGGTTTTCCTCGAACCGATCGCCAAACTCATGGGCGCATCCGATGAACTCCTTCCCTACTGTCTGACCTACGGACGGATCCTGATCTCCGCCGTGCCGCTTTACGTCCTTCAGAATGTTTTCCAGAGCTTTCTGACCGTGGCGGAGCACCCGAAGATCGGTCTGGTCATCAACCTCATCTCCGCTTTCCTCAATATGGCGCTGAACTTCGTCTTCATCCGGATCACGAGAGACGCCGTCACCGCCGTCGCTCTGGCCACTGTTGTCAGTCAGCTGGTGGGCGGTATCACGCCTTTCATCTTCTTCATGAGAAGCAAGACCACTTCCCTTCGTTTCACCGTGCCGCGCATGGGATCGAACATCATCGGACAGGTCTTCGCCAACGGTGCTTCCGAGTTCATCAGCGAGATCTTCCACCCTCTGGCCAGTGTCATGTACAACTACAAGCTCATGAAACTGGTCGGGCTCAACGGCGTGGCCGCATACGGTGTCCTGATGAATGTCGGATTCCTTTTCGGTGCGGTCTTCCTGGGATTCGCCGTCGGCTCCGCGCCGCTCTTCAGTTATAAGTATGAGAAAGAGGATTACGTAGAGCTCAAGAGCCTCTTTAGAAAAAGCGCTGCGGCCGTGGTCATTATGGGTTTCCTTCTTTACGGCGTCGCCTGCATGATCGAAGGTCCTTTTGCCGCGGTATTCTTCGCCGGAGACGAGGCGCTGATCACCATGACCGAGGAAGCCTTCGCACTCCACAGCCTTTCCTACATGGTCATGGGTCTGGCGGTCTTCTCGTCGGCCTTCTTCACGGCCCTTCACGACAGCCGCACATCTGGTCTGATCTCCTTCCTGCGTACGTTGCTTTTCGAAGTGATGGCAATATTGATCCTTCCGGAGCTATTTGACCTCAACGGTGTCTGGGCGGCCAGCCTGACATCTGAAGTCCTCACGCTTTTCATTACGATCATCCTGCTTATCCGTAAGAAAGAGCGCTTTCACTATTGATTTCCTAGACTTTGTCGGGTGCCCTGCAACCTTTTCCTGTGCTAGAATAATCCCCGGTATCTTTTTCATTTTTGGAAAGCACTTGACTTTGGAGTGAAAGATTGAGGTGGATATCCGCTTGAAACTGTTCAGCAATGACAAGCATTTCTACGGCAAAGTGTTTAAACTGGGATTTCCGATTGCGCTGCAAACGCTGATCACGGTGGGCGTCGGCATGCTCGATAACATCATGCTCAGCCACCTTTCTCAGCCGGCCTTCTCTGCCACTTCCCTCGCCAACTCCTACGTCACGATCTTCCAGATCTTCTGCATGGGCCTGGGCATGGGAGCATCGGTTCTGGTTTCCCGGTACTGGGGCATGAAGAAGGCTCACGATAACGAAGAAAAAGCGGACATCTCCCTGAAGCAGACGGTCTGCCTGATGCTTCGTCTAATGCTTCTGGTCGCCACCATCTTTGCGCTCGGGGCACTTCTGATCCCCCGGCTGATCATGACATCCTATACCGACGAAGCAGACCTGATCGATCTCGGCGTGACCTATCTTCGGTATTCCGTGCCGACTTTCTTCTTCCTCGGACTGTCGCTTACAACGACCATCGTACTTCGAAGTGTCGGTCAGTCCCGATATCCTTTATATGTTTCGATCGGGGCGCTGTTCATTAACCTCGGCGGCAACTATATGCTCATCTTCGGGCATTTCGGAGCCCCTCAGCTGGGTATCGCCGGCGCGGCGATCGCCACCATGATCGCCCGTATCTTCGAAGCCACTGCGGTGGTCTCCTATCTTGTGATCGTCGATACGAAGATCGGCTTCCGGCTGCGGCATCTTTTCATGAAGACCAGAACCCTCATCCGCGAATACTTCCGCGTGTGTATCCCCGTTCTGGCCAGTGACGCCATCTATGCGATCGGTAATAATTCCATCACGATGGTCATCGGTCATCTCGGCGAAGCCTTTGTCGCGGCCAACTCCATTACCGCTGTCACCCAGCAGCTGAGTACAGTGGTCATTCAGGGCGTGTGCCAGTCCGGCGCCATCATCACGGGCCAGACTTTAGGCAAGGGAAAACGCGAGCAGGCCGAAGCGCAGGGCTGGCTTTTTCTGGGATTAGGCTTTGCTTTGGGCTTTCTGTCCGCACTCTTTATCTTCTTCATGAAGACGCCGATCATTCTTTCCTACGGCGAGAAAACCACTGAGGAGGCAGTTTCGATTGCGTACTCGCTTCTGAATTCCATTTCGCTTATCATCATCTTCCAGGCTACGAACAGCATCATGACCAAAGGTGTTCTTCGTGGTGGCGGAGATACCACTATGCTCATGCTGGCAGACAATATTTTCCTATGGATCCTCGCCCTGCCGCTGGGTCTTCTGGCGGGTTTTGTTTTCCACCTTCCGGCATTCTGGATCTACTTCTTCCTGAAGTTCGATCAGATCGCCAAGACCATCTGGTGTGTGCTGCGGCTTAGAAGCCGTAAATGGATCAAACGAATATCGACAGGCAACAACTGATCCCTGCCGGTTGGAAAACGGACGGCAGATCATTACAATATAAAGTAGTAACGGAATCACTTCGCTGATCTTCAAGGAGGGCAGGAATATGGCCAGACGTGCACGAATCACCATTCACCCGGATTTCCAGATCGGAGAGATCTCAGACCGGCTTTTCAGTGCTTTTCTAGAACCCATAGGAACCATGGTCAACGGTACCATGTATAATCCGAAACATCCTTCTGCCGACGAGCAGGGCTTCCGGGGAGATTTTCTCGAGGCTCTCCGCAAGTCCGGCCTTCCGGCTGTACGTCTTCCGGGCGGAAACTTCGTGTCGGCCTGGCAGTGGAAAGATTCCATCGGTCCGGTCTCCCAAAGAAAAGTTCACCTGGATCCCGCCTGGTATCAGTACATCACTAACGAAGTCGGACACGATGAGTATCTGCAGTGGGCCGAAAAGGCCGGCACGGCACCTCTTTACACCGTGAATCTCGGCACCGGCACCATGCAGGATGCGATGGACATCGTCGAATACACGAATCACGAGGGTGGGACCTACTGGTCCGACCTGCGCCGCAAATACGGGCATGAGAAGCCCTACGGCGTGGATACCTGGTATCTGGGAAATGAGATGGACGGACCCTGGCAGCTGGGCTCCTGGGAGAAAGATCCCCGCGGGTACGGCGTTTTGTGTCAGGAGACCTCCAAGGCAATGAAATGGATCGATCCCAAGATCAAGACAGCGGTCTGCGGGTCTTCCGCGCCTTTCATGGAACACTTCCCCGAGTGGGACGAGAAAGTTCTCGATCAGTGCTACGACGTCGTTGATTATCTGTCGGTGCACCACTATCACAGTGCGCCTCCGGGAGATATTCGCAGTCTTCTGGGCGGGTCGGTGTACTACGAGGATTTCATCAACACCGAGGTCGCGATGTGCGATTTCGTGCAGAGCAAGCACCGCTCCCCGAAGAAGATGATGATCTCCTTCGACGAATTCGGCGGAATGATCCGACCCAATTCCGAGCTGCATCCGGGCTGGGGCCGCTACAATATGGCGCGTACGCACTACCGCTTCGACCCGCAGAGGAAGTATATCCTCCACGATCCGGACAATATGGAAGAGCACGTTTTCCCGGGCGGGGACATGGAACATATGCTCTCGATGACCTCCATTCAGCTGGCATTCCTGCGACACGCCGACCGCGTAAAGATCGGCTGCATGACCGGCGGGCTTTTCGCCCTCTGCGCCTCCAACCACGACCGTGTCTGGCGCACCGCCTCCCACTACGCCTATATGCAGCTCCTGAAGTATGCACGGGGCATTTCCATGCAGGTACATGTGGATTCGGAAACTTTCGACATGCCCGGCTATGCCATCGATGACACTTCACAATACACGGGAAAAAACGGCGTCAGCTATGTCGATGCCGCTGCCGCCTGGGACAAAAAGGCCGGCACGCTTTCCATTTTCGTTATCAACCGCAACGAAACCGAGACCTATCCTCTCGACCTGGATCTTCGCGGATTCACAGAAGCGCGCCCGCTTGAAGAAACTGTTTCCGACACCCCCGGGCAATCGTCCGAAAGTGAGCCCACCGCTCAGCTAAGCGCTGATTCCGAGGTCAAACACTTTGAGATTGCACGCGAAGACCTTAGCGAGGTCACCGATCCCTCCGACGACAGTGCTTTTGCACCGGAAGAAGTATCCGGCGTCACAAGGGAAGACGGAGTGCTCCACACCCACATCAGGCCCCTGTCCTGGAACGTGATCGTCGTCCCGCTTACCTAAGCCGTTGTATTTTCCGCCGTTGCACGCAGAGCTCTCCTCTGCAGTACGCAGTCATCTACGCTGTTGTGCGCAGATCTCTCCGTTGTTACATGCGGTACTCTCCGCTGTTATGTGCGGTATTCTCCGCTGTTACATGCAATACTCTCCGCTGTCGCCTGCAGAATCTGAATGGAGTCTGAATCTATCCCCTCAAACAGACTCTTATCAGATTTTTGACCTCCAGAGTCTAAAGGGAGTCCGAATTCACTTTCAAAATCAGACCCCGTTCAGACTTTAGCCCACCAGAATCTAAAGAGGGTCTGAATCACATCCCCGATTCGGTCTCTGTTCAGAATCGTTTCGAAAACCAGGTCAACCCGTCTGCGTGCAGTCTTTTCACCACCCCAAATAGACGGATAGGTAGACGATTCGTTCTTATCGTCTGCAATCGTTCTGATTGCCCCCCAAAAAAGACGGAAGGGTAGACGATTCGCTCTTATCGTCTGTCGTCCGCCTGAAAAGCACTGTCCAACAGACGGGTTGGTAGACGAGTTGGCAGGTTTTGTTGTGGTTAGAGAGAAGTGCCCGGTTTCAGTTGTATTTAGGGTATGTCTGGTTTAACCGGAAATGGCCGTGGTTTCAGAAGGAACTGTCGCGGCTTCTATCGTATTCGTTCCAGAATCTGTCGTATTCGTACCGGGATCTGTCGTATTCGTACCGGGATCAGCCGCGTCTTCCCCTGAAAGGGAACCGCCCGGGACCTCGCGCACTTCGATATCCGCTTGGCAGAAGGGAGCGCCGTCCTCGGTCGTCACTTCAAGTGTGATCGTCTTTGTCTTCGGTTCCTGGGTCTCGGAAGGAGCCGTCGGGTCGGCGGTCGTTGTCTTATTGGGGTCGGCGGTCGTGGCCACACTTGAATCGGTAGCTGTGGTCGCACTGGAATCAGAAGTTTTCGTCTCACCGGGGTCGGCAACTGTAGTCTCACCGGAATCGGAAGCCGCTATGTCTTGCGAAGCGGTTGTCTCCGAACCCTGCGGATCCTCCAACCTCTGACTCTCCATCGCCTGCGTCTCCTCAGCAATCAGCGGATCCTCTCCTCCCCGATTCCAGGTAAACACGAACGTATCCGTGGACTCATCAATGTACAGGTCAGACTCGTAAAGCACTTTCCCGTCTTCATCGAGGAAGCGGTAGTGAAGACTCAGGTCCTTATAGAATTTCAGTGCCAGCGCGTGGTACTCCAGGATCTCCGTATCCGCGGGATAGAAATCTACGTTCGCGCCGGTCTCATCCGCCCAATAGCTGGTCGACATCCAGGTAATCGGGAACGGAAGCTTCGCGCCATCCGGCCAGATCCGGATCTGAGCCTTATGGAAAACCACTCCGGTCGGCTCGTAGAGTTTGCAATACAGAACTCCATCGGGCAAAGGCTGATCCGGGCGCCAGGAACAGGCGATCCAGTCAGTGTTTTTCGTCATGGAAAAGGTGTTCGAATAGAAAACGTTCCCCGAACCATCGAGAAATTCGTAACGGATCTCCACATTGCTATACGTATTCCATGTGTAGACATACAGGCAGATCTTACTGTCCGAACAGTGGTATCCGCCGGTTTCGCTGCCCTTCGTATCGACCCAGTAGGAATCGTATACATCGATCACCAAAGGTTGGTCGTCATGGCTCGTTTCCTGCGGAACAGCCTGATACATCGGCGTGCGAAGGAACCCGTAGATCGTCTCCAGGATCTTGACCATATCGCTTTCCGCAATCGTCCATTTCTCCCCTTTGACCATCGAGATCTCCATCTCTTCTGTCTTCGTCTGCGCCGAACTTATGGCATCTTTGCATGCACGTGCATTGGCAAATCCGCCATCCTCATCTGATTTCTCGATGACCGCCGCACCATCGCAGCAGGTGATCTGTATATGTGCTTTCCCGCTATCTCCGGACGCATTGGCTGTAACCTCCACGATGTTCAGTTCCACACGGCTGCTTACCAGTTCAAATACATCTTCCCCGCTGACCTCGATCAGCTCTGTGACTATATCCTCAGCGGTAGAAGGATTCTCGGAAAAAGCATACATCTTATCGGTACGAGTCATTTTCACATAGGCAAAAAAATCGTCCAGGGAATCGCGGATCTGTTTCTGTGCAACGGTAGCCGCGTCGGGAGTGGTGTCAGCCGGACGCTTCCTGCACGCACACGAAGACCCGATCACTCCGGCAAGAAGCAGAATACTTAAGCTAATACTCAGTATGGATCGAACGTTACGTGACTTCAAGGAGAAGACCTCCTTATCTCCTGGACATGAGGCGGATGGCATACATCTGCCAAACCTCTTCACTGATGAGCACATACTCTTCTACGTACTTATGATAAAGCGTTTCCGAATCCGCCACATAGAAGCATTTGCGGACCGAGCTTCCGTTGGTATCGATAAAAGACAAAATGATGCGGATATATCCGTTCTTGAAAAAGTACTTGTGGCCGGTCTCTTCGATCTCGGCAAAATCCTTGATTTCCTCCGGGAAGATCCACTTCTCGATCGGAATCGACGGAAGACGTACCGGGATACTTTTCGTACCATCCGGGTTTGCCGCCGAGGGGAGATTACTGCGAAGGATCTGTCTTCCTTCATTGGAGAGCTGACGGCGATAGCACTGCAGTTGCTGTTTCTTCAGGTCGGCCAGTTCCGTATATTTCTCCATAGGTGCGTGCGGATCTTCGTTCAGCTTCGCAGCCAGTTCCGAGATACGCTCAGTATAAGAGGCATATTCCGCAGCAAAAGCTTTCTTGTCCTGCACCAGCAATTCCGCAGGGATCAGCTTCGTCTGCTTCGTTACGGACTGAATACTTCCCATAATGAGGTTATCGAAATCTTCTTTGCAGCACCATGTCGAGTCCTGCATATCTTTGCCCAGCTGAATCGCCGCGACTTCTTTCCAGTTTGTGTTGATCTCCTTGCCGGCACGCTTCCCGTCCGGAAGATAGATCTTATCAATATGAGGAAGGATATACCGGTTCACCCACGTTCTCGGCGCATGCAGGATCTGACAGATGTCCTGTACGGAGATCGTATGGGTTGTCGCCAAAGCATGGATCGCTTCCGGCCACGTGCGGAGCTGCTCCCAGCTCTGTCTTGAGGGTTTGAGGACTTCCTGCGCCTCACTTGTCGTCTGCCCGTCTTCACCCTGATACGGGAACCATTCCTGGGGATATACACCGAGGAAATCCGCGATCTTCTGAGCATCTTCTTCCTGGGGGATACGGGTGCCCTTGAGATATCGGGAGATAGAGCATTCCGAAATGCCCAGCATCTCGGCCATCTGCTTCTGCGTCAGCTTCTTCTCACGCAGGATCTCTTTAATATTCTCGTTCAATGCCAACATCGTTCGCATATCCTCCCAGACTATATCACTACAAGATTATACCAAAGAAGGCGCCCACTTGTACAAACCGAATGAGGCGCAAAATAAAACAAATGGTGAACATTTCTTTCGTTGCGTACGAGAGTGCTTTTGGAGTATCATTAGTGTATTCAGTTAAATAAGATACAAAGGAGTATTGCTTATGGAAAACAAACGTCCCGAGGAAATGCAGAGAATTACCACACGCGAGCTTGCCGATGCTTTTATCGCGGAACAGCTCGAAGCCGTCAAGGCGCAGGTCGGCGATAAGAAAGTGCTGCTGGCTCTCTCCGGCGGTGTTGATTCTTCCGTAGTTGCCGCCCTTCTCATTAAGGCAATCGGAAAGAACCTCATCTGCGTACACGTCAACCACGGTCTTCTTAGAAAAGGCGAGCCGGAGCAGGTTATTGAAGTATTCAAGAATCAGATGGACGCCAACCTCGTCTATGTTGATGCAACCGAGCGCTTCCTTACCAAACTCGAGGGCGTTGAAGAGCCGGAAAGAAAGAGAAAGATCATCGGCGAAGAATTCATCCGTGTATTCGAAGAAGAAGCCAGAAAGCTTCCGGACGTGGACTTCCTTGCTCAGGGCACCATCTATCCGGACATCCTCGAATCCGGTCCTGTAAAAGCACACCATAACGTAGGCGGTCTCCCGGAAGATATCCATTTCGAAGGTCTCGTAGAACCGCTTAAGTTCCTCTTCAAGGATGAAGTACGTGTAGTCGGCGAAGCTCTCGGTCTGCCGGCCAACATGGTTTATCGTCAGCCGTTCCCGGGTCCGGGTCTCGGCGTACGCTGCACCGGTGCCATCACCAGAGATCGTCTCGAGATGGTTCGTGAGTCTGACGCGATCCTCCGCGAAGAATTCGCCAACGCCGGCCTTGAAGGTAAGGTATGGCAGTACTTCACGCTCGTTCCGGATTACAAGTCCGTTGGCGTAAAGAACGATGTCCGCGCATTCGAAAACTTCGTGGTTATCCGTGCCGTCAACACCCGTGACGCCATGACAGCAACCATCGAAGAGATCCCGTACGAGCTCCTCGGCAAGATCGTCAACCGCATCATCACTGAGGTTCCGGGCATCAACCGCGTACTTTATGACCTGACACCCAAGCCGACTGGCACCATCGAGTGGGAGTAATCGAAAAGTCTTTTTTCTTGGCGCGAGTCCTCCGCGCTACGCTTGTGCGGAGGCGCCTATAAAAATGCTTTTCGATCTACGTAGTGCTTCGCGATATTGATTATAAG
>JAFZQI010000036.1 GCA_017620475.1 Clostridiales bacterium | reverse complement strand
GATGACGATTCCAAG
Organism: Clostridiales bacterium; assembly: GCA_017620475.1. GTDB lineage: Bacteria > Bacillota > Clostridia > Saccharofermentanales > Saccharofermentanaceae > Scatonaster. Next base: position 83,609 of record JAFZQI010000036.1, on the reverse strand, counting down.
AAGGATTCGAAAAAAGACTCGAAGAAGGATAAGGACGACGATGACGACGATGACGATGAGGATTCCGGAAAGAAATCCAAGTCCAAGTCGAAGGATAAGGATTCGAAGAAGGATAAGAAGAGCAAGAAGTCTGATAGTGACGGACTTCCGACATGGGCACTCATCGCGATCATTGGCGGATCCGTGGTCGTTGTGGCTGCAGTAGTGGTCGTTATCGTGGTTGTTGCGAAGAAGAAAAAGAATAACGCACAGAATCCGCCGGCGGCTTAACACTGTTACAAAGGGCGTAATACCAGGCTGATAGTTTAGAAAGCACAAAGGGCGGAATAACGGGCTGAAAGTCCGGAAAGCATAAAGACGGAATAACGGGCAGTACATTCATGACAGGTTCTAAAACTTGGACGACTAGTCGGGTGAGATCCGACGAAGTGGTATAATATCCTTATGGAAACGATTGAGCTTTACCACCCGGAGGACCTCTTTGCCCTTTCCGGAAAACACAGGGTCAGGCGCGTCATTCTTCTTGTTTTCGCCGCGCTTTCTCTGGGTGTGTGCCTTTTTCTGTGTAGCCGTGTCACGCCTTCCGATGCGCGAATGCTGGAACGTACGGTTAACGTGTCTTTCCATAGCGAAGTAATGCACTTTTTCGATTCGGAAACAACGGAGAATCTGCTCAGTTAATGTAATTCTTTCGGAAAAAAGGTTGACAGTTCTTTTTGGACGGTATAATATAAACGTGTTTATATAAACATGTTTATATTTCGATGCGAAAAGAACTGTGCTGACATTTGTGTGTGAATCACTGCGAAAGGATGTTTGAGTTTATGATTCTGATTATAAATACAACGGCGGATACGTCGATTACTAGCGACCTGCGTGAGGCGCTGGCCGGAAAAGGCGCGACGGATTTTGAGATCGTGGAGGCGGCGGGAATGAAGATCTCGCATTGTGTCGGGTGCAATTTCTGCTGGCTCAAGACCCCGGGGATCTGCTCGATCAAGGACGATTACGAGGAGATCCTTAAGAAGATGATCACGGCAGATCAGCTGTGGGTCATCTCGGGCACTTCGCTCGGGTTTCTCGACCACAAGGGTAAGAATATTTTCGACCGTATCATGCCGCTCGTGACAATGTACCTCAAGTTCAAGGGAAACCAGATGCGCCACGTGATGCGATATAAAAAGAATGCGGATGTCGGCCTCATCTATGAGGGCGAGGCGGACCGCGCTTATCTGGAGCGCTGGAACGAGCGTGCAGCGCTCAACATCGGAACCAAGTCGCTTGGCGTATTTCCCGCTGAAGAATGGAAGGAGGCGGTTTTATGCATGCACTGATCATTAACGGAAGTCCAAGGGTGAAGAAGTACAGTAACACGGACAAGATCCTTCTGAAGATTACCGCCGGTATGGAAGAAAGCGGCGCGACATACGAGCAGTACGAGGTGTCGGATCGGTCGCAGTGGCCGAAGATCCGCGAACGCTTCTACCTTTGCGACCACATCCTGATTGCACTTCCTCTTTATGTCGAGTGCATCCCGGGACTTCTGATCGAGTTCCTGGAAACTTTGGATGCCGAGCGAAAAGCAGCGGCGTTGGAGAATTCCGCAAAGAGACCGGTGATGTCATTCCTTCTGCAGAGCGGGTTTGCGGAGGGCGTGCAGCTTCGGTGCGGTGAGGCGTATCTGGAGATGCTGGCAGACCGGCTCGGCTGTGAGTATGGCGGCACTCTTGTTAAGGGAGACAATTTTAGTATAAGATTATTTGAAGGGGAACAGCGCGAGAAGATCACCGGAGCATATCAGGCCATGGGAAAGATCTACGGCAGAGACGGTGCTTTTCGCGATGAAGCATGCAGGAAATTCACGGGACCGGAAGTGTTCCCACTGCCGGTCCGGCTCCTTGTCGGCACGATTTTTAAGACGCTGGCGAAGAAGGGCTTCAAGGATAAGGCGAAGGAGTGGGGCTGCACGCGGCCTCTGGACGACAAGCCGTATCTGCAGTGAGTGAGCGCAGAACCGCGCGGCGCCACAAAAAATAGAGGAATTTGGACGTGGGACGGAAAGCGAAGATTACGAAAGAAATGGTTCTGGAAGCGGCGTATGAGCTGCTGGATGAGTCGGGGATCGGCGCGGTCGGGATCAAACCGATCGCGGCCAAACTCGGCTGCTCGACCCAGCCCGTTTCCTGGCTTTTCGGCTCCATGACGGAACTAAAAAAAGAACTGTACATGTATAGTGCCAATAAAGTGTTTGGCGGGCTGCCCGAAGCGATGCAGGGCAAAGACGCCGTCGATGCGTTCTTCGTCAGCGGTGTCTGGTACATCTCGATCGCATGCGATCACCCGAACGTGTTCCGTTTCATTAATGTGGATGACCCCGTGACCACGATCGGTGAAAACATCTTCGGCGAGCGGAGCATTTTCACCGAGCAGATGAACGGGATGGCCGTGGACATGCTGGCCGAACAATTCAAGATCAGTAAGGAAAAGGTCGGCGAAGCGGTCCAGAATACGGTCATTTACACCCACGGGCTTTCGGTCATGATGATGTGGGACAGCTACCGTCTTTCGAAGGAGGCCGCATGCCGCATGATCTTCGACATGGGCGTGAAGCTGATGAAAGATATCGGCATCGAGATCAAGGAGAAAAAGTGGGAGGATCTCGCCGCTTTCCTTTGATGGACGTATGACTAAACCGAGCCATGAAGTATGCGGTATAATGTAAGAGTAAGATAACCGGCGAAAAGCATTAAGGGGGTGTGCTGGTTGATATCATTAGCTATTTCTTTTGCCGTGCTCATTCTGGGGTACTTCACATACGGAAAGATCGTGGAGAAGGTGTTCGCACCGGACGACCGCGATACGCCTGCAAAAAAGCTTAACGACGGCGTGGACTACGTTCCGATGAAGACGTGGAAAGCCTTTCTCGTCCAGCTTCTAAATATCGCCGGTACCGGCCCGATCTTCGGTGCGCTGATGGGCGCATGCTTCGGTCCGATCGTATTCCTGTGGATCGTTTTCGGATCGATCCTGGGCGGCGCAGTGCACGACTACATGGTGGGCATGATCTCCGAACGTAATGAAGGTAAATCCATCGCCGAACTCTCGGGTATCTACATCGATAGCGGTGCCAAATGGATCATGCGCATTTTCTCCGTGCTGCTGCTTCTTCTGACCGGCACGGTCTTCGTCAACAGCCCTGCGACACTGATCGCTAACCTCACTCCGAAGAGCCTCAACGCGACATTCTGGATCATCGTGATCCTCATCTACTACGTTCTGGCCACGCTCCTTCCCATCGACAAGATCATCGGCAAGATGTACCCCGTTTTCGGTGTCGTGCTGATCGTCATGGCGCTGGGCATTGTTTTTGGTATCCTTCACGGCGGCTATACCGTCCCTGAACTTGAACTTTCAAATCTTCACCCGTCCGATCTGCCCGTTTGGCCGTACATGTTCATCACGGTGGCGTGCGGTGCGATCTCGGGATTCCACGCGACCCAGTCCCCCATGATGGCCAAGTGTATCACGAGCGAAAAAGAGGGCCGCAAGGTCTTCTACGGCGCGATGCTGTCGGAGTCGGTGATCGCCCTCGTCTGGGCAGCCGGCGGCGTGGCCTTCTACGGCACGACCCAGGCGCTAAGCGATGCGCTGACGGAAGTGGGACAGTCCTCTGTGGTATATGACATCAGCACCGGCATGCTCGGCGCAGTCGGCGGCGTGCTCGCAGTCGTCGGCGTTATCGCGTGCCCCATCACCTCGGGTGACACGGCATTTCGAAGCGCGCGTCTGATCCTTTCGGAGATGACGGGCCTGAATCAGAAACCGATCAAAAACCGCCTTTTGATCACGCTTCCGCTTCTCGGCGCCGGCGCGGTCCTGACCCAGCTGGACTTCAATGTGCTGTGGCGGTATTTTTCCTGGAGCAACCAGTCGCTGGCGATGATCACGCTCTGGGTCTGCGCGATATATCTTGGCCGTTCGAAAAGCACTGTGTCCGCTTCTTCCTGTGGCGCATCCGATTCGGATACATCTTCTGCCGACACATCGAAAAGTACTTTTGCCGTGAGACAGCGCTTTTCGAAAAAAGGGTACTTGATCAGTTTCATGTGCGCGATCCCGGCGACCTTCATGTCGGCGGTCAGCATGACCTACATTCTCATGGCTAAAGAGGGTTTCAAGCTCAGCTCGAAGATCGCGTATCCGGTCGGTATCCTTTTCGCGATCTTGTGTTTTGTGACGTATTCGATCTATGCGCTTCGTGCGCGGAAATCAGTGCCAAAAGGGAAATGATATAATGGTTCCGGAGCCGGTTTGGTTGTTCCTGGAGGATGAAAAATGAAAAAATGGTATGACGAAGAATATGAGTTTACAGTTGAAGTGACGGGGTTCCTGCACGGGGATCATACGGAAAGATACTGCAGAAACGGCGAGGAGATCGGCGATAAATACACCTGTACGTATGGCTGCCCGGTCAATGAGCAGGGATACGGGATCTGTTCGAAGACGATGATGATGCTTTATCCGCTGATGGAAGCGATCCGAAGCGGAGGGGATCTGATGAACCTCGGCGGAGACGGGAAATACAGTAAGACTGTCGTTTGTCCGGACGGGTGCGTGATCTTTAAGCTTACGGCCAAACCTTTGGGAAATGAGAACTTTCATAAAGGCGGTTTCTGGGAATATCCGGATCAGACAAATTAAGTGTCGTCGTGACTATAAACAGCGATGATCATGAATAAAATCAATAACGATAGGAAACGGCCATGAATGAAATCAATGACGAAAAGACCGTGAAGAAGCAGTATGCCTCTTCATCGGGTCTTGCGACGCGGATCTCGATCCACGATAAGTATTCGACAAATAAGATGGGGTTCGGGAACTGGATCTTTTCCAATTACGAGATCCGAGACGGCATGAAGATCCTGGAGCTCGGGTGCGGAACGGGAAGTATGTGGACCGGGCACGAAGTGCTTTTGGAAAAGAACGAGATCATCCTTTCCGACTATTCCGAAGCGATGGTCGAGACGGCTAAGGAAAAACTCGGAGAGCATCCGAATGTTACGTACCAAAGGATCGATATTATGGATATTCCGTTTGCGGATGAAACCTTCGATGTGGTAATCGCCAACATGATGCTCTACCATGTGCCGGATCTGAGCAAGGCGCTTTCGGAGGTGCGGCGGGTGCTTAAGACTGCGGGGACTTTCTACTGTGCGACCTTCGGGACGCACGGCATCATGGAGTATCTTTCGGAGATCCTGTCGGGGTACGGCGTGAAGGATACGACGAATAAGAATTTCACGCTTCAGAACGGTGCGGCGATCCTGGGAGAAGTCTTTCCGGATGTCCGATGTGAAGTGTATCCGGATGCGCTGGAGGTAACGGATATCGAGGATCTGATCGACTACATTTATTCACTCGAGAGTATGACGGCACTCAGTGCGATTCCGAAGGAGACGATCCGTGAAACGCTTACTTCGCATATGGAAAACGGTGTTCTGCATGTGCCGAAAGAATACGGAATGTTCATCGCTTCCGGGATTATCGGGCAGGAAACTGAAAAGGAGAACTGAAAAATGGTGATTAAAAGAGCAGAGGAAGTCGATGATCGGATCGGCGAGTTTATCAACGAGGAGTTTACGGCGTATGGCAAGCAGAATGGTGTAGTACTTAACTACGATGAGTTCTGCTTTGTTGCGGAAGATGATGAAGGGAAGATCCTCGGTGTGATCACCGGCCGCGCATACTATAACGAGGTGCATATCGGGGATCTGATCGTAGATCACAGCTGCAGAAGAAGCGGGCTGGGAAGTCAGCTTGTCCGAAAGGTGGAAGAGACATATCTCGGAGAGGGATACGATAAGATCACACTGACTACCTTCGGATTTCAGGCGCCGGAATTCTACCAAAAACTCGGCTATAAGATCGAGTTCATCCGTGAAGATCAAGATCCGAAACTGAGCAAGTATTTCCTGGCGAAGACATTAACTGACAATGTCACACTTCTCAATAAGTGAAGGATCTTTCTTTAGTGCAATCATGAATCGGCGAGCCGGACCTTTTGGTTTATTGGTTCCGGCTTCCCATGCTTCGACAGTTTTAGTAGATACTCCCATAACAACGGCAAAAGAAGCTTGGGACATATTAAGCATCTGCCGAGCTCTCGCCTTATTTCAACCGGAACTCCATATAGACCGGATCATGGTCGGAGTACGCGTACTGCAGATCAATGTTCTCGTAGTAGATCACCTCTACATTGGAAGAGACGATGAAGCCGTCGGCCATGACGGTAAATGTCGTGTCGGGATTATACGGCTCGTCGGCATTTCTGCAGGTGTCATGTTTGGTCACCGTTGCCATGTTGTGTCCCCGCTGCTTGAGAAGTTCGACGATACCTTTGATGTAGGCCTGCTCGTCTTCGTCGAGCACGCGGTCCAGAATAGAGTATCTGTCGATGGTCCTTCTGTACGCAAAAGCGAGCTGATCCGGAAGCTTCGTAAAGGGGAAGGGCTGGGCCCAATCCGGTGCGTTATCGCTTCCGCCCAAACGAAGGTTATGGTTAAAGTCGCCGCCGCAGATGACATAGTTGCCTTTCTCGACTTCCGACTGCATGTCTTCGATCAGCATTGACACCTGCCCGTCGCGAACTGACGCGTCCGTTCCGTAAGCAGAAAGATGCACATTGTAGATCACCAGTTCTTTTCCGGAGGAAGAGATATTTTCGGAATCATCTGCATCGTCGGGGAACTTAAAGAGCTGCTCCGGCCCGATGTCTCCCAGCGGGATCCTGGTGACGGTGTAGGCGCGGTCGTAATCGAGGATCTTGGAAAGCGATGAACTGACCGGAAGACTTCTTCGAAGTGCGGAAGATATGTAGGCTCTGGACATGGTCAGAAGTCCGGACTTATTCGCGCCATGGGGCTCGAGAAGCGGCCAGAAAAGAAACGGCGAGTCGAAGTTCCGGGCGAATACGTACTGGTACGGATCGACGCTGGTGATCAAATACGGCCGTTCGTCAACGTGATAGGTGCGCGTGCCGTCCTCGTCCACTTCCTGAAGAAGTACGAAATCCGGGTCGTAGCTTTCAAGCATGCGCCCGATGTCCTTAAGGTTTTGAATCAGCCCGTCCTTGGAGCGGGCCCAGGAGTATTTGCCTCCGTCCATGAAAAAACTGTAGTCCGGCGTATATGCGCCGAATCCGATGTTGTAGCTCATGATGGTATAGATCTGATCTCCAGGCTCGACGGTGATGCGCTCAACTACTCTGTCCATCGCAAGGTAAGTCGTGGGATCCGGACTTGGCTTCAGGACCTGGTTGTCGGGAATGCGGTGGTAGCTTGCAAAAACATAAATCAGATAACTGATAACGATAATAAGGAGCGCACCGAGCACTCCCAGCACGATGCGAAGCGCCAGACGCTTCTTCGTAAGTTTTTCCTTTGCTGTTTTCCTCATGTTTGCTACCCCCGGGACTCAGCCGTGTTCCTGCGAAAGGACGACCTTCGCAAGTTGTTCCGCGAGGGTCAGGTGGGCTTCTTCTGTCAGGTGCAGGGCGTCTTCTTCGGACGGCTCGACGCAAGCTGCGGCGTCAAAGAATATACAGCATTTTTCCTCGGCCACGGCTTGATAATTCTTCGCGAAAAGCACTGATTCCTCGATGGATCGTGGGGCGAATGCTCCGGCGAATACAGAACGGGGCATGCTTTTTCCGATGTGAGGCGGAGAGACCAGTATGATCTTCGGTTCGAACCCCTGTTTTTCCCGAGTGAATTCCTTGATCGTATCGACGAGGATACCTACATTCTTTGCGATCTCGGCGGCGGTCAGATGGAAGACCTCCTTGAGGTCGTTGGTGCCGAGCATCAGGATCACGATGTCCACGGGCTTATGGGAATTGAGACAGGGCTTAAGGTAATCCAGTCCGTTCTTCCAGCCCTCGATTGGATCGTCGGTGACCGTCGTTCTGCCGTTACAGCCTTCTTCGATGACGGTGTAAGAAGGGGTGATGTTTTTTTCTTCGGTTTCGGAAGTCATCGCAAGGAGATAGGACTTCATGCAGTCATGGGCTTCCCTGGAGGATAGGATCTCCTGGAGACGCCCCGGCCAGCGGATGTTCCTTGGATACCGCAGCCCGGTCTTCGGGTCGTAGCCGTAGGTGTTAGAATCGCCGAAACAAAGGATGGTCTTCATGATCATGTCCCCCTTTCAATCCTCTCATAAACTCATTATACCAAATCTCCCGGATGAAGATCATGCCGGGATGATTTACCGGGACGGGAGCCGGATCGATAAGACGGCCGGTTCTTTTCGCGATGGAAAGGAAAGATGTATAATGTGATCGTAAGCGAAGGGTGAGCACCGGGCGCCCCGGAAAAACAACGCCCGGCGTGCGAACCTTGACCGGCATAAAGAAGCGGAGTTTTTTCTGCAAAAAGAGGAAGTGCAATGAGGAAGAAAGAGAAGCGCCTGATCCTTGTGGTAAGTCTGCTGCTGATTTCGTCTATGGCGTTATCGGGATGCAAGGAGAAGGAAACGAGCAAGAAGAAAAACGATAAAACGAAGAAAACGACAACGACGGAAACGGAGGAGACGAGTACGATGACAGTAAGTGAATCATCTGAGGTGGACCCGAAAAGAGTGGCAGTATTCCGTTACAGTTCTTTTGACGGAGGCGGACCGGAATTTGAAGTGACGATCGATGACGAATCGATTGCCTCCTACAGGGGATGGCGAGATTACGGAGATCAGAACCACGAAGAACTCGATGGAGCCTCATATGATTACACGGTGGAGGTGACGTCGCTTTCACCTGGCACGACGGCGATGACCGTTAGAGGGACATCTCCGATCGTGGAAGAAGAAGTCTACTATTACGAGATCGTGGTGGATGATGATCTGACCATTACGGTCACGCAGCAGGAGGCTCCGGAAGACGATACTACTGACGAAACGTAATTGCAGAATGTCGTCTCGCTGATGATCGTAATCTCCGGAATCTGCACCGGGAAAAAGAATTGTCTTAAGATAAGCGAACCCGCAAAGTTGGCAATCAACTCTGCGGGTTTTTTGTGCCTTATTAGGGAAATCCTCTTACTCTTCCTTCAAGATGCGGACGGGTTCAAGCTTGCTGATCCGTTTGCTGCAGAAGAATCCGGTCAGGATCGCGCAGGCGACAATGATGAGCATGGTCAGCGGGAACCACAGCGGATGGGTCGTGAGGTTCGACTGGGCGATGCCGAAGGAGGAAAGACCGAGGGCCATCATCTTGTCGTTCAGCAGGAGCTGCAGGAGAAATCCTGCGAGCACGCCGATCACGACGACCGGAAGGGTGCTCATGATCATTCTCCGGATCAGTTCGCCGGAGGTGTATCCGATGGCCTTGCTGACGCCGAGTTCGGATCTTTCACGGATGATCTGCGATCGGGTCAGGAGGATCTCCGTGAGGATAACGACGAAGCAGGTCAGGACAACGAAGATGACGCAGATTGCGCTCATGGCTGAAACCAGGGTCTCGATTGTGCTGCCGATGAGATCATCGACCAGTATAAAGTTGTCCTTCGGATGCGTTGCCGCCCATTCTTTCTGGAAGTCTTTGACGGAGACGCCGTCTTTCAGATAGACCATGCAATCCGTGAATCTGTGCTCCGGATCGATGCGAAGGGCACCTTCCTCACACATCATGGCTTTGTTTCCCATGTTGTTGATCTTCTGGTCGATACCGCAAACGGTATACGCAACCGATTCTTCTGACTTCGGAGCGATGACGTTCACCGTGTCACCAAGCTTGACATCAAGCTTTTTCGCATTCGTGATGGTCAGCACGATCTCGTTTTCTTTCTGCGGACGGCGGCCTTCCAGCATGTATTCATACTGCAGGGCGTCTACGTCGCTGTAAACATCGATTCCCAGAGAAGTGCTCTTCGTTGCCGAGCGTACCTCGACGTTCTTGAGATAACTCGAAAGCAGGGTGCGCTCTACGCGGGGATCCGCCTCCAGTTCGGAAACGATTTCCGGATGCTCGTACAAGGTGCACTGTATATCCGCCGCTTCAAATCCGACGAGCTTCAGAAGGGATTCCTGCTGAAGGGCGAAGTTCTGGTAGACCGTAAATCCCTGCAGCGTCGAGAAGGTAAGTACTGCGATGATCAGTGCGATGAAGATGTTCTTCTTCGGCCGGCCGAAGATCTGCTTGCCGGAAAGAGCCAGATCCAGCGGAAGAGAAGTCTTTTCCAGTGCGAAATGATTCTTCTTGAAGTTGTGGTTCTGGATGCCGCTTCGGAGAGATTCGAGAACGGTCAGTTTCTTATAGCTTCTCGAAGCGACGAGTGTTCCGAGGAATACCGCAACCGGGATACCGATCAGTGTAGAAAGGAGGGCCGGGATGCAGATACCGGTGAACCCGGAAAGGCCCATCAGACTTCCTTCGATCGCATTTAATGGAGTCGTGATCAGGCATCCGACCCCGATGGCAGATACTGTGGCTACCCCGCAGATGAGCATTTCTTCCATCACGCAGGAGAAGCGGAGCGCACGGGCCGAATAGCCGGTGGCCTGTAGAAGGCCGATGTTCTGTATGTTCATCTCGATGAAGTTCTTAATCGAGAAGTGCATGATGATCAGTGCCAGACCGACCAGGATCACGGTGAACAGAAGAACGATTGCGGAAGCTATCTCCGCCATTGCAAGGGTGGCCATATCCATCAGGGAGCGGGTAACGGTACCCGGTGTTTCCGATCCGTCAAAAGCATGCTGGACAGCCTTATCGTATGTATCCAGATCGGTTCCTTTCGCGACTTTGCAGTAGATGAATGAGCCTCTCGCGTCTTGGGTGACGTTGTTTTCGATGAGGGTATAGTCGTTGTGGCTGACGATGCAGAAATATCCTGAGATATTCATCGAGGTCGCGAAGTACATATGCTCGAGATAGCCCTTGACTGTGAATTCCTTGAACTCGCCTGCGATCTTAAGATAGAGTTTGTCTCCGGCTTTAACGGTATCCTTCAAAAAGTAGGGAACGACAATCTCGGAGTCGCTTAAGTTCTCGAATTCTTCCGGGATGGCATTCATGTATGTAGGCTTGCTGGAGTCGCCGATGAAGAACTGATAAGAGATCGCGTCTTCCGCGGTCTTGTTTCCGGTGTAGTAATCGCCAAGTAAGTTGACGATCGGTGTTGACTCGACCATTTCGCTGCCTTCGACTGCTTCGATCTTGGCCATGGCCTCGGGAAGGTTTTCCTGCATTTCCGTTGTCGTGAAGATCAGAAGGTCGGAAACGTGATATTTCTTGTCGTTGGCCTCGATGGCGGCCGGGCCGCTGAGCATCAGCGAGAGGCTGCAGAAGAGAAGAAGGGCGGCCAGGAAAATCAGCGTAAACAGGATCGCGACCTCGCCCTTGTGCTTTTTGAGATTATTTTTTGCAATAAAAAACAGTGAATACATATCTTACCACCCCATGTTCGAAAGGAATGTGCGCAGAGCGACGTGACGTTCTCTGTCCGGGCCGTTATAAGGTGTCAGTTCGATCTCGTCACAGATCACGCCGTCACGCAGGTACAGGATGCGGTTACCGCGTTCTGCGGCGGCCACGGTGTGGGTAACCATTACGATGCTCTGTCCTCTGTCGTTCATCTCGGTAAGGACATCGAGAACGGCGTTGGTGTTCTGGGAGTTGAGGGCACCCGTCGGCTCATCGGCGAAGAGCACTTCCGGGTCGTTGATGACGGATCTTACGAGGGCGACTCTCTGCTGTTCGCCGCCACTCAGCTGGTTCGGGAATTTGCCGTAGCTTTTCTCGTCGATCCCTACCTGGGCGAGGAGCTTCTTCGCTTTTGCGGCGAGTTCTTTACGGTTCTTATGCTTCAGCAGGCCACTGACCATGATGTTGTCCAGAACGCTCATCGTATCGTTTAAGTAGTTCTGCTGGAAAACAAATCCGCAGTGCTTCCTTCTGAAGAGGGCGAGCTTATCGTTACTGTATTTGGAGATCTCTTCGCTGCCGTAGGAGATCGAGCCGAGGCTCGGACGGTCCATGCCGGAGAGGGCATAAAGGAGAGTGGACTTGCCGGCGCCGGAGTCTCCCATAATGACGGTGAAGTCGCCTTTTCTGATCTGGATATTCAGGTTCTTCAGTACATGCTGCTGGACGCTGTCGTTGGAAAAGGACTTGCACAGGTCTTTGGCCTGGAGGATGGATTCCTTAGTGTTCATAGTATGCACCTCTTTCTCGGTCGTGCTTTTATCTTTTACGTGTAATGTTGTCTGCATATTGTCGTTCTCCTTGATGAATGTGTTTTTTGGATCCTACGATCTTAGTGTACGGTTCCCGGGAAGAAAATGCTTTACGCAAATCTTGTGCAATTCTTAACTGTTTCTTACACGTGATATCACGCCTCTTCTGTCGGCAAAAAAACAGTAGTTTTGGAAGGAATAGTGAAAGATTTTAAACTTGCAGGATGATACGATGATACTATCAAGAAAAGGCAGGTGCAGGTATGGATATTTCTCATCGAAAAGTACTGAAGCGGGTTCGTTTTGTAGATCAGGCGGGGAATCCGCTTTCAAATAAGAGCATTCGTGTGAAGCAGACGAATCACAAGTTCCTCTTCGGCTGCGGGGCTTTTGATTTTAAGGAGTATGTTGATAAAGGAACGGAAGAGTATAAGCAGATCACGGACAGCTGGCTGGAGATCTTTAACTACGGGACGCTCCCATTTTATTGGGGAAGATATGAACCGGAGGAAGGAAAACCGGATCAGGAACTTCTGATGGCGACAGCGAAGTATCTGCAGAGCAAAAACGTGAAGGTGAAAGGCCATCCGCTTTGCTGGCATACCGTATGCGCGGACTGGCTGATGAAATATGATAACGAGACGATCCTTCGTAAGCAGCTGGAGAGGATCGACCGTGAAGTAAACGGGTTTAAGGGTGTGATCGATATGTGGGATGTGATCAATGAAGTGGTCATCATGCCGATCTTCGATAAGTACGATAATGCCATGACCCGTATCTGCAAGGAGAAGGGCCGCGTGGGCCTGATCAAGGCCGTGTTCGATGAGGCACATAAGTGTAATCCCGAGGCGACACTTCTGCTGAATGATTTTAATACTTCCACTAACTATGAGATCCTTATCGACGGATGTCTTAACGCGGGTGTTCCGATCAGCGCGATCGGTATCCAGTCGCATCAGCACCAGGGCTATTGGGGGAAGGAGAAACTCGAGGAAGTGCTCGCCAGATTTGATCATTTCGGACTGCCGATCCACTTTACCGAAAATACCCTGGTCTCCGGTTCGATCATGCCGGCTTATATCGAGGACCTGAATGACTGGCAGGTGGATGAGTGGCCGACAACACCGGAAGGTGAAGAGCGTCAGGCAAGAGAAATCGAAGAGATGTACCGTATCTTGTTCTCGCATCCGCAGGTCGAGGCGATCACGACCTGGGATTACCGGGATGGCGCATGGCTCAAAGCGCCGAGCGGATACATCCGTTTGGATAATTCTCTTAAACCGTCCTACAAGATGCTCAGAAAACTCGTAAAAGAAGAGTGGTGGACGGATACCGAGGTCGTAACGGATGAAAACGGCTATGCCATGGTGGATGCCTTCAAGGGCGAGTATGAAGTGAGTGCCGACGGAAGATCCCAAAAGACGGAACTTACCGATAATGAAGAGATGACGCTGACGATCTGATTATAAACGTAACGGTCGCGTCTTCTGGTGTGAGTAAACTCCGGCAGTTGTGCTATACTTGTTGTAGCGAGAGTGAAAAGGGGATTCTTTCATGCACTACAACTGCCTGATCATTGACGATGAGATCGATCTTTCCAAAATGACGAAGGAATACTTTGAGATGTTCGAGGTATCTTGCGCGTGTGTTTCCACCGTGGAAGAATGCCTCGATTTTCTTTCGGAAAATACGGCGGATGTTTTCCTTCTGGATATCAATCTAGGTCATGACAGCGGGTTTGCTCTTTGTAAGAAACTTCGTGAGGAGTACGATACGCCGATCCTCTTTATCTCTGCAAGACAAAGCGATGATGATGTGCTGGTAGCCCTGAATATCGGCGGCGACGATTATGTGAAGAAACCGTATACGCTGAGTGTTCTTCTTGCGAAAGTGAAGGTGCACCTCAAGCGCCTGGAGGCCATGAAGGAACGTGGCGCCGCAGGTTCCGCACAGGTTTCCGGAAACAGTGCTTTTGCCATAGACGAGGCGACCATGAGCGTCCATATTGAAGGGAAGAGTATCGCACTTAAGGCGAAGGAGTTCGCGCTTCTTTCATGCCTTTATGCCCATAGGAACACCATCGTTTCCAAGGAACAGCTTTTCGATGAAGTGTGGGGCGATTCGTTCTATAGTGACGGTACGCTCAATGTCCATATCCGAAGGCTCCGCGAGAAGATCGAGGAGAATCCCAATGAACCGAAGTGGATCAAGACCATCTGGGGCACGGGCTATATTCTGGAGATCCCGTCATGAAGGTCAAAGTGATAGCAATCGGATATACACTTCTGGTGATTCTGGTATTCCTGTTTTTATGGCAAAGGATCGAGACGGGCAGGGATTTTCCGATCGATATGCTTTCCTTAAATACGCAGGTGAACGAGATCTCCGGGAAGCTTCGGGAGACTCCGCCTGAGGAGATGCCATCGCAGATCGCTCTTCTTGAAAAGAACTATGACTGTGAGATCGTTCTTCTTTCCGATGACATTTATGAATCCGTGAATAATGAATGGATCCGTTCGGGACGGTCGGTCTTCGATTACCGGGAAGACGGGGTGATCGTGGGGAAGATCGCTTTTTCCGCGAGGGAAGCCGAATACAGGTCCATTGTGTCGAAACAGCGGACGCAGCTCCTTACGGTTTGTATTGCGGTGTATGTCCTGGGGATGTTGCTTCTTGCCTATATCTGGTATTGCTTTATCCGTCCGTTCCGAAAACTCTCGACCTTTGCTGCGCAGGTCAGCAAGGGTAATCTGGATGTGCCGCTGGAAATGACGAAACAGAATTATTTCGGTGCGTTTACCGAGTCCTTCGATCGGATGAGAGAGGAACTGAAGAACTCCGCCGAGCGTGAAGCGAAGGCGACAAGAAGCAAGCAGGAACTGGTGGCGGAACTGTCCCACGATATCAAGACTCCGGTAGCGACGATCAAGGCCACATGTGAGGTTATGGAAGTGAAGTATCCGAATCCTGATGTTCAGGAGAAGGTTGCGGTGATCAAGTCCAAGGCGGCTTCGGTGGAACATCTGGTGGATAACATGTTTAAGGCGACGCTCGAGGAACTGGAAGAACTCAAGGTGGTGCCGAAAGAGGAGTCCTCGAAGATCATTTCGGAGATGCTGTCGGATCTTCAGTACTACGGGACGGTCGAAAAGCACGGCGAGGTGCCGGAGTGCCTGATCCTGGTGGATAAGCTTCGTCTGGAACAGGTCATCGATAATATCGCCGTGAATTCGTTTAAGTATGCGGGGACGCCGCTCGAGGTGGACTTTACATCGGAAGCGGATCACGTGCACGTGATGCTGTCGGATCGTGGTCCCGGTGTGCCGGAGGAAGAACTGGATATGCTGACATCGAAGTTCTACCGCGGCTCTGCAGCGACAGAATCCGGAAAGGACGGAAGCGGACTGGGGCTTTATCTGGCATCGAATTTTATGGAGAGAATGGGCGGCGGATTGGAACTTCGTAACCGCGAGGGCGGAGGATTTACAGCCGAGATCATTATTAAGAAAGTGTAAGAGGAAACGAAAATGGGTATAGAAGATTTTTTAAGTTCAGGAAATGCGCGGCTGGATCAGCAACTGAAGTTTACTGCCGAGATCGATAAGATGACGAGTGTTTATAGAAGGACGATGCTGATCTCCGGTATCCGTAATGAAAATGATGCGGAACACTCCTGGCATATCGCGGTCATGGCGCTTCTTTTCAAAGAGTACTGTGTCGAAGAACCGAATGTGGAACGTGCGATCAAGATGCTGGTCGTGCATGATCTGATCGAAATCTACGCAGGAGATACTTTTGCCTACGATGTAAAGGGAAACGAGAGCAAAGCTGAGCGGGAAGCCGCTGCAGCGGATAAACTGTATTCCCAGCTGCCGCCGGAGCAGGGGGCAGAGCTTCGTGCCCTCTGGGAAGAATTCGATGCGATGGAGACGGTGGACGCGAAGTATGCGGCCTGCCTTGACCGTACCCAGCCGCTTCTTCACAATACGCTGACGGAAGGTCACACCTGGCGCAACGGCGGTGCTGTAAGATCGCAGGTCGAAGCGCGTGCCCAAATCGTAAAAGAATTCATGCCGCAGGTCTATGAGTGGATCGTGAAGAACCTGGACCGCGGCGTGGCGATGGGGTGGCTTAAAGAGTAGCGGAATGCAAATACCGTCGCTCGGTCCTCGCCGCTTCGCGTCTGCGTAATCGCTCCTTGTATTTGCATTCCGCTACCGAAGGATTCGGATGATCAGATGGTAGCG
The DNA here is from genome assembly GCA_017620475.1 of Clostridiales bacterium. Taxonomy (GTDB): domain Bacteria; phylum Bacillota; class Clostridia; order Saccharofermentanales; family Saccharofermentanaceae; genus Scatonaster. The sequence goes on along the minus strand of JAFZQI010000036.1, from coordinate 67,134 downwards.
GGGTGCTGGATCTGCTTTTTGATCTTCTGTGCGGTGTCTTCGCCTTCCAGAACTTCGATCATTTTGATCGCCAGGTCGATGGAGAAACCGAGTCCTCGTCCGGTTAGTATTTTTCCATCCGCAACGACGCCTTCGCCGGTACAGTTCGCACCTTCCAGTTTGTCTTCAAAGCCGGGGAAACATGTGGTATTTTTCCCTTCAAGAAGTCCCAGCTGTCCGAGTATAGTCGGCCCGGCACAAACGGCCGCGATGTATTTGCCTTTTTGCGCCTGATCCTTCACGGCCGAGAGTACATTCTCACTTACGGAAAGATTCGCTACGCCCTTTTTCCCGCCGGGGAGAAAGAGCATGTCGGAGTCCTCGAAAGAGGCTTCGTCAAATGCTTTGTCGGTGATGATCTTTACGTTGTGGGATGTGACCACTTCGCGAGATGAGTTATAGGAAACCAGTTCGGTTTCAATGCCTGCTCTTCGAAGAAGATCGACGGTGATGATGCACTCGGATTCTTCCGTTCCATCTGCGATAAATACGGTAACTTTACTCATATTTCCTCCTCTAAAATACGTTGCTTTTCTCTTTCCGGGAAAAACGGCCCTAAAGAATCGCCAGTAGTTCGTCTATTATTTTACAATACGCATGCGGCAGGGGATACTGATTTCGGAAGTCCTTCCACAGGCTTCGGATCACTTGCGGATAGTTGTCTTCGCAGGCGATCGTGCCGGAAGACATGTATTCTGCGATCTCGTTCGCTACACTTATGCCGACAGTGATTTTGCCGGAGCCTATAGCACTGTCCCCGGAGCCGACGGCGCTTTTGCCGCAGAGGTATTTGATCAGGCTCCGATGAAACAGCCGTGACATCTGATAGGGCTCATCTTCGCGCAGAGCAAACCCCTGGCAGATGCTTTCGTTTCTTTCGTACTTTTTGTCCTTGATCCTGTCTAAGTGGAAGAAGCACTCGCTTCTTTCTTCAGAAGAGAAAGAGGTTCCCGGTTCAGAAGAATAGCCTTCCACTTGTTCCAGTACTTCCAGATCGACGGCTACCCCGTCTTTGTAGATGACGATCAGGATCCCCGGGGGATTCGTTGTAGAGGAAAGGAGGACGGGCTCGCTGTACCCGTAGATCAGATCACGCAGTTCTTCTTTGCCACAAAGGGCGCTGAGGTCCACATCCGAGTATGGAGTGGATGTGCCGTGCAGAAACGAGCCGCCCAGCCAGAGGTGACATTTCCTGTCTTCGGCGAACTTTCTTGCGTATGCGATGTATTCCTGCTGATTGCTTTGCATGTGCTTACTTTTTGGAATCAGTTTTGTTCCGGCTTATCGGAGATCAGTTTAATGATGGAAAGATAGGTCTCCGCCGTGTTTTCACGCCAGCGGATGCAGGTGCGCTTGGCCGCGTCTTCCGTGGGCGCGTTCCACTTCAGCTGGAAAGTCGTGGCGCCGTTTTCGATCAGGCGCAGATCCACGACCCAGGTACCCTCGTCGTTGGCCGCGTAGTCGGCGTAGACGCTGCTGCCCTCGGAAGAATCTTTCTTCCAGGTTTTGGAAGCCGTTGTCAGGTAGGAGCGGATGCCGGCGGGAACCGTTGGAAGAAGACGGGTAAGGATCTCGGTGCCGGCGGGGGTGATGTCACAGGACAGAACGGGTTTTCCGGAGGCATCCTTTCGCAGTTCGCCCTTTCTCTCCGATTCGGTCATCAGGCGCTGCTCGAGAAGTTCTTTTTTCGCCTGGGAATAAAGGAAGTAATCCATGTAGAGCGATTCCATGGCGCAGTCCATCAGCTGGGATGACGAGATCCCGCTCACTTTAGAGAGAATGAATAAAATGATGATCTTCGCGTTGGGAGAATCGGTATAGGCCATGGGGTACTCCTTTTCCTTGATTAGGCTATTATTATACGTCATTTTCCATGCAGTTGCCATTCATATGGAAAAGATGACGCCCCGGTCCTTTTCGAAAAAAGGCATGAAGAGAAAACGGGGGTTTCGTAATCGGTTTCGTTTTCATTTTTTCTTGACATAAATCAAAAACCATTCATTTTCGCGAAAAACTAAACGAAATCTGACGGATTTTGTGCAAAAACCGTCTTTCGCACGAGAATAATAGTGCTATACTGTATGCGGTGCTGAGGGCGCCATATTTCATAAAGAGAATGAGGAGATTTTTATGATTACTCTTGATACATCCAATATTATGCCTTTTCTCGCAGAGGGCGAGATGGAGAAGATGCTGCCTCAGGTAGAACTGGCGCACAATATGCTTCACAAGAAGAACGGTCCCGGAAGTGATTTCCTCGGATGGGTCGAGCTTCCCAGCAAGTATGACAAGAATGAATTCATCCGTATCCGCAAGGCGGCAACGAAGATCCGTAAGGATTCCGATGTGCTTCTGGTTATCGGTATCGGCGGTTCTTACCTCGGTGCGAGAGCAGCGATCGAGCTTCTGTCCCATTCTTTTGCCAACATCGCACAGAAGAAAGTTAGAAAGGCTCCGATGGTCCTGTTCTGCGGTAATTCGATCAGCGCGACATATCTTGCTGACCTGATGGATCTTCTCGAAGGAAAGAGAGTTTCCGTTAATATCATTTCCAAGTCCGGTACCACAACCGAGCCGGCGATCGCTTTCCGTATCATCCGTGCCTATATGGAAGAGAAGTACGGTAAAGAAGAGGCCCGTCAGAGAATCTACGCAACAACGGATAAGGCGAAGGGCGCACTGAAGAGCCTGGCTACGAAGGAAGGCTATGAGACATTCGTAGTACCGGATGACGTCGGAGGACGTTTCTCCGTACTGACCGCTGTAGGTCTTCTGCCGATCGCTGTTGCCGGTATCGATATCCGTCAGCTCATGACCGGTGCAAGAGATGCATCCCGTGACTTTAAGAAGGTTGAGATGGAGAATGACTGCTACAAGTATGCGATCGCCAGAAACTGCCTGCTGCGCCGCGGTTACACCACAGAAGTGATGGTGAACTACGAGCCTTCTTTCCACTTCATGACCGAATGGTGGAAGCAGCTCTACGGTGAGTCCGAAGGTAAGGACGGCAGAGGTATTTTCCCGGCCGGCGTAGATAACACCACAGACCTTCACTCCATGGGCCAGTACATCCAGGACGGTAAGAGAATGCTCTTCGAGACCGTTGTCGTCATCGACAAGGCCCGCCGTTCCTTCAAGATCCCGAACGATCCGGAGAACCTCGATGGCCTGAACTTCCTGTCCGGCATGGATATGAACGAAGTTAACCTCAAGGCGATGCAGGGCACTGTTCTAGCTCACGTTGACGGTAAGGTCCCGAACCTCATCATCCACGTTCCGGAACTGAACGAATACTGGCTGGGTCAGTTGATCTACTTCTTCGAGAAGGCCTGCGGTATTTCCGGTTACCTCAATTCCGTAAATCCGTTCAACCAGCCCGGTGTAGAAGCTTACAAGAAGAACATGTTCGCTCTTCTGGGTAAGCCGGGTTACGAGGCAGAGAAGAAAGCTCTTGAGAAGCGTCTGAAGAATCAGTAATTCTTCTTCCCGTAAAGTAAAACGAAACAAAATGAGAGGCTTGCCTGAGAAATCAGGTAAGCCTCTTTTTGCCGCTTAAAATGACTTCTGTTTTTTCGCGCTATTTGCACGAATCCATTTCGTGTCCGATCACGCTTACTTGGTGATGTAGATGACCGGGCGTACCCCTTCGTCATCGTCGATGACCCGATCGAAACTGTCCCATCCGGCGTGGCCGATATAAGTGACCATCGAAGCGGTGTTGCCGTAGATACCCGGGGAACGCAGCCACCAGGGGGCATAGGTCTGGCCGATGATGTCATCGGTATAGCCGCAGGTGTTAAGACCCTGGAAATCGTTGTCCGGGCTTCCGTAATAGATGATGTCACTGACTGCGATCGATGCTACGCCCTTGCTCTTGGCATAGGGAGTAGCGTCTGTCATTAATGCCTGGCAGTTTCCGTGCATGGACTCGTCATCCCACTCCGTGAAGGTAAAATACTTTTCTACTTCCTCCATGCTCAGAAGGAAAACTTTATCTTCGGTGTCATTTCCACCGGGGGTTCCCATTCTGGCATTATCCGGATTGGAAACCGTGGTGGTGAGGATCCGGGACTGCTCATCCGCATCGAAAGCCGTGTTGTAGAAGTCATCATTGAGGAAAGCACGAAGTGCACAGGTCTCCCAGGTCACATCGGTATAATCGGTATGGTAGGGAACGCCGTCCAGGATGTAGCGGCTCATGAGAAGGAGCTTTCCGTCTTCATCAGAAAGAACGATCCACTCGATCGGCTCCGGTCCGTTATCCGGGTTGCCGTCCTGTTCATAGTGCCCGAAAACCACATAGTCGCCACTGACTTCACAAAGGGCGGGACGTGCCGTCGTGGTTTCCGCTGTGGTTTCGGTTTCGGTAGGTGGTACGGTTTCAGCACCGGATGATTCCTCTGTGTTTGAGGTCCCGCTTTCTTCAGGTTCCGTTTCTTTTTCCTCGGTCTTTGTTCCGGCTTTTTTCTTTTTGGAACTGTCCTTTTCGCTATCTCCTTTGCAGGCCGTCATGGAAAAGACGAAACTACATGCCATGATGACAGCTAAAATCTTTTTCTTCATAAATGCCCCCGATTGTTCTCATGAATTGAAAAGATACCTGGCCGTGCAGTTCTTTTCCTGCATTCAATTATACATCTTCTACCAAAGAAGGGCGGGAACATGACGGCAAGTTCTACCGGGAGGGAGAAGGAGACGTGGGGACAAGATACTAATTTTGCAGTAAAATAGTGGAAACCTGCATCTTTAAGGAGAACTGAAGATCTGCTATGAAGAACTATCCCGTGCCGCTAAGTAAATCCGACCTGATGTCGGTCGAGAGTCCCGCCAGATACGTCGGCGGTGAGTTTAATGCCGTCATCAAGGAAGACATGATGGAAGAATTGGAAAAAACGGGGAAGACCTCCTACGTGCGCTTTGCTTTCTGCTTCCCGGATATCTACGAGATCGGCATGAGTAACCTGGCGCTTCAGATCCTCTATCACGTCCTTAATGAAAGTGATTTTGTCGCATGCGAACGGGCCTTTTCGCCCTGGCTCGATATGGATAAGATCCTTCGCGAAAGGAATATTGCGCTTTATTCACAGGAGACGAAGACGCCTCTTTGTGATTTCGATATTTTGGGTTTTACCCTCGGCTACGAGATGTGCTACACCAATGTCCTGCAGATGCTCGATCTGGGAAAGATCCCGCTTCTTGCCAAAGACAGAGGCGAAGACGATCCGGTGATCTGCTGCGGCGGCCCGTGCGCGTATAACATCGAGCCGATGGCGGACTTTTTCGACATTGCCATGATGGGTGAAGGCGAGGAGATGATCCTCGAGCTTTGCAAGAAGATCCGCGAATATAAACTTTCGAAAAGCACTTCGCATCCGATGAGCCGGCAGGAACTGCTTCTTGCCTGCGATGCGATCGAGGGCATCTATGTGCCATCCCTTTATGAGGTTTTCTACTCGAAAAGCACTTGTTCCGGGAAGGACGGATCTGAAGGGAAGGACCCTTCGGGAGCCTGCGTCAAACCGGTTTCCGACGGCGTAAAAAAGACCATTAAGAAACGTATCATCAAGGATCTTGATAACTGTACATACCCGACTGCTCCGGTGGTGTCGAATCTTCGTGTCGTGCATGACCGTTCGTACCTGGAAGTCTTCCGCGGCTGTATCCGCGGATGCCGTTTCTGCCAGGCGGGATTCATCTACCGTCCCGTTCGGGAAAAGTCGGTGGAAGTTCTGTGTGAACAGGGCCGGCTTCTTGAGAAGAATACCGGCTACGATGAGATGGGCCTTCTTTCTCTTGCGACTTCGGACTATACTCGGTTTCCGGAATTGGCGGAGAATCTTCTTTCGACATTTGAAGGCCATCATACGAGCCTTTCGCTTCCTTCCCTGCGACTGGATTCTTTCTCTCTTGACCTGATGGAGAAAGTCCAGTCCACAAGAAAGTCGGGACTGACTTTCGCGCCGGAGGCCGGCACACAGCGGCTCCGTGATGTCATCAACAAGAATATCCGCGAGGAGGATATCTTCTCGGCGTTGAGACTGGCTTTCCTGGGTGGATGGAATACGGTGAAACTGTACTTCATGCTGGGCCTTCCGACCGAGACGGATGAGGATGTACTCGGCATCGCCGATCTTGCGGCGCGTATCGAGAAACTCTACTACGATATCGGAAGAGAGACGGGCCAGCGGATGAGAAGACTGGAGATCACCGTATCGACGTCACTTTTTATTCCGAAGCCGTTTACACCTTTTCAGTGGGAGCCGCAGAACAGTAAGGAAGAACTGATCCGAAAGCAGAGGCTTCTGAAGGATCACATCAAGAGCAGGAACATCCGTTATGCCTGGCATGACTTCGATTCTTCGGTATGGGAGGTCGTACTGGCAAGAGGTGACCGAAGACTCGCACCTGTCCTTCTGGAAGGATATAAGTCGGGGCTTTTCTACGATGCGTGGGATGACCATTTCAAGTTCCGCGAATGGGTCGAGATATTGGAGCGGCACGGACTTACCATCGAAGATTTTTCGCGTGAATTCTCTGAGGAAGAAACGCTTCCCTGGGATCACATCAGTGTAGGCGTGAATAAAAAGTTCCTTCTTTCGGAGCGGCATAAGGCCCACGAAGAGAAGACAACGCCGTCCTGCCGTGAGCACTGCTCCGGCTGCGGGGCCGCCACCTGGGGTGTCGGCGAGTGCTTCGCAAAGGGAGGTGAGTCCTGATGCTGCAAAGTGAACGCGAGAAAATGATGACGATGCAGGAGCATCAGAAGGCATATGTGCAGCGCGCAAGTTTCATGCGCTCCGGCGCAACGGTCTTCCTCGGGCATCTCGATCTGATGACCTGCTTTGAACGTGCCTGCAGAAGAGCCGAGCTTCCGATCCTTTATTCGCAGGGCTATAACCCCCGTCCCATGATGGTCTTCGCCCTTCCGCTGGGTGTCGGGATCGAAACGACCTGCGATTATCTGGATGTGTCACTGGACCGCCCCTACGATGCCGATTCTTTTGTAAAAGAACTGAACGCGTTTCTTCCTTCGGGACTTCAGATAATAAGATCCATAGCGATCCCGGAACCGAAGGACAGCATCATGTCCATCGTGACGACGGCCTCTTACCGTTTCGAAGCCAAAGGGATCAGAAAGGCCATGACGGAAGCCATGGAAAAGGAGACCCTGATCGTGACCAAGATGGCAAAAGGCAAGGAGAAACAGACCGATATCCGGCCGCTTCTTCTTTCGCTGTCGCAGGCATCGGACGGAGATCCGGATGCAGTGGATTTCTACGCAAGTGCCGGCTCGGAGAGGAATGTCCGTCCGGATCTGATCCTTAATAGCCTGTCACTGTACTGCGGGATGGACAGGGAAGTTGCCGAGAACACGAGAGTGATCCGTACAGGACTTTTCGCAAGGGAGTATCCTCGTATCGTACCCATTCATGAAGTGGAAGTCCGTCCGCTGTGACCGAAGAGGAGATCGCGCCGGGACAAACACTCCATTGTATTTTTATATGGTTTCGTGTAGAATTTCTTTGAATATCAAAGGGGGGAGAATCATATGGATCCGCTCGAACAAGATTTCGCTGAAAGCCTGCTTCATATTTTTGATAACGTTCTGCTTACAGAGGAAATGGCGCTGTCGAAGGGCTATTTCTCCGACCTTTCTATCGCGGAACTTCACACGCTGAATGCCATCGGACCTTATGAGGCACGTACCATGACGGAGACGGCCAATATTCTCGGCATCACGGTGGGTACCCTGACGGTGGCCATCGACCGTCTGGTCAAAAAGAAGTATGTGGAACGCCAGCGTGATACGAAGGACCGAAGGATCGTCCGTATCTCCCTGACAAGACAAGGCAAGCTTGCCTATCGTATGCATTCGAAATTCCACCGTGTGCTGGTCAAACGTATCATGGATCCCCTTACGGAGGAAGAAAGAAGTATCCTTACGAAGTCGGTAGCCAAGATCGATTCTTTCGTCGAGGAGCAGTATAAGAAATACAGTAACGGCGAGCAGTACAAGCGCATCGTCCGTGACGATACGGAGGTATGACCATGGCGGTTTCCAAAAGAAAAGAGAATCATTCCGAAGACAATAAGCAGATGAGCTTTGAGAAGGAAGATATTTTTGCAACGCTTGCGAACATGCTTTCCGAACTTTTGAACATGCCGAAGGACAGCTTTAGCGAAGATACGATGATCTTCGAGGAGCTTCCTATGGATTCTCTGCAGCTTTATGAGCTGGTCGTCGATCTGGAAGCCAGATACGATATAAGGATCCCGGATGAGGCTATCGAGAAGGTCACCACCATTGGCGATGTCGTGAATATGATCCACGAGGCCGGGAACTGATGCAATACATTTTTATTGTAAATTCCAACATCCATAAGAGACGTAAGAAGGCCCTGGAGAAGGCGGTGCGGGAGCTTCCTGCGGATTTTCGGAATAAATCGGAGATCGTATATACCGAACGCAGTAACCATGCGGAAGAACTGGCGGTGACCTACTCGGAGAAGTACGGGTCGGAATGCCTGATCTTTGCCTGCGGCGGAGACGGGACGGTTCACGAAGTGGCCAATGCCCTGGCTTTCCGTAATTCACCGATGGCCGTGATCCCTTTAGGTACCGGCAATGACTTTGCCCGCACGATCTATTCCAAAGAACAGTACAAGGATCCGCTTTCGATCCTTAAGAAACTCGCAAATCCCGGGATCCGTTCCATTGATCTGCTGCGTATCGACAGTTATGATCTGATGGGTAATCATCTGCCGTTCTGGAGCCGGTACAGCCTGAATATCGCGTCGATGGGCCTGGATACTATGGTGCAGGCGAAGGCGAAAAGGATCGTGGCGAAGCATCCGAAGAGCCTCTTCTTCCGGAACAATGCGTATACTTTTGCGGCGGTCTCCTGCCTGATACGGGGCTGGCGATATACCATGGATTATTCCATTGAACTGGAAGACGGTGAGATGGTTGAAAAGAAAAATGTCCGCTATTCGCTTGTCAGCATCTGTAACGGAAGATGCTACGGCGGCGGTTTCTGCCCCGCACCGGATGCGAAGGTGGACGACGGCGTGCTCGATGTCTGCATCGTCGATCATATGTCGCGCATCAAAGCTTTTTCTCAGCTGATGAAATATAAAAAGGGCAAACATATCGGTAAACCCGGGTTTACCTGTTACCGTTCCACCAGCGGTATTTTCACATCGCTTAACAGCAATCTGCAGATGCAGGGCAACTACGATGGAGAAGACTTCTATGGCCACCGCGTCCGTTACGAAGTCGTACCGCAGGCGATCCAGCTGGCCTTTTTCTCGTAATTAATTAATCGAAAAGAACTTGCTGACATGAGAATGCTTTGCCGGGCACTTCGCATGTCTTAATTGTGTATTACTGAAGGTTGACGTCCTTACTCTCCATGTCTTTCATCCAGGTATGGATCGCATCGGTCATCTTGTGCGGATCGCGCTCGTGAACATCGGGGAGCATGGGCTTGCCGAAATGGATCGTGATCCTTTTTCTTCTGTGATTCTTGTGATCCCAGGTCTGCGGTCTCTTCATGTGACGGGACCATGCCTGATATCCGCCTTCGATATAGACGGGAAGAAGAGGCACACCGGCCTTAATGGCGATATAAGCGGCACCGTCTTTAAATTCACCGAGGTGACCGTCTGAGGTGCGTGTTCCTTCCGGATGAACGAGAATGATGTTACCGTTCTCCACTTCCTTCTTCGCCTTGATGAGGCCTCTAACCGGATTACCGAAACGGTCTACGGCGATTCCACGGCCGACATGCATCATGACGCGGCCGAGACGGCCATAGTTGGTCTCAAGGTCGGAAGCGGCAAGGGCACAGAAGACCTTTCTGTGTTTTCTCGGAAGACAGCTCATGATCCACATGCCGTCTGCATAGGTCTGGTGATTGGAACAGATCACGTAGGGACTGCCCTTCGGGATATTTTCCTTCTCCCCTGCACGGAGTTTGACGAGTATTCTGGTGATGGCCATCGATACGTGGTACCAGAAGAATCCGGTAAATCCACGGGGCGTCGGGTATTTCTTATTCAAGTCCTCGACGGAATGCGTCGGAGCGGTATTCCCTTTCTCGTTTGAAGACATGTTTTTCTCCCCTCTATATAACAAACGATATCTCGTAAGTAATGTAGACCACATTGTCGGGATTGTCAAATAAAATCCTTTCGCTTTTATCTTTTTTGAAAAGCACTGTTGCCATAGAAATGGTGGGCTTTGAAGGATATTCTTTGAATTTCAAAATAATTTTTCTGAAGAATAGACGCAACGCAAAGAAAGTGGTATCATCTATAAATGCGCATAGTTGCTTAGGCGGCTTGTATTTTGCTATTGACCGATACGGAGGATGTATGCCGAGCATAGTCGGAAAACCACTACACGAGGGCGTTCGTTATGATACGATGCGCGACCTGATCCTGGGTTCGAAGGAGAAATACGCCACGAAGGATGCTTTCGTTTTCCGTAGGAAACCGACGGAAGCGGAGATCCATAAGACATACAATGATTTCGCGTCAGATGTTGAATATCTGGCTGAAGCGATCAGCCTTTCCGGTTTTCAGGGAAAACATCTTGCTGTCGTTGGTGAGAATGCATATGAATGGATGGTTTCTTATTCCGCGATCTTAAGCAGCGGGTCCGTGGGTATCCCCCTTGACCGTCTTCTTCCGGAGCAGGAACTGGTGAACCTTCTTATCCGCGGTAAGGTCGATGTGCTTTTCTATCATCAGAAACATCACGAGATGGTGATGGATATTGCCGCTCACGAATCGGAGAATGGTGTGAAGGTGCAGAAGTATGTCTGCATGTGTACGGAGTATCTGCCCGCCAATCAGACCTGGCCGAAAGAAGATCCGAAATTCGTGGATATTCTCGATTGGATCGAGGAAGGCAAGGAGTCGGTGGAAAAGGGCAGCAGCATTATCCGGCGTGTTGCCATTGATCCCGACCAGACCAGGATCATTCTCTTTACATCCGGTACGACGGCGATGAGTAAGGGCGTCATGCTTTCCCATAAGAACATCATGACGAATGTATATGCCATCTCCACGATCCTGACATTGAATCCGGGAGAGCGTATCTTCTCGATATTGCCGCTTCACCATACATTTGAAAATACATGTGAATACTTCATGCTGGCCAGAGGATGCTGCATCTGCTTCTCGGACGGACTTCGCTATATCGTGAAGAACCTCAATGAGTGGCACGTAGAAGCGTGTATCTCGGTGCCGCTGCTTTTCGAAAATATCCACGGAAAGATCAAGACGGGTATTGAGGAATCCGGCAAAGGCGGTCTGATCGATATCATGATCCCGATAAGTAATTTCCTCCGTAAATTCAAGATCGATCTTCGCCGTGTGTTCTTCTCGTCGATCATTAAGAAGCTTGGCGGACACCTGCGCCTGATCGTTATCGGAGGCGCCGGTATCGCGAAGAACTATATCGAAGATTTCAACAACTGGGGATTTGAGTTCCTGATGGGATACGGACTTACGGAGACGTCTCCGGTTATCGCCGTTACCACTACGAAATACAATGTCTACGGAAGTGTCGGACGTCCGCTTACCGGTATTGAAGTGAAGATCGATACGGACAGTCCGAAAATTGGGACAGTGGGTGAGATATTATCTAGGAGTGACTGTGTCATGCAGGGTTACTATGAGAATCCGGAAGCTACGGCAGAGGTGCTCGAAGAGGATGGATGGTTCCACACGGGTGATATGGGTTACCTGGATAAGAAAGGTTGCCTGCACATCACCGGACGTGTGAAGTCCATGATCGTTCTTACCAACGGAAAGAAGGCATTCCCGGAAGAGATGGAGTCCCTTCTGAACAATATCCCGGGCGTGAAGGAAGCCTTCGTCTGGGGAGCCAAGGACGATAAGGATGCAGTAGATATCTGCGCCAAACTCCTGATCGACCGTAAGGTGATCGGTGAGAATCTTCCCGTCCCGGATACCACGGCAGGTGATAAGGCGATACGTGAGTATCTGAGTGCGAAGATGAAGGAAGTCAATCATCAGATGCCGTCGTACAAGGCGATCCACTACTTCGTTTTCTCGGAGACGGAGATGGTGAAGACCACTACTCTTAAGGTCAAGAGACCTGCGGAGCAGCAGGCGATCGAGTCGACGCTTGAGAAAGCCGGTACGACAATGAAAGCAGCGAACGGACAGAATCTGGATACCCTCTGATAAAAGGAGGTAGTGATTATGGCGTTTCATTTGATCTATGGCGAGCACCCGGTCTCGTTGATCGATACATGTCTTTCCCGAATTTGTGATGAAGCCGTGAAATGGCCGACAAGGCGCGGTTATATTATTGTTCCCGAGAAAATGAAGGCGGAAGTCGAGCGCCGCTACATCGAGATCCTTAAGGAGAAAAAGGGCGGAGAAGACGCAGATGCGGCCTTCATGATGATCGATGTCGTCAGTTTCTCGAGATTTGCCTACCGTGTGTTAAGCGAAGCCGGCGGGCGTGGCGGTAAGTCGTTAAGCCCCGCAGGACGGACGATCCTCATCCATCGTATCCTTTCGGAAAATACGGACGAATTCAGCGTGCTGGGGAATTACGCTTCCCGGGTCGGCTTTGTCTCTGACCTGGACGAAGTGCTCGGCGATTTTTATCGATACGGAATCAGCGGGCAGATGCTGGAAGAAGCGGATCTTTCCGATGTCAGTCCTTTGACGGCCGGGAAGATACGGGACTTCGGTCATCTTCTGGTGAAGCTGGATTCCCTTCGGGAAGAACTGGGCTTTGCGCCGGAACGCGATTCGATGAGACGCCTGGATGAAGTGCTGCGCCTCTTCATGGAGGATGCCCCCGAGACGAAGGAGTGGCCTCTGTCCCGACTTTCCTTCCTGAGGGAGTCCTCATGCTGGATCATGGGGTTCGGAGAGAGCAGAAACTTCACTCCGGAAGAGTATAACATTGTTACAAAGCTTGCCGCCGTAACCTCTAAGGTCACGATCACCTGTGTTGCCGGAACGGATAAGGAGGAGGAGATGGGAGAGGATATCTGCCACTTCGGAGAGAAGACGATCCGGTCTTTGCTTGAAGTGATCACTCCGGATTCAGTGGAGAAAGCAGGTCCGGTGACCGATCGGGATCCTGCCCTTGCCATCATGTCATCCGATTATGCCGGAAGATCCTGCGAGAAGCGGGAAGATCTGGATCTGCCTTTGGAGATCAAGGTGTTCCATCAGATCTCGGATGAACTGGAATACGTGGCGGCCAGGATCAAGCAGGTCGTGGAATTCGAAGACCTCCGCTACCGGGACATCACGGTCGTGATGTGTGATATGGAGCAGTATTCTACGAGCCTTCACGCGGCATTTGCCCGGTACGGTCTGGATGTTTTCGTCGATTCGAAGCAGGCGCTTCTCGGGACGATATGGACGCAGTATCTGACATCGATCATGGACATCTCCGTTTTTCACTGGGACATCCCTTCCGTAATCGCATATCTGAAGTCGGGCTTTGTGACCGTAGATATCGATACGATCCTGCGGTTCGAGAATTTCCTTCTTGCCCACGGTGTAAAGAATAAAAAGAAAATGCTTTCGTGTGATCAGTATGTCTCCACCGTTGCGGAGAAGGAAGCGGTGTCGGTCATCCTGCCGGTCCTGAAGAAAACGGCAGAGGAATTAGCTGTTTTGGAAAAGGCGAAGACCTGTCGTGATAAAGCCGTTGCGCTTCACAATATGACCTGCGGCCAGAGAGAACATGTGGAGAGTTTTGTCGAGGAGTGGCAGAAGGCCGGTAATCAGCAGGCGGCCCTGGCTTTAGCCCTCTCTTACAACTATGCGGACGATGCGCTGGTCGCGATGTCCGGACCTCTTGGTGATTTCCCGATCACCCTTGCCAATTTCCGTGATGCGCTCCTTAGTTCCCTGGAGAGTAAGAGCCTGAATGCGATCCCTTCTTACGTAGATCAGGTGACGATCACGACACCGGCAAATGGCTACCGCCGGTCCTGTAAACTGATGTTCGTCGTCGGTTCCCAGAGAAAGAATTTCCCGTACACCTCTCCTTCGGAAGGTTATCTTCGTAACCGTGAAAGAACGATCCTGTCGGAAAAACTTGCGATCGAGTTCCCGAATCATGCCAAGGACCAGTCCTATGCCGACTTCTTTACGTCCTATGCGCTTCTCGATGCGCCGACAGACAGATTGATCTTCACCGTGCAGAATTCGGTCGAACCTTCTTCTGTCGTTCTCTTCTTCCGGGATACGTATCCGAGAGCGAAATATGAAATATTGGATCATCTGTCGCTTTCTGATCCGCGTGTCCTGATCCGTGACAAGATGGAAGACTATTTGCGGGATGTGATCTCCGGCAATCTGAAGGTATCCGAGAAAGAGTACGATGAGGCCGTATCGATCTGGCAGAGATTCTTTGCTGCGAAAGATCTCTCATTCGGAAAGAAAAACGAGACTTCTCTTACGATTCCGGAGGACCTGATGGCGCAGCGTTATGGCGACCGTCTCCTGATGAGTGTTTCATCGGTCGAGAGTTATCTTTATTGTCCGTATCACTATTTCTGTGAGAAGGTCGTGAAGATCAAAGAAAGGGATATCCAGCAGGTCCTGGCTACAGATATGGGTACGCTGGCGCATACTGTGATGGAGCGTGCCATGACGGAGTTCCGTGATGAGTATACGAAGGCAGAAGATCCGGAAAGTAAGGAGAATATCCTGGCGAAATACCGTGCCAAGGATAAACTGGTCTGGAGCAGGGAACTTCTTCTTCGTGCCCAGGAAGAGAAACGCTACCTGTATTGTGATGATCCGGCGCTGAAGATGGCGGCGGATACGAAGCTTCTTGCAGGAACTTCCGAGACGCTTTCGATGATCTTTTCGGATCTTGATCCTGAAAAGTCCATGCCGACCTCGTTTGAGTGGCATTTCGGAGACGATAAGATCCCGGGATATGATCTTCCGCTCAGAGACGGACGTGTCGTGACATTTAATGGTACGATCGACCGTATCGATGTTGACCCGAATCAGAATACATTTCAGATCCTGGATTATAAAACGGGGAATAAGAAGATCGATTTCGATGCTTTATATTCGGGGGCCAGCGTGCAGCTTCCCGCGTATCTTCACGTCTATTACTCGCAGCATCCGGATCTGAAACCGGACGGCGTTTCC
Organism: Clostridiales bacterium; assembly: GCA_017620475.1. Lineage (GTDB taxonomy): Bacteria > Bacillota > Clostridia > Saccharofermentanales > Saccharofermentanaceae > Scatonaster. The sequence goes on along the minus strand of JAFZQI010000036.1, from coordinate 51,919 downwards.
TACATCCATGTTTCTCCGCTGAAGAAGAGAAGTGCTTTATTGTCGGAGACCCTTGATCCGGAAGTCATCGATGCGGAAAGAAAAAACGCCGTTAAGGAGACATACGAGAGCGGGTATTCGGTTTTCAGAGAAGATGAAGATATGCGCAGGATGGGACAGTTTGCGATCGACCGCATCAAAGAGAATTGTGAGAACCTTTACAGCGGACACTTCGATGCCCGTCCGGCGAAGATCAAGAAGAAGCCTCTTTTGAAGTGTGCGGATTGTGAGTATCAGCAGATCTGTAACGGTGATGCGTCATCTCCGGATTACCACTATCTTAAAGAACTGCCTTCGATCCTGAAGGAAGACGGCAAAGCCATGAAAAACCCGGATCTTTTCTTTACGGCGATCCGGAGAAAGGAGGAGTGATCATGGGACTGAGTAAAGAACAACAGCTTATAGTTGATGCTCCGTGCGGAAATATTCTGGTCAGTGCCGCTGCGGGATCGGGCAAGACGACCGTTATGACCGAAAGGATCGTTAAGCGCATTCTGGATCACGAGCTCTCCGTGGAGAATGTTCTTGTCATGACATTTACTAATGCCGCCGCTGCCAATATGAGTGCGAAGCTGGATAAGAAACTTCGTGAGAAACTGGCGGGAACGAAGGATGCGCAGACACGTAAGTATCTGAGTGAACAGATCGCGGCTTTGCCATCGGCATATATCTCCACGATCGATTCCTTCTGCAGCCGTGTGATCAGTAATTTCTCTGCACAGAGCCGGGATGAGAAAGGTAACGTCCTTCTTGAACCGAAAAGTGCGGTCCTGGATGATGTGCATGGAAGAAAACTCCTTCGGGAAGCTTTCGATGAAGTTTTCTCGGACGCCTATTCCTTTGCACAGAGAGTCGAGCAGGAAGATGAACTGAAATATCAGCGTATGCCGCTGATGAACGATGATGCTACGGTGGGGACACTGATCTCGGAAGACATCAACTGCGAAGAATGGTCAAGATCTTTCCTTGCTATGGTTGCGGCATTCGGAAGCGGCCGTGACGATACGGGATTGAAGGAAGATATGGCGGATAAACTGTCATATCTTAGAAGCCTGCCGGACTATTTCGATTGGGTAAAGACGATCCTTCTGAAAAAGAAAAAGAACAGCGAGGATTTCCTTTCATCCTCCACCTATCACAGGATCATCTCCATCACGAAGGAAGCCGTTGAAAGACGGATCGATGCGCTTACGGTCCTTCGTGGGCTGATCCCGGATGTTCCTTTCGTGAAGAAAGAGAAGGACAATGAGATCAGACAGCAGGATTTCCTTGAATGGTGCAATTTCCTGGAGGAAAACGGAAGATGCATTCTTACTGATCCGGATATAACATGGGATGAGATCTGTGAGATCAGACGGCGTATTCCGTCGGAGAAACTTCCGTCCTATACGACCAAGTCCATGGATCCGGTGCTTCTGCAGTTTGATGCTTTGGCCGGGAATATATACGAATTGGCCTATATTCTTGCAGGGGTAAAAAAGACGAAGGATTTCGCGGAATCGCTTAAGGATGAAACGAGATATTTCTTCGGAAAGACACTTGAAGAGATCCGGGAAGAACAGATGGAAATGTTCCCGATCTATGAGCGCTACTTTGAGATGGTATTTGCGGCAGAACGTGTGTATCAGCAGAAGAAGCGTCAGGAACACGCGATGGATTTTTCGGATCAGGAACAGATCGCGCTTTCTCTCATTAAGAATCCGGAGGTTTGCGGCTATTATAGAGAACTTTTCGATGAGATCTATATTGATGAGTACCAGGACAACAGCGGCGTTCAGGATGCGATCGTTCAGTGCTTCTGCAGAAACAATGTTTTCTTCGTCGGAGACGTCAAGCAGAGTATCTACCGGTTCCGCCACGCCAAGCCGCAGATGTTCCTGGACCGCTGCGAGCTTTACCGCGCAGGAGGTGAGGGCAAGTTATTTACTCTCAATAATAACTTCCGAAGTGTTCCGGGTATCCTTTCTTCGGTGAATACGATCTTCTCGTCGATTATGAGCGAGGAGTATGCAGATATCGAGTATGATTCTTCGCACGCCCTGCATCCGGGCCTGGAGGATGCCGATTACCCGCAGGTATCCGGTGCGGATATTACCCTGATCCTTGCACATGATACAAAGCCTGATGACGAAACCTCTTTGGAAGGATCATCCGACTCGGATCAGATCCTGGATATCAAGGAAGCGGAGAAGGTGCAAAAGGAAGCTCTGATCGTTGCCGGAAAGATCGAAGAACTGAAGAAGCAGAAAGACTTCTCGTATGACCAGTGCGTCATACTGACGACCTCCAACCGCGGCGCGATGGCGGCGGCCGACATCCTGATGAAGTGCGGGATCCCGGCTCAGGGGCCGAGCATCGGCAATATTCTGACTCAGCCGGATCTGCGTGTCATGCTGGATCTGGCAAGACTTGCCGATAATATCTATCAGGATATTCCGCTGGCCGGAGTGATGAAATCGAAGATCCGTCAGGCGAGCTTTACTGATGCGGATCTGCTTTCGATCTATCTCTTTTCAAATCACGGAGCGGACCACGATCTTTCCTTTAGCGAGAAGGTCATGAAGTTTGCAAGAGAAGATACTTCGGAACTGTCGCAAAGGGTAAGAGATCTTCTTTCCTTCATCAATGATCTTCGGACGTATGCGATGCAGATGACGATGACCAAATGGCTCGAGCATGTGTATGCGGCGACGGGGTATCCGGCCTTTGTGCTTTCTCAGGATGACGGGGATGCCAGATATTATGCGTTGATGGCGCTGGTCAACTGGGCGACGCGGTTCGATATGGGAAGAAGGTCCGGTCTTCGTGCGTTTGTCGGGTATATTGATGAACTGGATCAGGGGAAGGACAAGAGTACGGAGATCGACCTGTCCGAACCCCTGGAAAATGTGGTGCGCTGTATGACGATCCATAAGAGCAAAGGTCTGGAGTTCCCCTATGTCTTCCTCTGCGGGATCCAGTCATCGCCCAGATCTTCGGATACCCAGCTGATCTTAAGCGAGAAAGGGGATCTGTCGGCACGAAGATACCTGGCTTCGGCAGGATCGGTATATGAACCCCATGACTACTATCTCCTTGCCAAAGAAGAGAAAAGAGAGGCGGAAGCGGAACGGATCCGACTCCTGTATGTTGCCCTGACGCGGGCGGAGAGGAAAGTGTTTGTCATCTCTCTGATCACGCGGACGAAAGAGGATAAGATCGAAGCCTGCGATGCCGTCCTTTCGGCCGGAGAAGAGACCTCGGAAAAGTATCCGGCAGCGGTCATGTACAGCCTGAAAACACATCTTACCAGACTGATGGGCGGTCTGATCCGTGTTCCGGAATACCCGCTTACCAAGGCGATCCGGTCCTCGGAGCCGATCTACTACGGTGATCTGGATTTCTCTAAAGGGGAAAGGGATGCCGAAAGCGGGGAACTTGCACTTATATCAGATTCGACAGATGCCCTTGGAGATAACCGCGGCGAGAAGCGTCCGCCGGTCGAAGAACAGTATCGGGCGGCACGAAACAGACATCCGGATGTGAGTTTCTCGGAAGAGCAGAATGACCGGCTTTCCCATCTTGATCGTGATGTTCATGAATGGGCGGCGCCGGATCTTGTTCCGTCGAAGACGACGGTCAGCGAGATGAAACGCATCCTCTCGGAAGAACCGGAGGAAGAGCAGGAGGAGAATATCCGGTTCCAGGCGGTCAATATGCTTGTGAGGGAATCGGATCAGAAGTGGAAAGAGAAGGGCTACACGGCTTCCCAGATGGGTACGCTCCTTCACAGCGTATGGCAGTATGTCGACTTTACCGGGCTTCTGCGTAAAGGAGAAACTCCGGATTGGAAAGAGATATTGCAGATCCTTTCGAAGCACGGCATGATCGACCGTGACCAGATCGATCTTCTTTCTCCTTTTGCAGGTAATATGCAGATGTTTTATGAAAGCGAGATCCTGCAGAAAATGGCCGAGGCGGAGACCCGGCCGGAGAGCGGTCCCTACCGCGAGATCCCGTTTGCTCTGGCCATGCCGAATGAGCAGAAGGACTTCTCCCTGGTACAGGGTATGATCGACTGCTGGTTCTTGGATGAGGACGGGCAGGCGGTCCTGATCGACTACAAATCCGATCGTCTTTCGGGAACGGCAGAAGAGAAGAAACAGGAATTGAAAAACCGCTATCAGGTCCAGCTGGACATGTATGCTCAGGCCATCACGGCGGCAACGGAAAGACCGGTGAAAAAGAAGATCATTTGGCTGATTCGGGATGGTCTTTCTTTTGAGCTCTGAGCTGCTTGAAGAACTGCTTCAGAAGTGCGGAACACTCTTCCCCGAGGATACCGCCTGTGGACTCCACATGGTGGTTATGGGGAAGATCGAAGAGTGTGTTTTTTGAGCAGACGGCACCGCCTTTGGGATCGGATGCGCCGAAATACACATGGCGGATGTGGGACTGGATGATGGCCCCCGCACACATATAACAGGGTTCGAGGGTGACATAGAGATCACAGTCAAAAAGGTGCCAGGCCTGAAGTTTCCGGCAGGCCTTAGAGATACAGACCATCTCGGCATGAAGCGTTGCATCCTGCTTTGTCTGGCGGAGATTGTGGGCACGGGCGATGATCCGGCCGTCTTTGACGATGACGGCGCCGATCGGAGATTCTCCGAGAGCATATGCTTTCCCGGCTTCCTTGAGGGCGGCACGCATGAATTTGTCATGTAATTTGTCTTCAGAAACGGGCTTTGGGGAAGTCAATGGGGAACTCCTTTCGCATTCTTCCGAAGTTCGATTCGGAAGACATGATAAAATTGTGCAATATTATGTTTGCACTTCCATCATAATGCGTATATAATGTACTTTGCCTATATGTGGAATTATACCCTTTTATAGGTGAAAGTGTAAAGGAAAAAGGAATAAATGGCGACAGAACAAGGTATGTGCAAGAATTGCGGTTCGCTGCTTATGGTGAACAGCAATGACGAATTGTGTGAATGTGTTTTCTGCGACTGCGTATTTCCTAGCGCAGAAGCAATTGAAATATTTAAGAACCCGGATGGTGTGGAGTTCCCGAATCTCCCGCAGCCGAAACGAGACAGCAAAGGCGCCCGCCATGTAGTGACACCTGTTTTTGAGGATGTTGTGGAGAAGGCCGTTAAGGTCGACAAGGCGCAGAACAAGGAGACAAAGGTCGAGAAGCTCTATGAGCTTTCGCCCGATGATGTCAAAGCTCCGAAGAAAGTCAAGCTGATCGTGTATCTTGCTACAGCGGCGTGTATCCTGATCGTCCTTGGTATTTCGATCCCGCTGAGCCTTCTGCGTACGAAGCACTCCGCCAATATCAAAGAAAATATCAGCCGCTGCATCCTGGATTCCGGCATGGCGGTTTCGGCCGTAGTGGAAGACGGATATGCAACCGGCTACAGACTATATGGACAGTCGAATGACAAGCTGGCAATGGTTTCATCCGAAGATGTGGATAAGACTCAGGTCCTGAAGGCCTTCGAGTCTTTCTGCGCGATCCGCGGTGACGAGTACGGCTATTCGGCTGATGATGGTGCTCATTACTACGATGGTGTAGTTCTTACTGTATACGCTCCGAATGGAAGATTTACGATTGAAGGGAAGAAGGATGGTGTCACTGAAGACCAGATCCAGTTCTATGTTCCCGAGAAGGATGAGTCGGAAAGCGAAACAGAGAAGTAAGCATTGTAGGAAATGAGAAGTCCCATGCGGAGTTGATCCGTAGTCATGTACTATGCAGGGAGGAAACAGTAGTCAATGGCAAGTGATTTTTCAACGATTCTTCAGAAATTGGAAAACCTGGCGAATGCCAACAATAACAGCATTTCGTCGATGGATGTGATGAGCATCATTGAGGAACAGGACGGCGATCCGGATATGGTGGATAAGCTCTTCGATGAGCTGGAAGCCAAAGGTATCGCCATTGTAGCGGAAACGTCCGTGGAAGATGACGCGATCCGCGAACTGAATCTGGACGCCGGTGTTACCGACGGCGCGGGTATGGACGATCCGGTCCGTATGTATCTTAAGGAAATCGGTAAGGTTCCGCTTCTTACGGCAGAGCAGGAGCAGGATCTGGCACAGCGCATGCTGGAAGGCGACGAAGAAGCGAAATCCCAGCTGATCGAAGCGAACCTTCGTCTCGTTGTGTCTATTGCAAAGCGTTATCTTGGTCGTGGTATGCAGTTCCTGGATCTGATCCAGGAAGGTAACCTCGGCTTGATCAAAGCCGTCGACAAGTTCGACCATTCTAAAGGATTTAAGTTCAGTACATATGCGACATGGTGGATCCGTCAGGCGATCACCCGTGCGATCGCAGACCAGGCCAGAACGATCCGTATCCCGGTTCATATGGTCGAGACGATCAACCGTCTGGTCCGTGAGCAGAGAGCCCTGATTCAGGAGCTGGGCCGTGAGCCTACAGTCGAGGAGATCGCCGAGCGCATGAACCTCTCTGTGGAGAAGGTCCGTGAGATCCAGAAGATCTCCCAGGAGCCGGTATCTCTTGAGAAACCGATCGGTGAGGAAGAGGACAGCCATCTTGGTGATTTCATTCCGGATGATGATGCCATGTCTCCGGCAGATCAGGTGGCGTACACCCTTCTTAAGGAACAGCTTTTCGAGGCCATGAAGGGTCTGACCGCAAGAGAAGAGAAAGTACTTCGTCTGCGTTTCGGCCTGGATGACGGCCGTCAGCGTACTCTTGAAGAAGTGGGTAAGGAATTCAATGTTACCCGTGAACGTATCCGTCAGATCGAGGCCAAGGCTCTCCGTAAGCTTCGTCACCCTACACGCAGCAAGAAACTGAAAGATTATATCGACTGATAGTCTTCTTGTGCGAAAGGCGGGCACATGAAGAAACTGACTTTCAAAACCGGATTTATGCCAAAAGACGGATTGGACTTCGTGCATCAGCGTAAGTTTATGCGCGAAGCCCTTCTTGAAGTCTGCTCGCCGAGAGAAGTGACGATCCCCATGAAACAGCACGCAGGTACGGCATGTGAGCCGGTGGTCTCCGTCGGAGATGAAGTGGCGATGGGCGATCTGATCGGCAAACCCACGGACATGATGGGGGTTCCGGTGCATGCCAGCATTTCCGGTACCGTGACGAGGATCGATACGATCCGCCTTCCCAATAAAGTGAGCTGCAAAGCGGTGTGGATCAAGAACGATCTGCGTAGACGCGTTTCTTCCAAGATCCAGACGCGCAAGGATTATACGAAACTGTCTTTGGATGATCTTTCGAAACTTCTCTGGGCTTCCGGCATCTGCGGTATGGGCGGAGAAGGTGTTCCGACCTACAATAAGTGCATGCGGGCAAGAAAGGCGGGCGTGGATACGCTTCTGGTCAACTGCACCCAGAGTGAGCCTTTCCTGTCCTGTGATCTTCATCATATCCGTGTAAATGCTTCTAAGGTGCTCGAAGGCGCGATGGCCCTGAGCGGTATCTGCTATGTCAAAAGAGTGATCTTCTGCATCGAAGATACCTGGGCGGATGAGATCGATGCGTTAACGAAAGCGGTGGAGAAGGACAGAAGCCGCTATATGGACCGGAGAATCGAGGTCCAGGTCTTTAAAAGCCGCTTCCCGCAGGGCTGCCAGCAGCTTCTGATCAAGGCGCTTTACGATGTGGAGCTTCCTTTGGGAAAAGAACCGGAAGAGGAAGTCAAGACAGTGCTTTTCAATGCGTCAACGTGTTATGCTTTTTCGGAAATGATCGAAAAGAATCAGCCGCTGACATCCCGTATCGTCACGATTTCGGGTGACACCATCACGGGACATAATGTTCTGGTGCCGATCGGAACCAGTGTGTCGGAGATCCTGGAGCGGGTTCCCGGTGCGCACACGGCGCAGAGGATCGCCTGGGGCGGTGCGATGACGGGTGTGGCGATCGAACGGCTGGATGTGCCGATCATTAAGACGACCACGGCCATCACCATTATCCGGAAATTTGAACCTCCGCGTACTAACTGTATCCACTGTGGCGCATGTATCGGTGCGTGCCCTGTCGGGCTGTCACCTTATCTTCTGAACCGCCTGATCGAGCTTGGTCAGACGGAGGCGATGCAGAGCGAGTCCGTGGAACTGTGTATCGCTTGCGGGGCATGTTCGTATGTTTGCCCGGCCGGAATCGAGTTATCGACGAATATTGCTAAGGCGGCCCATCGGGTCAGAAGGAGTGCGGCACGATGAAGAGAAAGCAGCTGGCACCCCATATTCATGCCGATCAGCCGGCGGCGGAAAGATATATCTATGTGCTTCTGGCGCTTCTTCCGGCGTTCCTCGGAGCCGTATTCTACTACGGGATCCGAGTGGCTATACTGGCGGCGGTTTCCATGAGCTGCTTCTTCTTTAGTGACTTTCTGATTTCTAAACATATGTATCCGGACCACGCTTTCCATGTGGACTACAGTTCGCTTGTAAGCGGTCTTCTGCTGGTACTGATGATCCCGGCTTCGGCCTCGGTTTGGACCGTGATCCTGGCGGCGCTTTTCGGGTCGGTACTGGTCAAGCAGGCATTTGGCGGAGCCGGCGCGAATATCTTTAACCCGGCACTGGCATCACGGGCGTTTCTGGAGTTTGCTTTTCCGGTGCAGATGAGCGCGAAAGAGGCCCCGTTCCAGGGAACGTGGCATCTTCAGTCGCTGTTTACCGGTGAACCTGCGGCATCTGCGGCAGGGGAGACAACTGTGGGATGGATGAATATCCTTTCGGGAAGGCTTCCGGGAATGTGCGGTGTGACGGTCATGGTCCTGATCCTGATCGGTATGGTAGTGCTGATCGAACGGAGGATCTTCCGGTTCGAAGCACCGCTTGCTTACATACTGGCTTTGGTATTCGGGTACGTTCCGTTCTATTGGGATGCACTCCGCTTCGATGCATTCTTTGCATGGATTGCATGCGGGGGACTGATCCTTGTGGCAGTATTTATGCTCAATGACTGCACGACCCTGCCGCTTGATCCGAAGGGAAGATTCATTTTCGGATTCGGTGCGGGAATACTGACATTGATCCTTTATCGTTTCGCAAATAGCACATATGCTATGGTTTTCCCGGTCCTCATGATGAACATGACGACACCGATCTTCGATCACTATCTGCGGCCACGTGCTTTCTCCAGGACGAGCTGGTTCCGGGAGGTGCAGAAATGACGAGGGCATTTTTCAAGGGGCTGACGATCCGTGCGGTGATCTGTGTTGTGCTGACTTTCGTTTTCCTGCTTTCCTGCTTCTGGTACGCCGATAATGTCAGCCGTGCAGAGAAACAGGAGGAATATCAGGAAAAATACGGTTCTCTTCTTATGGCGGCGGAATACCGGATGCTCCACACAGATGTGCTGGAGAATCACGAGGCGGTCAAGGCCGTATACAGTGCCTACGATGAGACCGGGCGTCTTTTGGGCTATATCGTGGATGTACAGACCAGGACGGCGGCCGGATTTATGCATACGCAGATGAGTATCAGTGACAACGGAGAGAATCTGCTGAATATCCGTGTGGTTGATGAAGGGGAGAACGGACAATACTTTACGGAAGACCAGATGGAGATCCTCCGCGAACAGCTCAAAGGTGCCCGTATTCCCGTGGCCCTTCGACGGGATCTTCCTTCCGATGTTCCCTATCAGGTGGACTATGACCCGCTTTTAGGTCTTCACGATGGTGTGTATTATGCAAGAGCCGAGAAGGCTTCTTCAGATGGATATACCGATTATTGCGAGATGGAAGTCCGTGGCGGCCGTATCGTCCGTGTGGAGTGGGATGCGGAGAATGAACAATCGCATACGATGCGGTCTTCGGATTCCATCAGCGGCGAATATAAAGTCAGCGGAAATATCTGGGCAGAGCAGGCATATCGTCTTTGTAACCACCTTGTCCTTGTACAGGATACGGTGAAACTGGCGATGAAGTCGGACGGAAAAACGGAGATCATTGAGGGTGTGACCGTAGATATCTCCACATTCGTAATGCTTGCGAACCAGTGCATCGAGTATTCCCGTTCATCATTTACGAAGGAAAAGTATCTTTCCGATACTGGTGATGGTTCTGAAGGAGAACATGAGGAGCAGCCTGAGCCTACGCCGGTTCCCGGGGATACGGGAGAAACGGCAGAAACAGCAGCGCCTCTTCCGACGAAGGCTCCGACGGAGATCGAAGTCATCGGCGGCGAGGACGGCGTGGTCTCCGGAGAGAACGATAACGTCCTTTCGGATAGTGTGGACGGTATTCCGATGAGTGAGATCCGTTCCTTTATTGATGGTCTGGAGGGAGATGCCACAAACAGTGCGGCACTTCTGACAACGGTGAACGAAGCATATAAGTTCATGCGTGAGTATTTGAACTGGGTAGGATAAGATGGCAGAGAAGCGTTACATTTCGAAAAAACAATATCGCATCCTGCTGGCTTTCTCGCTGATGATGATTTTTACCACCGGCACAATCCCGGCTTTCTGTGGGGCATCGATCCAGATCATTCTATTTTGCATGATCAATTACCTGATCTTTTCCCGAGTCTCCAACAAAAGGATCTGCTGGGGCGCTTTCCTGGGGATTGCGGCGCTTTTCGGTGAAGGCATGTTCCTTCTTTCCGGGATCCTTCCGGATTCTTTTTCAAGCGGGGGATTCTTCCTGCTGCCGGCATCCACGTTCCTGTTTTTGAGTGTGCCGATGTTTGACTATATGAATGAGGAAAGATCGATTACAAAAGATGATTTTTTGCACGGATTCCTTTATTTTCTGCCGACGGGGCTTCTGATCTCGATCATCCGGGAACTGTGTGGCGAAGCTTCCTTCTGCGGAAGAAAAATCGAGACCCTGATGCCGTACCGCATCCGCTTCTTCGGACATACGGCGGGATCGGCGCTTCTGGTTCTAGCAAGCCTGATCCTTCTTTGGTATTTCAAAAACAGCGGTGAAGAGAAAAAATGGACGCTGGAAACGCAGGAAAAGAAAATCCGTATTTTCCGCCCGATCTCGATTGCCGATGAGAAAAGGTTCGTGATCCTTTGCCTTTGCATGCTTCTTTATGACCTGCTTTTCGGTGCGATCGGCGCCCTGGTGATCTTCAATGTACCTTCGGTCCTTCACCACCCGGCGCATATCGTACTTCTCTCCTCCGTAACATCGATCCTGCTTCTGACTTTGATCATCGTTGGATTGAAGCAGACGGAAACTATGGATGAATATAACTATGTCCCGTTTCTGTGCGTGATCACGACATCGCTTCCTCTGATCTTCTATATGCGTTATCTCAATCTTCCGCAGGAAGCATTTTCACCGGTCAAGATCATCTGGTGGGTTGCCCTGATGGTGGGCGTCTGGCTGTTCTCGGCATTGATCATCGCATATACCCGGGTCATTAACGGAAGACTGATGTTCGGCAAACAGCCGGCCTGCCTGGAAGGGATCCCCCTGATCATACTTCACATCCTGCTGGCTATGGTGGTCTTTATGCCCTGGACACAGGTCATGGTGAATCTTTAATTGCCAAAGGAGAGAGATATGCAGATCGTAATTACCTGCCTTTTCGGATTGGAACACTACTGCGTAGAGGATCTGGAAAATATCGGATACAGGAAAGAGGATATGACGGTTACAGATGGACAGATCCTTCTTTCCACCACGCCGGGGAAGATGGCTTCGGATGCGGCACGGGTCTGCCTTTGGTGCCGCAGGGGAGAACGCGTTCTTCTGTCGATCGAAACTTTTGAAGCGGAAACGTTTGAAGCCTTCTTTGACGGTTTTTCTGCGATGAAATGGGACAGCTGGATCCCGAGCGGCGCGGCGTTCCATGTAAACGGATATTCCCGTGATTCCAAGCTTTTCGGAATCCCTGCATGCCAAAGCCTGGCAAAGAAAGCCATCGTAAAGTCCCTCCAGACTTCCCGCCATGTCTCGGAAGACGTCCGGATCGAGGAGGACGAGAAAAGAGGCCTGATCAAGATCGTATTCGGTATTGTCAAAGATGTCGTCCGCGTCATGATCGATATTACCGGCGAGGGATTGCATAAGCGTGGATACCGTCCTCTCATGCATGAGGCGCCGATCAAGGAAACACTTGCCGCCGGTATGGTCAGCGCGGCACAGTATAAGTTCTTCGGCGAAGAGGCGCTGGTAGATCCGTTCTGCGGTTCGGGGACTATCGTGATCGAAGCGGCCATGATGGCGCTGAATATTGCCCCGGGCCTTCACCGTGCTTTCTCGGGAGAAGCCCTTCCATATATCGGAAAGTCCGTGTACGATCGCGCGAGAGAAGAGGCGCAGGATATGGCTGATCTGTCGCCGACGGATGATATTTATTTCTACGGTTCGGACATAGATCCCAAGGCCGTTCAGACAGCGAAGAATAATGCAAAAGCGGCTGGCGTTTCTGATTTTGTGCGTTTCAAGGTCAGTGATTTTTGCGACCAGACACCGGAGGCGCTTTTGCAGTGGACGAATATGCGACGCCAGCTGATCCTCTGTAATCCCCCGTACGGCGGCCGTCTTCTGACCCCGGAAATGGCGCAGAAGATCTATAAAGGCATCGCCCGGACCTATCTTGACAGTCAGGGATATTGCCGGAAAGGGATCCGGCTGTCGGTCATCACGCCGGATGATTCTTTCGAAAACCAGGTCGCTCGAAAAGCAGATAAAAGAAGAAAACTGTATAACGGTTCCATTCGATGCCAATTGACAAATTACTATCGTCTGCCGCCGAGAGAAAAATAAAAACGAAAGTCCACGACAGACGGACACCGTAAATGTCAAATCAGAAATAAAGAAGCTGGAAACCCTTGATATCGCGACATTTCAAGATTGGAAAAAACTTCCGCGTTTTTTCGAAAAGCACTTGACAAATGAGGCACCGCCTAATTGCAGGGCTTTGAGAAAGGGGTTTTGCGCAAACCCTTGTTTTTGAGTTATCCACAGACTTTTCCACTTTTTCCACAGGTTTTATGTTCAACAATTCGGAAAACCTGTGGAAAACTTTTTGCCGATTCAAATGAAAAATGCTCTTCGTTTTCTTTCGTTTCCTTTCGAAATGAAAGTGCAAAAATGATGGAAGTTCTCGGTTCATACACATGGGAATCTGATATAATATAGAGAAATAATCTAATGGAAACTAAGGGAAGAGCAGGTTAAGGTATGACGGATTTTGAGACGCGCGCGAAGGAAGCCAAGCAAGCCTCGTTTGCGATGGCGGTTTTGCCGACAGATGTGAAGAATAAGGCGCTCCTTTCGATTGCGGATGCGCTTGTTGCCAATAAAGAAGCGATCTTCGCAGCGAATGCGGAGGATATGAAGAACGCAGCTGAGACGGATCTTCCCATGCCGCTTCAGAAGAGACTTCTCTTCGATGATCACAAATTAAATGACGTTGTTACCGGCCTTCATGGATTGACGGAGCTTCCGGATCCGGTGGGCAGAGAATTGATGAAGACCGAGATGGACGATGACCTGGTGCTGACGCGTGTATCCTGCCCGATCGGAGTTCTGGGTATTATTTTCGAGTCACGTCCGGACGCGCTGGTGCAGATTGCGTCCCTGGCGCTGAAGTCCGGTAATTCCTGCTGCCTCAAAGGCGGAAGTGAAGCGGTCAACAGTAACCGGGTGCTTTTCGATGTGATTGAGAAAGCTTCTGTGGAAGCCGGACTTCCTAAGGGATGGATCGTTCTGATGGAGACACGTAATGATGTCGCCGAGATGCTTCTGCTGGATCAGTATATCGATCTGATCATCCCGAGAGGATCCAATGCATTTGTACAGTATATCATGCAGCATTCGTCGATTCCGGTCATGGGACATGCGGATGGCGTGTGCCATCTTTATATCCACGAGAAAGCGGATCCGGAGATGGCGCTTCGGATCGCCGTAGACAGCAAGACTCAGTATGTGGCGGTGTGTAATGCATGTGAGACGATCCTGGTGGATGATTCTATTGCGTCCTCGTTCCTGCCGAAACTGGCCGACGCACTGAAAGAGAAGAATGTGGAACTTCACGGATGTGAAAAGACAAAGGAGATCCTCCCGGAGGTGCTCCCGGTCGAGCAGTGGCATCACGAGTATCTCGACTATAAGGTATCACTGAAGGTCGTTGCGGATATGGAAGAAGCCATCGCACACATCAACCGTTTCGGATCCGGACATACGGAGTCCATCGTCACGACTGACGAAGCGGCAGCGGAGGAGTTCATGAACCGTGTGGATTCCGGTAATGTGTTCTGGAATTGTTCTACCCGCTTCTCGGATGGTCTGAGATACGGTTTCGGCGCCGAGGTGGGTATCAGTACAAGCAAACTTCACGCAAGAGGACCTGTTGGACTGGAGGGTCTTGTGACCTATAAGTACAAGATCCGCGGTAACGGAAATCTCGTTGCGGATTATTCCAATGGAACCCGCAAATTTACGCATAAGCATATCAAATGAAAGAGGGGAATGAAAATGGTCATTTCAATTGCTTCGGATCATGCAGGATTTGCGCTTCGTAAGATCGTAGTGGATTATCTTGCGAAACAGGGACACACGATCGTGGAGGGCGGAGCTACCGCCGGAGACGTTCCGTACAGCTATGTACTTGCGGGACAGAAAGTGGCGAAGGATGTGCTCGAAGAGCGCGCTGAACGTGGTATCGTCATCTGTGGTACCGGAATCGGTATCTCCATGGTGGCCAATAAGTTCCCGGGCATCCGCTGTGCGCTTTGCACCAATGAGTATATGGCCAGAATGGCCCGCCAGCATAATGATTCGAATGTGCTCGCCATGGGCGCACGCGTAGTCGGCAGTTCCCTGGCGCTGGGAATCGTAGATGCATACATGAACGAGCCTTTTGACGGCGGCCGTCATCAGACACGTGTAAATGATATGAAAGAACAAGAGAAAGAACTTTTCAAATAATCGTTTCGGGAGGATTACCTATGGCACAGTTTTTCTTATTTGATCATCCGCTGATTCAGCACAAGATCTCCATGCTTCGTGACAAGAACACATCGACGAAGGAGTTTCGTGAGCTGGTACATGAGATCTCCATGCTCATGGCATACGAGGTGACTCGTGACCTCCCGCTTACCGACAAAGAGATCGAGACGCCGGTGGCCAAGACCACTGCAAAAGTACTGGCCGGCAAGAAGGTGGCGCTGGTTCCGATCCTTCGTGCGGGTCTGGGTATGGTTGACGGTATGCTCTCCATCATTCCGAATGCGAAGGTGGGACATATCGGTCTTTATCGTGATCCGAATACATTAAAGCCGGTGGAGTATTACTGCAAGCTTCCGGAGGATATCGTGGACCGTGAAGTGATCGTTCTCGATCCGATGCTGGCGACTGGCGGATCTTCTTCCGCGGCGATCACATTCCTTAAGGATCGTGGCATCCAGCATATCAAGTTCGTCTGCCTGATCTCCGCTCCGGAAGGAATCGAGAGACTGAAAGAGGATCATCCGGATGTACCGGTATTCTGTGCGGCGAAGGATGAGAAACTCAATGATCATGCATACATCGTTCCGGGTCTCGGTGATGCCGGTGACCGTCTCTTCGGGACGAACTAAGGAGGTTTCGAAACGATTCCTATGAATGTAGTACTTGCTGCTTCCTGGGGACAGAGGTTCTGGGAAGCCTTCGTAGAGGAAATCAAAGATGTCTTCGGGATCTATCTCGGAAGAGTGAACATCGGCGAAGAGATCCGTGAGGCGATCCTTCAGTGGAAGGGTTATTTGTCCGTGGGAGGAAATCGAGTTCCGATCACGGATGCGATCATCATCATGTGGATCGCCGTTCTCGCCGGAGGTCTGCTCTTTTACTGGATGGGATCCAAAAGAGAAATGGTTCCGACAGGCCGACAGGCACTGATGGAGTCTCTGATCGGACTCCTTTTCGGCGTCTGTAAGGACTATGGCCTCAATGACAAACAGGCGGAAGCGGTCGTTCCTATGATCGGTACCATGGGTATTTTCATCATCTCGTGTAACCTGATCGCCGTGTTCCACCTGCCACCGCCGGCAAAGAATATTGCATTTCCGTTCGCTCTGGCGATCTTCGCGATCACCTATGTGATCGTGATGTCGATCCGGTTTGTCGGGCTTAAGGGTCTGGGCAGATCTTTTACCGACCCGAAGGGGTTCATGGTTCCGTTTAAGATCATCGACTTCTTCATTAAGCCGGTATCCCTGGCACTTCGTCTTTTCGGTAATGTATTCGGTGCGTTTATCCTGATGGAGTTTGTAGGTCTTGTCCTTCCTATATTCCTCCCGGGTACACTGAGCATCTGGTTCGACCTTATGGATGGTATCCTGCAGGCTATCGTATTCTGTTACCTGACGACTTCATATATCGGTGAGGTCGTAGAGAGTGCTCACGCTGTCGAAGAAAGAAAACAAGAGATGCTGAAACAAAAAGCAGAGAAAGAAGCTGCCGCGAAGACCGCTGTTGAAGCGGAGAAAGCGGCTTGAACATATTCAAGGAGGAAGAGAAAATGTTTAGTTTATCAAGAGTTTTGCTGGATGTAGCCGCGATGGATCCGAAGGGTCTTGCCGGTTTTGGTGCCGGTCTTGCCATCGGTCTTGGTGCGCTGGGTACCACCATCGGTATCGGTATTGCCGCCGGACGTGCACTTGAAGGTGCGGCAAGACAGCCGGAGATGTTCAGCAAACTGCAGACGCTGCTTCTGATCGCTATCGTATTCATGGAGTCTGTTGCGATCTACTCGCTCGTTGTAAGTCTGCTTCTGATCTTTACGTTCTGATTAGTTCGAGGTGAATGCTATGTATTGTGCAGCCAAACTGCTGGCAATGGCCAAAGATCTGCCATTGATGCGTCTTGCGGAAGAAGCGGAGGAAAGCTCGCTTCTTTCTCCGGATCAGATGGCACATTATCTGGTTACGGGAATCGTTACGATCGCCACACTTCTGGTGACGTATTTCATATTGAAGAAAGTTCTTTTCAAGCCGTTGATCAAGGTGATCAATCAGCGGAAAGAAACGATCGGCAACTCCATCTCCGATGCGGAAGCGAAGAACAAGCAGGCAACGGAGAAACTGGATGAGGCGACCAAGCGTCTGGATGCTTCTCACGAAGAAGCGATGCAGATCATTGCCGATGCCAGGACCCAGGCGGAGAAGCAGTCGGAGACCATCATCGAGACGGCCAGAAAAGAAGCGCAGGATATCCGTGATCGTGCGGAAGAAGATGCAAAGCGTACCAAGAAGGCCATGATGGAAGAAATGAAGGATGAAGTGGCTGATCTCGCGGTTTCGATTGCCGGCCATGTAATGAGTAATTGTGATAAAGGCGTGGATGAAGCTTCTCTTCGTGCCAAGGCGGTGGAGGAACTTCAGTCCTCAGAGGTGAAGACCGGTGAATAACAATAGTGGTTTTGAAGTTATACGGATCGTAACGGCTTCGGACGACATGCCACCGGAGAAGGTGGCACTGATCGCCCGCCGCTTCGCTGAGCATCTTCATATCCAGGGATATACGATCCAGCAGGAAACCGATTCCTCGCTGATCGGCGGATATGTGATCTATGCGCAGGGAACGAAATACGATTACAGTTTCGCAGGTCAGCTGTCCCGTATTGCCCGTCATCTTAAGACGGATCGGGGAACTGACGCGGATCAATCCGCTGATCCGGATGAGGCGGCGGAGATCCACCGTTCTCTGACAGAGGCGCTGGCTGACTTTAACGAAAGTCCGGCGATGCTTTTCGAGGACGATGAACTGTGGGAAGGCGAGGATCCGGAACAGGAACAGAAGCGTGAGAAGCTCCTTTCTGATTTTGCTCTGGCATCCCAGGTCGAACAGGTCGGAAAGGTGATTTCCGTCAGTGACGGTGTGGCCAAGGTCAGCGGACTTGAGAACTGTGTGGCCAGTGAGCTGATCATGTTCTCTGAAAACTCATATGGTATTGCCATGAACCTGGAAACAGACAGTGTCGGTGTGGTTCTTCTTAATGAGTGCCGCGATGTCGTGGAAGGTGTCATGTGCCATCGTACCGGTACGACGGTATCTGTGCCGGTTGGACGTGGTATGCTCGGCCGTGTGGTCGACCCGCTGGGTAATCCGATCGATGGAAAAGGAATTATCCGTTCGACCAGCAGACGCCCGATCGAGACTCCGGCACCGGGCATCATCTCCAGATCACCGATCTGTGAACCTCTTTCGACCGGTATCACGGCCATCGATGCCATGACGCCGATCGGCCGCGGACAGCGTGAATTGATCATCGGCGACAGACAGACCGGTAAGACGGCGATAGCCATCGATACCATCATTAATCAGCGTGGTAAGAATGTGCTGTGCGTCTATGTGGCGATCGGACAGAAAATGTCGAATATCGTTCAAGTCGCGAAGACCTTGGAACAGTATAATGCAATGGAATATACGGTGATCGTGGCGGCCAGTGCTTCGCAGCCGGCATCGCTTCAGTATGTGGCGCCTTACGCGGGATGTGCCATTGCCGAAGATTTCATGTATAACGATCACGAAGATGTGCTGATCGTGTACGATGACCTTTCTAAACATGCGCAGGCCTATCGTGCCATCTCGCTTCTGCTTCGCCGTCCGCCGGGACGTGAAGCTTATCCGGGTGATGTATTCTATCTGCATTCCCGTCTTCTGGAGCGTTCGGCGAAACTCTCGGATGATCTGGGCGGAGGTTCTTTGACGGCACTACCGATCATCGAGACACTAAGTGGCGATATCTCTGCTTACATTCCTACGAATGTCATCTCCATCACGGATGGTCAGATCTATCTGGAATCGGAACTGTTCTTCGCCGGTCAGCGTCCTGCAATCAATGTTGGTCTTTCCGTATCCCGTGTCGGCGGTGCGGCCCAGACCAAGGCGATGAAGAAGGTCGCCGGTCCGCTTCGTATCAGTCTGGCGCAGGCTCGTGAAATGGCGGCATTTGCCCAGTTCGGTTCCGACCTGGATGTCAATACACAGAAACAGTTAAAGCGCGGTGAGATTTTAAATGAGATCCTCAAGCAGGAACAGTTCTCGCCCATGCAGATGGATGAGCAGGTCGTGATGCTGTATCTGGCAACGAATGAGAAACTGACCTTCCTGGATAAGGAAGATGCGAAGGAGTATGTGACGGAGTTTATCCAGCGTATGTCCGTGCTGCATCCGGAGATCATGAAACGCATTATCGAGAGCCGTGTACTGGATGACGATACCAAGAAAGAGATCGACGAGATCGAAGCGGAATACCATGCGATGTTCGTTGCAGAACATAAGGAATATCAGCATCGTGAGGCATAATGGGTCATGGAGAGTCTCAACGATATCAAAAAACGCATTAAGAGTGTCAATGATATATCCCAGATGACGCATGCCATGCAGCTGGTAAGTGCATCGAAAATGCGCAAATCCAAACAGCTTCATGAGAAGGTGAGTCCGTTCTTTACGCTTTGTGCGGAGAGCCTGATGGAGCTTCACAAGAATGCCGGCGATATCGATAATCCTTTTCTCCGTCTCCGCGAGAAAACTGCCGGTGAGACGTGGAAGATCGGATACTTTATCCTGACCGGCGATCAGGGTCTGGCCGGTGCGTATAACAATAATATCGTGAAGATCACAGAGGAACATATCCAGAAGAAGATCATGGAGAATGCCCAGAAGCATATTCGCACGGAATATAAGCTTTATGTGTTTGGTCAGATGGGAAGCGAGAAACTGAAGAAGGACGGATATTTCGTAGATCCGGACTTCTCCTATCCGATTACGGAACCAACCTATTACGAGGCACGTAATGTGGCCAATATCATCCGGGCGAAGTATCTAAACGGGGAATATGATCTGGTGTATCTGATCTATACCAAGATGGAGTCCGCTATCACTATGAAACCGGTGATTACCCGTGTTCTTCCTATCGATACGGAGTCGTTGAAGAATTCTTTTGCTTCAGGTGCGGAAGATGCGGGTATTGCGTTAGAGAAGGGTTCGAGTGTTGATTATTATCCGGACGCCAGTTCCGTGTTCTCGTTCCTGATCGACACCGGCCTGAATGCCGTGACATACGGTGCTATGGTGGAAGCTTTTGCCTGTGAACAGACGGCAAGGATGCAGGCAATGGATAATGCTAACCGCAATGCGGATGAGATGATGAAAGAACTGACAATGCAGAGCAACCGTGCTCGTCAGGCTCGTATTACCAATGAGCTCAATGAGATCGTAAACGGTGCCAGTCAAGTAGAATAGAGGTAGACAACATGGCAGAAGGAAGAATAACCCAGATCATCGGACCGGTGATCGACTGCACATTCAGTGAGCACGAAGTACCGCTGATTAAGACCGAAGTGCGTATCCAGACAGACGATCGGGAGATCTCTGCGGAAGTCATGCAGCAGAGAGGCGGAGGTGTGGCCAGATGCGTTTCTTTTGAAGCAACAGAAGGCCTGGCCCGTGGCATGAAGGTCGTCTCTACCGGTATGCCGGTCATGGTTCCCGTTGGCGAACAGAATACAGGTCGTCTTTTCGATGCTCTGGGAAGAGCGATCGATCAGCAGGGTGAGGTGAAAGCGGACACTATGTGGCCGATCCACCGCAGCGCCCCTTCCTTCGTTGAACAGTATCCGTCGGAGACCGTCCTGGAGACCGGTATCAAAGTCATCGACTTGCTTGTTCCATTCGCACGAGGCGGAAAGATCGGTCTTTTCGGTGGCGCCGGCGTCGGAAAGACGGTGCTGATCCTGGAGCTGATCCGTAATATCGCGCAGGAACACGGCGGCTACTCTGTTTTTACCGGTGTAGGTGAGCGTTCTCGTGAAGGTAATGATCTCTGGCATGAGATGAAAGCTTCCGGAGTTCTGGATAAGACCGTCATGGTATTCGGACAGATGAACGAAACATCCGGTGCCAGAATGCGTGCTCCGCTGACGGGTCTTACGATGGCGGAATACTTCCGTGATGAGATGAAGAGAGATGTTCTTTTCTTCGTGGATAATATCTACCGTTTCGTACAGGCCGGATCTGAGGTGTCGGCGCTTCTCGGACGTATTCCGTCGGCGGTAGGTTATCAGCCCACACTGGCGAATGAAGTCGGAGAACTTCAGGAACGTATTACTTCCACCAAGAACGGATCGATCACATCGATCCAGGCCGTGTATGTTCCTGCAGATGACCTGACCGACCCGGCTCCGGCAACCACCTTCGGACATCTCGATGCCAATATCGTTCTTTCCCGAGCGGTAGTGGAACTGGGTATTTATCCGGCGGTCGATCCGCTGGAATCCTCCTCGCGTATCCTTACGGAGAGTGTGGTGGGCAAGACGCATTACCATGTGGCCAGAATGGTTCAGGAAATGCTTCAGCGCTACAAGGAACTGCAGGATATCATTGCGATCCTCGGTATGGAAGAACTCGGCGAGAAGGACCGCCAGATCGTCAATCGTGCACGAAAAGTACAGAAATATCTGTCTCAGCCTTTCTTTGTTACTGCGGACTCAACCGGATTTGCACCCCGCTATGTACCGATCGAAAAGACGGTGCAGGCTTTCGGTGAGATCATTTCCGGATCACTGGATCATATTCCGGAGCAGCACTTCTTCATGAAGGGTGACCTGGATGATGTACTGGCTTCTTATAAAGCCGAGAATTAAGGTGGATCATGGCAGCGAATGAACAGAAGGCAAAGAAAATGATGCTTGAGGTCGTTACGCCTTACGATGTGTTTTTCGAAGGGCGTATCGAACGCGTGGTCATCCCGGCGATGGATGGCCAGTACGGTATCATGCCCGGACATTCGCCACTGGTTCTGGCCATTACTCCGGGTATAGCCCGTTTTGATGTGGACGGAGAAAGCAGAAGTTTTGTCATTTCGGAAGGTTTTGCCGAGATCGGCCAGCATGTGGTCATCATCGTCTGTAATGCTGCCGAATGGCCGGAAAAAATCGATGAAGACCGGGCAAAACAGGCGCTCGATCGTGCCACAGCCCGATATAATAGTGTTACATCTACCGAAGAACAGCGGCTTTACGCCCGTCATGCCATTCGGCGTGCCAAAGCGCGTCTGGCCAGTGCTAAAGAGTGGAAAAACGAGAAAAAAGATCTGTGACGAATGAGAAAATGATCAGTGATGAGCGGCTGATCAGTGATGAATGAATACCGTCTCGTATTCCAGATCTCCTAACCCAACCAGATCTCCGTTTTTCAGATACGTCTTCTCGTTCGGGCGAAGGCGCTGACGGTTAACATATGTCGGTTTACCTGTCGATAGGCTTCGGACGAAGAAACCGTGCTCGTCTCTTCCCATATCCGCATGACGCAGGTCCAAAGACGGGTGATCGATGTAGATCTCACAGCAATTCGCATCCAAACCGACAGTACATGCATTGGTCCAGACAGTAAACCGGCTTGCTGCATTTTTCCCTTTGTTTCCGGCTCCTCCGATAAACTGTACGGGATCTGAACAAATATCGAGCGGATCAGACTTCACAGCTTCATTTTGTCTGGGGAAAAGCATTTGCGCATTTCTTGTTTTTCTTCGCCTGGTCTTTTCTTCAGATGTGGACTTGTTCTCCTTACTATACTTCTGTATGTGGAGAAGCAGAAGCAGGATCATGGCGAAGGTTCCGGCAAAGAAAAGCGCACTTGTTATCCCGGATAGGATCGTATCTTCAAACCGGTTCTCGATAAATCCGGAGCAGAAAAGATACATCGCGAAAAGAAATAACCAGATCCCGCATAGATTGCGAAGACGTGAGGGAAGCGCTCTTCTGCATTCCCAGAAATCCGTGTTGATGTAACGTATAGCCGATGCTTCATCATCCGCCCGGAAAAAGGAGTGAAGTTTTTCCATCGCCGGAGAGGATATCCATTTTTTCTCGTACGGAAAGTGAAGCAGCTCATCCAGCGCGTGCTCATCGATGTCGGAAAGGCGTGCCAGACCATCTTTAAGCTTGGTGGTCAATGGAAGATAAATACAAACCAGTTTTTGTGTGATCCGATTATATAACAGATCTTCTTCCAGACAGCAGATCCCTTTCGGACTTAAGGAATAATCCAGTGAACGGATCAGCTCGGTTAAAAACTGTGTCAGAAGATGCCGATAGTGGTGATACACATAAGTTTTTTCTTTACCGGATAATTCCGATAAGGGAATACATCCGCTTCGATCAAAGACCAGTTCGGATCCGTCTTCTGATAAATATGCCGGAAGATAACAGGAGAGGAGATCTGCCTGCAGAATAGAAAGCGCGTGCAGACAGATCTCATCTCTGTTCTTCAGATGGATCATGTAACGCTGTCCCCAGGGACTATTCTCAAAAGACTCAGATCCTGTACTCATGTGCGGCTCCGTTTATAATGCTTAGAGCTGGCCGATTACTTTGCCTTCATCGAATACATAATGCATGACGGAACTTGCATATCCGGTGAGCGCACTGCGGAAGGCCAACGCGAGCGCAACCAGGATAGCAATGATGATGACGACCTCCACGGTCCCCATTCCACGGGATGATTGAATGAGTGAATGTTTGTTCAGTTTTCGCATAAATACCTCCTAGATCAGTTGAAAAGTGTTAAGTGCCGGAGCAATTGCAACCAAAAGTACAGAAATAAAATCAAGCATCATCGGCAGTATCATAGTGAATGCTTCGCGTTCGCGCTTCTTACGTGAAGCATTCCGGCAAAGTGCCCAGCAGGATGAAGATTGAAGCCGGAGAAGTCCGAGAACTTCTGAACCGCCGGATCGTTCATATCTGGCAGCGAGAAGAAGGGCGGATTGTGCTTCAGGAATGCTGATGCGGTGGGAGAATTCTTCCAGTGCATCGGCAGCACTTACCCCGCCTTCTATCGTTGTGAGGATATGAGATAATTCACGGCTCAGACAGCTTTGATCCGAGAATGCATAACCGCATGTCTGAAGTGCTTTGGGAAGAAGGATCCCGGATTCCAAAAGTGTGGAAAGCATGGAGATGAAAAGAGGGAGATCCTCCATTAGGATCAGGCGTCTTCTGTTCACCAGTGACTGCTGGTCAATGTGAAGAAATACCAGAAGAAGCATGTCGAAAACCAAAACCAGAATGAGCGGGATCCGAAGAAGGAGACAGACTACTGTGCAAAGCGGCGTAAAGAGTGTAAGGGTACGGATCGTCTTAAAAAGAAACGCATCGAAACTGTCCATGGAGGAAAAAGAGATCTCATTACACCATTCCAGTATCCGTGTGGTGTACATTGCGGGCAGCATCATGCCGAATTTATGGATCCGTTCTTTCCATCCGGGAGGTATCCCTGAGTTGGTCTTGTCGAACGAAAACTCGTTTCGTGTCGGTCTTTCGCCGATGAGAGAAAACAGATAGGTGCAGGAAAAAATAGAGATGATAAATGCGATGGCCATAAGGATCCTGCCGATCCCGGATTCCTGGGACTGAGAAAGATAATCCATGCTTGTTACGGAAAGCATATAGGTTATGCCGAAAGGCATAAGACAAAGGACGGAAGCCTCCGCATTCTTTCCGGAATTGTTCGCTTCGACTTCAGAGGCGACCGCATGAAGTTCCGACAGCATCTGGCAGCTGCTTCTCAAAATGGATATGATCTGATTTCCGACGGTCCTCTGTAGAGAAAGCGCATGCAGCACAGGAAGCGTCTCGTAGTAATCCAGCTTGTGGCAGAAACGGGTCATACAGATATCCAGGGGAACATTGGCCTGAAGCTGATGTTCGACATCTTTTAGTGCCAGAGCAAAGGCAGCGTGCTTCCCGAAAGCTTTCTCAATGTCTACACGCGCACATAGGAATGCGCGTTCGATCGAGTAACCATCGGAAACTGATGTACATAGCGATTGCATGAGCACCTTGTTCTGTGTTCGCAGCGTGGCAGTTCTTTTGCCGTAGAGTACGCGGACCAAAGAGATAAACGGGAAGATCCCGAGTGGAATAGAAAGGATCAGCCGAATACGGAACTGCGGGACAAAAGCACGGGAAAGAAGGAAAACAAGCAAAGCACAGATCGGGTAAAGAGGCAGGCACTTTCCCATAAAAAGATGATAGGTCTTCCGACTGAGGCGGCGGATCTCCGTAGTCTCGGAAGGAGACATCTCCTTACTGTATGGAAGATGGATCCCCGGCAGGTTAAACTTTGACAAGTCCGATCCCCTCCTTATATGCATATTTGGTTTCGGTCCAAAAACGGTTATCTTTGATCGGCCGTACTTCTGTGATCTCATCTACATAGCGTTTCCCGTCGCGTCCGCGGGTGATATGAATAAGTATATCCACACCCATGGCGATCTGACGGATCACGGCATCATAGGGAAGTGTCGATCCGGCCATGACCATGGTCACCAGACGATCGAGCATCTCGCTGCAGGAATTGGCATGACCCGTACAAAGTGAACCTGGGTGTCCGGTATGAAGGGCATGCAGCATATCGGCTGCTTCACTTCCACGGACTTCGCCAACAACGATGCGATCCGGCCTCATGCGTAGTGCAGTCCGGATCAGCTGGCCGATATCGATTCCGCCATGACCATCCGGCCCCGGAAGCCGTGATTCAAGCCTTACCAGATTCGTGATTCCACGCAGGGATAGCTCTGCAGAATCTTCGATCGTGACGACACGTTCATTCCCGGGGATAAACATTGAGAGTACATTGAGAAACGTAGTCTTACCGCTTCCGGTACCGCCACAAAGAAAGATCGTCTTTTTGTCGACTACGGATCGCGCGAGATATTGTGCCGCTTCACGTGTGATAAAACCGGTCTCAATAAGGTATCCGATATCCGGCCGGATTCCCGTGAATTTACGTATCGTAAAAATGGGACCGTCCGGCGCGATGGGAGGCAGAACCGCATTGGCTCTCGACCCGTCGGGAAGACGAAGATCCGCGATTGGAAATGCTTCGTTCAGAGGACGGTTGGCTGCAGAGAAAAAGTGAAGGATCAGCTGCTCCAGTGCGGCACTGCTCTCGAACTTAAGTGAAGAAGGGAAAAGGCATCCGTTCTTCTCATAGAAAATGTGTTTCGGACCATTGACCATGATCTCGGTGATCCGTTCATCGTCCATCAGCGGCTGCAGGATATCCAAACGCCGCATCCTGTTAAATAATGTCACGGCAAGATGCCGCTTCTCCTCCAGTGACAGGGAGCGGCATTCTTCGGATTGGTTGATGATGTCTGCGATGATCTCACGGAAAGCCTGATCATCGAACTCATCACAAGTGTGCATGGCCTGGAGGATCAAGGTTGTTAATGCGGAGATAGAGACATCGGTACCGGCTTCATTTTTCAGTGCGTTTTTCATAGTGATGATCCACCGCGAAGGAGGCTCCTTTCGTCATTATGTGGGAGATAACTGAACTTCTTTCTTCAGTGAAAACGGATAGTCGATGTGAGAGGTCCCACAGTGTTCCTTCTGAAGAAGATCGATCTCGTGACAGAGCAGGTAATTCTTCTCAAGATGGAGAGGGGTTAAGATCTCCATGTGTGAGAGTTTACGGCAAAGCGTCCGCATCCTTGTGAAACTGATTCCGTCACATACAACGAGTAATAGCGAGGGTTCTTGAAGAGAAAGCAGATACCGGTACGTTCGGGAGATCAAAAGAAGGATCGTTCGGGAATGGCATGAAATAAGATCGTCGGAATGAACGGGTTTTCCAAAACGCAGATCCCCATACGGATCCGGTTCAAGATACGAAGGGATCTGCATGATGGGAATGCTGCCCATTTTCAGATGTGTAAGAAGCTCGGAGATCCCACTGGTGTGCGTTGCACATTGGGCATCCCAGGAAGGCGGATCGGGAGGCATAAGGATCCCGGGCATGATATCCAGCCGGATAATGTGCTCGAAGTCAGATCGGGCTCTCTCGATCTGGCGGAGGACATGCTTCTCCCTCTCTTTCGGGGGGACAAAAGAGAGGGTAAGACATGTCTGGACGGGAGAATCAGAGGGCGTAGGAATCCTCCCGAGTCCTGCACATGATTCCACTTCGTGAACCAGCATCAGAACATCTTTAGGCGGGCACGGCTGTTTCGTAGAAAGAAGCGGGATCAGTACCGGAAGACGTGAAGCATCGCAGCGCTTCAGTAATTCTTCTTCCGATATCTCGTGCTGATTATATAAAACGAAATGGCAGTCTAATATCAGATTCCCGTGAAGAAGAAGGATATCCTTCGAAACGGGGAAGGCGACAAAATCCGGAAGATATTTCATCAGGCGTGAAATCAGAAGAGAAGTGAAGCACATATCTGAATCAATGATGGCGATCGTCCGTGTCATAGTCATTACCTCCTTTTTGTGTGAGTTCATTGAACCACGAATAATGATCCGTAAAACCGACATTTTTCGACAAAAGGTGTCAGGATTGACGCTTTGTTTCCGCAAAGGCCGAATTCGCAGAGGTGTTGAAAAAACAGTGATTTTTCATCAGAAAATGCCTTGCCAAGAAGCATGCTCAGTGGTATCATCATGGAAAATCTAAATGAAATGCATCTCTTATCAAGAGTGACGGAGGGATCTGGCCCTATGAAGTCCGGCAACCGCGGCAAGCAGCGGTGCCAAGTCCAGCAGGTGTGACCTGAAAGATGAGGATTGATTATATGACATGTAAACCTTTCCTCTGGTGATTTCAGGAGAGGTTTTTTTATTCTACTTTTTTGGAGGTTTTGTTATGGACAGAAACAGACAAGGAAAATGGCTTTTTACTTCGGAATCCGTTACCGAAGGACATCCGGATAAGATCTGTGACCAGATCTCGGATGCGGTGCTCGATGCGATCCTGAAGGAAGACCCGATGGCACGTGTTGCCTGCGAGACGACATGTACGACCGGTATGGTATTCGTTATGGGTGAGATCACCACGGAGGCATATGTGGATATCCCGTCCATCGTTCGCGATACGGTCAAGGAGATCGGATACGACGGAAGCGATTCCGGCTTCGACTATAAGACCTGCGCGATATTGACATCTATCGACGAACAGTCCCCGGATATTGCTCAGGGCGTAAACAAATCACTTGAAGCCAGAGAGCATATCGATGACAGTGAGCTGGATACCGGTGCCGGTGATCAGGGTATGATGTTCGGCTATGCAAACAACGATACCGAAGAACTGATGCCGCTTCCGATCTCACTGGCGCATAAGCTCACCCGCCGTCTGACACAGGTCAGGAAAGAGGGACTGGTAGATTTCCTGCGTCCGGATGGAAAGAGTCAGGTCACTATCGAGTATGACGGCCGCACCCCGAAGCGTATCGAGGCAGTCGTTATTTCCACGCAGCATAAAGAGAGCGTTTCCTATGAGGACCTTGCTTCCGCGGTAAAAGAACTGGTTATTTTCCCGGTACTTCCGAAGGAGTATGTGGATGAAAATACCAAGATCTTCATCAATCCGACCGGACGTTTTGTGGTGGGTGGTCCTCAGGGTGACAGCGGTCTTACGGGAAGAAAGATCATCGTGGATACATACGGCGGATATGCCCGTCACGGCGGCGGAGCGTTCTCCGGTAAGGATCCGACGAAGGTGGACCGTTCGGCGGCATATATGGCCCGATATATTGCGAAGAATATCGTTGCTTCCGGCCTGGCTGAGGAGTGCGAGATCCAGTTTGCCTATGCGATCGGTGTTGCCCGTCCGGTATCCGTGATGGTGGATACATTCGGATCCGGCAAGATCTCGGATGAGAAGATCACGGAACTCGTTGAGGAAGTATTTGATCTTCGCCCGGCAGCGATCATCCGCGACCTTGATCTGCGCCGCCCGATCTACAAGGCAACAGCAGCATATGGTCATTTCGGAAGGAATGATGCCGGTTTCCCGTGGGAGAATACGGATAAGGCAGAGATCTTAAAGCAGAAAGCCGGAATCTGATCATTACGGAAACGAAGGAGAAGTCTCGATGGAAGGGATGTGCCTGGATCATTTTATTACGGATGGTATGCTCCGTTCCTTCGACAATATCTTAGGGAGAAACGGACATACGTTTCTCCCTATGTCTATCTGGAAGAAAGAAGCGGCATCGATCCTTCGTGCCGCTGCGAACAGCTGTGATTTCAAATCCCCCTGTTTTTTCTGCGCTTTCCGGGATGATTCCGAACATTGTAACGAATACCGCAAAGCATTTATCCAGAGCATCGTTCCCAATTGGCTTCAGGAACAGATGGATGATGAGAAGATGGCGCTTTGCTATTGGGATGAAACGAAGTCCAAGCTTCGCTTCTTTAAGTCCTTCGAGCGCGCGATCTCATCGGGGAAGGATGTGTGGGTCGCGAACAATCAGGCGATCCGCGCGGAGGCGGCGATCGCTCATCGGATCCGGGCGGGAGGCAAGGACCGCAAGGTCGATGAGAAGCATTTGGAGAATGTGCTGAAATGGTCCCAGATCGGCGAGAAGTTCCGCCTTTCTGAAGAACAGCTGGCGGTGGTGCGCAATGTGCTGACCAAGCATTTTGTCGTTGTGGATGGCGGTCCGGGAACCGGCAAGACAACGATTCTTCGCGTGATCTATCAGTATTACCTTGAACTTTTTCCCGACCTCGTTTTCTGTTGTGCGCCGACGGGAAAGGCCGCCAAAAGGCTTTCGGAGGTAACCCATTCCCAGGCGCAGACGATGCACCGTCTGCTGGGAGCGACCTATGACGAGGAGTCGGATGAAACGTATTTTTTCTACACCAAAGAGAATCATCATCCGGGAAAGGTTTTCCTGATCGATGAAGCCAGCATGATCGACGCGGTGATCCTTGCTTCTTTTCTCGAAGCGGTGGATGAGGATGCCACCATTATCTTGGTGGGCGATTCCCATCAGCTGCCCTCGGTGGGTGCAGGGCGTGTGCTTGCCGATCTGATCCATTCCGAGAAGGTGAATGTGTTTACCCTGGTGGAGAATTACCGCCAGCTTCATGACAGCATGATCGTGAAGAATTCTTCCCTGATCCTGCATGGGGAAGATATGGTCTTTCCGGAGGAGGAGAAATCCGACATCCACTTTATTACTTCGACCAATCAGGAGATGCTTGAAAAAGTGATGGCGTGGGTCATCGAGAATAATCCGGATGATCATGTGGACAGGTGGCGCGATATTGCGATCCTCTGTCCCAAAAGAAACGGTCCCATCAGTACGGAGACGATCAATGCGCTTCTTCAAAAGAGGAATACCTCGGAAAAAGGGATCAATCCTTCGGAGTTCCTGATCAAAGAAGGAGTAGTCAGACATTTTGCCAAAGATGACCGCGTGATCCAGGTACGTAATGACTACCGCCTTCTTTGCAAGGAAAATGACGGCACGGAGGGCGCGGGCGTCTTTAACGGGGATATCGGATTCGTAAGAGAGCTCAATCCCTATTCCGATTTCCCTCTGGATATTCTTTTCGATGACGGAAGGCGTGCTTTGTATCCGGAGAAAAGCGTCTCGGATCTGGAACTGGCCTATGCGCTGACCGTTCATAAATCCCAGGGCGGAGAATGGAAGAAGGTCCTTCTTGTGATCCCGCAGGAGTACGGACCGATCTTTAACCGTAATCTGCTTTATACGGCCGTAACAAGGGCCAAGGAAGAATTATGGATACTCGGAGACCGAAGCACGATCCACAGGATGATCCGATCGCAGTATGCCGATGATCGCAATACGGCGCTTCGGGTGTTTCTTGAGAAACCGAAAGAAACTGAGGAAAGCCATGAAAATGATTGAGATGACATGATATTCCGCTTTCCCCGCAAGGAGGAGCTATGGATAAAGCATGTCTATACGGAGCCGCCAAAAAGGTGATCCGTTATCTGTTTCCGAACGTCTGCATGATATGCCGGCGTGTGCTCGTTTCGGGGGTGAACTGCAGTAGTTCTACCCGAAGCTTGCAAATATGTACGCACTGTCTTTCGCAGTTTCCGCTTCGCCGGTCATCCGAAAGATGGTTTTCGTGTCTTTCCGATCCCTATGAATCGGATCCGATCCCGCAATTTCAGGTGTGGGCGCTGTTCCATTATGAGATGCCTGTAACAATGTTACTTCGGCAATTGAAGTTCCATTCCCGCCGTTATTGCGGGACACTGGTCGGCGAACTGATGGGACAGGAGTTCCCCGGGGATCTTCCCGTAAAACCGGATGCCGTTGTTCCGGTTCCGCTTTCCGACCAAAGACTTCGAAAACGCGGATATAACCAGGCTGAGGTACTGGGGATGGGTCTTTCAGCAAGTCTGGGCGTCCCGATCCTTCCCGAAGTCCTTCGTCGTACCCGGAATACGAAACAGCAGAGCCGCTATTCGGAGCCGGAGATGCGGCAGAAAAATGTACGGGGTGCTTTTGCATTAGGAAAAGACTGGGACATTAGCGGCTGGAATATCCTCCTTGTCGACGATATTTTGACCACCGGTGCGACCTTGCATGAAGCGGCGAAACTTCTTTATGAGCATGGTGCCGCGTGTGTGATCGGGGTGGTGGCGGCGACGCACCGCGAACTTGAGGAAACCGATTCCGTCAAAAGGCTGTATTTATGACACGGGTGCGACTGGGAATTGTTACACTTTGGTAATTTATTCGGCTTCCCTTTTTGTAGGTATACTGGTATAATAAAGACAACCTAAAGCTGATGCTCATGTTTTTGAACCTTCATGACATAATCGGGAATCCGCAGTCGGAGCAGAGACGATCAAGCCTTACCGCTTCTTTAGGGAGGCGCTCCCGAGAGGAAGATCTTAGACTGCCGCAGGATACCCACCTGGCGATCGCTAGGTGTCAAAAATGGGCGCGGTTTTGGGCTTTTATTATTGTGCGGAAACAGGAGTAAGATGGGCCTTTGGAAGGATGCGAAACAGATTGCTAAACGTGACCCTGCAGCGCGGGGTGTGCTTTCTGTTATGCTGCTGTACCCCGGTTTCCATGCACTGATTTTTCACCGTGTAAGTCATTTCTTCTATAAGATCCACCTTTTCGGACTGGCCAGATGGAATTCCCAGTTCGCCAGGTCGTGTACGGGCATAGAGATCCATCCCGGCGCTAAGATCGGGCACGGGCTCTTCATCGATCACGGCATGGGGATCGTCATCGGTGAGACTGCTGAGATCGGAGACAACTGTACGATTTACCATGGCGTGACGCTCGGTGGTACCGGCCATGGTAAAGGGAAGCGTCATCCGACACTCGGCAACGATGTGCTCATCGGTGCCGGCGCCAAGATACTGGGTCCTGTCACGATCGGTGATAATGCCCGTATCGGTGCGAACGCCGTCGTACTTCACGACGTGCCTGCGGAAGCCACGGTAGTCGGTGTTCCCGGAAAAGTCGTCCGTATGCAGGGACAGCCTGTCAATCACGCGGACGAACTGGACCATCCGACTGTGGAAGATCCGCTCGAATCAGAAATCCGTCGTCTTGCGCGTCATGTGGAAGCCCTGGAGCAGGCTGTGAAACACCAGCATCCGGAAACGGAACTTCCCGAGGATACGCCCGAAGACTATGTCATATAGGAGGAACAACATGAAGATTTTTAATACACTGACCAGAATGAAGGAAGAGTTTGTGCCGATGGAAGAGGGCAAGGTGAAGATGTATGCCTGCGGCCCGACGGTTTATAACTTCTTCCATCTGGGCAATGCCCGGCCGTTCGTAACATTTGATACACTGCGCCGTTACCTCGAGTACAGAGGCTACGACGTGACGTTCTGCCAGAATTTTACCGACATCGACGATAAGATGATCAACCGGGCCAACGAAGAGGGCACAACGGTCAAAGAGATCGCTGACAGGTATATTGCCGAGTACTACAAGGATGCAGATGCTCTGGGGATAAAGCGCCCGACCTATCAGCCGAGAGCCACGGAAACCATGGATGAGATCATCGCCCTGATCACCGACCTGATGGACAAAGGCTATGCCTACATCATCGAAGGCGACGGCGTGTACTTCGAAGTACCGAAGTTCAAGGAGTACGGTAAACTTTCGCACTATAATCTTGAGGATCTTGTAGCCGGTGCCGGAGAGCGCGGAGCTTCTTTCGAGGGAAAGAGAAATCCTGCTGACTTTGCGATCTGGAAATTTAAGAAGGAAGGCGAGCCCTTCTGGGAGTCTCCGTGGGGTGAGGGCCGTCCGGGCTGGCACATCGAGTGCTCGGCCATGAACAGAAAGTACCTCGGTAAGACCATCGATATCCATGGCGGCGGACAGGATCTGATATTCCCGCACCATGAAAACGAGATTGCCCAGAGCGAGGCCGCAAACGGCTGCCCGTTCGCACACTACTGGATGCACAATGCATTCGTGAATGTCGACAACGAGAAGATGAGTAAGTCTCTCGGCAATTTCTTTACGGTACGTGATATCGTCCAGAAGTTCCCGTATGAGGTGATCCGGTTCTTCATTCTGTCCGGTCACTACAGAATGCCGATCAATTTCTCAGACGAGCTTTTAAAGTCTGCACAGAACGGTCTCGATCGAATCTCGACAGCTGTTGAGACATCCGACTTCATCTTAAGCCATGAGGCAGAAGCAGGTCTTTCCGCTAATGCCGATTCGGAAAAAGAACTGGCCGACGCTGTCTCTGAGGCAAAGGAATCCTTCATTGCCCGTATGGACGATGACATGAATACCGCGGATGCGATCACGGCGATCTATGAGCTGGTGCGCGTTTTGAATACGCATCTGACCGCAAAGGATGTATCCGCATCTTCAATCAAGGCTGCGGCTGATATGATCTGCGAACTGATGGGCGTGCTGGGTCTTGAGATCCGGGCGATCCTCAATAAGGACAGCGGAATTCCCGCTGAAGTCATGGATCTTGTCAACCAGCGCGTAGAAGCGAAAAAGAATAAGGATTTTGCCAAGGCGGATGCTCTCCGTGATCAGGTATCCGAGATGGGATATCAGATCAAGGATACCCCGCAGGGACCGCAGGTGACGAAGAAATGATGATCCCGATCCCGCCGGAGGATATCCGTGAGGTGCCGACTTCGGTACTTGCCTATGTGGGCGATGCCGTGTACGAACTGTATGTGCGGATGCATATCGTTTCCCGTATCGGCGGACAGTCGGGTGTCCTGCACAAAAAGGCGGTGAAATATGTAGCCGCTCCGGCGCAGGCACATGCGATCCGCATCCTGTATGACGAGCTTACGGAGGAAGAACAGACGGTCTTCCGAAGAGGCAAGAACGGACATCAGGGAAGTATGGCAAAGAACGCAAGTCCTGCCGATTATAAGTATGCGACCGGACTGGAGACGCTGATCGGGTATCTGTATATGACAGGTTCCGAAGAGCGGATGGAAGAGATAATCAGACGGATCATCACGATCCTTGAGGAAGAGAAGTAAGGAGGATCCGATGGGCCCCAAGATGCCAGGACCGAAGAACCCGAGACCGGGTAAACATGACATAACGAAATTCAGAGGCGCGCCGAAGGATAAGATACCTTCTTTCGATAAGGCGTTTCCGGGTGTTGCCGGAAAGCCGGAAAACGCGCCTACGGAAGATCGTGTGGAAGGAAGAAACCCCGTCCTCGAAGCGATGCGTGCGGGACGCACTATCAACAAACTCTTTGTGATGAAGCGTCAGGAAAATGCGCGTCCGGATCCGACGATGTCCAGGATCATCAATATGGCAAAAGAACTTCGAATTCCGATCATGGAAGTGCCGAAGACGAATCTGGATGAAATGTCCCAGACCCATAACCATCAGGGCGTGATCGCCCAGGTTGCCAGCCACGAATATGTGGAGATCGATGAGATGCTGGAACGGGCAAATGAGAAAGGGGAGGCACCGCTTCTTCTTATTCTCGATGAACTGAAGGATGCATACAATCTGGGATCGATCCTGCGTATCGCAGATGCGGCCGGCGTTTCCGGTGTCATTATCCCGCAGCACCGCTCCATCGGTCTGGATTCGATGGTGGCGAAGGCTTCCGCCGGCGCGATCGAATACGTTCCCGTGGCCAGAGTGACGAACCTTTCGAGGACGATCCTCGAACTCAAAGAGAAGGGCTTCTGGATCGCCGGAACCGATGCGGAAGGAACGAACCGGTACTTTGATGATGTCTGGTCAGGACCTATGGCGATCGTGATCGGCAGTGAAGGCGAAGGCATGAACAAGAACATCAGGGACAAGTGCGACTTTTTGCTCTCCATCCCCATGGCGGGATCGGTCAACAGTTTAAATGCGGCAGTAGCAGCGGGGATCGTTGTTTTTGAAGCAACGAAACAGCGCAGAAAGAAGGATGGAAAATGAGATCCGTTCGGGAAGGCATGCATAGAAGGATTTCCGACCGATGGATGTCGGTCCTTCTGATGCTGTGCTTTTTGACCGGAATGCTGACCTCCTGTTCCAAGAACGGTTTCCTGAAAAAGAAGATCGATGTGCCGGAGATGGCACGTATCGTGGTCAACTCGATACAGGATCTGAATGCTGCAGAGGATCTTTTCAAACAGATACCGGAAGAGCAGCGCGACGGCACCACATATTCGGAGTTTTACGAGTATATCAGCGTGCTCCAGAAGATGATTCCGAGATCCGGCCTGGTCAGTTCTTTTGCCATTGTGGAAGGACAGGAACGGGAAGAACTTCTGGAATCGATGATATCGAATGATTCACAGGAGTATCAGGATTTGATCCGAGGATGTATTCCCATTATGGTTCAGACCACGGGAACGCGTATATCCGGCGTGCCTTTGTATTTCTATCTGCAGACGAAGACGGACGGCACCGTGTATCTTAACCGCGGATGGATCCGCAGCTGTGTCAATCTGTACGCATTTGCCGTACATTATTTCGAAGCGTATTCGAATAAAAACCTGACGGATGTGATCTCTCTTCTACCTTATACCGAAGTTCCGGAACCGCTCCCGGATTCTGCGGAAGTGCTTCGGGAAAAGGCCAATGAGATGATCCGTTTCTACTCTCAGAATGTGACATCGGAATTCCGTGAATATGAGATGATCTCGCTAGATGCGTCCAATCTTGTGTATCTGCAGCCCAAGGTACTCGATACCCATCTTCAGAGCAAAACGAGAAAAGTGCAGTTCCGAAGTGACGAGGATGATGTGATTTCCGTAGTGGATCCGATCACCAATGAATTGAAGACCGCGGACCTCTATCTTTACTACAACGGACGCCGTACCGTTCGAATCGGAGAGCATGCCGCACCGTCCCAGCTCCGTGCGCTTTTCGGTGAACCGATCACGATCTCCTGCGGACCGGTCATCGAGAAGGCTTCAAGCGGAAACGAAGAAGACGGTCTGCGCAATATCCTCATCCGCTATAGCGGATTTACGATTACGGTGTATGGCGTATTCCATGATGAAGAAGATTGGGATGGCACCTATGTGCGCTTCCGTATCTGGGATTCCGAAAAAGCAGGTGTCGGTGCGTACATGAGCGTCGATCAGTCCTCCTGGGAGATTTTGAGCCGCTATCCTTTTGCGGATGAGACAGGCTATGTGCTGAAGATCTCCATGGATGGTGAGGACTACGAGTTCCGTGCCGATCTGGATAAAGAACATGCCAGATCCAACGGAAGTTACCCGATCAAGACACTGATCCTGGAACGTATCGGGGATGCCTCATAAAGGTCAATCGGTAACCTCGTAACGGTCAATCGGGAAGAAGGATCCCTCTTAACGCAGACATCTCTTCGTCAGTTAGTCCGCAGGATCGAAGGAAAACGCGGATATCTCCCTGATAATTCTTATCCACGTGTGCAAGAAGCATCTCCATGTTCGATGCATCACTTCTGTAGATGTGATGTACGCTTTCCTCCGTGGCTTCCATGAGCGGGGCGACCAGATCCGCGACATAGGTATAGGAGATGGCGTAATCTGAGATGATAAGATCCCGGCTGACTCCGCAGAGAAGATAGAAGATCGCGGTAATGAGACCCGTGCGGTCTTTCCCGTGCGCACAATGGAAAAGCACTGTTTTCCCTTTTTCTTTTAGGATCGTTCTCAGTACTTCCGCAAAGTAGGGTTTGCAGTTTTCAAACATCCAGACATAAAGCTGTCCCAGTGAGGTCCTGATCGTTTCGGAGATGATGTTGGCATTGATATCATCGGCGTTGATGTGTAGAAGCGGAATGTTATAGTAGGTGAATCGGTGGTCTTCCCGGATCGAATCCGGATGGGCTGCAGCCTCTTCTTTTGAACGAAGATCGATGACTGCCCCGATGGGATAAGCACTAAGTTCCCGGATCGATTCGGCGTTGAGATGGTCCGGTGCATCCGAGCGCACCAGATGGTGACAGGCGGTCATTCGGCCGTCAGCGGCTGGCATATTACCAAGATCACGGGCGTTATAAAGACCCGGTATCAAAAGCCGGGAAGAATCTCGAACTAAATCCATGAGGGAAACTCCTTTCTACGTCCTCAAAGTATACCACCAGGTGAAGAAGAACACCATGAAAAAGATATGGGAAAGCATAAAGTGTGATATGATATTCAGTAGCGAGGTACAAAAACATGAAAAAGATTCTGATTATAGAGGACAACACGGAGATCAATCACCTGATCGCCGATGCACTTAAGAAAGCAGGCTATGAATGTACACAGGCATTTTCCGGAACGGAAGCCCTGCTCTATTATGAAAAAGAATCCTATGATCTGGTCCTGATGGACATGATGCTTCCCGGACTTTGCGGTGATGAACTTTTCCCGAAGATGAAGGCGATCAAGGATACACCGGTGATTGTGGTATCGGCCAAAGATGAGATGGATACCAAAGTGCAGATGCTGACGTCCGGAGCGGAAGACTATATCACGAAACCTTTTGAGATCCCGGAACTTCTGGCCAGAGTGGCGGTACAGATCCGGAGAAGTTC
This sequence comes from Clostridiales bacterium, assembly GCA_017620475.1. GTDB lineage: Bacteria > Bacillota > Clostridia > Saccharofermentanales > Saccharofermentanaceae > Scatonaster. The sequence goes on along the minus strand of JAFZQI010000036.1, from coordinate 14,175 downwards.
CAATGGTGCGTCAGATGCATCAGGCGGACAGATGAAGTATAAGGAACTGACCTTGGACGAGTCCTCTTTTACCGTTATGGTCAATGACAACGAGGTCCAGCTGACCAAGCGGGAGTTCCAGATCCTCGCCCTTCTGGTGTCGCACCCGAAACGTGTATTTACTAAGCAGGACATCTATGATTGTGCATGGAATGAGATCTATATCGGAGAGGATAAGACGATCAACGTGCATATTAGTAATATAAGAAAGAAGTTAAAAGAGTTTACGGATACCGAATTCATCGAGACCGTATGGGGGATCGGTTATAAGCTTGCCAAGTAGGGAGGTCCTATCATGAGTTTGATTCTGACAACAGATAATATTACAAAGAAATTCAAAACGAAAACGGCAGTCGATCAGGTTTCTATCCATGTTGAACGTGGAGAGGTGTACGGCCTGATCGGAAGGAACGGTGCCGGAAAGACGACACTTCTTAAGATGATCGCCGGCCTTTCTTTCCCGACAAGCGGTACTTACACACTGATGGGACCGAACGGGGAGACCAACGCGCAGATGCTGACCAAGGTCGGCGTGCTGATCGAGGATCCGGGTCTTTATGCGAATCTTTCCGCATTCCAGAATCTGAAGGCGAAGGGATTGGCGTACGGAGTAAACAATGATCAGTATTTTAACGATCTGCTCCGTTTTGTCGGCCTGGAGGGCGTAGGCAAAAAGCCGGTGAAGAATTTCTCTTTAGGTATGCGTCAGAGACTGGGTATCGCGCTGGCGATGGTCAATTCACCGGAACTCCTTCTTCTGGATGAGCCCATCAACGGATTGGATCCGCAGGGTATTGCGGAAGTGAGAAATCTGATCCACCGCCTTTGTACGGAAAGACATATTACCATTGTCATCTCCAGCCACATTCTGGAAGAGCTTTCGAAAGTGGCCAACCGTTACGGCATTATCCATGACGGTAAGCTTCTTGCCGAGGCAACGAATGAAGAACTGATCGCGCGCTGTCAGCCACGCGGGTATATTAAGACGAGCGATAAGGAGAAGACGGAACAGATACTCATGTCTATGGGATTTGCGCAGTATTCATTCGTCGGTGATCACTTCGAGATCAGGGAGCGCGTCGATGAGATCGGTGCCGTTTCCATGGCTCTTGCCAAGGAAGATGTCCAGACCCTTGAGATGAAGACGGAAGGTCAGTCGCTCGAAGAGTATTATTTCCATCTGACAGGAGGACAAGGCAATGTTTAATGTTTTCCGTATGCATATGTACCGTACCATCAAATCCCGTTCGACATTAGTCCTGGGGATATTGCTTCTGGCGTTTATCTTTACGCATCTCGGACTGGCTTATATCGTCTTTGAAGATCCGCTGAATATCCAGGCGGGTGCACTCTTCATCCGCTCTACGGTGGCGACTACGAAGGTGGAATTTACACCGGATCTGGTGCACATGTTCTTTATTCAGTCGAATGATACGTTTATCATCTTACTTACGATCTTTGCCGTACTTCTGACACACAGTGATTTTTCCAAAGGATTCGTCAAGAATACTTACGGTATGTTTGAGAATAAGGGAAAGCTCGTATGGTCGAAGTGGTGCGCGATGGTCGCATGCTCCAGCATCGTGTATGTGGCGTATTCGCTCCTCAGCCTCTGCCTGGTAGCGCCTCTGTTTAAGACGTTTACATCGAAGTACTGGGAGCAATACTTCAGAGAATTCTTCGTGGTATATATCTGCCTGATCGCCATGCTGACGATGGTATTCCTGATCACCTCGCTCTTCAGAAGTCCGGCGGGCGGCATGGTCATCGGATTGATCATTGCATCGGGTCTTCTTCAGACACTCGAGAAACTGGTCGATATCATCATCGCGAAGATCAGCGGTGCGGATCTGGAGCAGATCATGATGTCTTCTTTGGGTATTGAAGAAGAGGGCGCTGAGCATTTCTTTCGTTTCTCGGATTACTGCCTGGATAATGTTTATCTTTCTTATAGTCCTTCCATGGGATCTTCGGATACGATCCGGACCGTGGTCGTGGGCCTGGTCTATACGGCCGTGGCGCTGGGACTTTGCATTCTTCTGGCAAGAAAGAGAGATGTCCGCTGCTGACGGCTTAATCTTTTCTTAACTTTTTCTTTTCCATTTTTGAATCTCTCCTTGGCGATTGATTAGGATTTGTTTTCTACAATGAACCTGTAAGCAACAAGGAGGAGACAAAAATGGATTACATTCTTACTACAACCGAATTAACCAAGACCTACGGCAAGTACAATGCGGCCAATGAAGTATCTATCCACGTAGTCCGTGGCGGGATCTATGGCCTCATCGGAAGAAACGGTGCCGGCAAGACCACATTGATGAAGATGATCGGCGGACTTTCCCATCCGTCATCCGGATCCTTCGAGATCCGCGGCAGAAACGGGGAGACCACAGAGCAGATGATGCCGAAGGTAGGCATCCTGATCGAAGCACCCGGACTTTACCCGAACATGACGGCGATCCAGAACCTGAAGACAAAGGCGATCGCACTGGGTATCCACGATGACAAATTCCTGTACGGACTTCTTGAGGAAGTCGGTCTTTCCAACACCGGCAAGAAGAAAGCGAAGCAGTTCTCGCTGGGTATGAAACAGAGACTGGGAATTGCTATGGCACTTGTAAATAAGCCGGAACTCCTGATCCTGGACGAGCCGATCAACGGATTGGATCCGCAGGGTATTGCGGAAATGAGAGACATCCTCCATCACCTTTGTAACGACAAGGGGATCACGATCCTGATCTCCAGCCATATTCTGGATGAGCTTTCCAAGGTGGCGACACAGTACGGTATCATCCACGAAGGTAAGCTTCTCGAAGAGGAAACAAAAGAAGAACTGTTCAGCAAGTGCAGTGAGAGACTGGAACTGAAGACAAATGATATTTCGAGAACGCTTGCTGTTCTCAATTCCATGGGATTTTCCAAACTCGAAGTCAAAGACGATGCCATCAGCATCTATGAGCGCCTCAATGAGGGCGGCGCCATCACGGTGGCACTTGCCAAGGAAAATATCCAGACCAATGAGATCGCTGTAAAGAGCGAGGCACTTGAAGACTATTACTTCCAGCTGACAGGAGGAAAAGACAATGCTTAATCTGATCAAAATGAATCTTTACCGTATGACCCACGCGGTATCTACCTGGGTACTGGCTATCGTAGCCGTTCTCTACGGACTTATGCAGTTCGGCATTATGAAGATCATCATGGACGACCCTTTCAACATTATGGAAGGCATGTCCGAGGCAATGGGTTTGAGCGAAGCAACTGCAGCCTCTGTCTTCACTTCTATTATTAGAAGCTCCGATTTCCTGATCATCGCCGCGATTTTCATCGTTCTTTTCTCCAATGCGGAGCAGAAGTGCGGATTTGATAAGAACATCATCGGTATTACGAAGAATAAGTGGAAGCACACCCTGGCCAGATGGATCTCGGCCGTAATCGGAATGACAGGACTCGTTGTTCTTGCCGGCGGCGTTGCACTCGGCGCAAGCGCACTGTTCCTCAATGCTTTTACAGCAGGAAGCGCAACCATGTTCCTGAAGTCCCTGGGCCTTTCATATGTTGGTCTTCTGGCCTTCTCGGCGGTATTCTTCTTCTTCACGACATTGTTCAGAAGCGCAGCCGGCGGTATCGTTCCGTCCCTGATCATCTCGCTTGGTATCCTCTATCTCATCGAAAATCTGATGGACCTTCTCGTCAAGAAGCTGATCTCCAATCCGGCCGTTCTTCCGACGGATTTCTTCCTGGACAGCCAGGTAATGAACTTCGATTTTAGTTCCGGAACGAAGGCTTGTGTGATCCTCTGCGTACTGTGCGCCGGCTACATCGTAGCGGCTCTTGGTGGAAGCATGCTCCTTCAGCAGAAGAGAGATGTGAAATAATTCAGCATGATCCTACGAACATAATACCCTCTTAACATGGAAATAGAACACCCTTCCTCCCCGGGATAGTGTTCTATTTCCCTTTTCGGATCGGGAGGGTATCGTGATATAATGAAACTCGGGTTTAGGAAGCATCCGTATGAGAGGATGCTTCATGGAGGACAGAAAGTGGAATATTTACTGGAAACGGATAGTATTACCAAAAGATACGGGGCCATTACCGCTGTGGATCATGTATCCATTCATCTTAAGCGCGGAGAGATCTATGGCCTTATCGGAAGAAACGGAGCGGGAAAGACCACGCTTCTGAAGATGCTGGCGGGACTTGCGAAACCGACGGAAGGAAGTTACCGGATCTTCGGAGAAAGCGAAGAGAAGACCGCAAGTATGCGTGACCGTATCGGGATTCTGATCGAAAGCCCGGGTTTGTTTCCTTCGATGAATGCCATGGAAAACATGAAGATCAAGTCTCTGATGATGGGGATGAATGATGAGGCATTCATGCGTGAACTTCTGAGAGATGTGGGATTGGAAGAAGTCGGAAAGATCCCCGTAAAGAAGTATTCCATGGGTATGAAGCAGCGCCTCGGTATTGCGTTGTCACTTCTGGGACACCCGGATCTTCTTTTGCTGGACGAGCCTATCAACGGACTGGATCCGCAGGGCATCGTAGAGATCCGCGAACTGATCGCCAGACTCAGCAAGGAAAGAAACATTACTATCATGATCTCCTCACATATCCTCGAGGAGCTTTCGAAGATCGCGACCCGTTACAGTATCCTCCATCACGGACAGATGATCGAAGAGTTTACGCATCAGGAACTTCTGAAACGCTGCTGCGAGAGGATCGAGCTTCGTCCCAGTGATCCGGTGAAGGCCTGCACAGTCATCGAGAGCATGGGGATCACGGATTATAAGGTCCTCGATAAGAGTATCATCCAGATATTCGAGAGATTGGATGACAGCGGAGAGATCGTTCTGGAACTTGCGAAGAACAATATTAAGACATTGAATATTGCCGTGAAAAACGAAGCACTGGAAGACTATTATCTTTCTCTTACCGGCGATGCCCGGTCCGTGGGATAGGAGGGAGACGACCTATGCTGTTTTGGGCTATCGGTGCTACGATCCTGGCTATCTCTCTTTTGATCGCATTTATCCAGTACAGGAAACAGATCCGTAAGAATTGCCATCAACTGGAAGTGATGCAGAAGCATTCTTCCAACCAGCGTTTGACTTCCGAAGTTCCCTATAAGGAGGTCAATGAGCTTGTGCTTCGGGTCAATGAGATCTGTAACCGGTACCAGGAAGAAAGCATCCTGATTGAGCGTAACGAGAATAATCTGAAGGAAGCGATCGCCAATCTTTCCCACGATATCCGTACGCCGCTGACTTCTCTGGATGGATATGTACAGCTCCTGGTCATGTCGGATTCCGCCGAGGAGAAGGAACACTATCTGCAGATCATCCAGAACCGTATCTCCAGCCTCAAGGAACTCCTGGAAGAATTATTCACCTATACGAAGATGCAGGATCAGAACTAGGAACTGTCCTGTGTGAAGATGGATGGACGCCAGTGCATCTGCGAGACCGTACTTGCATTCTATGAGGACTTTGAAAAGAGAGGTCTGGAACCGGAGGTGAACTTCTGTGAAGAGGACCTTCCGATCATGGCCAATGAGGTCGCGCTTCGCCGTGTCGTTCAGAATCTGGTCAAAAATGCACTGGAACACGGACAGAACCGTCTCGGCCTTCGCTTGGAAAAAGACGGAAATCAGCTTCATTTCTCATGCTATAACGATAAGAAAGCGGAGGAGATCATCGAGATCGATAAGATCTTTACCCGCTTCTATAAAGGCGATAAAGCCAGAACTTCCACATCTACGGGTCTGGGACTGGCGATCGCCAAGGGACTGGTGGACCGTATGCACGGGGAGATCAACGCATCGGTGGAAAATGAACTCTTCGTTATTGAGATCAAGATCCCTCTTTGCGAAAAAGACCGGAATATTTCGAAAGACCATTGACAAGATATACTCTTGGGACTAAAATACATCATGCTGTGTGAACAGCAACGTATATTTGCGCCCGTAGCTCAACTGGATAGAGTGTCTGACTACGGATCAGAAGGTTGTGGATTCGATCTCTGCCGGGCGCGCCAGATAGGAACTGCACCGAAGGTGCAGTTCTTTTTTTGCATGAATGATTGAAAACGAAAATAGTTTGTGATAAAATGTCTCTCCGTGTGATTAGCATTTCTTTTATATATGGAGGATATATATATGGCATCTATTGAGAAAAAAGATAACAATATCGTCGTTATCTCGTTGGAAGCATCCCAGGAAGAATTTAAGGACGCAATGATGAAGTCCTTCAACAAGAATAAGAACCGTTTCCAGATCCCGGGCTTCCGTAAGGGCAAGGCTCCGTACAAACTGGTGAAGCAGTACTATGGTGAAGGCGTTCTCTTTGATGATGCCATCGATTTCGTTGTAAATCCTGCATATGCTGCAGCGGTGAAGGAGAACAACCTTCAGGTCGTTTCCCGTCCGGAACTGGATATCCAGGAAATCGGTGAAGATAAGGGTATGAAGTATACCGTAACCGTTACCGTTAAGCCGGAAGTTGAACTTGGCCAGTACGAGGGTGTTGAAGCAGAGTACCGTTACATCGCTCCGACAGATGAGACGGTTGAAGCCGAGCTGAAGCGTCAGCAGGACAGAAACGGCCGTATGGTTCCTGTCGAGGGCAGAGCCGTTGAAAACGGTGATACCGTTACCATTGATTACGAAGGTTTCGTTGACGGTGTTGCTTTTGAAGGCGGAAAAGCTGAAGGCTATGATCTGAAGATCGGTTCCAATTCCTTTATCCCGGGCTTTGAAGAGCAGCTGATCGGTCACAATGTCGATGAGGAATTCCCCATCACGGTGACTTTCCCGGAAGAGTATCATTCTGAAGATCTCAAGGGTAAGGAAGCCACATTCCAGATCAAGCTCCATGCGATCAAGGTCAAGGAACTTCCGGAACTCGATGATGATTTTGCTAAGGACGTAAGTGAATTCGATTCCCTTGACGAGTACAAGGCTGACATCCTCAAGACCCAGACCGAGCAGGCTGAGAAGAGTGCTCAGGACCGTTTCGAGACGGAAGTTGTGAAGGCTGTCTGTGAGAATGCCAAGGTCGATATCCCGGAGTGCATGGTGGATACCGAAGTGGACAACATGATCGAAGAGCAGAGCTACCGTATGCGTTCCCAGGGCATCGCGCTGGAGACCTACCTGCAGTACATGGGTCAGACCATGGATGAGTATAAGGCCGGACTTCGCACGATGGCGGAATCCCGCGTGAAGAGCTCTCTGGTTCTTGAGGCTTGCGGTAAAGCAATGAACATCGAGGCTACTGATGCGGATATCGAAGAAGAAGCGGAGAAGATCGCTTCGCAGTATGGCATGAAGAAGGAAGATTTCCTTGAGCGCATCAAGGAGAACGACAGCTTCCTGCGTGACAGCATCGTCGGCAGAAAGACGGTGGATGCTCTGACTTCTAAGGCGAAGAAGGTTGAGCCGAAGGAAGAGCCTAAGAAAGAAGAGAAAGCAGAGGAGTAATTCTCCTATATCATGAAGGTTCAGACATGGGCAACTGTGTCATCTGAGAAGAGACCGCAAGTTCGGGAACGTGATTCCGACGAGGGGTCTCTCTTCTTTTTTTAAATGGTTTTTCCCATGGGAAAATGAAAAGAATTAGTAACATAAAATGGAGGCTTAATCATTGAAACCCAAAGTCACTTCGGGTAACATGATATAAGACAACGTAACGACATAAGCATGCCCTGAAGGTGTGTTATATGCTAAGGAGTTTGTATGAGCAAAGACGATGTACTGGATTTTGATGGTATTATCCACTGTTCCTTCTGCGGTAAGACGGAACTGGAAGTGTCCCGCATGCTTGCCGGGCCGCCGGGTATCTATATCTGCAACGAATGCGTGAAGATCTGTGAGTCGATCCTGGCAGAAGACGAAGTGGGATTCAAGGCCCCCAGATCCGGATCCGGTGAGAAGAAGGATCATCTTCCGACGCCGGCGGAGCTCAAGGCCGCGCTCGATGAGTATGTCATCGGGCAGGAGCAGGCGAAGAAGGCTTTGTCTGTTGCGGTCTATAATCACTACAAGCGTGTTTTCTCCAAGTTCAGCACATCGGATGATATTGAACTTACCAAGAGTAATATCCTTCTGATCGGACCGACGGGATGCGGTAAGACGCTTCTTGCCCAGACACTGGCCAGAGCGCTCAATGTGCCTTTTGCCATTGCGGATGCCACGACGTTAACGGAAGCCGGTTATGTAGGTGAGGATGTTGAGAATATCCTTCTTAAGCTTCTTCAGGCAGCGGATTACGATGTCGAGGCGGCGCAGAAGGGAATCATCTATATCGATGAGATCGATAAGATCACGAAGAAGTCGGAAAATCCGTCTATCACGAGAGATGTTAGCGGTGAGGGCGTACAGCAGGCACTGCTGAAGATCCTGGAGAGTACGGTGGCGAATGTTCCTCCGCAAGGCGGCAGAAAGCATCCGCATCAGGAATTCATCCAGATCGATACCACCAACATCCTTTTCATCTGCGGCGGTGCTTTTGACGGATTAGAGAAGATCATTGAGCAGCGTGTCGGTAAGAAGAACTTCGGTTTCGGCGCGGAGATCGTTTCCCGTGAGGAGAAACAGGCGGGTGAGTGGCTCTCCCAGCTGGTACCTCAAGATCTTATGAAGTTCGGACTTATTCCGGAGTTTATCGGACGTGTACCGATCAATGTTACGCTGGATGGCCTGGATGAGGCGGCGCTGATCCGTATCCTCCGTGAGCCGAAGAATGCGCTTCTGAAGCAGTACTGGAAGATGCTGAAGATGGATGGCGTGGAACTGGAATTCGATGATGAAGCGGTAGTCGAGATCGCCAAGAAAGCCATCGAACGCAAGACCGGTGCCCGCGGCCTTCGAGCGATCCTTGAGGATCTGATGATGGACATCATGTACGAAGTTCCATCCGAGCAGGATGCCGTGAAGTGTATCGTCCACAAGAACTGCGTCACCGACAATGAACGGCCGGAACTGATCAAGGGCGCGAAACCCAAGAAGCAGCGCACGACGAGAGAGAAGACGGAAGAGAAGGGCGCATAAGTAAGGAATGGGCATATGGCAAAGAAGCTTAAAAAGCTGATAAGTGATACAGAGGCATTTCTCAAAGAATACGATGAGGTCAGCGCTTCGGGCGGGACCGTAGACCAAAGCAGGCTTTCCGGCCTGCTTTCGTATTTGAACAGGTGGCTTTTGTATTTCCAGCATGAACGGCTGATCCATCTGATCGTCACAGTTCTTTTCGGACTTTGTGAAATCATTATCTTCAGCCTTTTCGTGCTGATCGAAAGATGGTATATCCTGCCGCTTCTGCTTCTTTTTACGGTGCTCCTGGTTCCGTATATCTTCCACTATTTCACGCTCGAGAACGGCGTACAGAAACTATATGACCTTGCAGATGCATTAGAGAAGCGAAAGGAGAGATGAGTATGGCGGCCGCAAACAAGTATTACATTTGTCTGGATATCGGAGGAACCAAGGTCCTGGGAGTGATCTTCAACAGCAAAAGGGAGATCGTGTACCGGATCAAGAAGAAGACCAAAGCAAACGGCGGCGATGCCCAGAATATCGAAGATACGATCATTACCCTTGTTGAAGAGCTCCTTGCGGAGTTTAAGATCTCCATTAAGGATGTGGCGGCAATCGCTGCGGGGGCTCCGGGTGTAATCAATATCGAAAAGGGGATAGTGCTTTTCTCGCCGAATCTTCCCTGGAGAAACTATGAGATCCGCTCGGCGATCGAGAAGAAGTTCCACGTTCCGTTCTTCATCGGAAATGACGTCAATGTCGGCGTATACGGTGAATGGAAGTATGGTGCGGCCAAAGGCCTGACTCAGGTAGTGGGGCTCTTTGTCGGTACCGGAATGGGAGCAGGACTGATCATCGACGGCAAACTCTTTACGGGACATCTGGATAAGGGGGCCGAGTGCGGTCACATGATCCTGGATCCGGAGGGCCCGAAGTGCAACTGCGGACAGAGAGGCTGCCTGGAGGCATTCTCCAGTAAGCAGGGTATCTCGGATTATATCCGTACCCAGGCGGCAAGAGGCCGGAGCACATCGATGGCAAAGGCAGTTGAGAAGGGCGTATTTAAGAGCAAGGTCCTGAAGGCGGCATATGACGAAGGCGATGAAGTGGCCGTGGAAGCCGTTGACCGCGCGTGCCACTATCTGGCGATCGGATGCGGCAACCTGATCAACACATTCAGCCCGGAGATGTCGTTCTCGGCGGCGGTGTCATGGAATCGATGGGCAATGTTTTCCTGGAGAAGATCCTTAAGGAAGTCGACCGCTACTGCATGCCGTCTATCCGCGATACCGTAACGATCAAGGCGGCTGCGCTGGGAGATGATTCCATCCTCTATGGTGCGCTGGCGATGATCGACGATATGCTCAAGAAGAAGAGTTAATCCTCTTTCTTGTTATAACGCACGGATTCATATTGGGAGGTCAGTTCAGAGATGGACGGATCTCCCTTTTCTTTGAGCATCGCTTCGATCTGACGTGTGGTGGAGGAAACCTTGACCGGGGCGCCGGATCGGATGGCGTGGGATACTGTGGTGAAGTATTTCTTTCTGATCCGTCCTTCTTCGCCTTCACCGAAATACCGGAGGATCGATACCTTTTTCTTCTGGGGGACTTCCTCGATAATGTCAATGACGGCATCGTTTTCGACGATCCGCTCGCCTTCCTCTGCATGGCGGAAGCGCTTAATGATGCGGCGTATGGTGGAGATAATAAAGACGAAGAACATCACGGCGATGATGAGTACGAAGATCGTAGTCACGATCACGGAAAGCGGAGACGGGTCACCGGATGCGTCCGAATCCGGAATCCCGTCGAAGATCGATTCTGCTTCTTCGCTGTCTCCTCCGCTGCCGCCGATATCAATTGAGGGGATCAGGCGGATGAGTTTGCCGATCAGGCCGAAGAAACCCAGTATGACATTGCTTAAGATCTTCGTGATGGTTTCGATGGGAAGACAAAGAAGGATCAGAAGTGCAAATACTACGCCGCCGAATACGATGAAGATGGAAAGGCGGTTCTGGTTCTTGATGCTGTGTACGGGCTGGGTAGCGGAATGCAGGTTGTGATAGTATCTCGTCTCGAAAACATCCAGCTGGCGTCCGACAAAGTACAGGATCACGATGATGATGGCGTCCAGAAGAATGTAGGTGATCAGTGCTGTGGCATGCATCAGTGCGAATCCGCCGATCAGAACTCCGTGCAGGGAGAGGGTGACGGCCAGCCCGTCAAATGTCACGTGTTTCTCTTTATGCGTGTAGCGGTGCAGCATGGAATGGATGAACAGCGCCAATACGCATAGGCTCATGAAGACCGTAACGGCGATGGGGATCTGCCTTTTGCGAAGCGAGATGAAGTATAACAGTGTTACAAAAGCCGCACCTACAATGAAATGCAGGAGGATCATCAGGAACTGGGGTATGCGAAGCCTGCGTATCAGTACGAAAAAGAGGCTTAAGAATGTGGCGGAAAGCAGGTGCCAGTATGTCAGATCGATCACCGGAAGATAAAGAAGAAATCCCATTTCCACAGAGACGATAGTGACCGCTATGGAGAGCGAGGTCAGAAAATCAATGATCAATCCGGTTCTTACTAAGCGGGAGGATCTCTTATCGGTCATGGCCGCGCACCTCCCATCTCATGTAATTGTCCGAAAGCTCCGCATCGGGAATGACGGCAGGCGTCGAGTGATATGCCGGCATGACCCAAAGCAGAGAAGATCTGCGCTTCTTGGCGTTTCTTACCGCCGGTCGAAAAGCACCGTCGTATTTCGGCGAGATAATTACGATGTAGTCATCGGCGCCTGTACTCGGGATGAATTCTTCCAGAAGATCCGCAAACGGAATCACACCCGCGCTCAAATCGATCCTGGCCAATGCCAGGCCGCGGCGGAGGGTGTCGGCATCTCCGGAGGATATGGCATCGGTCACGGGAATGCCGGTGATCATATCTTTGCCGTTGGTGAAGAACTGAGATGGAATACCGGCCCGACGCAGTTCATTCATATAGGAATAGGCAAGACTGATGGATTTTTCCAGAAGGGAGAACGATTCCTTCAGATTGTAGAATTCGAGATTGACGAAGATGGACACCTGCCGGGTGGAGGTGGAGGTGTTCTGATTGACCATGAAGTCTCCGGCTTTGGCGGTGGCCGTCCAGTTGATGGTGCGCATGGGATCCCCGCTCTGGTATTCGCGGATCCCGGCAAAAGAGAAGGGATCCGTCAGAAGGGTCCGGCGCTGCTGGACTTCGCTGTAGGTGATGGACAGCAGCGTCTTAAGCTTTGGAAGCGGAACCTCTTCCGGAAGAATGGTGATACTGGCGTCGTTGTCAAATGTGCGGGTGATCTTCTCGATCAGCAGCAGATCCGAAGTGGTGATATTAACACGTACAAATGAATAGAAACCTCTCTTGATACACTTTACCTTAATGCGTCGGGTGTGACGGGAGAAAGGCTTCATGGTCAGCATATCTTCCCGATAGAAAAGGTCTGTCAGGGAGGTGTTGGTCATGTCCAGGAATTGAAGGGACACCGGTGATTCGAACTTAAGAAGAATGAAAGGGAGCGGCAGTTTCTTATTATTCTGTGCAACTTCGACGACCTCCACGACCTCGCCGAAACGGGCGATGGGCTTGGAGAAAGACACATGCAACGTCAGATCTTTCAGCGCGTGTTTGCGGTAGAAGAACAGTTCTGCAATCGAAAGGATAACCAGAATAATAAGAAAGACAAATAGTTTCATTTGCGTTCGAAATTTTCCGTCGGACAGGGTATTGTGTCCAGAATGTTGTTGATTACGGTCGAGGCGTGGTCATGCTGGCTTAAGATACGTCCGTCTTTGGAAATGGCGCCGGAGGCGTGCATGCAGAGACGGTGGGCCAGTACCGGAACAGCAAGCTCCTTGATGTCATCGGGTGTGCAGAAGGAACGGTCACGAAGAAGTGCCAGTGCTTTTGCAGCGGAGACAAGAGCCAGAAGTGCACGGGGGCTGGCGCCGACACGGACTTCCTGTGCTGTTCGTGTTGCCTCGATAATTGAAGTAGCGTAGTCATATACCGCGTCGGAAACGACGATCAAACGGGCCTGCTCCTGCATATTCAGAAGCTCCGCGGGTGCAGCTACGGACTTTAGCGTGGTGAGCGGATCTTCTGTGGCGAAACGCTTGAGGATCTCGATGCTCTCGTCATGGGTCGGATAATCCATGGACAGCATCATGAGGAAACGGTCGAGCTGGGCTTCCGGAAGCGGGAAGGTGCCCTGAGACTCGATGGGGTTCTGTGTTGCAATGACCAGGAACGGCGGCGGGAGTTTTCTGGTCTCGCCGTCTACGGTGACCTGCTTTTCTTCCATGCATTCAAGAAGTGCGGACTGCGTTCTTGCGGTGGCACGGTTGATCTCATCGGCCAGAAGGATGTTCGTGAAGATCGGTCCCTCACGGAAAACGAACTGGTCGGCTTTCCTGTCGAAATAGTGAATGCCCGTCAGGTCCGAAGGCAGAAGGTCGATCGTGAACTGTACGCGCTTAAAGTCCAGATCCAACGATTGCGCCAAAGCGCGTGCGGTCTTTGTCTTGCCGGTACCGGGTACGTCTTCCAGAAGCACGTGCCCGCCTGTCAAAAGAGCCACCATAAGAAGCTCGATCTGTTTGTCTTTACCCACGATGACGGAGTTGATGTTGCTGATGATCTTTGACGCGATGTCGGAATGGGACATAAATACCTCCCCAAAAGCACTGTTTCTTATGAAATCCTGGTTCCAAGGTGTGCTTTTCATATCAAAATGATAAGATTAGTAATAGAAAACTAATCTTTTTCTAATTATACGTCATATTGGTTACTTTGTCAGTTGACACTTTATCCCCTTAAAACTATTATAATAAGACCGATATTATGGACTAATTATGTGAAATCGGTATGAAATGTTTTAGGAGGGATCAATATGACAGATCAACTGCGTCAGATCGGCGAGCGTATTGCGGCACTTCGTGAGATCGAAGAGATCGATGTGAAGACAATGGCTGCAAGGCTTGAAATGTCCGAAGAAGATTACATTCTTTATGAAGAAGGAAAGAAAGACTTTTCCGTCTCTTTTCTTAACAACGT
>JAFZQI010000007.1 GCA_017620475.1 Clostridiales bacterium | reverse complement strand
CGGCCGTCGCAATTGCCAAGGATACGACGAACGAAGTTACCGTAACGAACAAGTACGAGAAAACTGCTGAGTACGGCAGCCTGAAGATCACGAAGGCGATGCAGGGCACAGGCTACGATGCAGACAAGACGTTTGAGATCAAGGTCACATTCAGCGAGGCTGTGAAGTACGCTGTTGACGGCACGGAGATCTCGACTGCAACTGCAGAGTACAAGGCGACCCTTAAGGCCGGCGCAAGCGTAACGCTGAGCAAGATCCCGGCAGGCGTGACCTACACTGTAGAAGAGACGATCGCTGATGCAGATACTGCACTTGGTTACAGCAAGGTAGGTATTACAGGTGATACGGCCGTCGCAATCGCAAAGGATACGACGAACGAAGTCACCGTAACGAATAAGTATGAGAAGCCGGAAGCCCTGGGTACATTGAGAATTACAAAGTCTGTAGTGGGTGCGCCTTCAAACGCAGATGGTAAGAAATATTCGTTTACAGTGGAAGGTGAAGGTTATTCGGCAACATTTGAGCTTGCCGATGGCGAATCGAAGACACTGGATAATCTGAAACTTGGCACCTATACTATCCGCGAAGATGAAGATGCTGCGAAGATCAAGGACTACAAGCTTACGGTCACCGGCAACAATGTCAGTGTTGTTCTTAATGACAGCCATTTGACAGACGAAAAGACCATTACGAATACGTATGAGGAAGAAGGTACTGCTCCGACGGGAGACACTGTCCCGACAGGAGATACGGCACCTACAGGTGACACCGCTCCGACCGGTGATACGGCGCCTACAGGTGACACTGCACCGACAGGTGATACCGCTCCTACGGGAGACACTGTCCCGACAGGAGATACGGCACCGACGGGTGACACCGCACCTACAGGTGACACTGCTCCGACAGAGCCGTCTGAACCGACAGTACCGTCTGAGTCTTCCGAAACATCGGAGTCGACGACTGAATCGACAACGGAGCCGACTACGAAGCAGACGACTCAGCCGACGACCAAGGCGACTACGACAACTGATTCTGAAGCACCGTCCGAGTCTTCGGAAGACACAACCACTTCTTCTGAAGTTACGACCACTACGGCTACACCGGTTCCGACACCGGATAAGCCGAAGGAGATCTACTCCGTAACGATCGACGACAACCCGATCCCGCCGGAGTACTACAAGAGAAACGAGGATGGTACGGTTGAGCTGACACCTGAGTGCATCGAGAAGCTTACGCTGGGTGCACACCGCGTAGTAGTGACATACACCGATGGCTCGAAGATCACAGTCGAGTTTGAGGTCGTATCCTCTACCGGCAGAACCGGCAAGAGAGTCGTTAAGACCGGTGATGTTGCGAACCACACTCCGGTAGTGACCGCGCTGATTCTGATCCTTGTTGCTGTGGCAGCAGTTGTGATCGTCAGAAGACGCCGCCGTGAGGAGTACGATTCCTAACCGTAATCGGTTCCAACCCGGAAAAAAAGACTTATAAATGAAAGGGACTGCCTCAAAACAAAATGTTTGAGGCAGTCCTCTTATTTTTCCCAATGATTAGAAACCGAATGATGAGATATCGGTTTAGCTGTCCAAACTGCACTTGAATTCAGCGATATAGGTGGCCGCGTTTATACTGGATGACTTCGCGCTTGAAATCTTCTTCGAAGGTCCCGCGTGCCCGGGAAGTCCAAAAGTCATGGCTCAACCGGTCGAGTTCATCCATGCGGGCAAACTCCGGATCCTTAGAAAAGTGGAGCGCATCGGATGTGCGGGAAAGTATCGGCAAAGCAGAATCGGCGCGCATACTCTTCAGAACGCTGCGGCCTTTCTCGGAAAAACCGAGAAGACGGAGGTATTTCGGGGCGGAGAGATTCACAAGATCAACATCCTTTTGACCGATGACTAAAGAGGAAAGCGCACGGAGGATGCGGGTATAGGCGAAGCATCTGGTGGAGGCCGCCTGTCGAAAAGCACCGGCTGCGCTGATGTCCGGATCGTAGTGCATCGTCCGAACGGTACTCTTAAGATGCCCGGCCAGCTGCTCTCCCATGTGGGCAGTAGCGGCAAGTTCCGTTGTGCTTAAAGCACGGAGAATAGGAAGGGCGGCGGAGATGAGATCACTCTCACTCATCGGCCTGGTGCCGGAATTCCATTGATAAAGCATCTCGGCCAGCATGACATCAGGAACAAAGGCGATCAAATCACCGAGAGAACGGATAAAATCACCTTTCGATGACTGTTCGTACTTCTCCAGGATCGTCTTGCGGATCGCAGTTGCGCTCGGAAAAGAACCGGCTTGAAGATTTTCCTCGTGATAGGGATTCTCCCGAAGCAATACATGTGGTTCAATAGCTGAACCGGCACGCTTCAGCTCGCGAAGATAAGAAATAGCAAGAATGTTATTCGGCTGATGCAAAAGAACGGAAAGAGAATCTAAAAACGAACGGTCACAGTTCTTTTGCAGGCGGATATGATCGAGCAGGGCCTGTTCCCACGCCGCGGCGTACGGCTGGCCGTCCTTCTGGAGGGATTCCAAAGTGCTCAGAAAAGCGGGGTCGGATTCGGGATCCAGCCCTGCGATGTATGAAAGATCCTCAAGTGATGCATGCTCGGCACCGAAATATAGATCGGTTACGACTCCGCTTCCGATAAGTGAAAGGATACCGCCCTTGGCAAATCGGTCGGCCGAGCCGGTGGCAAAAGTGAAGGGGAGTTCAAGCACAACGTCGGCGCCACAGGAAAGAAGCGCGCAGACACGGGCTGTACGGTCGGTAATGGCCGGAATGCCACGCTGGACGAATTCACCGCTCATGATGACCAGAACCGGTGTCTGCCCGCCAAGGTCGTCACGGATCTTTTCAATCAGCCGGAGGTGGCCATTATGTAAGGGATTGTACTCCGCGATGATTCCGGCAACGCGCATTTCTTATCTCCTATGTTCCGAAGTAATGGTACAATAACTATATCGTATTTTGACCTTTTCGAAAAGGAGCGGGTCCATGCCATCTCTTACTTCTGTGAAGTATACAAATAAGAAGGTCAGGAAATATGCCATAATCGGCGGCATCGTGCTCGGCGTCGTTTTGGTCCTTTCTTTAGGGATATACTTTCTGATGCGCAGCGGTGTCTTCTATAAAAAGAAAGACACGGCGGCGAGTGTTTTTAAGATGTCTGCGGAGATGAGCCAGGTCGAGATGGAGAGCGATCTTCGAAAGGGGTATATGTTCTCCCGAACCACCAAGACACTTATGGAGGACCGGAAAACGGACCCGTGGGTGCTTTCCTGGTATGTGATCCCCGGTACAACGAGAAGCGTACCGGCGATGGAATCTGCTTTTGTTGATTCTTTGGATCAGGTGCTTCTCCTGGAGTCCTATGTCCTGGAAGGGAAAAGAAGCAAGGCGGAAACGCTGATCAAGGCAATCGATGAATCCCTCGTGGATGGAAGTGGTCTTCTTTTGGCTTTCCGAAGAGCCGATGAACTTATCTCGCCGGACAGCAGGACGAAAGAAGAAATGTGCGATCTTTATGAGAATCCGGCGTATCTGAAACTTGAGACTTCGCCGGTTTCCATGGCGGCAACGACGCGTTATCTTCGTGCGCTGATGAATTACTATGACAAGTGGGGCGATGCAAAGCTTTTGGAAAGGATCGAGAGTCTCACGAAAACCATATTTGATGCGGGGTATGTGGCATCGTACCGTTCGGCAGATCAGCTGGCCCGTCCAACGCCGATCCCGGTTACGGAGAAGTCCCTGATCACACCGGAACCGCAGGGCGAAAAAACCGGAAATAACAAAACCGGTGAGAATATCGGCGATGAGGGAGAAGACACTGACTCGGATGAGAAGGAGGAAACCCTTGTCTCATTGGAAGGAATCGAGCTTTCCTCGCTGGATTTCGATGCACTTCGCCGCGCATGCGTACTGATGCCGGAGTATCAGTCAAAATATGAAGACCTGATCAGGATCGTAGAGGAAGGAAAGATCTCCGAAGAACTTCCTCTTTACGCCTGGCTGTATAACGATGCGGGATATATGTACTACACGGGAAGTGAAGGAAATGCAGATCTGGTTTCGTCCCTTTACGTGATGGTTCACCTTGCCGAGATCGGCAGGCTGGATCCGGACTCATATGCCTGGATCTCCCAGCAGATCTACAACACGGGTTTCCTCTACACCTCGTACAACATTATGTCCGGGGAAGCTGCCTCCGATGTGGAAGCCTACGAGGCATATCCGCTGGTACTGTACCTTGCGCAGATCAAAGGCGATGACAACCTCTTCAAAACGACCTTCCAGGCCATGATGAGAAAGTATGCGACTTTAGACACCAGCCCGGTCATCTACATGTTCTTCCGCAATGTGGAGAACAGCCGGGTCGCCGTCTATGCCCGCGAGAATCTCCTGGTGGAGATCCACTTAAGATAGGAGGATACGGCGTGTCGTTTGTACTTTTACTGGCGTTTCTGTTCTTCGTCGGAAGCCTTGCAGGATGGGGGATCGAGCTGTTCTACCGGCGCTTCATATCCCAGAAGAAGTGGGTTAACCCGGGCTTCCTTTCGGGTCCGTATCTTCCGATCTACGGATTCGGTCTGGTGCTTTTGTACCTGATAGCCTCCTTTGAAAACTACATCGATATCAACCACCCGATCCTCGAAAAACTCATGCTTTTCGCGGTGATGATGCTGGCCATGACCGTGGTCGAATACATCGCCGGACTCTTCCTTTTGAAATACTTCAAGATCCGCCTTTGGGACTATACAGACCGCAAAGGCAACATTCAGGGGCTCATATGTCCGCTTTATTCCTTCCTCTGGTCGATCCTCGGAGCGGTCTATTACTTCCTGATCCACCCCCATATCCTGCGCTCACTGGAATGGCTCTCGAACAACCTGGCTTTCTCGTTCTTTGTCGGCTTCTTCTACGGCGTATTCCTGATCGACCTGTCACATGCCACCAAGATCGTGCTCGCCATCAAGAAATTCGCCAACCAGAAGCAGATCGTCCTGCACTACGAGGAAATCAAGGAGCGTATCGGCCAGTATAAGGAGAGCCGTCTCATCAAGGCCGGATTTATCTTCAGAATGTGGATGGACAATCCTTTCAACCGATTCCTAAAGGACACCTATGAGAATACAGTGGACAGAATTACGGATATCACCGATGTGATCAAAGAGAATCTCCAGATGGATACGGAGAAAAACGCATCGCCATCGGATAAGTCCCGTGATGACAAGGGCAACAAGACTTAATCTGCTCGAAAAGCACTTGTTCCAGGCACTTCGGCTGTCCTAGAAATGGTACAGCCGTTGGGGTATAATAACACTCTAAAGACGAAATCGACAACGATGGTGAGGAATATATGGACGAATTATTGGATAAGCTGAATGAGGAACAAAGACAGGCAGTGCTTCACGATGAAGGCCCTCTTCTGATCCTGGCCGGAGCCGGCTCGGGGAAGACGAGAGTGATTACTTTCCGTATCGCTTATCTGATCCGTGCCAGAGGGATATATCCGTCGAATATCCTCGCCATTACCTTTACCAATAAGGCCGCAACCGAGATGCGTGAGCGTATCAACGGCCTGATCGGCGATGTTTCGAGAAATATGTGGGTAGGCACTTTCCACTCGATGTTTGCCCGCATCTTAAGAAGACACGCGGAGCTTCTGGACTACACGCCGACTTATGCGATCCTCGACACGGACGACCAGCTGAAAGTCGTCAAGGAATGTGTCAAAGAGATGGAACTTAACGATAAGCTTTTCGCACCGAGAATGGTGCAGGGCCTGATCAGTAAAGCCAAGAATGACATGCAGACGCCGGATGAATTTGCTTCAACGGCAGGAGGCGACGCCCGGATCAGGACAGTGGCCAGGATCTATCAGAGATATAACGACAAGCTCCGGAGCAACAATGCGATGGATTTTGACGATATCCTTTTCTACGCGGTGAAACTCTTTAAAGAACACCCGGATGTACTGACTATGTATCAGGATAAATTCAGGTATATCCTTGTCGACGAGTATCAGGATACGAACCATTGCCAGTATCTGCTGATCCAGATGCTGGCGAAGCGCTACAGGAATCTCTGTGTCGTAGGCGATGACGATCAGTCTATCTACTCCTTCCGCGGAGCAGACCTTAGGAACATCCTGGACTTTGAGAAGGATTTCCCGGATGCCAAGGTCATTAAACTCGAAGAGAATTACCGCTCGACTTCGACGATCCTCGATGCGGCCAATGCGGTGATCGCACACAATAAAAAGAGAAAGAACAAGGCCCTTCGTACGGAGGGAGAAGAAGGTGAGAAGATCACCTTTGTGTGGGCGGATCACCACGGCATAGAAGC
Organism: Clostridiales bacterium; assembly: GCA_017620475.1. Taxonomy (GTDB): domain Bacteria; phylum Bacillota; class Clostridia; order Saccharofermentanales; family Saccharofermentanaceae; genus Scatonaster. The sequence continues at coordinate 45,521 of JAFZQI010000007.1, read as the reverse complement.
GTATTACTGCGCGGAGAGTATCCGTAAAGATGCAGAGAGCGGGACTTTTCCCTATTGTGATGTAGCGATCCTTTACCGCATGAATGCGCTCTCCCGTACGATCGAGTCGGCGCTGCGCGAGAAGGGGATCCCGTACCGTGTCTATGGCGGTATGCGGTTCTACGACCGTAAGGAGATCAAGGATGTACTGGCCTATCTGCGCCTGATTTATTCTGATGAAGATAATTATGCCTGGGAGCGGATCATCAATGTTCCTAAACGCGGAATCGGCGATTCGACGGTCGCGAAGGTGCTGGCGATTGCCGAGAGCGAGAATGTCTCGGCGCTGACGATCTGTGAGAGAAGCACCATGTATCCGGAACTGGCACGGGTCGCAGAGAAACTGTTCAATTTCTATCTGCTCATCGAGAACATGCGTCAGGTCATGCGAGAGAACCAGGCCTCTTTTTCCGAATTCATCGAGTATGTACAGGACAAGTCCGGCATGATCAGCGAGATTATAGAGCAGCGGGAAAAGAAAGATGAACTGGTGGACCGTGTTGAGAACCTTAAGGAACTCCTTTCGGAAGCGCTGGAATTTGAAGCGAGAAGGAAGAAAGAAATCGAGCTTGCCAATAGTCAGGAAACGCAGCAGGAGAAAGAGTCCGATCCGTACATGGACAATGAGCCGGCTTTCGGCGCGGATCTGACCGGAATACTGGGCGCCTATCTGCAGAATGCCGCGCTGTATTCGGAAGGCGATAACGCCGATGACAGTGAAGACTATGTCCGGCTGATGTCGATTCACAGTGCAAAGGGCCTTGAGTTTGGCGCGGTATACCTTGTGGGTGCGGATGAGACCATATTCCCGAGTTCCCGCTCCGTCAACGACGGGGATATCGAAGAGGAACGCCGGCTGATGTATGTGGCGATCACCAGAGCCAAGAGGAAACTGACGATCATATCGGCAAGAAGCCGTATCCTTTTCGGTCAGACGCAGAACCTGAATCCGTCCCAGTTTGTAAAAGAGATCCCTTCCCAATATCTGCGTGCGATCTCGAATAAGAGAACGGAGCAGCCCAGGGAAAAGATCAATCCGAGATATGAGCGTGAAGGCCGCCGGCAGGAAGGCGGATATTCTTCCGGAACGGTAAACTCCGCACGCTCGTCTTTTGCAGGCGGCGGAAATACGGGCAGCAGCTATGTCCCGAGATATCAGGCACCGAAGCCCAAGGCACCTTCCGGTTCGGATTTCTCCCCGGAGACGATCAGGAAAGGGATGCACGTGATGCATCCGCGTTTCGGAGAAGGAGTAGTGATATCCTGTGAGGCGGTGGCAGGAGATGCACTGGTCTGCGTGGACTTTGACGGTATGAAGAAGAACATGCTTCTGAATAAGTCCGGTCTTAAGAAGTGCTGACAGGGGAATCATGCTATACTAGTTGTATGAACGAGAAAAGAAGGGAGAATGTCTATGGATGAACAGGAACAATCTTTGTTTTCACAGTTTCCGGCTGAGTTTTCGCGTATGCAGGATCGGAATGAAGGCGTCAATAATCCCCGGGACAGAGAACTGCTGACGATCCTTCGCGATGAACGTGAGAAAAATCTGTCTCCCTATGCCTTCCGAACCAAGGACAGCCGGGGCAGGAACGTCAAAGAGAAACCGTGCCTTGTCCGCTCGCCTTTTGAGAGAGATACCGGAAGGATCATCTACTCACAGGCCTTCCGTAGACTCCGTCACAAGACACAGGTTTTCTTCAACGCCAAGAATGACCATATCTGTTCCCGTTTGGAACACGTGATCTATGTCAAGTATATTGCTACCACCATTGCCCGCGCGCTGAACCTTAACCTGGATCTGGTAGAAGCCATTGCGCTGGGTCATGATCTGGGACATGCACCATTCGGACATACAGGTGAGAGAGTACTGGAAGAGTGCGCGAGAAAGTACGATAAAGAGATGTTCTTCCGTCACGAATACCAGAGTCTGCGGGTGATCGACCTTCTGGAAGAACGGGTCAAGGGAAGACCCGGAGGACTAAATCTTTCCTTCGAAGTCCGAGACGGTATCGTTTCACATTGCGGCGAGACATACAGCGAGTATGCACTCACCCCCTATCGGGATAAGCCGACGGATCTGATCCTGGATCCGGATAAGGCGCTTCATGCGCTTCCGGCGACGCTGGAAGGCTGCGTGGTCCGCATCTCGGATAAGATCGCCTACATCGGCAGAGATATTGAAGATGCCTGTGTAGCGGGGATCATGGAGTTTGAAGATATTGCCCCGGCGATCCAGACGACTTTGGGATCCACCAATTCCCAGATCATCAATACGCTGGTGGGCGATCTGATCCATAACAGCCTGAACCGGGATGAGATCCGGCTTTCCGATGAAGCAGGTCAGGCAATGGAGGAACTTCTGAAGGAGAACGTGGCACGCATCTATCGCTCGGAGAAGATCCGCAGATATGAGAATACCATGAAGAATTCTTTGGAGGGGCTTTTTGAAGCACTCATGGCGGCCATGCAGGATAAGGAGAAGATGATGCGCTCCAGCAATGTGGTCATGGAAGGTCTTACGAAGTTCCTCATGGAGTATCCGGCGAAGAATGTCAGCGATGTTCAGATCGTAGTCGATTACATTGCCGGTATGACGGACTCGTTTGCGACGACCTGTTACGAGAATATTTACTGGATCTGATAGCGGATGTTCCCTGTCAGACCAAGGAGAAGAGAGAATGGACAATAAGGAAGAGCTTTATAATTTCTATGCGATGCTGGACCGTATGCAGTATATCCAGCGCTGGGGCCTGATGCGGAATACGCGGCAGGAGAACCTCAAGGAGCATAGCTTCGATGTGGCGGTGATCGCCCATGCGCTGGCGCTGATCCACAACCGCATCCTTAATAAAGAGCAGATCGACCCGCTCCTTACCATGGCGGAGGCGCTCTATCACGATTGCTCGGAGATCATTACCGGTGATCTGCCGACTCCGATCAAGTATAGAAACAGAGAACTGAAGAATGCCTATAAAGAAGTGGAAGCGGAATCGGCGCAGAGCCTTTTGGATCTTCTTCCCGATGAACTCTCGGACGAATACAGAGCACTGATGCTTCCGGATCTTTCCGAAGAGAAGCGGATGCTGGTCCACCGTCTGGTGAAAGCGGCCGACCGGATCAGTGCGCTTTTGAAGTGCCTGATGGAGGAGAAAGCGGGCAATGATGAATTCCGTTCCGCGAAGGAATCCATTGAAGAATCGATCCATGGTTTGAACTGCGAAGAAGCCGAGTATTACATGAAACATTTCCTTCCCCCATATGGAATGACACTGGATGAGATCAGCAAGTAAGGAGAAGGATGAACGATAAACTTCGAAAACTGTATATCGTACTTGCCTGTGTCGCGGGATTTATCGGACTGGTCGTGCTGGTCATCGTCTGTGGCGCCCTGATCAGCCTGGATAAGGAAACTCCGCTTTCCCAGGCGGCGAAGGATACCATGTATCGGACGGCCGTTCTGACGGGAACGCAGGATGCGCTTCCGTATTGGGAAGGCGAGGTCGAACAGGGGCATGTCAGTGTCAGTGATTACGTGGAAACCCAGTTCACCTCACATATGTATCTGCTCACCGGAAAAGACGACAGTGCTTTTGCATCGGACCTGGCCTGCGTGGCATATAACGATGCCTATCAGGTGCAGGAGATCGAAAGCATGCTTTCGGGCGGATCAAGAAAATATGCCATTGAGAAGATCCTAAGCGATGTCGATCCTTCCTTTGCGCCGGTCAACGGCTTTTCCGACCCGAAGGGGACACAGTGCGGGAGCGTCATGATCCAAAGTCCGCTCGAAAACGAGGAAGGATATGCTTTCGGAATACGCCAGATCGATGGCGCCATGCAGGTCGAAGGACGGGAATTGAGGACGGATTTCTTCGTGGATAATTCGCTTCGCCCCGGTGAGGTATATGTGCCGCAGGTCTCCGGACAGGTGCAGTTTACCATGGAGTGGGATACTTTCGGCGAACAGCCGGGAGAGCACGATGTGGTGATCCTCCTTCGTACTTCAGACGGAAGAGGACAGGTCCTGACCGGAGGACGGGTCAATATTCCGAACTTTATTTCGATCGAGAATGATACCGTGATCTCTTCCTGCATCGAACAGGGGACACAGGAGACCTGGTATGTTCTGGATGCCGAGGAAAGAAACGCATATGTGAATATCGTAGGGACTTCTTCCGACGTAGCGGCTTCTCTTTACGACCGTTTCGGAAACCTGATCGGCATGAACGACCTGCAAAATACGGATTGCGAAGTGCTTCGCGGCAAGCGGCAGGGGACAGGAACCTTCATGCCTTCTGATGACGCCGGCACTTCCGAGAATACTTTCTTTGTAAGAGTGAAAAGAAGTGACAGGGCGGCTCCTTCGGTGGCAGAAATCTCCTATGTGATGGTCCAGTCAAAGGAAGTCGCTTATTCGGATGAGACGGGATTTCTGGCGGTACTGGATGATGTGGGTCTGGTGCCGACGCCGCGGCCGTCCCGGTCTGTCTCGCAAATGGAACTGGATACGATCGTGCACTGCAAAGGTGCGCACGGTGCCGAGTATGAGATTGCGAAGGGAAGTATCGGGTTCCTTCCGCTGAACGGATATCTGACGGAACTGAAATTCACGGGCGCAGATGCCAAGGAGCTGAAGATATACCCGGAGTTCAGCCAGGACGTGTTTGACTATGCAATCGTGGGTGATTCTTTCTCGGAAATCGGAGTAGAGTTCACGGCACTTGAAGGATATGCTGCAAATGTAGAACTGGAGAACAGCGCATGGCTGACCCCGATCGCCCAGGGAGAGAATGTGCAGATCGAAGAGGGTGCGAATGCGATTACTGTCAAGGTAAATACCATCGACGGGCTTTCCCGGGAATACACACTTTACCTTCTGAACGGTCAGGATAGTGAAGGGTTCCGAAAGAAGACTTTAGCGCAGTTCCCGGCTTCCTATGCTGACGGACTCTGGCTTTTACACTGCCTGCATCCGGCATACCGGTTCGAAGCATATAACACGGGATTGCGGTTCGAGGAAGTTCTCGACAACGAGGACCATGTCGATCGAAGTTTGATCAGTTCGACCTATAACCCGAAGTGGGTCAAGCCCGGAAGTCCCGTATATGACGGAACTTCCTGGAAGGCGGCAAAGCGTGATGTTGTGGCCTACTTCCTGGATCCGAGGAACTTCCTGACACCGACCGAGATATTCCAATTTGAAAAGCTCTCTTTCGATGAGTCCGCGCACACTCTTGAGGGCATCGTGGCGATGACGAAGAATTCTTTCCTCGAAGATGAGGAACAGGACTATCCGTCGATCCTTCTGAAGGCAGGAAAAGATGCGGGTGTGTCGCCGTATTTCCTGGCCAGCCGCATCATGCTGGAGATGGGACGCGATGGAGAATCGGAACTGGCACACGGTACGCTTTCTGGTTATGAAGGCTACTATAATTTCTACAATATCGGCTCCACGCCGAATCCGAGCGTTCCCAACGGGGCCCGGATCAATGGTGCCAAGTTTGCCATGTACGGCAATAAACCGGAGGAGAAGAAGATCACGCCGGACGAGGAGGCGATCCTCCTTCCGTGGACCTCTCCGGAGAAGGCGATATGCGGCGGTGCTCTCTGGATCGCCAAGAGTTATATCGATATCGGACAGGATACGCTCTATTTCCAGAAGTTCGATATTATCGACAACGAAGACGGCATGTATAAGCACCAGTATGCACAGAATATTGCCATGGCTTCCAATGAGGGCGGAAGATACTATACGGCATATGCTTCTCAGGATATGCTGGATTCATCTTTCGTGTTTATCATCCCGATCTATGAAGATTTGCCCTCTGAATACGGGAAAATACCATAATTGTTTGCCAAGTGCCGGGATATCCTATATAATGCAGGCAAAAGAAACACATACTCTACCGGGATAGTAAATATAAAATGAGAAAATACTTGCGTAAGATATGCGTTCAGGTTATATTGCCTGCGCTTTGTGCCGTAATGGTGCTTCTGTCAGCGACCCTTCCGAAGTGTGCTGCCGGCGGCGTTACGGTGAATCTTGATTTCCGTGAGACCTCCGCGAAAGCAGGAGAAATCATCACGCTTGACGTAAGTTTCAGTGCTTTTCCATCGATAACAAGATTCGGACCGATCGAGATCTACTATGATGAAGAGATGATGGATTTCATTTCCGTCGAGATCGGACAGCAGATACGCGATTTCACACTGAAATACGAGAAATCACACGATACCAATACCGTAGTGATATCGGCAGTTGATGAGGCGGCCGAAGAAGAGATCATCCAGGGATCGGCTACGGGAGATGAGGATAACGAGACGACGAAGGCGATGTCGAGAGATGCAGTATTCTCAAGCGATGTACCGGTCGTAGTGGCCACGCTGAAGTTCCGTGTGAATGATCAGGCCCGAGGCGAAGTGAAAGCCTGGCTGGGATCCATTTCCGGACTTCGTGACAGCGCGCTTGAAAACGTGGTAGCCGGAGCGGGCACAAGTGCCAGCCTGATCGTACAGGCGATGGTATCTTCGGATGCGACGCTCTCTTCGCTGGCGGCCGGCTCGCTGAAACTGGTGCCGGAGTTTGACCCCGGTATTTTCACATATAGCGCAACCGTTTCGAAAAATACAACGGATGTGGCGGTCAACGCCGTTGCATTTAATCTCAAGTCCACCGTTACCGTAGAAGGTGAGTCGGATCTACAGATGGGGAATAACCAGGTAATCGTCAAGGTGACGGCGGAAGACGGGGAGAATTCTCAGATCTACACTATCAACATATACCGGAGCGAATCGGTACTGGTGGATGGGCTGCAGCTTCAGGATCACGACGGAATCACCTACGATTTCGTGGCTTTCCCGGATTCTCTTGTCATCCCGGCAAATTTCTACCAGAGCACATGCGTCGTGGATGGGAAGGAAGTGCCGTGCTTCCGGCGCGACGGTGTGCTGAGCGTACTGATTTATGTCAAGACGGAAGAAACGGAACCGGGCCTCTATGTATATAACCAGGAAACGGACATTATGCGCAGATATGAGCCCGGAAAGATGATCCTTCGTTCTTCCATGATCCTGACGGTGGCGGAAAAACCGGTAGATGTACTGGTGCCCGAAGGCTTTACGCCGACGACGATCTCCTATGGTTCAAGTGAGATCGAAGGCTATATCTCGAAAGATCACAACACCCGTATCGCATACCTCAAGTCGGAGGACGGCTCGGCCAGATTCTATGTGATCGACGCAACGAACGGAGACCTGTATCCTTATAAGGCATCCACAGGCGTCGTCAGCAACCTGTTTTTGTATTTGTTCATTGTTTGTGCTAGTATAGCTGTGGTTGAGGCGCTGATCATCGCCCTTCTCATCTATCGGAGAAGACACGCGTTCCGGCGTCAAATCAAACCAAGGAGAGTATAAATGAGCACAGCAGAGGAGCCGTCGCGTCTTAAGAAACTCATGAAGAACGAGAAATTCCGGGAGATATTCTGGTACTTTGTTTTCGGCGTTCTTACCACTTTAGTAAATCTGGCAACCTTCGCCCTGATGGATAAGCTGTTTGATGTCAAATGGCCGGTAAAGATCTTCAAATGGGATCTCGACCTTTTTGTCACGTTCATCAATGTTGTGGCCTGGGTGGTGGCCATCGTGTTCGCATACGTAACCAATAAGAAATTCGTTTTTCACACGAAGGGCAATGTGGTGAAGGAATTCCTGAGCTTTGTCGCCGCAAGACTCTTCACGCTCTTTGCCTTCGAACTGGGACTTTTCACGTTAGGCATCATGGTCATGGAGAATGCTTGCAATATGCCGGAAGATGACCTGCTGATCACCGTTTTCGGATTCGACGTGACCAATAAGTACATCGTCAAACTCTTCATCGCGGTATTCGTGGTGGTCGCCAACTATATTTTCAGTAAGCTCTTTATATTTAAAAAGAAAAAGAGCGCGGAGCCATCCGCTGAGGAACAGGAAAAAACAGAGGATCCTACGCCGGCGGAAACGGCAGAGGCAAAGGCGGAAGAACTGTAAGGAGCCGTCTATGATCGATCTTAACGCTCCGGAATTCCTGCAGACTGCGAACAAATTCGGTATCCGTCTGGGACTTGAAAGGATGGAAGCATTGCTTGCAAAGCTTTCTCATCCGGAAAAGCACCTTAAGGCTTTCCATATTGCCGGCACCAATGGGAAAGGATCAGTCAGCGCTTACTGCGCAGGGATGCTTTCCTGGGAAGGCCATAAAGTGGGCCTTTATACTTCCCCGTTTCTGGAAAGATTTACGGAAAGGATCCGTATACTCGATGGAAGAGAAGGACTCCTTAGCTGGGAGAAAGACGACCGCTACGGCGAGATCGACCGTGAATCCCTCTATCGCCTGTCTGATCTGGTAGAGTCGAAGGTTTCCGAGCTCCTTTCTGAAGGACAGGAGCATCCGACGGAATTCGAACTGGTCACCGCAGTGGCATTTCTTTATTTTTCCGAAAAGAACTGTGATGTCGTGGTTTTGGAGACAGGATTGGGCGGACGGCTGGATTCGACCAACGTGATTGAAAAACCATTGGCATCAGTCATTACGGCGCTGGGCTATGACCATACGGACCGCCTGGGAAATACCCTCGGCGAAATTGCAGCGGAGAAGGGCGGGATCATCAAAGAAGGCTGCCCGGTCTTTGCGATGGATACACATCAGGAGACCGTCCGGAAGGATGAGGCCGAATCTGCCCGTGAAGTATTAGAAAGAATTGCAGGGCAGAAGCATGCGCCGATCACCTGGGTGCCGTCCCACGTGGCGAAGCGGACCGCTCAGGACCTCAGCGGACAGCGTTTCCTTTGGAAGGATAAAGAGTATACGATCCGCATGCAGGGCGGCTATCAGCTGGAAAATGCCGCTTTGGCACTGACGGTCATGCAGCATTTCGTTTCGGAAGAATCCATGAAAGAAGGCCTTGCCCACACGTTGTGGAAGGGAAGGCTCGAGGTGGTCCGCAGGGACCCTCCAATTGTTCTTGACGGGGCGCACAATCCCCAGGGGATCACGTCATTCGTTGCTTTTCTGGAGGAAATGGACGAGCTAAAGGAGCAAAAGCCGTGTGAAGTAATCATGGGCGTCATGGCCGATAAAGACGTATCGTCCATGCTGTCGATCCTGGTGGAGCGCTGGTGTGTGCCGCTGGGCCGCATTACACTGGTCCGTCCGCAGCAGAAGAGAGCCATGGCAGCGGAGGATCTTCGGGACGCGTGGGCGGAGGCCCTCGATCAGAGCAAATCGTTTTACAATTTGAAATCGTGTATGTATAATGCTATCGATAAGTTAAGTGTGACTTCCGATGCGGCTACGGCGTGCAGAAATGCAGTCGTCCGGGCACGTAAGGAAGGATCCCCGATCTACATGATCGGATCACTCTATCTTCTTGGAGAGGTGAGGGGCGTCATAAAAGAAGCCCTGGACGACCGGATCTAAGAAGACCGAGAGACTGGACAGGAAAAACGTATGGATTGGAAAACTGCAGGACAAACGATACCGGAGATCACGACACGTGATCTGGTCGTATTCCGTCTTCCGCCGGAAGAGGCAGAACAGCTGGCACATCAGTATAACCGGGCGCTCTATAACATGAATAACGACGGCGCGGATGTGGCCATCATTTCCCTCAAGAAGATCATTACGGATCATCCGGATTGGGGAGATGCCTCGCTCGTGTTCGGCATCTGTGTCGCACAGTGCGGCGAATACCACCGTTCCCTATCCTGTTTTGAGCATGCGCTGACGTGCGGCCTGCATTCCCAGTCGATGACGGAACTTGCCCAGTTCTGCCTGGCACAGGCGAAAGAAGATACAGAGAAGGCGCAGGCGGAAGCCGAGCAGGCCGCGGAGGAAGAATCCCCGCTCAAGGCTCTTTCCGCAGCGATCACCCGTCAGGAATCCCCGATGATCGCAGAAAGCGAGCATCGCGAGAGGATCCACGTTCAGGCACCGATCCTCATCAAGGCCCCGAAAAAGCCGAGAAAGAGAAGGATCGCGACGGAAAAGGAGATACGGGATGCGCTGGCGCAGTCTACCTCTTCAAACGGAGAGATCCCGGATGAGGAGATCATGGTAGATTTCCCCAAGACTCCCGCTGAGAAGATGCGCATGACGGTCATCGGGATCGTCATCGTGGCCATCCTGATCGGGCTTTTCTGCCTGATCCGCTTTGTCATCGTTCCAGCCGTATCGAAGGCCTCTGAGAAATCAAAGGCGGCAGAGAAAGTGGAATTCCTGGTCGACCGGCTCAGCGCGAATCAGAACGACCCGGAATGCGCGACGATCCTGTCGGAATATCAGGCAAAATACGGCGAAGCGAAGACGGATAACGGGGATGTAGCGACAACTACTCCGGCAGACAGCGAAACTGAAGGATCTGAGGCTTCGGGCTCAGAAGACGCCGGAGAAACATAAAGGAGAAACACACATATGATGTACATCAGCACAAGAGGATATGAGAAGAAGTATACTTCGGCAGAAGCCATCAAGCAGGGAATTGCCCCGGATGGCGGTTTGTTCGTTCCGGAGACGATCCCTCAGCTGGGAAGGTCGGAGATCATGGCGATGACGGAGATGACCTTCCCGCAGATCTCAGCTACCGTTCTTTCGAAATTCCTCACGGATTTCACATATGACGAACTTCTCGGTTTTGCCGAGCAGGCCTACAGTGAGGAGAAGTTCGGTGAGAAACCGGTCCCGCTGGTACAGCTGAATAAGTACAACCCCAGAGAATACATCCTGGAACTGTGGCATGGTCCGACGGCGGCCTTTAAGGACGTCGCGCTTCAGATGCTGCCGCACCTGATGACCGCTTCAGCGAAGAAGACGGGCGAAAACCGCAAGATCTGCATCCTGACGGCAACTTCCGGTGATACCGGCAAGGCCGCACTCGAGGGATTCAAGGATCTGCCGGGTACAGAGGTCATCGTTTTCTATCCGTCCGAGGGTGTATCCGATGCGCAGAAGCAGCAGATGATCACCACCGAAGGCAACAACGTGCATGTGGTAGCCGTCAACGGCTGCTTCGATGATGCACAGTCCGGCGTCAAGGCCATCTTCGGCGATGCTTCCGTTGCCGAGGAACTGGATCGCTGCGGGTGTGTCCTGTCTTCCGCCAACTCCATCAACTGGGGCCGTCTGGTTCCGCAGATCGCGTACTATGTCGCGGCTTACGTCGAGCTTCTGAAGTGCGAGGAATTCAACTTCGGCGAGAAGATGAATGTGGTTGTACCGACCGGAAACTTCGGTAATATCTTGGCGGCATGGTTTGCAAAGAAGATGGGCATCCCCATGAAGAAACTCATCTGCGCGTCCAACAAGAACAAGGTCCTGTCCGACTTCTTCCGAAGCGGCACCTATGACAGAAACCGTGAGTTCTACAAGACCAACTCGCCGTCAATGGATATACTGATTTCCAGCAACCTCGAAAGACTCCTCTTTGAGGTTACGGACATGAATGCGGAAAAGACCGCGCAGTGGATGGAAGAACTCAAGACCAAGGGTACCTACACCGTAGACCCGGAGACACTGCATACCCTGCAGATGACCTTCGTCGGCGGATTTGCCGATGAGGCCGGTATCGCCAAGACGATCCGTGAAGTCTATGACCGCTGTGACCATGTCGTGGATACACACACTGCCGTGGGCTTCAACATCTACAGCCGCTACTACGCCAGATCCAATGACGAGACCAAGACCGTATTCGTCTCGACCGCCAGCCCCTTCAAGTTTGCGCCGGCAGTTATGGATGCACTCAATGGTGCGGGTTACAGCAACGGCCGTTCGAACGAAGTCATTACCAATGAACTTTCAGAGGAAAGCGGACTGCCGATCCCCGCAGGCCTGAAGGACATCAACAAGAAGCCGGTACTGCATAATCTCCTTATCGAAAAGGACCAGATGCGTCAGACGGTACTGGATATGCTCAGGAAATAAGCTTCCGTCTATTTGATGAGGCCAAAGCCGAAGAGCCTTTCTTATCCGGCATTCAGATCGATAATTCGATTACGTTATCGAATGGATATGTCTCGTAGTTTTTGCCATGTACGTAGTAGTGGCAGGTATCGTCTTCATCCTTGTCCCAGGAGATCTGCTGGATGACAAAGTATTCCTGACCGTTAATCGTGGTTTTCGGATACTCATACTCGTAGATGCTCTCGCGGTCTCCTTTGAACCGGAGGGAGTTAAAGTCCGGCATGCCGTCCATGACAGGGACGAGGAAGATGAGAACGTACTCTCTTGTCCAGTCGTAGTAGGAATCATATTTATCAGACAGGCCAAATTCCGTATGGGATTTTTCCGGTCCATAGACCTCGATAGGGAAGGTCTGTCCTTTGAAAGTTCCGGTCTTGCTGATCGGATCAACGGTGAGGATCTCTTCCTCGAACAATTCACAATAGCAGGAATGGATGTGGATCCGGACCTTGCTGATATCCTCGTAATAAATTGAAGAGAGCAATTCCGCACAGTAGCGTGTCCCGTCATCTCCGGTAATGTAGTATGTGCCGATGCTTCCGAGCAGATTATCGGCTATGACATTTCCCTCTTCATCTTCGACGGTCATGCTCAGATATCCGAAGCCGATCGTCTTTTCCGGTGGAACGGAATAGATGATCTTGGTTCCGGTATCCGAGATCTGAAGTTCAACGAAATGGAAGTCGTACCCTTCGAAAGTCAGCGTCTGATCGATCGGGATATGATGCGTCTCCGGGGGCTGGACGCCTTCGATTACGAAGTGATAATGCTGAAGTACCGTCCAGCCGGTGTAATCGATATTCTCATCGACCAGATCGAAATCAAGAGTGAAGTCCGTGCAGTAGGATTCCCAGTAGAACCGGAACAGATAAAGCTCGCCGGATTCTTCGAAGATCTTCCCGTCAAGGATGACCTCGATCTCTTTTCCGGTGTTCAGATCCACGACATGCGGTGTGAGGATCGTAAAGAAACCCTCGGGAAGCATATCCGTGTCGATCTTGATGAATGCCGTCAGGGCATGCTCGTCGATCAGGATGGAGTCTAAAGTCAGATCGACCGCGTAGTTATCACCGGATACAGTGCAGTTTATCGGGATCAGATGACCGGCTTCGATGGGTTTTTCCAGATCTTCGTGATCCGTCAGAGCCTCTTTGATATCATCGCGGATAATGATCGACTTGCTGATCGTACCGATTACCGGTACATCAGAAGCGGCGCGGGCAAATTTCACGGAAGTATTCACTCCGACAAAGAGTACCAGGAAGAGGGAAGCCGCCGCGATGACGACCGATCTTCCGGCCACGGCGATGTAATGGAAGGCCCTTCTCCTGACCATGCTCTTACGCATGGTGCCCGTATTCAGTTTTTCCGGTTCATATTGCAGGTCCTGACCCAGTTCGGTCAGTAAATCTTCTATATTATTCATTTCTTCTCCTCCAAATCCGTGCGAAGCAGTTCGAGAGCCCGTCGAATACGGGAAGCAACGGTCCCCATGGGGATCTTGAGTGTGGAAGCGATCTCCTGATTCGTGTATCCGCCGAAATACTTAATGGTAATGATCTTCCTAAGATCTTCCGGCAGACGCGAGACGGCATCCATTAATTCCAGTTTCTGTGTGTTCAGTTCCAGTTCTGAACTGTGCTCGACAACGAACTCCTCGTAACTCCTGTGCCTGCTCTCCTTCTTATAATGTGTGGCACAGGTGTTCATCAGGATGCGGATCAGCCAGGTCTCGAAGAACTCCTCCTGTCTAAGAGAACGTTTCTTCAGAAATCCCTTGTAGACGGCTTCATCCACCATGTCGATGGCCATGCTCTCGCTTTTGAAATACGAAAAAGCAATGGCAAACATCTTTTTGCGGATCTGCTCGACCCTCTCAAAAAACACTTCATCGTTCATAAATCTTTTTCTGATTCCTTATATGTACAACACGGTCGGATCCAACCTTGGTTGTTTGATTATTAGACTTACCACGTACACATTTTTATCACACACCAAAGAATAAAGCAAAAGGAGTTGTCCGGAGAATACAAAAAAGCCGGGCGGATACGCCCGGCTGAATTCGTGATGCCGTAAAAATGTCTATTATCTCTCGTGAATGTCGTCGAGTTTTAATCCTTCGTTATGCTCTAATGCCCAGCTGATCGCCCACTCCGACTCGAAAAGCACTACCGGCATTTCGTCACGGTCCAAGACCAGCATCGAGGTGGATGTCAGTGTCAGCTTGGAAAAGTCGATATCCGCCGACTCGTCCGCCTTGCTGCACCATCTGGCAAAGCGGTAGTTAAGGTTGTTCCGGAGGATATCCACACCGTACTCGGTCTTCAGACGATGCTCGAGGACTTCAAACTGCAGGACGCCGACCACGCCCATGATGTAGGTCTCGGTACCGATTCCGGGCTGCTTATAAAGCTGGACAGCACCTTCCTCAGAGAGCTGCTCGATGCCCTTTAAGAACTGTTTCCTCTTCATGGAGTCCTTGGGCTGTACTCTTGCGAAGTGCTCCGGCGGGAAGACCGGGATGTTGGCAAAGTTGAAGCTCTTCGAAGAAGTGGTCACGGTGTCACCGATACGGAAGATGCCCGGATCGAAAAGACCGATAATATCGCCGGCGTAGGCGTCTTCGACGATCGTTCTATCCTGCGCCATGAACTGCTGCGGCTGGGCAAGGGTGATCTTCTTGCCGGTACGCATATGCTTGACGGACATACCCTTTTCAAACTTGCCGGAACAGATCCTCATGAAGGACATCCTGTCTCTGTGGTTCGGGTCCATATTGGCCTGGATCTTGAAAACGAATCCGGAGAAGTAATCTTCGTCCGGGCCGACCAGACCGCCGTCCGTCTCGTGGGACTGCGGTCCCGGTGCGATCTCGAGGAACTTCTTAAGGAAGGGCTCGACGCCGAAGTTCGTGATGGCGGATCCGAAGAAGACAGGTGTCAGTTCACCCGCGAGGATCTTGTCGAGATCAAAGGGGTCACCGGCCATATCGAGAAGCTCGATGTCGTTCTTCAAGGTCTCGTAGTGGTGTTCGCTCAGGATCTTACGAAGCTCGGCCTCGTCGTTGATACCGGCACTGATGGATTTAACCATCGTAGCACCATGGTCCTTGGTCTCATTGTCGAAAAGCAGCACCTGCTCGGATTCACGAACGTATACGCCCTGGAAATCACCATCGGTACCGATGGGCCAGTTGATCGGGGTACTGCGGATCCCCAGGACCTTCTCGAGCTCATCAATGAGGTCGAAGGGGTTCTTCGCCGCACGGTCCATCTTGTTAATGAACGTAAAAATCGGAATACCGCGCTTACGGCAGACTGCGAAAAGCTTAATGGTCTGGGCCTCAACACCCTTTGCGCCGTCCAGGAGCATGACCGCCGCGTCCGCCGCACAGAGTGTACGGTAGGTATCCTCGGAGAAGTCCTGGTGACCGGGGGTATCGAGAATATTGATGCAATAGCCGTCATATTCGAACTGCATGACGGAGGAAGTAACGGAAATACCACGCTGCTTCTCGATCTCCATCCAGTCGGAAGTCGCGTGATGCGCCGCTTTACGCGCCTTAACAGAGCCCGCCATATGAATGGCGCCTCCGTAAAGGAGAAGCTTCTCGGTCATGGTCGTCTTACCGGCGTCCGGGTGCGAGATGATCGCAAACGTACGGCGGCGGGAAATCTCATTTTGAACATTCTGGTCCATATTCTTCTACCTTCCTGGTTTGGTTACATGTGCAAAATACGGTATAATAGTGACGTGCTTCCCGGGGATGGGACCGGCGGGAACCGACCCGCTGACGACGCAGATCTGCGCCTCTTCTCGGACAAGCCACAATATTATATCAGCCTTGCTCTTCGCGGGCAAGAAAAAGAGGTGCGTTATGCCTTCAAAAGACGTTAGACTGGCAGTACTTATCGATGCGGATAACATTTCTGCCGCGTATATTAAGCCCATGATGCTTGAGATCGCACGCTACGGCAACCCGACGATCAAGAGGATCTACGGAGACTGGACCAAGCCGCAGCTCGGTCCCTGGAAGCAGGTCCTGCAGGACCATGCGATCACGCCGGTGCAGCAGTTCGGCTACACCACGGGCAAAAATGCAACCGATTCCTCCATGATCATCGACGCGATGGACATCCTTTACACCGAGCAGGTCGACGGCTTCTGCCTCATCAGCTCGGACAGCGATTTTACAAGATTAGCCACGAGACTTCGCGAAGCGGGCAAAATCGTCTACGGTATCGGCGAGAAGAAAACGCCGAATCCCTTCGTTGTCGCGTGTGACCGCTTTATTTTCCTGGAGGTCCTGGCGCCGAAGGAGAAGAAGGCCAAGAGTGCGAAGTCTCAAGGCCGCGGAGCTTCCGATGCAAAAAACGGCGCCGACGGGAAGATCTCCTCGGATGGGCGAGATCTTTCTTCCGACACCAAAGACTCCGTCGTGGCGGAGGGCCGTGATTCCGGCGATGGTAAAGAGACCGGCAGCATCGAGAGAACAGTCCTGGAGATCGACGATGCAACGTGCGACCTGATCGCCAGTTCCGTTTCCGACCTCGCCGACGAAGACGGCTGGGCTTTCCTGGGAGATGTGGGGAATCTCGTAAACAAGAAAAGCCCGTCATTTGATGCCAGAAACTATGGCTTCTCGAAAATGAGCAAGCTTATGCAGTCTCTGGATTTCCTGGAGTGTGAACTGCGGGTCAATGAGAAAAACCCGCAGGTAAAGCTGATATACGTTCGCAACAAGGAGGATAATTGAAAGTGCGAAGAAGTGCAGGTGTACTGTTACACATTACGTCGCTTCCGGGAGAATACGGAATCGGCGGTTTCGGCAAGGAGGCGGTGGCCTTTGCCAAGAAACTGAAGGAAGCCGGGATGGGGTACTGGCAGGTCCTTCCGTTTACCAATCCGGGGTCAGGCGACTCCCCGTACCAGAGCGACTCGGCATTTGCCGGAAGCCCGCTCCTCATCGATCCCAAGGATCTTTTCGAAAAGAACTTGCTTACGAAAGAGGAGCTGGAGGCCTGTAAGTTCCCGGGATCCTGCTACAGCGTCGATTACGCATGGGTCAGGGAAAACCGTATGCAGATGCTTAAGAAAGCCTACGAAAAGGCCGACGAGAGTATCCATAAGGAGATGGAGAAATTCCTTAAGGAGAACGACTGGGCCGGGGATGTGATCGTCTTCCAGGCCATCAAGGAGTCCCAGGGACAGAAAGCCTGGTGGGACTGGGAGGATAAAGCCCTCCAGAAGCACGACGCCAAGGCGGTCAGCGCTTTTGCCAAGGAGAAAAAGGACCTTTGTGATTTCTATCTTTTCATCCAGTATATCTTCTACGCCCAGTGGACCAGGCTCAAGGCGGAGATCAACGAGATCGGCATCTCCGTTATCGGTGATATCCCGATCTACGTAAGCGGTGACAGCTGCGACGTATGGGCGAACCGGGCGCTTTTCCAAACGAATAAGGACGGATCCTTTAAGAGCGTGGCGGGCGTTCCGCCGGACTATTTCTGTGAGGACGGCCAGCTTTGGGGCAATCCCGTCTACGATTGGGATGCGCACGAGAAGGAGGGCTACGCGTGGTGGCTCAGTCGTCTTCATCAGAACTTCAAGCTCTACGACGTCATCCGCATCGACCACTTCCGCGGGTTCTCGCGCTTCTATGCGTGTCCGGCGGATGCGGAAAATGCCAGAAACGGCAAGTGGTATCCGGGTCCGGGCATGAAGCTCTGGAATAAGATATTCGACGAGTTCGGAAAAGAGCCCGCGATCTTCGCCGAGGACCTGGGTGAGACCGATGACGAGCTGATTAAGTTCCTGGAGGAAACGGGTCTTCCGACCATGAGAGTTCTTCAGTTCGGTATGGTGCCCCACGATGACAGCAAGCATATGCCGCACAACTACCCGGAGAACTGCATCGCCTATACCGGCACTCACGATAACAATACGCTTCTCGGATGGCTCTGGGAGGCGTCGGAAGAGGACAGGAAATTCGCTCTCGAGTATTGCCGCTTCCATGGCAGCAACTGGGGTGACGGCGGTGTGCATGCGCCGGCCTGCCGTGCGATGCTGACCACCGTGTGGTCTTCGGCCGCCAAGCTTGCGATTGCGCCTCTTCAGGACGTGATGGGTTTCGGTTCCGATACGAGAATGAATGCGCCGGGCATGCCGACGGGGCAGTGGCGTATCCGCTTCGGGCAGGAATCCCTCGACCAGATGGATACCAAGTGGCTCAGCAAGCTGAACTGGGTCTATAAGAGATTCTGATTCACCGCGCCTTCGGGAAAAGCACTTTCCGGAGGCGCTTTTTGCCGCACGCGCGGCAAGAGAGTATTGACAGGCAGGCGCCGGCGGCGGGCGACCGCGCCGCGCGGGAGAAGGAGGAGTTTATGGAGAAGTATATGCTTTCGATCGACCAGGGAACGACGAGTTCCCGTGCCATGATCTTCAGAGAGGACGGCAGCTGTGTGGCATCCGCGCAGGAAGCCTTTGAACAGCATTACCCGAAGCCGGGCTGGGTCGAGCATGACCCGGAGGTGCTCTGGAGCACGGTATGTAACTGTATCCGTCAGGCTCTTGCCAAGGCCAATATCCAGAAAGGACAGATCGCAGGGATCGGTATTACGAACCAGAGAGAAACGACGATCCTGTGGGAGAAGTCCACGGGACGGCCGGTCTATAACGCCATTGTCTGGCAGTGCAGAAGGACCGCGGCTTTGGTCGAAAAACTGAAAGACTCCGATCCGGAGTTCATCGAAACGGTGCGCGATAAGACGGGCCTCGTTCCGGATGCGTATTTTTCCGCTACGAAGATCCAGTGGATCCTGGAAGAAGTGCCCGGCCTTAAGGCCAGAGCCGGACAGGGGGAGATCCTCTTCGGCACGGTCGATACCTGGATCCTTTACCGCCTGACGGGCGGCAGATCCCATGCCACCGACTACTCCAACGCATCGAGGACGATGCTCTTCAACATCAAGGATTTAAAGTGGGACGAGGACCTCTGCCGGTATTTCCACATCCCGATGTGCATGCTGCCGCAGGCACTTCCGGGTGCATCGGAGTTCGGCTATGTGGCCACCGATATTCCGGGGCTTGAAGCGATCGGCGGTGTCGGCATCTACGGTATCCTCGGTGACCAGCCGGCAGCGCTTTTCGGGCAGACGTGCTTTGACAGGGGAGATATCAAGAACACCTACGGCACGGGCTGTTTCACGCTCATGAATGTCGGTTCGGACCCGATCATTTCCCGCAAGGGTCTGGTTACATCGGCGGCGTGGTCCTGGATGGGAGAGACCACCTACGCCCTTGAGGGCAGTGTTTTTAATGGCGGATCCACGATCCAGTGGCTCCGGGACGAACTGAAGCTTATCGATCACGCATCGGACTGCGATGTCCTGGCGGAGACGGTACCGGACAGCGCCGGCGTCATCCTGGTTCCGGCCTTCTCGGGCCTCGGAGCACCGTACTGGGACATGTATGCACGTGGCGCGATCCTGGGTCTTACCCGCGGTACGACCAAAGCCCATATTGCCAGGGCGGCGCTTGAAGGCATCGCCTATCAGGTTTACGACCTGGTCACCTTGATGCAGGAGGAGGCGGACTGCCCGATCACGGCGCTTAAGGTCGATGGCGGCGCCAGCGTCAGCCGCTTCATGATGCAGTTTCAGTCCGATATCCTGAATTGTAATGTGGACCGCGCCAAAGAAAGAGAGACTACCTCGCAGGGCGTGGCGTATCTGGCCGGTCTTTTCTGTGGCTATTGGCCGAGTATAGATGCCTTGCGCGAACTGCGTCACTGTGATACTCTCTTTACGCCTTCCATGAGCGAAGAAAAGAGAGAAAAACTCTTGAAGAATTGGAAAAAGGCCGTTTCACGCGCCGGCGCCTGGGAGGAAAAAGAGTAAAACGCATCGGAAGCACCGGCACCCGGGGAAGCTAAGGGCAAGTGCTTTTCGAGGAGAATCAAGGAGTAGACCGGACCGGTGGATGTTCTTCTTCATGTCTTTATCAAGATCGCTGTGGCGGTGACGCTTGGCTTTGTGCTACGTAAAGGCGGAATTATAGACGAGAAAATGCAGAAAGGGTTGTCAGATATACTTCTTCTGGCGATCCTTCCTTTTTCCATTCTGGCTTCGGCGAATTACGAAAAGACTCCCGAGGTGGAAAACGGCATGCTCGCGACCCTGGTGGCCGCGCTGATCTACTATCTGATCTCGCTTATCGCCATGCGGCTTCTGTCGAGGAAACTTCCTTTTGAAGAGAAGGAAAAACGGGTTTTTGTTACCATGACGGTCTTTGCAAACACCGGATTTGTCGGCTTCCCGCTGATGTCCGCGCTTTATGGTAATCAGGGATTACTTCTGGCGGTGGTCTTCAACCTTTCGTATAACCTCTTCATGTACACCTACGGGATCCATCTGCTGTCAGGGAAGACGGGGAGCATTGTCAGTATTCTTTCCAATCCCGTAAATATTGCTTCTGTGACGGCTATCGTGATCTTTATTTCACCCTTCCGTTTCCCTTCGTATGTAAGTGAACCGGTGGACCTGATCGGTTCGATGACAGTTCCGCTGTCCATGATCATTATCGGCAGTAACCTCGCGGCTATGCCTTTTTTGAAGGTGATCTCCGATCCGAAGTCCTATCTGATCTCGTTTGTGCGCCTGATCCTTCTTCCCGCACTGGTGATGGGCGGGATGTATATTGCTTTCCAAAGCCTCAGTATTGCTGCGGCCACGGCGGCCGTTGTCGTTCTGATGTGTACGCTTCCGTGCGGTTCCATGAATGTCATTCTTTCGGAAAAGTACGACTGTGCGCCGGAGTTTGCGGCGCGCGCAACGGTACAGAGTATGCTCCTTTGTATGGCTACACTGCCGGCCTTTGTTTTTGTCTGTGCGAAATTATTCGTATAGGATCAGGGTAGAGACCATCCCTTGAAAAGAACTATAGGATCAGGATACATTTCCGGCCTTGCTGGGTTCGGAAGTAGCGACCGGTGTGGTACGGATCCAGTAATTCTCGTTATAGATGTTATCCAGTTCGCTGAAATAGGTCTGCTCGTATACACCGCCGTCGGCCAGGATCGTGCGTCGGGAAGGTTCATTGTCCGTGTGGCAGACGACAAGGACCTTGCTGTGACCGAGAAGCTTGGCGTAGGGAAGAGCCATGGCCAGCATCCGCTTACCGTATCCGCGGCGTCTCTCGGACGGACGAACGGAATAGGAAATGTGTCCGCCATGCTTGGACATGTAGTCATTGAGCTCGTGCTTGATCTCAATCATGCCGATCGGAATACCGTCCGACATGCGGAAGGCAACGAACGGCGTGGAAGGCATATAGTAAGAAGGCGCGGTTTTTCGGGAACCGAGCGTATCGACAAAGGCAAACCATTCGGCGATGTCGTCAAAAGAAGCAAGCAACGCTGCGCCGTAGATATTGTCCTCTCCCCAGTTGAGGTACTCATCACGGAAGTCTTCCATTTCCTCGGCGAACTCCGTAGTCGGGAGTGTCAGGATGAGGGCGTCGTTGGGGATGTGGGCAACGCAGGTCATCGGGTCGGAAAAATCAAACTCATATACTTCAAAAGGCGCGTCCGGCATATGGCCGACGACGAAAAGGGTGTTTCTTTCCGGATAGTATTCGGCACCGCACCAGATGAAGTCGGAACCGTTCTTCCAGGCCTCTTCGGAGTAGTAGCGGTGTTCGGTCAGCGTTTTGAGGTTAAAGATGGAAAAACCGAACCGGTCACGGCGGAAGATGTAGTAGACATTGCCGTCGCGGTGGTAGATCATCTCACTTAAAGGGTGCTGGTTATCCAGGCATTCATAGCTGAGGATCAGCTCGTGGTTAGGGGTGAACAGGGAATAGCGCGCGGCCAGACGCGGAATGCCATCGATCTCTCCTTCATAGAGCTCGCTAAGAAGGGAATAGCCGTTGGCGAAGCAGCCCTCGTCTTTAGACCTCCTGTTTCCGTCACGGAAGAGGATGTCGCGCTGTTGGGTATATTGTTCCGCATATTCTGGCGAAAATGCGATATTTCTCATAGGTTACCTGCTCTTCCTGCTGTTCTGGCTTTACCGTCTCAAAAAAAATGGAACACAAAGCCTATTCACCCAGTTAAATATGAATATTAAAAGTGTAGCATACTGTAAGATAATTGACAATCTCGCAAACAAATTTTATATTATAGGGTGAAGTAGGAGGGCATAATATATGGAGATAGCATTTCATTGTCCGAATTGTCTGGCTGATCTGATTTTCGATGAGTCCAAGAGTTATACCTGTTGTTTCTGCCATACCGTCTTTACCGGTAAGCATGAAGTCAAGGAGCTCGAGGGCGGTTACTACGTCGGAGATGCCTGGAATGACAAGGTTTATCATACATACCACTGTGAAGACTGCGGCAGCGATTTTATTGCCAAGCCTGGTACGGCGCAGTCCGGTTGTCCCATGTGTTCCTCTTCTTCCGTGAAAGACAACGGCGGTATGGTCGGTGCGATGCCGCGCCGTGCGATCCCTTTCGCCCATACCAAGCAGCAGGCTCAGGAGATGTTCCTGGACTACATCCGCAATAACTCGGCTGTCGGCCGTACGCTGGCTACCGATGAGAATAAGGAATTACTGCACAAGGTATATGTGCCGATCTTCCTCTTTACTTACGAAGTCGTCGCACATGCCCGTCTTACGGCGGTCCTTCGCAATAAGGCTAACGAAGGCATGAGCTTCATGGGCATCAATGCTCCGGATCAGCTTGTGGAACTGCTTTCCCCGATCCGTTCTTCGATCTCCCGTTTCCAGGCGAACCGTAAGGGCGCCAAGGACACGGCTTCCCAGCCCTCGGAACATGTTACCGGCGGTGTGCTGTCCTGGCAGGGGATCCCCTTTGATGCTTCGGGCATCCTGCAGAGCAATGTCATGAACATGATCCAGCCCTACGACCAGTCCAAAATGGTTCTGCTCAATGAGAAGGTCCTGATGGATACGCCGGTCCTGGCGATCACCAAGGATCCGGTAACCTGCATGCAGGAATTTATGGAGCGCATCAAGAAGTGGACACGCCAGATGATCATGGACGCCCACTCCGATTCTTACGATATTTCCTATTTCCAGGACAAGACCGATTACCCGCTGGGAATCGGCGAACTGGTTCTTTTCCCGATCTGGTACATGAAGGGTGAATACATGGGAAGAGAGTTCTTCTTTGCCATGAACGGCCAGAACGGTGAGGTGGATGCGAATATCCCGATGTCCAAGGGCACCACCAAGAATGTCGGAATTACCTACCAGCAGTATTGGGATAAGTCCCGCTGTACGGCACTTAACGATACACACTTCGAGTTCAATATTCATGACCCGAATATCGAGATCCTGGACTATTCCTTCTTCGAGAAGCCGAGAGAGTCGAGAGTCACTCCGGAAGGCAGAAAAAAGCCGGAAGAAGACAGCATGGAGTCCTTCATCGCGAAGCAGAAGGGGAAGAATACGGTAAGCCTCAGCAAGCCGGGCTCTGCGCTGGATATCGAAGTGGGTCCTGCGTTTAGAAACCGCGATCCGAACAAGAAGATGACCAAGGAAGAAGAACTTCAGCATGAGCGTGAGGTGACTGCACGTCTGCGTGTTGCGGCAAAAGAAGAACCTAAGGGCGACATGGCTGCGGCATCCAGCATTCCGAGCTGGGCTAAGGCAGTTACGCCTCCGCCGTCTGCTTCCCAGCCGGCAGCAGGAGGACGCGCGGCACGCACGAAGAAACCGGCTTTGGAGAAGCCGAGCAAGCTGGCGGCGAGCAACAAGCCTTTGTGGGAGAAAGCAGAAGAAGGATATGTACCACCGGATAATACGAAGCCGATGTCCCTTGCGGACTGGATGGCATCCGGCAATCACGGTGACCCGAATGCGACGGATATTAAGCCCTTCGCCCCGGGTAAAACTCAGGATGAAGAAGATACCGGCGATGCAGATCTGTCCGGTATCCTGAAGGCGGCGCAGCAGGCTGAGGCCGAGTTCGGCGCGGCAATGGCTTCCGGGGCCCTGTCTTCAGCGGACAATAGCGGTTCGGATATGGTCGAACAGGCATCCCGTGAGCAGATCGTATCCACATCGTCTGTGGATCTGGAGTCGGCCGAGTCTTATGAGATCCCGATGCCGAAGGTCACGATCCCGGTTGAAGAAGAGGTTGCTGAGGCTCCTGTAGAAGAGGTTCCGTTCAAAGAAGTTCCGTTCGAAGAAGTTTCTGAGACCGCAGGCGAAGAAGAGATGATGGCGAATATCACCTTCTCGTTCAATAAGAAGAAACCCGCATTCAGCGGTGAAGAGAAGCCGGCAACGGCGACCTCGATCCCGAGACGTCCGGAGAAAGATCCGGAAATGGCACAGGGCATGGCCATCATGAATTCGGAGTACGACTCCGGTGTTCTTAGAAGTTCCGAGAGTAAGAGCGAGTCTTTGGAAAGCGAGAGCCGTGAGATCCTGCCGAAGAGCCAGCTGGCTTCCGAGAACTATATCGGAAGTGAGCAGAATGACCGTCCGCTGGCCTACCGTCCGCTGGCGCCGCTGGCACAGCAGCGTGCAGATATGTTCGTTGAAGAAGTCGAGACGCATCCTGAACTGGATGAGAACAACCGTCCGCTGGCATCCCGTCCGCCGGCCCCGCTGGCACGTATGGATGATCCGGGCCCGACGCCGACTTTGGAATACCTGGCGGATAAGACGATGGATGAAGATCTCCTTCAGATGCCTTCTCCGGATAAGAAGAAGAGTAAGTGGGGCGATATGCCTGAAGCAACGGAGACTCCGGCCTGGGCGAAGCCTCAGCACGAAGAAGAGGAAGCTCCGCGTTCACCGTTTGCAAGAACCGCAGCGCAGCGCCAGGCGGCACAGCGTCCTGCGGCACAGCGCCCGACAGCGCAGCGTCCTGCAGCAAGAAGTGAAGAAGAGGAAGAAAGCCCGGCAGCACCACAGCGTCCGGGTATGGGACGTCCTGCTGCACGTCCGGCCGCAGAAAGACCGGCACAACGTCCGGGTATGGGTACAACGCCGGCACAGCGTCCGGGCATGGGTAAGACACCTCCGAGCACCGGCCTTGCACGTCCGGGTATGGGCGTAGCGCGTCCTGCTTCCGCAAGAGATACAGCTGAGCAGAATACGGAAAGACCGGCACAACGTCCGGGTATGGGAAGACCTGCTGCCCGCACGGCTTCTCCGGAATCCGAAACAGAGAGCCCGGCAGCAGCACAGCGTCCCGGCATGGGAAGACCTGCCGCAAGACCGGCTGCAGCTGCGAAGCCGAAGAGTAATGAGAATGTTCCGCTTTGGGAGCGTGCTCCTCAGACAGATGGACCTTTCCCGGCATGGGGAGCTTCCGCGGCGTTCCAGGAGGATCGTCCGAGAGGTTCTCTGATGAAGCCGAAGGGACAGGTCATCGATGTGGAGAAGCCGAGAGAGAAGCCGTCCTTGTGGAGACCGGATGGAGAAGTCAAGGAGATCCTTCCCGGTGGTGCACGCGGTGCGGATGAAGACGCACGTTCGATCCCTGCTCGTGGCGAAGCCCGTGAGGTAGTCGTAAATGTCGGCAGATCAGACGAACCGAGAGAGATTCCTGTACGTCCGTCAAGCGGTGTGGATGTAGAGATCGGTTCTACACGTGAGCCGAAGGTAAATCGTTCTGTCGAGATGACGGAAGACGAGAGTTCTCCGATCGTATTCTCCAGTGACCGTCCGCGCACATATGCACAGCGCCGTCAGATGGAAGAAGAGGAAAGAAGACGTTCAGAACAAAGTCCTTTTGCCAGAGCGGAAAGACCTGCCGGAAGGCCCGGTATGAGCCGCCCGGGAATGCGTCAGCCCGAACCGGAAGAGGAACAGCCGATCAATAAGACATTTGAACCGACACAATTCGAGAATAAGCCTTCCGTAGTTGCTTCTCTGGATATGCTTCCGGAACCGCTTCCGGACGATCAGATCCACGGTCTTGCCAAGGATACAAGAGTTCCGGGGCTGGCTATCGAGAACGACGAGCTCCGTAAGGAACTTGCGGATGGTGAGAGAAGAGCACAAAGAGCGATCCGTGATCTTCCGGACTTCGATCCGGATGGACCGAGTCCTTTTAAGCCGAACTGACCGATCGATTCAAAAGTAAACAGAGTGTACGATGGAAAAAGCATTTCTATGTCCGGGATGCGGTGCATCCGTTATTCTTAAAGATGGCCCGGTTGAGGCTTGTTGTTTCTGTGGCGCCAAGCTAGTTGAAAAAGACGTCAAAGACCGTCCGGAGGGTGGTTTCTATTTTGGCGCGCTGGATAAGGCCTCGCTTTCTGTCGGGACATGCCGGCAATGCGGTAAGAAGATGTATGCATCTTTCGGTTCAGAAGTGAAGATGGCATCGTGTCTTTGCTGCGGAAGTTCGGATATCGTAACGGAAACGACAGAAACAGTCCTTCCGAAGACTCTTACGTTTGCGCCCTTTTCCTACACTCTTTCGGATGCGAAGGAAGCCTATCTCAATGAGATCAAAACGAAGAAATTGAAATTCCATTCGTTCCGCTCCGAGGAATATCTCAATGCGATTACGCCGGTTTATATTCCGTGCTTTTTCTATGACTACCACGTTTTCGCCAACACGATTTTGAGTGTGGTACCTTATGTCAAGCAACCGAGAAATCTCGGAGACCGTGTGGCCGGAGTCCTTCTTCTGAATGACTTTACCCTGGAAAGATCCTCCCATGTGATCGCGCCCTATCCCAAGACTTTTGACGGCGAAATGGCATGGAAAAATGTGGCAATGTGCGCCGGCGGGAAGATTTCCCGGGACAAATTCGATGCGATCTCGCCGTGGCTTTCGAACGGAAGTACGACAGATGAGATGGAGCTTTCGGATGTAAAGAAAGCCCTTCTGATGAGCATTGGCCGCCCGGCTTCTGAAATCTGTGAAGAATTCGGCAAACGGATCCGGGAGTTTGTAAAGGAGTGTATCATCACGGAAAACCTGGATCACTTTGCCATCAGCTCCTACATCGATAACACCAAGTATCAGCCGGGACTGGGTCAGCTGATCTATATGCCGGTATGGATGCTGAAGGTAAGAAAGAAGGATCAGGTCCTTACCTGGTACATGAACGGTATCTCCGGCAAAACCTCCGAGCTTTCGTGGGAATCCCTGCAGGAAACTCCTGTGAAGGAAGAAGATTCGCTTGCGAAGGTCAGTAAGAAACGCATCAGGAACTATACACTTGAGGATTTCGGAGGGCCGGATCGTCCGATCAATTACCGTACCTACATGGTGGATACGGTGGCATCTGCATTCGCCGCAGAAATGAGCCTGAATGAAATGTCGGCGGATAAAAGCCTTCTGCATTTGGAAAGAAATATCAGAAAGTCGAAGAATGTTCTGGAAGTTCCGATCGTGAATCAGGGATATCAGGCAGACGCCGAAAAACTGGTGGAAGAAAGCCGTAAACAGCCGCTTCCGAGCCGCCCGGTACCGCTTCCGGAACAGCATTCCCAGCTCTACCTCATGAAGGAGGAAGCGCGTAAAAGATCACTGGGAAAAGGGCAGAAACTTCCGGAGAAGCCTTTGGACCGGCGAGTGGGGAATGAGGAAATGTTCGAGGGAAGAGATGATTCCCATGAGAGCATTGCCGTGGAGTTCGGGCTTTCGGATATCCCGGAATTCGATCCCACAGGACCGAATCCTTTTAAGAAAAATAACTTAGAATAATGAAAAGGGCGGTTTCGAAAAACCGCCCTTCCTGTTTCATGATGTAAAGGGATCAGTCCCAAAGACTCTCGCCGTTACTTGCGATGACATCCCGATACCAGTAGGCGGAATCCTTAAGAGTCCGCTTCTGGGTCTCATAGTCGACATAGACCAAACCGAAACGTGCATCGTATCCGATGCCCCACTCGAAGTTATCCATGAAGGACCAGTAGATATAACCGACAACCGGAATGCCTTCTTTCGAAGCGCGATAGAATTCACGCAGATATCTCTTGGTGAAGTCGATGCGCTGCGGATCATGGACCTTGCCGTCGAGGTGGACGTAGTCGGTGCAGGCGCAGCCGTTCTCGGTAATCATGACAGGCACCTTATAACGCTCGTAGAAGAACTTTGCGGACCAATAGAGGACCTCCGGCGTGATCGCCCAGTTGATCGCCGTCAGAGGTTCGCCCTGCTTGCCTTCCTTGGCATCGGTGGCGGAGATATCCTTGAGATCGCGCATGGCTGTGTAGATATTGCATCCGTAGAAATCCAAAGGAGAAGAGATAAGATCCCATTCTTCTTCAGAAAAATCCGGAAGATCAGATCCGAAGAATTCCTTGGCCCCGTCGGGGAATTTACGCAGGAAGATCGGATCGGCCCACCAGGAATTGGAGAAGATATAGCCGTAATCGTCGAAGGCGAAAGTCTTACTTCTTGCTTTCTCGATGGCTTCTTCGGAATTATCAGAGGGAACGAAGGAAGGCCCCGTCGGTGCGAAAGCGACTTTGGACGGCTTCTTGCTGAATTGACGGATCGTCCTTACCGCGGTTCCGTGGGCAAGCAGAGCATGCCGTGACATCTTGATCACATCACGGTCAGCCATTTTCAGGAAGGGGGCGTGAGCTCCCGTATAGCATCCCAGTCCGAGGAAGATCTGGGGTTCGTTCAAGGTGAACCAGTAGGTTACCCGGTCAGACAGCGCATCAACGATGATCTTCGTATATCTTTCAAACCAGCCGACGATGTCGGGATTCAGCCATCCGCCCCGGTCGAAGATCCCCTGAGGCAGATCCCAGTGATACAGTGTGACCATCGGTTCGATTCCGTTACGGACAAGTTCGTCGACCAGATCGGAATAGAAAGAAAGACCCTTGGGGTTGATTCTTCCGATACCGTCCGGGATCACTCTGGACCAGCTGATGGAGAACCGGTAGGCTTTGACACCCATCTCGGCAAGGAGGGCCACATCTTCTTTGTAACGGTGGTAGTGATCACAGGCAATATCTCCTGTCTCGTGGTGATGAACCGGTGACTGGCGGGCATGTGTGTATGTATCCCAGATCGAGGGTCCCTTACCGTCTTCGTTCCAGGCACCTTCCACCTGGTAGGAAGCGCCGGCGACACCCCAGATAAAATCGTTAGGTAAAGCCATAGTTGTGTCCTCCTTAAAGATGTTGTTTCGAGTATATCAGAATCAGTGGGGGAAATATAACAAAATCTTACCCATAAATACCATTTTCCCAACCTGATTTCCAAGTGAATGAATTGTCATCCAGTCATGTTCGGGTATGGTATAATCATAGGTGGCGGCAAGGAGGAAATATGAACATAGCGATCATTACAGATACGTATTTTCCTGACATTAACGGCGTGACCTCATCGATCTATACGCTGGCGATCGCGCTTAGAAAACGCGGGCACCGTGTGTATGTGTTTGCGACTTCGGAGAACAACTCTCCGGTGATCAGACGTGTCAGTAAACATCCGCCGGTATTCCGTATCCCCAGCGTGCCGATGCTGCTGGTCAAACCATACCGCACGACGATGCCGTATTCCTTCCGCCTGGTACAGATCCTCAAACGTCTGAAGATCGATATCATCCATACCCAGACCGAGTTTTCCATGGGCCTTGTGGGGCTTTCCTCATCGATGGCCTGCCACCTTCCCATCGTGCATACCTATCACACGATGCTGGAGGACTATACCCACTATATTCTAAACGGTAAAGCGACGGGCATCATTACACCGGAACTGGCGCAGAAGTTCAGCAAGGCTTTCTGTAATGTTCCGACGGGATTGATCGTTCCGACGGAGAAGGTGAAGAACTGCCTCCGTGAATACGGTGTGACGAAGCCCATCTACGTGATTCCGACAGGCATTGATCTTTCTCCCTTTAACCGTGCGAATTTCAATAAGAAAGAGATCGATGCACTCCGTACGAAGTTCGGGATCCGGGAAGGCGACAAGATCCTTCTGAGCCTTGGTCGTGTGGCGAAAGAAAAGAGTATCGACAAGATCATCGAGCAGATGCCGAAGATCTGCGAGAAGAATGACCGTGTCCGTCTTCTGATAGTCGGCGATGGCCCGGCACTTCCGGGACTGAAGGAACAGGCAGCCTCCCTAGGAGTTTCAAACAAGGTGATCTTTGCCGGAGCGGCTCTCTATGCCGAGATCGGGAAATACTACCAGTTGGGAGATGCCTTTATCTCCTGTTCCACTTCCGAGACACAGGGTCTTACGTATTACGAGGCCATGGCGGCCGGACTTCCGGTCATCGCACGTAAAGACGATGCGGTCAATGAGCTTTTCCAGGACGGCGTGAATGCCCGATTGTTCCGAAACGAGATAGAGATCTCCGATATCGTTTCCGAGATCTTCCGTGATCCGCAAACGGCAGAACGGTATTCCGCCAACGCCGAAAAGACCGTATCGGCCTATTCCGCCGAGACATTCGCCGTCAGAGTCGAAGAAGCATATAAGAATGCCATTGCAAGGTATGTACGGGAGAAGGCGATCCGCAGAGCCAATGTCGGAAAACTTCATTTCTCCAAGAAATATAAGAAAGCAAAACTGATTCCGCCGGAGGAAGATAAGCACTTCCTGGAGGAAGAATCAGAGGACCGTAAGGGCGGCTTCTCCGGAGTGAAAAAGGTCGTGGCGGGAAATGCCCGCAAAGCTTACCGGATGGCCAACCGGTACACCCACCTGATCCGGGTCCGCAAGAAAGAGAAAGACCGTGGATAAAAGTAAGGGCTGTCTCAAATGAGACAGCCCTTTTCGCAACCGATAATCTTACTCTTCTTAT
The DNA here is from genome assembly GCA_017620475.1 of Clostridiales bacterium. Taxonomy (GTDB): domain Bacteria; phylum Bacillota; class Clostridia; order Saccharofermentanales; family Saccharofermentanaceae; genus Scatonaster. The sequence continues at coordinate 14,708 of JAFZQI010000007.1, read as the reverse complement.
TCTTCTTTCCCGGCGTCGTCTTCCGGGATCTCTTCTTGGGCTCCCGTTTTTTCATCTCCGTCTTTTTTGACTATGGAGATGTCGGGATATCCCGCAGATCCATCTTTATCCCGATCAGGGGAAGTACCTTCTTCCGTTTTCTCTTCCGGCTCAACTGTGTCAGACCACAGCAGCTGCGGCACACTGAAGTAATAACCCTGAAGATAATCGACACCGGCTTCTTCACAGAATCCCGCCTGGCTATCGTTCTCGACACCTTCTGCAATCGTCTTGATGCCGTTGTCCTTGGCAAAAGCAACGATGCTCCGGATCAGAGATGCTCCACGATCCTTGTCCGCTTGCGCCGTGATGACGCGGTTGATCTTGATTACATCGATGGGAATATCATTGAGAAGAACGAACGCCGAGGAAGCAGCGCTGATAAAATCGATGGCGATGCCGATTCCGTGCTTATGCATGAAGATCAGGTTGTCCCGTACCAGGAAGTCGTCTTCGGCAAAAGAACCGGTGATCTCGACCATGACGCGTTCGTTGCCGATACCGGACTTCTCTACGGCCCGTACAAATTCCATGACGCTTCTTTCGTTGAGTTCCGAAGCGGAAAAGTTGATGCTGAACTTGCGGCTGGAATTCACGGGAAGCTGCGCGTAGCGGATCGCTTCCTGCGTCATGAAGATCGTCAGTTTCTGAAGACAGGAGGTCTTCTGAAGGATCGGCACGAATTCTTCGGCCGTCATGCGGGAACCGTCATCGCGTTCCCACTTGGCAAGGATCTCCACACTGACAGGCTCTCTGGTCTTCGCATCGTGGATCGTCTGGTAGGAAGCCTTGACCATGCCTTTGGCAATATCCGAAGAGAATTCGCTTGCGATATTAACCGTGCCTTTGTAATAGTCACGCATGGCCTCCGTGTAACGGCTGATGTGCTGCTCCTCCAGGAAGGAATAGCGAAGCGCGATGCCGGCCTGGCGCATCCCCTCGGCAAGGTTCCCATCCGGACGGATCACGGTAAAACCGATGCGGAAAGAAACATATACGGGGATCTTCTCAACGGTGACTGTCACATCGTTTAGATTATCCAGAGCGGCCAAAAGGCTTTCCAGGCTTTCTTCGTTGGAGTAATGATTTACAAGGATCGAGAAATTCAGATCCGTGCCTTTATAAAGTGTGGCATTCGGATATGAGGAAAGAAGTCCCTGCAATTCTTCGGAGATCTTCTTCACGATCGCCTGATAGAAATCACTTCCGAAAAGACCCTGCAGATCGCTGTCTTCGTTAAAGGAAAGCATCAGGATCGTGGTGGCTCCGGAAGAGGGGATCTTCGTCGAAGATAAGCTGTTGATGTTGGGAAGTCCGGTCAGCGGGTCATGAGTGGCCAGATGCTCGAAATGCTTCTCTCTTTCTCTGCTTTTGGAAGAGATGTAGGAGATAACGATACTTACCGTCACGTAGATCAGCACACGGATCAGCCAGATCAGGCTCTTGCTGGAGGAATCCGTGATCAGATTGGCCAGAGGTCCCATAGCGATTCCGGCTAATACGGCAAAGAGAACACTGTGCCATACCGGTGTAAATAACGCGGTCAGGCAGATGGGGATCAGGATCAGGTTGGCGTACACGCTCGGCGTTCCGCCGGTGGTACAAACAAGGAAAGTAATGCCTGCTGCCAGAAGATAATTGACCGTAATCAGGACAGGGAGAAAGGATTTCTGTTTAGACTGAGGAATCGAACCCATACTGTTCATCTCCTAACATAAATAACTGCTTTCATTTTATATCAGTCGTATCAAAAAACCTATAACAAATTGACTTCGTTTTCATATTGTTGATAATTATATTAGAAAAGAACTTTTCCGGAGGAGGAAGATGCGTAAAAAGTGGTTCCAATCACTGTTGATGCGACGGGCCGTGATCATTCTGATCCTGCTTGTGGAAATCGCGTCTTTCATTTTTCTGGTGGTGGCAGGAACCTTCTATTCCGACATCGCCTCGATCCTTTTCCGTGTGATATCCGTAATCGTTGCTCTTTATGTGGTGAGTAAGAACGATAAGGGCGGGTACCGTTTAGTATGGGTGTTTCTTATCCTAATGTTCCCTGTATTCGGCGGAGTGCTGTATGTCTTTTTGAACTTCCAGATGAGTACCGACTACTATATCCGAAGCCTCGATGAAGTCGTGACATCGACGAAACACAAACTGGTATGTAAAGAAGAAGTCAAGGAACAGATGCAAAAAGAATTCCCGGCATTCCTAAAAGGCGCGGAATACCTCGAACGCGTTCAGCATTTCCCGGTCTATCAACATACGAAGACTCAATACTTGTCTCCGGGAGAAGCCTTCTGGCCCGTGCTTCTGGAGAAACTGAGGAGTGCCGAGAAATATATCTTCATGGAGTACTTTACGATCGGCGAGGGCGAGTTCTGGAACTCGATCCTGGAGATACTTAAGGAGAAAGCCCGAAACGGAGTCATCGTCCGTATCCTTTATGACGATATGGGGTGTTTCCTGACGCTTCCGGCTGACTACCCGGATTATCTTAAATCACTGGGGATCGATTGCCGTGTATTCAATCCGTTCCGCCCGTTCTTTACGACCATTCAGAATAACCGCGATCACAGAAAGATCACATCGATCGACGGAAAGATCGCATTCTGCGGAGGCGTGAATCTTTCCGATGAATACGTGAACCGTAAAGAAAGATTCGGCTACTGGAAGGACTCGGCCCTAATGGTGGAAGGAGAAGCCGCCTGGAGCCTTACCTGTTTCTTCCTGCAGATCTGGCAGACGCAGGAGACTTCACGTGAAGATCTGGATATCTATCGTCCATGGAAAGATGAACCCTGTCCGATCCCTGACGATGGTTTCGTACAGCCCTATAATGATATCCCGCTTGATTCGGAAAATGTGGGAGAGAGCGTGTACATGCACATGATCACGGCCGCCGAGAAATCGATCTATATCAGTACCCCGTACCTGATACTGGATGAGAACATGATCTCCGCATTGTGCCTTGCCGCCAAGAGCGGTATCGATGTGCGCATCGTTACCCCGAGCAAATACGATAAGTGGATGATCCATATGGCCACAAGATCGTATTACCGGGACCTGGTCAATGCCGGCGTCCATGTTTACGAATACGCGCCCGGATTCATGCACAGCAAGACGGTGGTGGTCGATGACAAGGCAGCCATTGTAGGTTCCGTAAACTGGGATTACCGAAGCCTGTACCTGCATTTTGAGAGTGCTGTCTGTATGTGCGGGACGAATACGGTTCACGATGTGCAGAAAGATCTTCTGCATTCCTTTGAAGTGTCGGATGAAATCCTTCCTGCTGAACTCAACTACCACAGAGGCTGGAGTTTGTTCCGGCTGATCCTTCGTCTTATCGCACCGATCTTCTGACCGGGACGCGCTGCTGATTCCGTACATAAAGAATAACCGCTCTTCCACTCAAACAGTTTTGCTTCGCAAAAACTCGTGGCCGAGCGGTTTTCTTTATGCACTTGTATGATCATATCCTTCTCGGTCAGAAGATCGGTGCAACTAACCAAGACAAGAGGTTTTTCGGAGGTTCAAAGCGTGGTAAAATAAAAGTATATTTCGAGTTGTTTTAGAAGCCTTATCCGAACCGTTTGAAGGGAGGAAGTCTCTATGTTAAAGAACGCGTATCTCAACGAAAAACCCGAGAAAGAAATATTGAAAGCCCGACTCAAGGAACAGGAGGATACCCTGTTTGCGATCCAGCAGAAACTCAAGGAGAATAAGCTCCCTGTCGTGGTTCTTGTAGAAGGCTGGGGTACGGCCGGAAAGGGCACGCTCATCGGAAATGTTATTAACAATATCGATCCGCGTTTCTATAAGGTCGCCACCTTCGACATGCCGACGGATGCCGAGAAAAGAAAACCGTTTCTCTGCCGCTATTTTGAGGCACTGCCGGAGGCAGGGAAATTCCGTTTCTATAACACCGGGTGGATGAATGAAGTGGTGATGGGAAGACTTAATGGTTCCATGTCCGATTCACTCTATGAGAAGAGGATCGACAGTATCCGCCGCTTCGAAAGACAGCTCACCGACAACGGCTATCTGGTACTGAAGTTTTTCATGCACATTTCCGAGGACGAGCAGAAGAAGCGTATCGAGAAACTGAAGGATGACATCGATACGAAGTGGCGTGTTTCCGATGGAGATATCTGGCAGAACAAACACTATAAAGAGTGCGAGAAGATCTTCGAAAAATACCTGGAGGATACTAATGCCTCCTCGGCTCCCTGGTATATCATCGATGCCAAATCGGAAAAGTGGACGGAGCTTCAGGTGCTGGAGCGCATGAACGAAGGCATCGATATCGCGCTGCAGAACCATTCACTGGCTGTTCCGCTTCTGCAGAACACCTTCCCTCTGGTGAAGATGCCGAAACTTTCCGAGATCCCGCTTGAAGGCAAAGAGCTTACCGATGAGGAATATAAGGAGAAACTGGATAAGCTTCAGGACCGCCTGGACGACCTTCATAACCGTCTTTATAGGAAACGTGTTCCGCTGATCATTGCCTACGAAGGATGGGATGCGGCCGGAAAAGGCGGGAACATTAAGCGTATCGCCGAGGCACTCGACCCCCGTGGCTACGAGGTGCACCCGATTGCAAGCCCTGAACCGCATGAAAAAGCCCGCCACTATCTGTGGCGCTTCTGGACCCGCCTTCCGAAGGACGGCCACGTGGCCATTTTCGACCGTACCTGGTATGGCCGCGTCATGGTGGAGCGGATCGAGGGATTCTGTTCGGAGAATGACTGGAAGCGTGCGTATAACGAGATCAATGAGTTTGAAAAAGAACTGGATGACTGGGGCGCGGTGATCATTAAGTTCTGGGTACAGATCGATAAAGATACGCAGCTTCAGCGCTTCACCGACCGCCAGAATACGCCGGAGAAGCAGTGGAAGATCACGGAAGAAGACTGGCGAAACCGGGAGAAGTGGGACGCTTACGAAGAGGCCATCGATGAGATGATCCAGAAGACTTCAACCAAATTCGCACCGTGGTATATCCTCGAATCCGTCGACAAGAAGTACGCGCGTATCAAGGCCCTGGAAATCGTTATCAAGGAGCTGGAGAAGAAACTGAAATAACTACGACCGCCCGGCCTTGTGCTGTTTTTTCTCTTCGTACATCTTCGCGTCGGCGATCCTTAAGTATTCCTCGGAAAAAGCGCGGATGGCGGCTTCCTCGGCGTCTTCGTCGGTATCCTTCGACTCCGGCGGGATCTTGATGCAGGTGCCGATACTGACGGAGAAGGTGTAGTTCTTCTTGTGACGCTTGATCCGCTCCTGAATGTAAAGCCGGAGCGTCTCGGCAAAGGTCGCGGCCTTTGCGTCGGAGTAATTCTTGGCAAGAACAACGAACTCATCGCCGCCGGTCCTGAGGCACACCTCGCCGTTGATGGCGGCATAGCGCATGCCGTCGGCAATTGCGCAAAGGCTGTAGTCACCCTCGGCGTGCCCATGGTTATCGTTAACGAGCTTGAGGTCATCCATGTCGACCATCATGACGCCGATGGAGATACGCTTGCTTCTGCATTCCCGGAAGATCTCGGTGAAGAACATATCGTAGCCGTGACGGTTGTAAAGATTCGTCAGCATATCGCGGTTATAGAGGTTTTCCATCCGCTGGACAGCCATATTCAGCTTGTGGCGGATCCTCCAGTTCTCCAGCATCGAGCCGAGATTAACGATCCAGGACTTCATGAAGGTCGCTTCATGCGCCTCGTTCTGCGGAGACACGATGAGATAACCCATGTAATGCTCAAGATGATGGATCGCGAAAATATAGTACGGCTTCGGGTCCGCAAGAAGATCCGGAGGCAGCAGGTCTTTCTTCCTGAAGGTCTCCCGGCTGACGGGATCCGGTCCGATAAATCCGGCAACGACGGTCATGTCTTCATCCTGCTTTGAGAAGTCATCCGTGATGACACGCTGATTCTCCCAGTTCGGTGCCAGACACAGGAGCATATCCGTAAAGCCGGAGTCGATGGCGGAATACTTAGTGATTTCCGTAAAGCATTCTTCCATGGTGTGGGCGCTGCTGACACTGAGGATCAGACTGGTGGTGGACTGCGCCAGCTCGGACACGCGGTCAAGGCGGCGGATATACATTCCACGGATGTCTTCGACATTGTAAGTGCTCATGTTTTTGCATCCGCAGGACTGGTTGCACACCAGATCTCCCGGAATTGTGCGGCCTTTACCATAATCTTTTCCTTCCCACATATCCTGAAGGACAAAGAGGCTCTCATATCCTGACCGGAAGAAGGGCTGTGCCCCGGTCGTGATCGACGGATATCCCTGATACGCTTCCTCGAGGCCATCGTAGCCGGTAACGAGAATATCGCCCGGGACGTCGATGCCTCGTTTATGGCAGGAGGCGATAAGACCGACGGCGGAGTAGTCATTGGCACAGACGATCGCATCCGGGTATTTCCTGCCGTGTTTGCTGCAATCGGCAAGGATGTAGTCCAGAGCGGCATCGCCGCAATCGTGCCAGAGTGTACCGTAATACACCTTGTTTTCATCGAAAGGAATACCGTTCTTCTCGAGCGCGGCATGGTAAGCATTGATACGCGTCTGCGTGAAGTTCCTCTCACGAAGACCGGCAAGATGATAAATATCCTTACAGCCGTGCTCTTTGATCAGATGTTCCACGATGTTAATGAAAGAGTCATACTCGTTACTGATGACATTGAAATAGCGCTCATCGTAGCCGCCGACGTTGATGATCGGGATCTTGGCCTTGCTGAGCCGGTTGTCGAGATGTTCGAGACAGTACGGGTTGTAGGAAAGGTCAACACGGATGATCCCGTCGAACGTATCCAGATCGGGGAGCTCAAACGCCGCAATATCACCCTCGTCATAGTGGCGGTACTGGTCGTAGATCTTGTCACTGAAATCATCGCTGAAACTGACGAAGAAGAGGACCTTGATGCCGAGCTCCAGCGCAGCCTTACTGATGCCTTCCTGAATGGCATGCGTCATCGGCTCATAAATGTTCGGCGAAAAAACCGCTACTTTCTTTCTGGTATCCATCTCGTCATATCTCCCGGACCATCCGGTCACAGTGCTTTTACCAAAGAAAAAGGCAAAATACATAATCCAACAACATTATAATACATAAGAAGTGTTGCAAAGTTATGAACATATCAGATTTTTCAAATGATCAGGTTGATGCTGGTTACAAAATAGCCAAAATAATGTATAATAAAATTAGCTAATCAGGGGAGGTGACTATTATGATCGAGACAGCTACCGCTACGCAAATGAAAAACAATTTCGGCCGTTACCTGGAGGTGGTCATGAGTGGCGGCGAGGTGATCATAACCAAAAACGGAAAAGAAGTCGGGCGTTTCGTTCCTGTCAATAAACCCGCTACATCTATTCGTGAGTCGCTGACCGGGATCTGGAAGAACGGCGCGGATATGGGAGATGCCCGTACGAAGGCATTGAGGAAGAAATATGAGATTGGTGATTGATGCCAATGTGCTCCTCGATGTGCTCTGTGAGAGAGATCCTTTTTACTACGATTCAGCGGCGGTATGGGATCTTTGCGAGGCAAAAGCAGTCGAAGGCTGTATTTCCGTTTTGACCTTTGCCAACATGGTGTATGTGATGCGCAGCCCCGCGCGGGAGGTGAATAAGCTTGAGAAACAGCTGAGCCTCTGCTTTTCCTTTGCCAATCTGACGAGCCAGATCATAAGCGAGGCGGCGTCCCTCGGGTGGATTGATTTTGAAGACGCGGTGCAAAGTGTCACGGCGAAGAAGGTACGGGCGGACTACATCATCACGAGGAATACTCGGGACTTTAAAAAGAGTACGGTTCCTGCCGTAACACCCAAGGAGTTCCTGGGTATTCTGCGGAATTTGGAAACGTAGTCTGCTTGCAACTTCCGCGGATTTCCATATAATAGATTTGTTTAGAGAAAGTGCTTTTCGAGAGGAAACATTATTCATCTCGTGATGAAGCCCTTTTCGGGACGAAGCATTATTCTTCTCGAAAAGCACTTGTCCCTGTGAGATATAGATTTAGGAGGATTACTTATGATTTCATTACTTGATTCGGGCGCGTATCTGCTGCGCGGTAGCGAGATTATTCCGGATAATGCGGAGGCTGCTGCAGCGATTGCGGCGAAGACCGGAAAGAGCGTAAGCAAAGAGGACGCCAAGAAAGAGACCATTGCCTACGGGATCCTCCGTGACCACAATACTTCCGATAACATGGAGAAACTGAAGATCAAGTTCGATAAGCTGACTTCCCATGATATTACTTTTGTCGGTATTATTCAGACCGCACGTGCTTCGGGACTTACGAAGTTCCCGGTTCCTTATGTTCTGACGAACTGCCACAATTCCCTTTGTGCAGTCGGCGGTACGATCAACGAGGATGACCACATGTTCGGTCTTTCCTGCGCGAAGAAGTACGGCGGCGTGTATGTACCGCCGCATCAGGCCGTTATCCACCAGTTCGCAAGAGAGATGCTTGCCGGCGGCGGGCGCATGATCCTCGGTTCCGACTCCCACACCCGTTACGGTGCACTGGGTACCATGGCGATGGGTGAGGGCGGACCGGAGCTCGTAAAGCAGCTCCTGAACCAGACCTACGATATCAACATGCCGGGCGTAGTCGCTATCTACCTTACGGGCTCCCCGGTCAAGGGCGTGGGTCCGCAGGACGTGGCGCTGGCTATTATCGGTGCGGTATTTGCCAATGGCTTCGTAAAGAATAAGGTCATGGAATTCGTCGGCCCGGGCGTGGCTTCTCTGAGCACGGATTTCCGTATCGGCGTAGATGTTATGACCACTGAGACAACATGTCTTTCTTCTATCTGGCAGACCGATGATGAGGTGAAGAACTTCTACGAGATCCATGGGCGTGCCGGTGATTATAAGGAACTCAATCCGGGCGAAGTGGCTTACTATGACGGCGTTGTAGAGATCGACCTGTCCACGATCAAGCCGATGATCGCGATGCCTTTCCACCCGAGTAATACCTACACGATCGAAGACCTCAAGGCCAACCTCGATGACATCCTTGACGATGTTGAGAAGCGTGCGAAGGTCTCCCTAGGTGATAAGGTGGACTTCTCTCTCCGCAGCAAGGTGAGAAACGGTAAGTTCATGGTGGATCAGGGAATCATCGCCGGATGCGCCGGCGGCGGATTCGAGAACATCTGCGCAGCAGCGGATATCCTGAAGGGCAAGTATATCGGAAGCAATGAGTTTACACTCAGCGTATATCCGGCATCCATGCCTGTGTACATGGAACTGGTTCGTAACGGCTGTGCCGCAACGATCATGGAGACCGGCGCCATCATCAAGACCGCCTTCTGCGGACCGTGCTTCGGCGCAGGAGACACACCGGCGAACAACGCCTTCAGCATCCGTCACTCCACGAGAAACTTCCCGAACCGTGAAGGCTCAAAGCTTCAGAACGGGCAGATCTCTTCCGTTGCTCTTATGGATGCACGCTCGATCGCGGCCACTGCCGCCAACCAGGGCGAGCTGACCGCCGCGACCGAATTCGATGGAGAGTTCGGCAAATACAAGTATTTCTTCGATTCGAAGATCTACGAGAACCGCGTATTCGACAGCAAGGGCGTTGCGGATCCGGATTACCCGATCCACTTCGGTCCGAACATCAAAGACTGGCCGGCGATGGTCGCACTCACCGATAACCTCGTTCTGCGCTGCGTTTCCGAGATCCACGATCCGGTAACGACGACCGACGAACTGATCCCGTCCGGTGAAACTTCTTCCTACCGTTCCAATCCTCTCGGTCTTGCGGAGTTCACACTGAGCCGTAAGGATCCCGAGTATGTGGGACGCGCCAAGGAGATCCAGAAGGTCGAGAAGGCAAGAGAAGACGGGCAGAAACTCTGCGATCTGTTCCCGGAGATCCATACCGTTATGCAGACGATCAAGAAGGACTTCCCGGAGGTGCATCGTGATAACACGGGCTTCGGTTCCACGATCTTTGCAGTTAAGCCGGGTGACGGTTCCGCCCGTGAGCAGGCCGCTTCCTGCCAGAAGGTATTAGGCGGCTGGGCGAACATCGCCAACGAATACGCCACCAAGCGTTACAGATCCAACCTCATCAACTGGGGTATGCTGCCGTTCCTGATCGAAGAGGGCGAGCTGCCGTTTAAGAACCTCGACTACATCTTCATCCCGGGCATCCGTGCCGCGGTAGAGAACAAGACCGAAGTCATCAAGGCATACACTGTCGGTGAGTCCGGACTTGCGGAGTTTGACCTGCGCCTCGGCGACCTGACCGATGAAGAGCGTCAGATCATCCTGAAGGGCTGCCTGATCAACTACAACCGCGTATAAGGACTCCAACACATCGTTGCCCGGTGCTTTTTGAGAGGAAAAGCAAAAGGCGTGAGCCGTCTCGGGTACACTTCAAAGGTGAAACAACATTTTCGTTTCTTGTGATTTTCATACGTTGTGCTTCTCCCTCACGCATAGAAAAGGACTGTCTCCCGCGGGAGACAGTCCTTTTGGTATTGAAACTGTGATGCGGCCGATTTACGAAGGCGCCGTGCCTGAAGCATCGGTTCTTCTCGCGAAGGAAAAGGGCCTCTATCATCAGCCGGCGTAATGAATGCCGTCAAAGAGTTCGCCCTGGTCATATCCGGAGATCAGGATCGGGTAGTTGCCTGTTTCGACAGTGACGATGAGGTACTCGTCATTGTTGTAGTCCTTGTCGAGCGTCATGAGAAGCACTTCCTTCTCGTTTTTATTGTACGCAACGAAAAGAACCGGTGTGCCGGCCGGGATCGAGGCATCGTTCCCATCCATATTCACGCCGTACACTTCTGCCTTCGTCTGTACTTTCGTATGCATGTTATAGAAGACCGTGTCTTCATCGTAAGCCAGACCATCGCCGCCATTGAAAGAGAAGTCGCCCTTATAGTAAGAAGTACCGAGGATATCCGTGCGGCCCATCATCCAAATTGCATCCGGATCGCAGGGATGACCGTAGAATTCATAATCGAGCGTATCGACGAAGGTGAAGGCACCGTCTGTGATGTTAAATACGTAGTAATCGGTATAGTCATCCTCAACGGTGAACGGCAGATAGAGGAAGTCGCCGCCATTGACATGCATGATGTAAGATGTGTCCCAGTTCGGATCATAGTCGCCGTAAAGGTATCCGCACTCTTCCGCGGTCAGGGTAGTGGAGTTTCCATTGTAGGTGAGGGTGACATCCTTGACGTCGAAGTAGTCGGAGGAGGCATAGGATACATCCACCTTAACGGTGTCATCCTGTCCATCGCCGTTAATGTCATAGACCAGACTGCTGTTGAGGTCGAGATCCAATACAAAGGTCTCGGGGTTGTAACCGAAGAAACGGTCGTCGACCAGATTGGCGATATCGGTGTAGTTCACTTTGATTGGCAGGTTGTATTCTGTGGTGAAGAAAACGATACCGTCGTAGGTCAGTGCAAAAGGACAGGTGCCGTTCCTGATACTGCCGAGGAATTCGTCCGACGCCGGCGTCATCTTGCTCGGGATATTTTTCTGGACCACGTCGGCCACGGCAGAAGCGTCTTTGATCACATCAGTGAACGTGATCACCTCGCCGGTTTCCGTGAGTACGTTGTATGCCGTATATATATCCATGCTGCCGTCAACGGAGTATACGGAAGTTCCTTCTACAAAAGAACAGATATACGAATCATCGCGGTACATGTAAAGCTTCATGTAGTGCTTGGCTGTGTCTCTGCCCTCAAGGAAATCATCGAGGAATTCATCATACGCAGCAGAGAGATAATCCGCTAGAGCGCTGTAATGATCATCGACAAACTCCGCAAGTTTCGTCGCATTGGGATCCATGACCTGGATGCTCTCGGCATACACAGTCGTGTTGATTACGGTGGGATACCCGTCATTGTCATCGAGTTCGCCATAGGTCAGCGTGTCGAAAATCAACATGGAGTGAAGACTCTTTACTTCGCCGGCGACCGGTGTCGGGGCAGAAGTCGCTGATGTATCCGAGGTCGTGTCGGAAGTCGTCTCGGTTGTCTCGGAAGTCGTCTCGGTTGTGTCCGAAGTCGGCTCATCCGTGGTTTCGTCCGTCGTATCGACCGGCGGATCCGTCTCTTCGGTTTCCGTTTCTTCCGTTGTAGTCTTCTTTGTCTTGGTCTTTTTCTTCTTCGTAGTTTCTTCCGCCTTGGTGCAGCCTACAAGCGAGAGCAGCATCGCGGCACTCAGCAATATCGCCGTTAAGCGTTTCATAGCAACGTCTCCTTTGCAAATAAATATATAAGAATCATACCATATTTCAGGGGCAGATAAACCTTATAAACGGATAATTACGGGGAGATATTCCTTACAGGCGGATCAGTTCGATAAGTATACCTTACAAGCGGATAACAATGCGCGGGTTACGCCTTGCGGACGAAATTGTCGAAAAGATACGCAGCGTAGCGCTGATAAACCGCATCCCGTCCGATCTCGTTGTGCGGCTCATGACGCATGCCGTGGCGGATATCGATCGTCGCCTTTTCCTGCCCGGCTGCCACAAGCTTGTTGTAGATCTCCTGCGGTGCTTCACCATAATCGCCCACCGGATCCTCATCTCCCGCAATCAGCAGGATCGGCTTATCCTTGGGAATCGATTCATACCAGGAATCTGTGTTGCAGTCCGAAAGAAGCGTGAAAAGATCGATATACGCAGAGTGGGTAAAGATAAACGTACAGAATGGATCGCCGGTATAGCGCTTGACGACCTCCGTATCGTTGGAGATCCAATCGGCGCCGGTCAGAGGATCCGGAATCTTCTTGATGTACTGCCGGTTGATCATTTTCGCGATCAGCTTCGCCGGTTTCTTCTCGCCGAGGAAGAAACGCTGGATCTTCGCAATGGTCGTGAGCGGCCCGATCAGGGAATTACTGCGCGCCGTGCCGGAAAGGATCATGCCCGAGCAGTCGTTGCCGTACTGGGCATACCAGTTTCTCGCGATAAAAGAACCCATGGAGTGTCCGAGGATAATGTAGGGCTTGCCGGGATAACTTTCTTTCATGATGCGGTGCAGCTTTTCCACATCTTCGATCAGATGCTGCGCACCATCTGTCTTTCCGAAGTAACCGAAAGTCCCGTCATCACCGACGCTCTGCCCGTGCCCCATGTGATCATGTCCGCACACGACATACCCCTTGTCGGCCAGGTACTCAGCCAGATCGTTATACCTTCCCATATACTCGCACATACCATGCACGATCTGCACAACGCCTCTTGCCGGAACAGAAGGGGACCAGACAAAATACGCGATATTGCTTTCACCATCTGATCCGATAAAAGTGTTTTTCTGAAAAGCCATATACTCTGACCTCCTCCCCGATTCCTCGGAAACCCCTGTACACGTAGCGGAACGATCATCCGACGCGCACATCATACAACTCTATTATACACGAAGCACTGATACGATAGAATGAGTTATAAAAAGTTCATGTGAACACTCTTGACAGTCACGTGACCGTGTGATACTATGTCTACAACATCGGGGAGATGCAGCCGGAGGAAATCGGCCACGGCGCCGGAAAACCGGCCCGCGCAAGAAGCAACAGCAGGTGCCGCAGAATCCCGATGCCATTGCAAAAGAACTGTGAAAGGAGCATCGGACCATGACAGAGTATTTACCCGGAACGCTGATCAACGTATCCAAAGACCGGCTGAAGGACATCGACCAGATCCTTGCCCCGATGTTCCTTCTTGAAGGGATGCAGCTAAGGCAGGTGACCATGCTGCTGGGTATCGAGGCACACACCGTGCAGAACTGGGTCAAGAGAGGGTTCGTCGAGTCCCCTGTCAAGAAGCTCTACAACAGAGACAAGTTCATCAGGCTGGCGATCCTCAACTACTTCAAGGATGTGTTCTCGCTCGAAGGGATCCTCGAACTTCTCCGGATGGCGAATCAGGACAACACCGTATACACCGCCTTCTGTACACTCCTTGCCGAGGCACCGATGGATCCGATCCGGTCGGAGACGAAGCTCAACGATATCCTAGACAAGATCATCTCCGCACAGGACTTCGACTACGGCAAGACCAGCCGGGAACAGATCAAGCGGCTGCTGACGATACTTTATACCGCTCACCTTTCCATCGTACTGAAGAAAGAAGCGGAACGGCTTTTAACGGAGATATAGAAAGGAGAAAACTATGGAATTTCTAATGAATTGGTTTGAAGCACTCAATCTGCCGGAGCAGATCTTCGCGTGCATCGCCATCGTATTCACGGCTCTTCTGATCTTCCAGTTTATTCTTCTGCTGATCGGAGCCGCATCTCATGCGAGCGATATCAACGGCCACGATATGGGCGGCGACGGACACGACTTCGGACATGGACACGATGTGGACGGCGGACATGACTTCGGAGGCCACGGACATGATTTCGGGCATGCCGGTCACGGTGATTTCGGACACGATGTGGGGCACGATATTGGTCATGACATCGGACATGACATCGGACACGATTTCGGACATGCCGGTCACGGAGACATCGGCCACGACTTCGGTCACGGCGACTTCGGCGGAGTGCATGGAGAAGCAGGCCACGACTTCGGACACGGAACCGACGGACACGGTGCTTTTGGAGCAGACGGAAATGGGGACTTGAACCATGACGGTTCTTACGATTACAATCATGATATGGATGCCG
>JAFZQI010000006.1 GCA_017620475.1 Clostridiales bacterium | reverse complement strand
TCCGCCTCGAACATGGCTTCCCGAAGAGATGTAAGAAGAACGTCCGGAGTTTCTTTATTACAGCTGCTGATCGATATGGAATTCACAGTTCCCATCGCTCGGAATATCGTCTCGAATCTTCTCATGGCTCGCACATCCTTTTTTGTGATTGAGCCCATGATAAAACAGAATCCTTAAAGAAAGATTAAAACGATCAGCCGGAAACAATGTTCATGAAAGGTCGCAGTTCGGATCCTGTCTGAAATTAATTGCTTGTATAGTACTTTCAGCACATATTGATAATTACTCACATCTTGGCTAATCTAAAGTTGTACTTTGGATTAGTCAGGTGATGGGGAGATTGATCTGATTATCCATGAGAATGGGATTCTTTATCCGATTGAGATCAAATTAACAACGAGACCGCAAGCAAATATGGCTTCGGAATTTGATGTGCTGGACGGAGTGCCTGAAAAGAAACGCGGAATGGGTGTGATCATTTGCCTTACAGACAGGAAATTGTTTTTAAGAGAAAACCTTATAGCGTTACCCTTGCATTTTTTGTGAATCTGTTAGGAGAAAAACATGCGGATCATTCACAAGTGGGAACCTTGGTTCTTTATATTCTTTGGGATTTTTCATATGCATAGAATATGGGCTTGGATTGACAGAGGATCATACGCAGACTTCTGGCTCGGAGTTATGAAGAGCAAGGGACTTCTATACTTCCTTCTGATGGGGATCCTATCAGCATTATGTATTCTCGGAATTGTTACTTTTATTCGGGAACGAGGAAAAAACTATTGGTGGAGATGGATCTATATATTCGGAGGATCCTATTTGTTGTTCGATCTCTTTGCCATCGCGACAGGACTTAAGTTCTGGCAGGATCTGTTGGACAAGATGTTTGATACTACGTCTCCATATTGGAATTGCGTTTGGGGATTCTTTATTTTGCTGGGTGGATTTGTGTTTGGGCTTGGAATTACGCTTCTAATTAGGCAACGAAAAGAAAAGTCATCATTGGATTGAGGTTGGAATACCCATAACAATTTCGCATCAGCTTTGAGGATGTAGATATGAATCTGTTGTAACCAGGACCATACCACCTATCATTACCACGAAAGCCACAATAAACGATACTCCCTGTAATTCTCGAAGAACAACTATGGATAAAAGCGCGCTTGTGAATGGCGCAATCGCATAGTAGGAACTGGTTTTGGCCGCGCCAAGGCTCCGTTGGGCAGATACATAGAAGTACACAGAGAGTCCGTAAGCGAAAAAACCGAGAATGAGGGCTCCGATCACAAAGAAAGATAGATGGATCTCTTCCTGCAGTATATGTGATACAAGGAGTGCACCGGATCCTGAACCAATACCTTTGATTACTACTATCTTAGAAGGATCGCATTCGGAAAGCTTTCTGGTGCAGTTGTTCTCGAATCCCCATGAAATGCAGGCCAGAAAAGCGAATACTGAGTATGGACTGAAGGAAAGTGATTCCGTTCCTTCAAAGGACAAAAGAAGGCTGGAAACCGTGATCAGCGTGATACCGAAACACAGCTTTCCGGATATCTTTTCGCGGAAGAGAAAATAAGCGATCAGAGAAGTCGCGACAATCTCGAAATTGTTGATCAGTGAGATGTTCGCGGCAGAACACTTTGATAATGCAATCATGAGAAGGACCGGCGCGGAAATATCCAGAATGACCATTCCTATGATATATGGCAGATCCTTTTGTCCAATCTTTCGAAAAGCACTGCCGCTTTTCTTCGCAAGGCTGATGGGAAGCATCCCGAAGCCAGCCCCCAGATAGAGGAGACCGGCCAGAAAAGAAGGAGGGATCTGTGCCATCAGGACCTTTGATACGGGAGTGCTCAGCGCATAGAGGATAGCCGCTAAGATGGCGAATATGACGGGTCTGGTGTTCTTGTCTTTCATGTCTTCTTCAAAATGATAAGCTGACCGTATTTACGCTTTTGGATGGAAACGGTTGAGAATCCGGATCTGCTGAATCTTTCGGAAATCTCATCGCTTGAGAAAAACTCGCCGTTATATCTTCGCGCAAGCCAGTTGATCACTTTTCGGATGAGTTTCGGAAAGTTCGGATCGGCAATATAGAGCAGTCCGTCAGGTTTCAGGATCCTTTGGGCCTCTTTTTCAAAAACTTCTTTATCCGGGAAATGATGATACGCCATACATGCGGTAAGAACATCAAACTGATTGTCGGTATATTGTGTGTTTTCGCATGAGCACTGCCGGATATCTGCGTCAGGACATTTGTTTCTTGCGATCTTCAGCATTTCCGGTTCGATATCGATCCCATGGGCTGAAATGTTTTCCCGATCTGAAAGGGTCCGCAATATCGTTCCCGTACCGCATCCGACATCCAGTACTTCAGCGGAAGGTGACAGTTCAATGTTGTCATAGATCAGCCTGTAGAAGACCTTGGAAAGCTTCCCTTCGAAGTGGTCATCGTATTTGTCGGCTCTTTTATCAAATTTGAAATCGCGTTTCTCCATAGTAAACTCCTTTGAAAAAATATCGAACATCGTGTTCGATATCATGATATAATTGAAGGGTAGTAAAACGAAGAGCAGATTCCGGAATCTGTTCAATAGTGAACAAAAGAAACGGAAATGTACGGTAATTGCATATGGACAGAAGACAGCAGAAAACAAGGAATGCCATTTATGATGCCCTCTCGGAACTTCTGAAGAAGAAAAAGTTTGAAGACCTTACCGTGCAGGACATCATCGATGAAGCCAATATCGGAAGAAGTACATTTTATTCTCACTTTGAGACGAAGGATCAGCTTCTTGAAGAGATGTGCCGTGAGATGTTCGAACACGTCTTTTTACATGATCTGGCGCCGGAAGCCGGACATGATTTCTCCGGCGGTCACAAGGTAATAGCGGAAAGACTGACGCATGTTCTTTATCACATCTCGGAACATAAGGAGAATATCTCGGCAATATTAGGCGGGGAGAGTGAGCAGACATTTGTCAGATTCTTCCGTGAATATTTGGAGGATGCTTTTGACGATGTTCTGGGACACGGGAATATGAAGATTCCAAAGGATTTCCGGAAGCAGTTTATTATCGGAAGCTTTGTGGAAACGGTCAAATGGTGGATAACTGCGGGATTAAAACTCGCGCCTGAACAGGTCGTTGAGTATTATCTTACGCTCATCGGTGGAGGTGCGAAGTGAAGAGAATAGCAATTATTGGTGACTACAATCCTAAGGAAGAAACACATACCCTTATCTTGAGATCCATCGAAGATATTCAGAAAGAACTGAATGTTGATCTGAAAACGCAGTGGATCGGAAGCGATGAACCGGCAATATCTAAGAAGAACCTAAGCGAATTTGACGGTTTTTGGTTCTCTCCGGGATGCCCATATAAGAATACTAAGAATGTTTTGGCGGCGATTCAATATGCAAGAGAAAACAGAGTGCCTGCGCTGGGAACGTGTGCCGGATTTCAACACATGGTCATTGAATTTGCACGTAATGTGTTAGGTCTATATGGAGCAGACAGCGTTGAAAATGACCAGAAATGCGCAGATGCGGTGATCGAAAGATTAGCTTGCTCATTAATGAAGCAGAAGGAGCAACTGAAGATATCCGATCCCGATACGATCCTCGGACGTACAATGGGCGAAGACGAATTCATCGGAGAATATCGATGCAATTTTGGCTTTAATGAAGCGTATCACAGTGCTTTTCGAGATAGCGATGTGATCGCGGCAACAGTACAGAATCATGACGGATTTCTACGAGGATTCGAGTTAAAAGAGCATCCTTTCTTTGTAGGTACTCTTTTTATACCCCAACTGGATTATAAAGGGGACGGTCCATACAGGATCATCAGGTCGTTTATAGATGCTGTCGGTGTTCATGGAGAAAGAGAGAAGAAGATTCGAGAGCTTACCGGCGCAAACATGGAGAATGAGAATAAAGATGTGTTAAGTGATTGATCGAAAGGCTGTTGAAGCATCATGGTTTTAGCATATGAGATGGAATACCGAAATCCGGTGTCGGAGAAATCAAGCGTAGAACTGATCCCGTATACATCTGAGTACCGGGAAATGTATAAAGCTATGTATAACGAATGCTACCACGAAATGAGGGAAGCGCTTGATATACAGCCATATGATTTTATCCAGGATGATTCTTTCTTCGATTCGGGAATGGATGAAGTATACCTTCTTGTAGAGGATCACGAGATCATTGGAAGTGTTGCGCTGAAATCTAATGAGATAGATGATTTGATCGTAAATCCCAAGTATCAGGGGCAAGGGTACGGAAAACAAATACTTCTTTGGGCATTGGAGCACATGGATTCCAAGCGGATCATCCTGCATGTGGCCGATTGGAATAAAAGGGCGATCAATATGTACAAGAAAAACGGTTTTGAGATTACGGGTAAAGTGTCTTGTTAACATGGTGATTCACGCCCTGTTTTTTGAAATAAGAGAAGTATAACCGATTTCTTATTTCGGAAACTTATTAGCAAGTTGAAATAAGGATGGTATAATGCAACTATTATTTCAAAATTATCAAAGAATGGGGTAGAAGCGGGGTGTGAAACCCTGAGATTATTGAAAATAGGACGTGATTGTATTTAGTCCTGTCGCCTGCACCAGATTAGAAAGACTCTTCATGTTGTTTCATGGAGAGTTTTTTCGTAGTAATACCGACACTTACCGTTTTGATGTGCTTTTTCTTGCGTGTACGATAATTATGGTTGATTTTGTCGTGTACACGCGATAAAATGTATGTAACATAAAGTATGTCAGAATTGAGGATGTAGATATGAATCACACGATCATTAAACAAGTTGTTTTAGACCAGATTGAATTCATTAAGACGGCCGAAATCGTCAACAGAGAGTATGCCTTTGAAAAAAATGTCAATTACGTTCTGGTGGGACTTCGTAGAGCAGGTAAATCTTATCTGCTGTATAAGATGGTCAGGGAACTTATCGCTCAAGGATGCGATTGGTCGCAGATTATCTATATCAATTTTGAAGACGAAAGATTATTGGGATTCACGGCTGCTGACTTTCATGACATTGTTGAGACGGCGTATGAGCTTTCTGACTCGAAAGAAATTTACTATTTCTTCGACGAGATCCAGATTATTGACGGTTGGGAGCACTTTGTAAGAAGATTGGCTGACCAGAAAAAGCATGTGAATATTACTGGTAGTAACGCAAAGATGCTTAGTTCAGAAATGGAGAGTGTTCTCGGTGGGAGATACATTTCCAAGATGATTATGCCGTTTTCTTTTGGGGAAGTTCTGGAATATAAACAGATCGCTTACGATGAGGATGCATTGCTTACGACTTCAAAAGTGGCAAAGGTAAGAAAAGCGTGTCAGGAGTTTTTACTTAGCGGAGGACTTCCCGAATCTCAGCTTCTTGTGAACAAGCGCGAATACATCAAAAGCGTATACGAAAAAGTTCTTCTCGGAGATATCATCGAGCGTGAGCAGATTAAGAATAAGATGGCGCTTCGACTGATGATCAAAAAGATAGCGGAAACCGTAATGAATGCGGTCTCGTATAATACTCTGGCCGGGAATGTAAAGGCAGCTGGGGTGAAGACATCTACCGATTCTATGATCGAATACACTTCTTATGCTGAGAATGCTTATCTTATTTTCAGAACCAGAAACTATGTGTCGAAGTTTGCGGATAAAGAAAGTGTTCCCAGATTCTATTTTGCTGATAACGGAATACTGTCGTTGTTCCTCATAGATAAGATTCCGGCGCTTCTTGAAAATGTAGTTGCACTGTACCTGAGAAGAGTGTATGGAGACGGAATATATTACTTCAAGTCGAGCCAGACGGGGATAGACATAGATTTTTATCTTCCTGAAGAAAACATGGCAATACAAGTGGCATATGCGTTAGGAGATGCAGAAGAACGAGAGGTGAAAAGCCTGCTCTCTTTTGCTGCTAAGACAGAAGGGAAAAAAAGATTGCTGATCGTCACTTACGAAGAAGAAAAAACAATAGAAAAAGATGGGTACATTATTGAAGTGAAGCCGCTCTGTAAATACTTGCTTGGAAATTAATTCAAAAATGTGAAACTACGGATTGATTTTGTAACAAATGTGTAAACTTTTATCCGTGATTTTGAAAAAGTCCCTGTTACACTACGATTAACAGGTATAGGTTGCATTGTAAATGCAACCTAACTCCTACTGATTCTAAACGGTGTGGAGGAGTGAATATGAAACCAGTAAAGTGCGAAATGTGTAGTGGTATAGATATTGTTAAGCAAGGTGGGTTTTATGTGTGCCAGAATTGTGGCATGAGATATAAGGACGATGTCAACGATAAAATTGAAAACTGGCGAGTTCTTGCAAAAAGAGCAAAAGACGATAAAGAGTTTGCTAAATCTGCAGAGTATTATGAAATGATTCTTTCAGAAGACCCCAACGATTGGGAAGCTTACTTCTACTATAATTACACAAAACAAGAAGCCATTGAAAAGGGAAGATTCTATTATTTTTCGCTAACAGAAGAAAAGTATATAACACTGTTCCGCTTAATTGATGAAACTTTACCTGATGCTGAAGAAAAGAAAAAGGCTATCGAAACAATTAAGTTTACGGTGCTTACCCCTGGAGGGAACCCCCGTCCATATTATTGGCCACACTACGATGCTTATGCGGATTTTTATAAACCGCTATTAGACGTGTTTGGAGATGATGAGCTGGTTATGAATCCGTATGTGGTTGTTTTACTGAAAGATTTTCTTGATGGAGCCAAAGAATCGCTAAGACAAAAGGAATTAGATAAATTCACTCCGTTCATAAAGAAATATGATTCTTCATATGTTGCACCAAAAGTGATTCCAAAGGAAAAACCAGTAAATCAGGATAGTGGATCAACGACACCTTCACCTTCTTCGGGTGGAGGATGTTATGTTGCTACATGCGTGTATGGTTCGTATGATTGTCCGCAGGTGTGGACGCTCAGAAGATACCGGGATTATAATCTTGCAGAAACGTGGTATGGAAGAGCTTTCATTCGTTTGTATTATTCGATTAGTCCTACGCTTGTTAAGTGGTTTGGTGAAAAGAAATGGTTCAAGAGAAAGTGGCGGAGTAGACTTGACAAGATGGTTGAGAGACTTCAGGGCAAAGGGTATGAATCAACTCCTTATGAGGATAGAGATTGGTAAGAATCAGTTTTGTCAGGTTCTTTGTGCAAACGAATAATCAATTGTGGGAAAAATAACAGTGCCTGGAGACGTTATAAAACAATTTACATATGCAGAACGTAAAGTCCAACTGAAAAAAGCATTACAGAGTGGATTCTATTTTGAAGCGATTTTCATAGAGTATGCTATTATGGAGGATCGAACAGAGTCTATTCTCAGACATGCGGGCAGTATTTCACTTACAAACAAGCAAGGTAGACCATTAAGTCTATCACAAAAGGTCAATAAGATTCGCGGCTGCAAACCATTTGAAGAAAAGAGGATCCGCAGACATTTATCGTTGGAACTTCTTGCGAGGTTGGATGAGTGGCGGGAGAAGAGAAATGAACTTGTTCATGTACTGATGAAAAGTCAAGCAGACTACTCCGAACTGAAGCCTATTGCAGAAGCAGGCAAGGAAATAGTTAGGCTGCTGGAGAATGCAGCGAGACAGGTAAACAAGTATTTTGATTCTCGTCCCACAGAATAATAAGATGAAGATCCAAAGCTGTCGATGTGGCGATAATTGTTTCATCTGGCGATTATTCGCAATATTGAATATGGGGTGTACTTGTGGGTATAAGACTGTGAAAGTGCTACAAATACTGCGTATAAGGATTTAGTCCTGTTTGCTAATCTTCTGGCAAGCCCTACCTGCACCGCATCACATAGCAGTACCTCATAATGGCCCTCACACTGGGAAATGGAACCGGAGGATGTGGATCTCGGGACGGGCCATGAGGCGGATGGGAAGGAAGCCGTTGCCGGCGCCTTTGCTGATGAAGCCCTGATATCCGCGGAGCTGGAACTGCCCGGAGAGGATTCCTTCCTCGCGGGCGATGCGGTCTTCGCGGAAAAGAAGAAATTCGAGGTTGCCCGGAAGGTGGACCTGTCCGCCATGAAGATGCCCGGCCAGCATGAAGTCGAAGGGGAGATGATCCGCGCTTTCTTTAGAGGCATCCAGAAGTGTATAGAGGAAGTCCGGATTATGGACCAGCAGGAGACGGAACCCTTCAAAGGAGGAGAAGTCC
Source organism: Clostridiales bacterium (assembly GCA_017620475.1). Taxonomy (GTDB): domain Bacteria; phylum Bacillota; class Clostridia; order Saccharofermentanales; family Saccharofermentanaceae; genus Scatonaster. Next base: position 41,315 of record JAFZQI010000006.1, on the reverse strand, counting down.
TTCGGAATGCTGCTCCAGGGACGCTCGCCTCTTTCGCTGTCGCTCATGCCGCACAAAGCAAAGGAGGTGTTACGCACCTTAATGGTTTCCCAGCTGTCGGAAAGAAGGATCACGCCCATTTTCTCGTAATCGCTTCGGGACAACTGCCAGTCGTGATTCCCGAAAACGGCGTAAAGCTTGGTATTTGTGCCCTGTAGTAGCCCGGAAACTTCGGTGAGCATCTTTTTGTCACTGCTACGCACCGTCCGGTGATATACGCAATCCCCTCCGAAAAGAACCAGGTCGCATTTTTCTTTTTGAAAAGCACCGGCTATCCATCTTGGTGATTTGAGGCATCCGAAACCGTGGGTGTCGGAGAAAAATCCAATCGTGACGGTGTGGGGACGGTCATTTGCCGGCGAGGCACCGGATGCTGAGGCGGAGTTCTTTTGAATCGGAATTTCCTGAATATCGATCCTTACCATGGCGGCGGATATGACCATGAAGAGGATCATCAGGATACCCAGTGTGACCAGCACGCCAAGTATATAACACCAGGTCGCGAAAAGGGCGATCTTCGGAGCAAAAGCAAGACAAAAAGCCATATCGGATACCTTTCGGATAGAATCGGTTTTTGGTGTATGTATATATTACCATATATGTTATAATCATGTGGAATTGTTAAGAATGGGTCCGCGCGAAGATGGAATGTTTGGATCTTCGGCGTCGGAAAGAAGGGAGCAGGTATATGGCAGAAATTAAGTCGGAAGTTGTAAAAGAGATTGGTGTTCTCTCGACAAGTAAGTCGAACTGGAATCGTGAGGTGAATATCATCCGCTGGAATGATGGTAAGCCGAAGCTGGATATCCGTGATTGGGCTCCGGAGCATGAGCGCGCCGGTAAGGGCATCACGCTTACAGCTGAGGAAGTGGCTGTTCTTAAGGAATTGCTGGCGGATTACGATCCGTATGAATTTGAATCCTGATCTTTTTATTCGGGAAGGCGAAGAGACGTGCGAAGTGATATCCGGGCGCTGATCGTTTCTATATTGATGTTTCTTTTATGGGGCACGGTGCTGACGTATCCTTTCCGTATCGTTTCAGATTTGATTTGTCAAACTACAGAAGCAATTGCGGGCAAGCTGCCTTTGCCTGCAATTGCTTTTGCTATATTGGTTTTGATCCTGGTGATGGGGATCACATGTGTGGCGTTTCTGTCGGGGAGGATGGAGAACAGCGAACATCTTGCGATCGTTCTTTCACTTGTGGGATGCATCGCGTATTGTGTCAAAGTGGCGACAACACGCCAGTTCTCGATCGAAGCCGTTTTTGTAGCGCTGGTACTGGCCGGATCCATGACATTGGTACTTCTTCAAAAGACCGAATGGACCAGATATATCGCAGACGCATATATCGTGGCGCTGCCGGTCCGTATGGCGTATGAGTGTGTCATGAATCCGCTTTACCGTCTTCTTAAGACCGACCTTTACCTGCTTTCTCCGTTCATTACGGTGCCGCAGACAGGTATTTTCTCCAAGGTGGGCAATGCACTGGGCATTCCGCTTGTGGTGTGGGGAAGTTTCTTCTTTATTGTGACGCTTCTTCCGGTCATCTATCTGGCGGGGGGAAGAAAAGAAGGCAGGATCAAGCGCTAGAAAGGATACAGGTATGGAGATCTGGGAAAGAATGGACTATCTCCGCAAGGAGCTGGAGAGACATAACAAGCTGTATTATGAGAATGACGCTCCGGAGATCTCGGACTTCGAGTACGATGCGATGCTTCGTGAACTGGAAGACCTTGAGGCCAAGTATCCTATCTATGCCACGGAAGATTCACCGACGAAGCATGTCGGCGGGCGGGTAAATGAGAAGTTTTCCAAGGTCACGCATCAGGTTCCGATGAAGAGCCTGGGAGATGTTTTTTCTAAAGAGGAAGTTCTGGAGTTTCTGGGACGGGTACGCGCCGGTGTCGGGCAGAAGGAACTTTCCTTCGTCGTGGAGAGGAAGATCGACGGTCTTTCCGTCTCGGTAGAATATGAGAACGGACGTCTGGTTCGCGCATCGACACGTGGCGATGGTCTGGTGGGTGAAGATATCACGGAAAATGCCAGAACGATCAAGAATCTTCCGAAAAGCATCGATCCTTCGATTCCGTATCTTGAAGTGCGGGGAGAGGTCTATATGCCTTTCGAGGTCTTCCTTCGCGTCAACGAACAGGCGGAACTCATGGGTGAGAAACAGTTCGCAAATCCCCGTAATGCGGCGGCCGGATCACTTCGGCAGCTGAATGCGAAAGTCGCAAGGGAAAGAGAACTGTCGATATTTGTCTTTAATATTCAGGCGATAAAAGGAAGAGAGTTTGCAAGTCATGCCGATAGCTTGCGATTCCTCGCGGATCTCGGTTTTGAAGCAAGTCCGGGATTCCTGGAATGCCGTACGGATGAGCAGATCTGGTCGGCAATCGAGGAGATCGGCGAATCTCGAGGATCCTTGAGCTACGGCATCGATGGCGCGGTGATTAAGGTCAACGAGATCGATCTTCGTCAGATCCTCGGCGAGACGGCAAAGATCCCGAGATGGGCGATTGCGTACAAGTATCCGCCGGAGGAGAAAGAGACCCGTCTTCTGTCGATCGAAGTAACGGTCGGAAGAACAGGCAAACTTACACCGGTAGCGATCCTTGACCCGGTACACCTGGCGGGTACTACGGTAAGTAAGGCAACCCTCAATAACGAAGATTTCATCAGCGAAAAGGATGTGCGCATCGGAGATATGGTCGTGGTTAGAAAAGCCGGCGAGATCATCCCGGAGATCGTATCCGTAAATAAGGAGCTTCGTGCCGAGGATTCGGTTCCTTTCGCGATGCCGGAGTATTGCCCGGCATGCGGTGAAAAGGTGTACAGAAGCGAGACCGAGTCGGCGATCCGCTGTCTCAATGAGCAGTGCCCGGCGCAGATCTATCGTGCCATGATGCACTTTGTCTCGAAAGATACGATGAATATCGATGGTATGGGCCCGGGCATGATCAATCTTTTGCTGAATGCCGATCTGATCCATGATGTGGCGGATATTTATTCTCTGCCTGCCCATAAGGATACGCTTGTTGTGCTTGACCATATGGGTGAGGCCTCTACGGCCGGGCTTCTAGCTTCGATCGAAGAGTCGAAGCACCGTCCGCTTTCACGTCTGATTGCGGCACTTGGTATCCGTAATGTCGGTGTAGTGGCGGCAAGAACGCTGGCGAAGCACTTCGGATCGATGGATGCGCTGATGCGGGCAACTGTGCTGGAACTGGCGGCGCTTCCTGATTTCGGTATGATTACGGCACAATGTATCGAGGACTTCTTCAGTAAGGAGAGTAACCGGGCACTGATCGAAAAGCTTCGCGCTCTGGGTGTCAATATGGAAGAAAGTGCGGATGGTAAGGCCGGAACGGCGTTTTCCGGGAAGATCTTCGTTCTTACAGGTACGCTTTCACGGTATACCCGTAACGAAGCGTCGGAGAAGATCCTGGCCCAGGGCGGTACGGTTTCTTCGTCCGTTTCCAAAAACACTTCCTATGTGTTGGCCGGTGAGTCTGCGGGTTCGAAACTAACGAAAGCCCAATCGCTTGGTGTTACGGTGATTTCGGAAGAGCAGTTCGAGCAGATGCTTGCCGATGCGGAGAATGCTCAGGCATGAACGGACCGGCCCTGAATGTGGATAATGATAAAAGCAAAAACGGGAAAAACTGCGCCAAGATCCTCCTGCGCAATGTCCTTCGAGACCGGGAAAAGTGCTCGGGATCGAGTGACGAAGAAAATCCAAGAAGATGCATCGTTGATTTGAAGATGTGGCCGGAAGACTGGAAAGCTAAGCTGTGGTCCGCTCGGATGATCGCACTTTATATGCCGATACGGGATGAACTGTCTTTGGAACCCTTGATCGATGAGCTTCAGGGCAGGGTTCGATTCTGTTTTCCCAAGGTGGAGGGAGAGGATATCTCATTTTATGAAGCCTCTGAAAGCTCGGACTTTGTTTCGGGGAGCTACTCGATTCTTGAACCTCGTGAAAACCTTCGTAAAGTGGCGCCGGAGGAAATCGATGTAATACTGATCCCGGCTACGGCCTACGGATGCGATGGTACGCGTCTTGGCAGGGGAAAGGGGTATTATGACAGATTCTGTTCCACTTTTTCCAATATTTGTGGCACAATAAAACAGAAGAGCCGTATCGGCGTTGTTCCCCATGAGTGTTTCATGGGACGGATCCCCTGTGATCCTTGGGACCTGAAAGTGGACGCCGTGCTTACCGATAAGGTATTTCAGGTTCTTCCGGTGTTAGAAAAAGAAATCGAGGAAAGATAATGAGTTATTTCTGGACCAATTTAGCTGCACACCTGCTGGTGAGTTTCCTTCTCCTGCTGCTTTTGTTGTGGGCGGTGAAGAATACGCAGCAGAACCGTTGGAAGAAGGGCTTTTTATACCTTCTGCCTTTCGTGGTGATGGTGATCCTTCTGGTTCAGCTTTCGCTTTATAGTATCCCGAGGATCCTCGATACAACGACCGTACTTCGCTCGACATACCGGATGAGCAGCGGAACGATCGAGAAAGTCGGGCAGTTCGGTGATAAGGTCGTTATCGATGGCGTAACCTATTACGTGAATCCCTTTTCTTTTGAGCTGGAGAAAGGCGATGAGGTCATCGTCAAGTATACTCCATATGCACATTATGCATATTCGCTGGAACTGGAAGTTCCTGAAGACGAGAAAGAGGAAATTTTATCTTCGGAAAAATGAAATTTCGCATATATCATATTGTTTTGCATGAACCGGTCGTGATTTAATACAGAAAAAGCGAAGGGGAGTGCATGAGTATGGCGTCATACAAGACGAGTATTTCCGAGAAGAAAAACCTGTTGAATACACATAGATCTGAAGAGTGCGGTTTCTTTATTGCTTGTGATGACCGCTCGATCCTTAACTGTGTCAATGCCATGCTGCTTAGCAGCGGCATGGTCGGACTTAGTGATACGGAAGGGAAGATCCATTATCTGATCGACGGGCGGCGCGGCGGAAACTATGTGCTTAACCAGGTGAAGGAGAAAGTCCTGCCGCTGCGCGAATCGCCCGCGATGGATGCGGGAGTGGAAGAGGCATTCATCATGAGCGCGATCGATGATGTGATCGATCGGTATGACCTTCCGATTACGCTTACGGGAACACAGATCATCCGAAGACTGCTTTTCCGCCTGTACCGTGACCCCAAACTTCTGAAGTGCGCTTCCAAGTGCCTGTATCCGCTGGTTCAGCCGGAGTTTCAGATGTCGCCTTCGCAGGTGGAACGAAATATCCGTTATTCCATTAAAAAGAGCCGGAAACTCAAGGAAGAGACACGTGTACTGGTCGTAATGCGAAGACTCCTCGATTGCACGCTGGACGAAGTGGTGAGTAAATATGGCCGTCCGTAAAACACATAAAAAAGGACCGCTTCGTGAAGAAGCGGTCCTTCCGGTTTGAACTAATTGATTAAATTACTTCTTGTTAACCTTATCCTTCAGACCCTTACCAGCCTTGAATACAGGAGCCTTGGAAGCCGGAATGTTGATAACTTCCTTTGTGCTCGGGTTGCGGCCCTTACGAGCTGCGCGCTTCTTTGTCTCGAATGTACCGAAACCAACGAGAACAACCTTCTCCGGCTTCTTAGCAGCGAGAGCATCGCCGATAGCATCGAGAGTAGCGTTGATAGCTGCCTCAGCCTGCTTCTTGGTCATGTCTGTCTTCTTTGCAACTGCATCAATAAGTTCTGATTTATTCATTTTTCGTGCCTCCTTTAGGCTATATTTCAAGAGTTATTATGTACATCAAAACGCCTATTGTCAAGGGTTTTTTCGCTTTTTCCTTTTAAAAGGGGAAGTAAGCATATTATTTTATTTTGTCAAGATGCTTTTCGATTTGAATTCAAAAAAATTATATATCCATATCTTCAAAAGCCGCTAATCCTTTTTCCGGTTTGGCACGGTTATCACCGTGGCGAACGCCCAGCATGGTAAGAAAACTCAAAAACGCAAAAATGGCCGCATATGGGAATAGTATCTTGTAACTGATATGTTTGAGAAGGAATCCGGCAAGTACGGGCGTGACGATCTGTGCGCTCATCGAGGCGGTATAGTAGTAGCCGGTGAATTTGCCTGTATCTGCGCCACTGCACATTTCCACGCACATGGGAAGAGAATTGACGTTGATCAGCGCCCAGGCGGCACCAACGATGAAGAAGTCGATATACATTGTAAAGAGTGCACCTTCGCTTCCGCCGGTCGTAATGAAGTAGGCAAAAACGAAGCAAAGACTGAAAGACAGTGTCCCGATCAGGATGGTCTTTTTACGTCCGATGCGGGAGGCGATGAGGCCTGCCGGAATAAAGCAAATGATCGCTCCGACATTGGTGATCAGGAAACAGGTGGAAGCAAATCCCAATTGTTTGTTCATGAGGGTGGAGCAGTAGCTGGTAAACCAGGTGGTCAGCGCATTATAAGCGAAGAACCAGAGGGCCACGGATGCAAGAAGAAAGAGCATGGAGACAAGAACCGGTCCGGATAGACGGGCGTGCCCGCTTTCTGTTTTCTTTGTAAGATCCCACTCGGGATGTTCTTTCTCGATCTCTTCATTCTCCTTGGACCACTTGGGCTCGCGGACAGTCAGAAGCATCAGGCCGATACTTACGAACATTAGAGCGGATATGAAGATGAAAAGAGGCTGATAGTTGACGTGGTCCAGACCCTGGGTCTTTGATTCGGGATACATCAGCGCCGAGAAGATAAGGTAGAGGATGCCGCCAAGTGCCCCCATCAGGTTGATGATGGCGTTTCCCTGTGAGCGAAGAGGCTTTGGTGTAATGTCCGGCATCAGAGCAACAGATGGAGAACGGAAGATCGACATGGCGATCAGAAGGATGCCCAGCGCAATGATAAAAGATATGAATTTAGTATTAGAGGGATCTTTGGCGTAGCTGTTGTCCCAAAGTGGAAGCAAATTCGTCAGGATGATGGCCAAACCGGTACCGAAAAAGATATACGGCATACGCTTTCCGATACGCGTCTTCGTGTTATCGGAGAAGTATCCGAACAACGGAAGAAGAAACAGGGCCAGGATGTTGTCTGAGGCCATGATCATGCCTGTGTAGCTTTCGCTTAGGTGGAAAGTGTTTCCCAGAATCAATGGCAGGACATTGTCGTACATCTGCCAGAAGGCGGTAATGGCCAGGAAAGCTAAGCCGGAAAGGAAGGTTCGTTTGTAATTCAACTTCATAGTGATGATCCTTTCGAAACGGGTTGGAATTTACGAAAGATTATCCTGTTCCTCTTTACTATATCAGAAAGCGGACGTCAAAAAAACAAAATTGCATTCCCGCCCGACTCGTGGTAAGGTTACATGTGGAATTAAAAGATAATCGGAGGAAGAAACATATGGCTATTACAAAAGATATGATTATTGCAGAAGTACTGAATGAGCACCAGGAACTGGTACCGGTCTTCATGAACAGCGGCCTGCACTGCCTGGGCTGTGCGATGGCTCACGGTGAGTCTATCGAGGAAGCTTGTGCGGTTCATGGTCTGGATTGCGATGCGCTGGTTTCTGCGCTGAACGTGGCTCTGGGCGAGGAAGCCTGATCCGACGATCATTATTCATCTTCTGCTTCTTCATCGAAGGAGTATTCTGAGGCTTTGAGTACGATATGGAACTCAGAGCCTTTTCCTTCTTCGCTTTCTACCCAGATCTTGCCTCCGTGCCTGTCAATGACGCTTTTGACGATAGAAAGCCCTAAGCCGGAACCGGTTTTGTTGATGCCGGAATTCTCGGCGCGGTAGAACCGGTCGAATACGTAGGGTACTTCGTTTTCGGGGATACCTACACCATTATCCTTGATGCAGACTTCAACAGCATTTCCACCCAGCATAGCCGGATCCTCGTAACGGTGACAGATAATGTCGATCTTTCCGTCTTCACGCGTGTATTTCATTGCGTTCACGATAATGTTCTCAAATACGCGAAGCAGTTTCTTGGGGTCGCCGTCGATCAGCAGGTCGTCATCCTGGGGAGCGTGGAAGGTGATGACTTTACCGGTGCCTTCGCATTCGGCTTTGTAAAGCTGGAACAGATCGTGAACCATCTCCACGATGCTGACCGGCATGAGCTCCAGCGTATCATTCTCGGATTCCATACGGGTCAGCTGGACCAGGTCAGAGATCAGCTGTTCCATCTGTACGCTTCGTGTGTGCATGTTGTTGAGGTACTGCACTTCCTGTTCACGGGAAAGAGGTTCCTTGGCATTGAGCATCAGCTCAACATAGCCGCGGATGGCCGTGATCGGTGTACGAAGGTCGTGGGAGACGTTCGACATCATCTTCTTTCGTGCTTCCTCGTTATCCACAAGTTTCTGGTGGTTATCCAGAAGCTCCTGGTTGACCCGGGAGATGTACTTGGTTCTCTCTTCAACGGCACTGGAGAGGTTGCGGTTATTGTCCGCGAGCATCTCGTATGTCTTTACGTAGTCCATAACGAAGTAAAGCGTGAAACCGACGGCCAAAAAGAGAAGGAGGAAGGCGTGAAGAGAAATATAGACGACATATTGCCTTCGGAAAAAGACTGAAAGGTGAATGGCGGTGGTCATGGCAACCGAGCTTGCGTACAGATACTTGCCGTGATTGAAACGGCGTGTCATATGACAAACACGGAAAATGTTATAGAGGTTCGTTATGATGACAAAAATCAGGTTGGCCGCCACGGAAGAATCAAGATACAGAACACTCGGGAAGCACCAGAATGTCATCAGATAGCATACCGTTAATATGGAAAAGAAAGAGATCTCGAAGAAGCGCAGTTTATCGAAGAGTTTGCTTGTTCCTCTGGGGTACAGGGAGAAGAAGAACAGGAACGTGAAGTAGTTGGTCAATACCAGGAAGGTGATCTTGATCAGCATGTTCCATGTCCCCGGCAAAAGCGTGACCATAGGGGAGAACATCTCGTACATGATATCGCCAAGAAACATCAGCAGGAAGAAGTAGAATTTGCTTTGGCTAACAAATGTCTTGGAAATATAATGACCGCCGATCAGGAAGAATACCCAGAAGGCACATAGTACGGTAAGGTACATGCGAACGGAGTACTCGATAGTGCCGATGGTGGCGGTGGAAGCCACACAGGGGCTGCAGAGGATACCGCCGTAAGGAGACGAATAATTGGCGCAGCCGATGACGATTTCGATGGATCCGTCAGAAGCAGGCTCCAGCTGAATATCCGTACATACCTGTACAGGTTCATAAAGGGAAGTATTGTCGGACACGGTACCGTAATGGCGAACGGCCTTGCCGTTGACCCAGATCACAGCCGACTGTGCTATATCCGGAATATTGATCGTAACGAAGTCCACGTTCTCGTTCAGGATGATCTCGATGCGGTACGTTCCGATGCCGTACTGTTCCATCTTATTGACCTGTTTACCGAATGTGTATAGCTCGGCAGAGTCGCCCATATCGATCCATCCGTCTGTGGTGATCTGCACATTGCGGTAATAAGGATAACGCTCTGTGGCATTTTCCAGACGGCTAGCATGGATCATCTCCGGGGTCAGGACACGGTGAGGATAGAATTCCCAGCCTTTTTCCAAAATGACGGGGGTCCCTTTGGCATCCTCCCAGTAAGTCAACTTGACCGCGCCGGAAAGAGTATAGGAAAAATCGCTGCCACGCCGCTGGTTGATCAGAAGAAAAGCCAGCGATGAAACAACGATTGCAATGATCAGTATAAGCACAGAAACGCCGATGGAGAGTCGGCGCTTCTCTGGTTTTTTCGATCTTTCCGGCATAGGGTACTACACTTCCGGCGGACAGATCACTCTGCACGCATGGTGTTACGGATCGGCGGGTAGGTGAAGGAATAGCCGCTGCCCCACTCCGTCTTTACGAACTGAACGGTAGGATCGGCTTTCTCCATCTTCTTACGGAGATAACTGATGTTGACCATGACCAGATGATTGTCGCAGAGTCCGTCATCGCCCCATACATGAGAGTAGATACGTGCGAAAGGAACGATCACGTTCGGAGTTTCGGCCAAAAGACGAAGAATATCGAATTCACGGTTGGTCAGGTGAACCGGTACATCGTTAAGCGTAACTTCACGTGTCTTTACGTTCATGGTAAGCGGCGGGAATTCCATCAGGAAGCCGTCACGTGTCATGTTGCGGCGGATGTGCGCGGAAATACGTGCCGAAAGCTCCGGGAGATTATACGGCTTGGTCATGTAATCATCACCGCCGGCCTTAAATCCGGTGATCTTATCTTCCAGCTGATCTTTAGCGGACAGGAAGATGATCGGAGCATTGGAGTATACATGGATCTTAGAAGGAAGATCATATGCGTTTCCGTCCGGAAGCATAATATCCAGTACGATGCAATCATACGAGTTCGTCTCCACTTTCTGGAGAGTCTGGGCGATATTGGTAGCTACACTTACATCATAGCCTTCGTTTGTCAGGAATGAGCGGTTGATCTCGAGAATATCGGTATCGTCATCAACCAGTAAAATACGATGTTTGGCCATACATTCACCATCCTTTTCTGAGTTCCCGGCTTCTCACTTGAAAAGCCTGAAAATTTACAACAACAAAAAAACTTGTACACTTTGCTATTATACATTTTCCGATGGTAAAAGGAAAGATTAAATACGAAGAAAAGATGGAGATTTTGTAAAAGCATGGAAAACAGATACACTTTGTGGTAGGATAAAAGCCAAACAAATGTTTGACAAAAGAGTAATGGCGGAAAGGAGATCAGGGAAGTGGAAACGCGGCACATCCTGCATGTGGACCAGAACTGCTTTTTTGCATCCGTGGAGATGTGTCATCACCCGGAGTGGAGAAATGTCCCAATGGCGGTCGGCGGAGACAGTAAGCAGCGTCACGGAATCATCCTGGCGAAGAATTATCTTGCCCAGGCGCAGGGAGTAAAGACGGCGGAAGCCATCTGGCAGGCGAAACAGAAGTGCCCGGATCTTCTGGTGGTGCCGGCGCATTTCGAGCAGTATGTGTATTACTCCGAGAGGATCCGTGAGATGTTTCTGCAGTATACCGACAAGGTGGAACCTTTTGGATTGGATGAGTGCTGGCTGGATATTACAGGAACTACGGCGGGAACCCCCGTTGAGGTCGCGGACGAGATCCGTCAGCGGGTCAAGGTGGAACTGGGACTGAGCTGCTCGGTAGGCGTGAGCTTCAATAAGACTTTTGCAAAACTGGGTTCGGATTATAAGAAACCCGATGCGACGACTGAGATAACGAAAGAGAATTTCAGAACCCTCGTATGGCCGCTTCCGGTGAGTGATCTTCTTTACGTGGGACGTGCGACTAACTCGGCTCTCGGAAAGATGAACGTGAAAACCATTGGGGATCTGGCTTCATTGAGCCCGGATTTTGTTGTATCGGTACTCGGGAAGAACGGTCAGGCGCTTTGGCGCAGTGCCAACGGTCTGGAGGATGAACCGGTCCGACAGGCTTCTTATGTGCGGCCGCTTAAGTCGATCGGCAACAGTACGACCACGCCTCGGGATATGACGAATCGGGAGGATGTGTGGAAAGTCATCTGCACTTTATCAGCTCAGGTGGCAGCGCGACTTCGTAAGCATCACTTTTATGCGGGGACGGTGACGATCTGGGTGAGGGATACAGATCTCAAGTCGTATGAGAAACAGCGCGGACTACCCAAAGAGACAAATGACGAGAAAGAAATTGCGGAACTGGCCATGGAACTTTTCGATGAGAGCTATGACTGGCATGCACCTCTTCGAAGCTTCGGCGTACGTACGACGCATCTGTCGGATGAACAGGATTATCACCAGATGACGATTTTTGAGAATGTGGAAAAAACGGAAAAGGATGACCGGGTGAACCGGGCACTGGATGGGATCCGTGCAAGATACGGGTATAATATAGTCATGCGAGGCACGCAGATGGAGGGGAAAGGAGATCTTTGTCCGGAGGATAGGGAGGATCATCCCCACGGAGGGTTTAAAGAAGACGTGTGAAACACTTTGATGAACAGGTGAATATGTCCGGAAGCGAAGAAGATATTATCCGCAGCCGTGGGAACAATGAGAGAAAGGACACTGAGCGGTATCTTAGTGCAAACAGGTATTATCGTTCTCTCTTTGGGGAAAAGGTGTACAGGATCGCTTTAGATGCAGGATGTACCTGTCCGAACCGGGACGGGACATTGGGATACGGCGGCTGTATATTCTGCAGCGGCTCAGGTTCGGGAGAATTTGCATCTGACCGTTCGCTGTCTATCAGACAGCAGTTGGCTTCGGCCAAGTCGCGTGTTTCTGCGAAGATCCTTTCAGGAAAATATATCGCCTATTTTCAGAACTTTACCAATACTTACGGTGATGAAGAGGACTTGAACCGAAAATACGAGGAGGCGCTTTCCGATCCTGAAGTGGTGGGCATCTCCATCGCGACGCGGCCGGATTGTATCAGCGAACGCATGTATGGCATTCTGACGGAACTTGCGTCAAAAACACATGTCTGGATCGAACTGGGACTACAGACGATCCATGAGAAGACCGCTGTATGGATGAGAAGGGGCTACGATCTTTCCTGCTTTGATAAGACGGTGAAGCGACTTGCCTCGATCGATGGGAATCTGGATGTGATCGTCCATGTGATACTGGATCTTCCCGGGGAGACGAAGAGCCAGATGCTGGAGACGATCGATCACTGTTCGGAGCTTCCTGTTCACGGAATCAAAATCGCGAATCTGAACATTCTCAAGGGAACAGACCTTGCATTTGAATATGAGGTATCCCCCTTTCCGCTTATGGAACGGGATGAATACATTGCTTTTCTGGGGGAGTGCATCTGCCATCTCCGGCCGGATATCGTGATCTACCGGATGACCGGAGACGGGGCAAGAAGAAGCCTGATCGCACCTTCCTGGATCCTTGACAAAAGGACTGTACGAAACAGGATCACCGCATATTTCCGGGAAAAGAACATTGTTCAGGGCAGTTACTGGATATCCCGGCGGTTGAACCCGTCGTAGGCAGTAAGCAGCAATATCACGACCAGAACGGCCAGATAAACCAGTGAGAAAGAAAGCGGCAGGGTATTGTACTCCGGAACGCCGAAAGGTCCTGCTTCTCCGGAATTCATGTACCCGATCAGACGAAGGTAGGGGAAGATCTTCCCGGACAGATCCAAATTGGAAAACGGGAGAAAATCGATCCATGTCTGATGGTTCATCATGTCCATGATGGTTGAGGTTATACCGTTACTTAACACAAGGCCTGTAGATACGCCGACGGAGATACCGGTGTTCTTCGTAAGACATGAGATCATGAAGGCGGTCAGAATGTAGACGAAAAGCGAGATGTTGTCTACCAGGAAGTACAGAAAAGCGAATACGATATGGGGCATCTGTCTGACATGTCCGCCGGAAACATAGTAATACGGCAGAAGATTTGATGCTCCGAGACATACCGATGTGGACAGGGTCGAAAGTGTGGTGATCAGGACACTTCCGGCGAGCATCCAGGTGAAGATCGCCATGAGTTTGGCAACAAAGATCTTCCAGCGTTTGACCGGAGCAATGATAAGTGACTTGATCGAGCCGGTTGCCATTTCCTGAGAAATGCTGCTTCCGGCGATAATGATCAGGAGAATGATCAGCAGGAAACGCGCGGCTTTCTGAGAGAATTGTCTGGCGAGAGTGGATACCTGAGCCCGATTGGTGGGAAGCTTGTTATTCGTGATCTGGTAATCTAGGATCAGAAGAGAATTCTCGATCTGCGTCTTTCTTTCAATGGTCAGAGGAACATAAGAACCATTGATCTCATCTACTTCCATGGCCAGATTGTTCTTGTATTTCTTGCACTGTTCAAGAGCATCGACGATCTGCATGCCATCGTCCAGGGATAATTTGCCGTAGGGATCGATCGTTGCGATCCGCTGCCAGATATCAGGAGATATCCCGTTAAGAGAGGAGCCCTGGTCTTCTACAAGGATGGCCATCGCATGACAATCATGATTGAAAAGCGCCTGCTTCGCGAGGTCGAGACTGTCTGTGGTTTCGCGGTACAGTTCATACCAGGCATTGTCTCTTTCGGAAAAAGGATCGGTGTTGAGATTGCAAAGGGAATGGTTGATGTCAATATAAGAAACGAGTGCATGGAAAGACAGGAAAGAATCCGAGATAGGATAATTCTCGAAATCGTAGTTGGCCAGGATCGCATTGTAACAGGAAAGAAGAGAGTAGTCCCGGACGTCAGAGTCTTCCAGGTTGATCTTGGTAGCGAAAAGCTCGACGACTTCCGAATTGACATTAAAGCGGATCGTCTCATGTTCCACATACTGATTCGTATCACCGAGAGATTCACTGAGAGAATCACGATATGTCTGGACCTCGGACTTGCTGAAAGAAACAGATGTCGAGACTTCATATCCGTTCCTGTAGAGCCGTTTGACGATCAGAGGTAACAAAACGGAAGTCATCGTCATCAGGAAGACGAGGATCCACGCAGAGATCTTTCTTGAAAGTTTGATCATTTCGTTTTCGTATAGTGCCAGGATCTTACTCAATTTGAATGCCTCCTCCGGTAATCTCGAGGAAAGCTTCCTCAAGGGAAGATTCCAGCTTCTGTACGCCGAGAATATCCGAGCCGGCGGCAACCAGACAACGCACACATTCGTTGATGTGCTCTTCTTCAATCTCAATGTCCAGGGTGTCTTCGTTCACATTCGTGATGCGGTTGCTGTATTTGACAGAAAGAATGTCTTTTGCCAGAGCGGGATTGGAGGTCTTGATCCGGTAGATCGAGGAGTTTCTGGCGTGGTGCATCAGGTCATCGATCGAACAGATCTGAAGAAGTTTCCCGTGATTGATGATGCCGATACGGTCGCACATCAGCTGCATCTCGTTGAGAAGGTGACTGGAAACCATTACGGCTACACCATCCTCGTGTGCACATTTCTTCAGGATGTCACGGAGAAGATGAATGCCTGCAGGATCGAGACCATTGGTCGGCTCATCAAGGATCAGTACTTTGGGCTTGTGAAGGAGCGCCTGGGCCAGGCCGATCCTTTGTTTCATGCCGAGTGAATACTTCTTGACGGCATCGTTAGCGCGGTCCGTAAGTCCGACGAGCTCTAATACCTCGTCGATACGCTCAGCGGTTACTCCCTTGTGGAGACGGGCGTACATCTGAAGATTCAAGCGGGCCGAAAGAGCATTATACATCTCCGGATTCTCGACGATTCCGCCGATGGAAGACATGGCAGCTTCATAGTGAAGTTTCCGGTCATAGCCGTTGATGATGATGGTTCCTTCGTCAGGACGGACAAATCCCATGACCATCTTGATGATGGTAGTCTTTCCGGCACCGTTAGGCCCCAGGAATCCGAACACCTCGCCGGGGAAAAGATCGAACGAGACATGATCCACCGCGACTTTCTTGCCGAAAGTCTTGGTGACATTCTGAATCTGAAGAGCCGGCTTCGTCTCTTTTGTCATCGTCTTCTCCTCGTTATCCATTATCAATACGCTCCGTAGTACATACCATCATCATTTAATGAGCATGACATGCTGATCATCTTCCACTGTCCATCCTGATAGAGGAATTGAAGTGTGTCGTATGTATGGTACTGCTCGGAAGTCCGCTTCCCGGATTCATCCTCGTACTCGATCGTGGTGCTCGTGTTGATCGTGATCGTGGCGGAATCCCTGTAGATCTCCTTGACCTCAATACCTGTGATTGTACGCTCACAGGATACCGGACAGCGTTCTTCAAAATACGATGTGTACATGAAGTTATATGTTGATTCGATCTGGGATTTCCTTGCTTCTTCGTTATCGCAGAAGTAGTGGTAGATCGGAGTGGCATTCTGATAGAGTGCAGGCAGGAGAGCATCCTGCTTTATGTTAGACCGGTCCCAAAAATCGATATCTTCAGGGAATTCGTAAAGTCTGGAAGAATCAGAGATAAACATGGTGGAAAGTTTGATGAGCTCATCGCGCTGTTTCTTTTTGTTCTGAGAATCGACGATCAGGTAGATCGTAACGCCGATAACAACAGCAAAAAGGAGAACCAGGCCACGGTTGATCTGTTGCCAGAACTTCTTCATGCAAACCTCCACTGTAATTATGTTAGGATTATTTTATCATAAAGAAAAAGAGCAATATGTGACATTTTCGTCATGCCCGGAATATGACGAAAATGTAAACAATTTCAGCGTGTTTCGTTGAAAAAGAGAGGACTTTTAATGCACTGCATGAGTAACCCGTGAAGCCGGAAAAACACAGAAGCACTGAAAACAGGACATTTTTGTAACATGAATGTAACGCAGGTAATGTGCGCGTAACGATTTGTGCACAGTGCATAAACGTTCGGCGAATTTTGTTTGTTTTGTGATGGAAGATGTTGACTTTTATATACTCCATGTTATACTGAAAATAGCTCCAGGGAATGCGGGTTCACACCAAGTCCTAATCGGAGAGCCGCCACTGGCAGATGCACAAGGCGAGGCTGAGAAAAACAGAAAGACCATAGGGTGGTCAGGAAACGAAGACGAAGATCGTAGAGATCGGATCCAGTGAGGTCAGGATATACGGAGGAAGTCGGAGCCGTCGGAGCCATAGCGGAAGCAGAAGTGGAAAGCGAACAGCGATTGACGGTACGCGATGGCGGACACAAGTCGCAGGTCAGGTCAGAGACCTTGGTAACGGATACGGCGTCGGACGCAAAGGTGACCGGGTTGTATCGGGACCACGAGAAATGACAGGAGACGGGTCATAACTGAGTAAGTTACATGAGTCGGTTCGGAAACGTTGCAGTGGCACGGGGTCATTGCCGGATGGATGGATCGGAAGGGTAACGGAAAAGAGGCCGCGGGACGACATCATTTCGGGATCGGATTGAATGAAGAATACTTGATGAGTCGGGTATTAAGTAGTTGCAGTTTCGAGGGTGATCGGCAGGATCGGGAAGGTTCGCAGATAATAAAGGGCGACCGAAGGTATTTGGATGGAAAGTTGGTTCGCTGGAGCTTTTATTTGTCCTCATATCAATATTCGAGAAAACGGAGGTTCGAAAAGGACCTCCGTTTTTTGTGTGGCTGTGTTGCGTAGAAACACTTTTATGAATAGATCCGTTTAGTGAGACCGGATCGAATTAGGATCAGTGCTCGATTTCCGCGATGAAAGGCAGGTTACGTCCGTAGTCACACTGGTCCATCCCGTACCCCACCAGCCAGGAACGGTCGACTTCAAAACCGTAGTACTTGACCGGAAGGTCGATCAGCTGGCGGCCGGGGTTATAAAGCAAAGTGCATACCTCGATGGAGGCGGGCTTTCTGGCCTCCAGGGTCTGGAGAAGATAAGCGGTCGTCAGTCCGGTGCGGATGATGTCCTCAATGACGATGACATGCTTTCCGGTGATGTTGATATCCACATCCTTGGTGATCCGAACAATACCGGTGCTGCTTGTCATGTCAGGGATATTGCCGATGGCGATCATATCCAGCTGTAAGGGGAGGTCGATGGCGCGGGAAAGGTCGGTGAAGAAAAACAGTGATCCTTTAAGTACGCCAAGAAGAACCAGTTCGCGGCCGCAGTAATCATCGGTGATCATTTTTCCGAGGGCGCTTACACGCTCTTTGAGCTGTTCCTCGGAGTAGATTATTTTCTTGTATCGGATCTCGTCCATATGCGGCAGTCTTCCTTTCTAACCCGTTTCTTGTTCGTTTTCGAATTATCTGATCCGGAACATTTCTTATTCGTTTCCGAAACTCCTGAGCCGTTCGGCCAGTTCGAGAAAATCTTTCTTATATACGATCTTAATATGGACGCCGGGGTAGAGCTCCAGGACTTTCTTGAGTTTTCTGTTTTTCTTGGTTACGTATTTCTGGTTCATGGTCGTCAGTTCCAGATACGTATCAAACCTCGGAAGATAGAAGTCCGGGCTGAACGCCAAAGTGACATTGCCTTCGCTGTCCCATTCGACGGGAAATGTCTTGGGCTCATATTTCCAGTCAATATGGTACATGTCCAGGATCTTGGCAAATTCCGCCTCTGAAGGATTCTTGAATACCGGCATCTCCGTCTGGTGATTCATGGCACCTTCTTCTTTGGTTTCTGCTTTGATGCGGACGCGAAGCTGATGCTCTTTCCATGTGGCAATGATGGCAGCGACGCATTCATCGACAGACATATAGCCGGTATTAAGGATCAGGTGATAAAGCGTTTCGTCGGTGGAATCCGTGGCGAACACATGTGAAACGAAACGTTTGTGTTTCCTGTCCGTAGAAGAAAGAAGCTCTGCTGCAGCTTCTGCGGGGAGATGGAACTGTTTTTCGATCCGGCTCAATCTTGTCTCGTCCGGTGCGATGATCCGTACATGGATCGTGTTTTCGTTGCCGGACAATAATTGCTGTGATCCGAATCCCAAAAGGATGGCGGACCCTTCAACGGACATGGTGTTCAGCGAATCTGCAAGAACATCCCGAAAACTGATTCCGTCTTTGTACTCGGATAAGTAAAACTTGGCACTCTCGCCGAGACGGGTACGCTGCTCCTGGCTGATATCCGGGAAAAAGCGTTCCATGAGAAGATCTCTTGTGATCAGTTCCCAACCGAGCTTGCTGCTCAATGCGGAGGCGACTTCATCTCCGAGACTGCCCATCTGACGGGATATCGTGATAATCGGCATGCGGGAGTCTCTCCTTTCAGTGCCTGCGCAAGGTGACCTTGCCGAAGGCGTTTACTTCGTACTTCTGCGCAAATGCGGGATTGATGGCGGCGATCTCCTCGTATGTGGCTCTGCCGTTGTTGACATAGTTTAAGGCTACGATCGGGTCAGTGCGGATCTTCTTTTTGAAATCATTGGCTGCGATCCTGGCGCCAATGACATTTCCGAGGAAAAAGTAGAAGAAGATGGCAGCGGCAATCATCAGCAGTCCGATAAGGATGAAAAGGGGACCGAATTTGATTGCAAGCAGAAGGACGATGATACCGCCCAAGCCGAGACCATATGCAATTAGATCCATCAAGATCGCAAAGAGAGTCGCTTTGTTGGAATACTCAAATGAGGTAAAGATAAAAAGCATATTCCCAAACCTCCATCGGTGTATATTTCCATTTTAGCACAACCTTTTCCGGACGCCGTGCCGAGAACGAAAAAAGACATTGAAATACTTATGGATATATGCGAAAATCGTACTTGCGAAAGCAAATCGGTAAAGAATGTAATGAGTACTGCTTCGTGCAGGGAAACAGAGGGTAAATTTATGGGCGTTGTATATTATGGAGTTGAATCGTTTAAGAAGGTTTTCGGACCGAAAGGCGAGCCGAAAGAGTGCTCGTACTGCCACAAGACGTATCAGGAGACTTATGTGAAGTTCAATAAGTGGGGACATATCGATTATATCCCGCTGATTCCGCTGGGCGCGGATTATTATCATTTCTGCCCGGTATGCTTCACCGGAGATAAGCTTGTGAAGCAGGATAAGAAGGAAGCGAAGAAGATCGTAAAGGATAAGTCCGCTCCGACAACCAATCTGGTTCCTCGCGGAGTGCATCACAAGGCCGAAAAGACATGGGATCTTTTCCTGGACGATAAGAACAGCGGTGAGACCTTCCCGATCTCAACCGGTATGAAGAAGAGCGACTACAAAACGCTGAAGAAGAGCCGATTCTATAAGAAAATCGAAGAAACGGAAGCATAATGAAGAGTGCAGTACAAATTAGAAATAAACGTATACTGACAGGGCTGCTGGCGTTAGCCGTAGCCCTTGTTTGTGCCTGCGGTAAGAAGGAAGAGACAACAGAGAAGACGAAGAAGGAGCGGAAGACGACTGTTTCATCGGAGGTTGATGAGCCGGCCGAAAGCCAGACGCCGACTTCCGTTTCCGAGGAGACGCAGACGTCTAGCCCGACTCCGAGTCCGTCTCCTGCGCCGGACGTTAGTCCGACACCCAGCCCGGAACCCAGTTCTTTTCGAACGGACAAAGCGCTGAACTATATGAATTCCGTTACTTTTGACGGGGTCGTGCTTGTTGCCGATCACGGACAGGAAGTATGGCATATCGAGTCGGGAATGGCCGATCGGGAACAGAATATCCTTAACAGTATTGATACGGTTTTCGAGTTCGGCTCGATCACGAAACAGTTCACGGCGGTGGCGATCATGCAGCTTGTGGAGCAGGGGAAACTCAGTACGGATGATACCTTGGATAAATACATTCCGGAGTATTCGCATGCGGGCGAAGTGACGATCCACCAGCTTCTGAATATGACTTCGGGTGTTCCGGATTATCTTTACTGCGGAGTTTTGGGATTCACGATGGAGGATCTGGAGAATCTCGATTTTTCAACGGTCATGTCTTTTGCGGATATGCTCGGTACGGTCGTGACAACGCCTCTTGAGAAGGAGGAACTTGTGAGCAAGATGTGTGCTTACGATCTGAATTTCACGCCGGGGACGCAGTTTGAGTATTCGAATACGAATTATTATTTCCTGGGAATCATCATCGAGCAGTTGAGCGGGCTTCCCTACGATGAGTATATCCGGAAGAATATTCTGGAACCGCTGAATATCACGGAGCTTTATCCGGATACGGATCATCTGACTTCTAACGGGAGAACAGATCTGGGAATGATTAGGTTCGATCTGCCGCATCAGGATGCGAGTATCAGTTATGCGGTGGGTGTGATGACCGGTACGGCAGCCGGGCTTCTTCAGTGGGAGTACTGCGTGATCGATCATGCACTGCTTACGGAAGAGAGCTGGGCGAAGATCTTTGACGGCGGTCAGTTCGGTTATGGCTATGGATGGTACATCTGTGACGGCTATGTGGAGCATTCGGGAATGACGCTGGGATACAACACGAATGTGCGTGTGGATGCGTCTAACCGACGTGTTGTGATCGCGCTGTCAAACATCCAGCCGCTGACGGGTACGGATTCCAGACCTATGGCTTCGGATGTATCAGAAGAGCTCTGGAAGGATTTCTGATCCGAAAGACGGCCGGAAAGAGAATGACATCAGGAGTCCGATCATGAAAAAAGATACGAAAACAAATGCGATGCGCATCCTGGATAAAGAGAAGATCCCTTATGAACCCTTTTACTATGAGTGTGAGGAGTTTATCGATGGCGTGCATATTGCGGATATGCTGGGACAGCCTTATGAAATCACGTTCAAGACGCTCGTGATGCAGGGAAAATCGAAGAATTACTTTGTTTTTGTGATCCCGATCGCTGAGGAAGTCGATATGAAGAAGGCGGCGCGGGTCGTGGGCGAGAAGGCACTTGAGATGGTCCATGTGAAGGACATTCAGGCGGTTACGGGATATATCCGTGGCGGTGTGACCTCGATTGGAATGAAGAAAAAATACCCGACGGTGATCGATGAGACGGCACAGCTGTTTGATACGATCATTGTTAGTGGAGGAATGCTCGGAACCCAGATCCACCTGGCTCCGGATGACCTTCTGAAAGCGGTGGATGGGCAGTTTGCGGATATTACGCAGGAGCACTGAACCGGGGGAATACTAAGTTTAAAAGAGCCGCATCTTCGGAATCGGGGATGCGGCTTTTCTTATACTACCGTGTGATACAGTTTGGCATATGCACCGTTTCTGCTAAGGAGTTCTTCGTGTGTTCCTTCTTCCTCGATGCCGTTTTCCGAGAGGACCAGGATACGCTTGGCGTTCTGGATGGTGGAGAGACGGTGGGCGATGACGAGGGTGGTGCGGTCCTTGGCCAGTTCTTCAAGAGAGTCCTGAATGACACGCTCGCTCTCATTGTCGAGGGAGGATGTGGCCTCGTCGAAGATAAGGATCGGCGGATTCTTGAGAAATACGCGTGCGATGGACAATCGCTGCTTCTGTCCGCCTGAGAGTTTGACGCCTCTTTGACCGATGTCCGTATCGTATCCGTTGGGAAGCTCCATGATGAAATTGTGTGCGTTGGCACGCTTGGCGGCATCGACCACTTCTTCGAAGGTGGCGTCAGGGCGGCCGTAACGGATGTTGTCCATGACGGTTCCGGCGAAGAGATAGACATCCTGTTGAACGATGCCGATCTTACGGCGCAGAGACTTCTGGGTGACCGAGGTGATATCGGTGCCGTCAATGGTGATCCGGCCGGAGGTGGGTTCGTAGAATCTGGGGATCAGACTGCAGATCGTTGTTTTGCCTACACCGGAATGGCCGACGAGAGCGACGTATTCGCCTGCGTCGATATGAAGATTCAGGTGAGAGAAGACATTGGATTCTTTCGTCGGATTACCGCCGTATGAAAAGGTTACGTCCGTAAAATCGATATCGCCCTTTATATCCGAAAGTTCCGTAGCATCGGGATGATCCTCGATATCCGGTTCGATGCAGATCATCTCATAGAAACGCTCGAAGCCGGACATTCCGTTCTGGAACTGCTCGGTGAAACTGACCAGTTTTCTGATCGGCTCGGTGAAGTTATTCACATAAAGGAGGAAGGCGATGAGGTCCTGTAACGTCAGGGCATCGTTTCCGATCATGTGTGCACCGAAGGCGGCTACGGCAACGGTGATCAATCCGGTGGTGCACCACAGTACGGAGTGGTAGATCGCCATGTAGCGGTAGTTGTCCTTCTTGCTTTGAAGGAAAAGGTCGTTGCCTTCTGTGAACTTGTGTATTTCCATATCCTCGCCGGTGAAGGACTTGACGACGCGGATGCCGGAGAGGCTGTCCTCCATGCGGGTATTGATCTCGGCGATGCGCTCTCTGTTTTTCTTGAAGGTGCGCTTCATCTTGCGGTTCAGAACGGATGCGAATGCCACCATGAAGGGGATCGGACAGACGGCGAGCAGGGCCAGCGGGACGTTGATCATGCAAAGAATGATCAGCGAGCCGATGAGCTTAATGGCGGAGATCATCAGATCTTCGGGGCCGTGATGATACAGCTCCGTGATCTCGAAAAGGTCGTTGGTGACGCGGGACATCAGTGAGCCGACCTTCTGGTCATCGTAGAAACGGAAGGAGAGCTTCTGATAATGTGTGAACAGTTCGTTCCTCAGGTCATACTCCATGTGGGCGCCGACCATGTGCCCGACATAAGCGATGAAGTAGTTGCAGGCAAATTCGATTGCAAGAAGTCCCAGCATGAGAAGGAACAGAAGAAGGATCGTATTCTTAGGCCCGGAAAACCCCTCAGCCAGTACCGTTCCCGTGATGTAACGGATGATAAGCGGGATCACAAGGGAGGTGCCGGCACCGACGAGCGCGAAACACATGTCGGCAATGAAGCCCTTGAGATAGGGACGGTAATAGGAAAGAAACTTACGCCATTTCGCACTCATTCTGAATACTTCTCCTTTCTCGCCGGGCTCGGCGAACTGCTCTGAAATTAAGAGGTATTCTAGCAGATTTGGAATTGACTTTCCATATGAATTGGCTCAATAATATTAGCGGTATAAACTATAAGTGAGGTGACCGGTATGGCAGCAGAGAAAGTGCTTTTTGATACGACGAAAGAGGGCAGAGAAGTCGCAGAATTCGTAGTGACAAGACCGAATGGAGAGAGTTTTTCCGTCATTGAATATGGTGCGGCGATCCATACGTTGAATGTTCTCGATAAGGACGGCCAATTAGGCGATGTCATGCTGGGTTTCGATACGATTGAAGGATATTTGGGTTCCGGCGCAGGTCACGGATCCGTCATCGGCAGAACGGCAAACCGTATCAAGGGTGGTGCTTTTACCATCGACGGAGTAGACTACCAGATGCCGAAAAATGAGGGTGAGAATAACCTCCATGGCGGTCCTGGCAACTTCCAGAACAGTTTCTGGGACGGAATGATCGTAAGCCGCGAGGAAGCGGATGCGTTTATCGGCGACTTGAAGATCAAGAATGACTGGACGATCGAGACCGAGGGCGTGCTGCTCTCATTCATGCTTGCGGATGGCGTGTGCGGCGTACCGGGCAATATGGGTATGAAGGTCCTCTATACATGGGCAACAGATGGAACGCTCATCATCTGCTATAAGGCCGTTTCTGATAAGAAGACGATCTTTGCTCCGACGAACCATTCCTATTTTAATATCGACGGACAGGCTGCAGGCCGTATCGGTGAGCAGCTCCTGTGGATCGATGCCGATCAGATCACCGAGAAAGATATGGACAATGTCCCGAACGGCAAGTATATCGATGTCGAGGGTACAGAGTTCGATTTCCGGACTCCGACACCGACGGAAAGAGTGCTTTGTCTTACCTCTTCGAACCCGCAGCTGAACTGCAGTAAGGGTGCCGACTCTAACTATGTACTTAAGACCATGCAGGATCAGGTATCTCTGGTGGCTTCAGTCGAGTCCTTAAAGTCGGGAAGAAAGATGGAAGTTCTGACGAATTTCCCGGGCGTACAGCTCTATTGCGCATGTAATCTGGACGATGTTGGCAAGGGTGGCATCCAATATCATCCGTACGAGGCGATCTGCCTCGAGACGCAGATGTTCCCGGATGCGATCCACCATGATAATTTTGCATCTGCGGTCATCGATAAGGGTGAAGTCAAGGGCTTCCTTACCGGTTACCGTTTCTCGGCAAAGTGAGGATGGCCTGATCCGTGACGAGAAAATCGCTTTATCTACAAGGTGTCCGGGACGGTATGCCTATCTGTCTCGGATACTTGTCTGTCTCCTTCGCTTTTGGGATATTTGCAGTTGGTATGGGGCTGTCGGTCTGGCAGACGGTACTGATTTCCGTGGCGAACCTGACTTCGGCCGGGCAGCTGGCAGGGGTTCCGATCATGGTTGGCAGCCTTCCGATGATCGAGATGGTACTGACCCAGTTTGTCATTAACCTGCGATACTCCCTGATGTCGGTGTCGCTTTCGCAGAAACTGAGCCCCCGGGTGAAGCTTCTTCAGCGTATGGCAGTGGCCTTCGGTGTAACCGATGAAATCTTTGCGGTGGCCATCAGTAAGAAAGAGGACCTGGAAACACCGTATCTTCTTGGGCTTATTACTTCGCCGTTCTGGGGATGGACGATCGGTACGGCACTTGGTGCACTGGCAGGAGATATTCTTCCGGATATCGTGGTATCCGCGCTGGGAATTGCTCTATATGCTATGTTTGTGGCTATCATCATTCCGCCGGCGAAGAAAAATCATGCGGTGGCGTTGTGCTGCACGCTGGCGATGGCGCTGTCGGCGGCTTTCCGCTATATCCCGAAACTGAATGAGGTTTCTTCGGGAATCGCGATCATCATTTGCGCACTGGTGGCCGGAGGCCTCTTTGCCTGGATCGCGCCGATTCCGGAGGATGATGAGGACGCCGATGCTCGAAAAGAACCGGGCCCCGGGGAGGATCCGTCGGACCATGACGGCCGAAAGGCGGTGGATGCATGATCAGGACGGATGTTTTCTTCCTTTATCTTTTGGTAATGGCAGGTGTGACCTATCTGATCCGCATGCTGCCGCTGGTCCTGTGTAAGGAGAAGATCAGCAACCGATTTATTAAGTCGTTCCTTTATTACATTCCCTATGCGGTTCTGTCTGCGATGACGATCCCGGCAATCTTTTATTCTACGGGCTATCTGGTTTCCGCGATGCTGGGCCTTGCCGTGGCAGTCATTCTGTCGCTTCTGGAGAAGAAACTGTTGACGGTGGCCATCGGGGCGTGCAGTACAGTTCTGGTGGTCGAGTGCGTGATGAAACTTATCAAGTGAATTGATTGACGAGTGAGGAATGATGGCTATTGCGGAATGTTGATGAGTGTGGAAAATGCCGAATGAAAAAACGAGTTTCCGATGAGGAGGAGTAACTGAAATGGCAGAGATGACAGTAAACGGAGAAGTACGGGATCTGGAGTGGGCGAGAAAGACTTTCGCCAATGACCGGTTTGCTACAGAGGCGGCCGGTGTGGTGATCGAAGAGGCCGGCGAAAAGGTGTGCCGGTGCTCCATGAGAATCACTCCGGTCCATAGAAATGCCGCCGGAGGTGTAATGGGCGGTGCGATATTCACGCTTGCGGATCTGACTTTTGCCGTGGCGGCAAACTTCGGCGGCAGGATGACGGTGTCGATCTCCAGCAATATCTCCTTTATAGGTCCGACAAAGGGAGAGATGCTCTTAAGTACGGCGAAGTGTGTCAAGTCGGGGAGAAGTACCTGCTTTTACGAGGTGGAGATCAATGATGATCTGGGGAACAAGGTCGCGATCGTGACGTTCACCGGATTTGTGAAAGACCAGAGTTTCTAAGGCGGCGAAGCCGGGGACGGGTGCGATTGCGGCGTGACACAGTGCTTTTCGAAAGGATTTTATTCTTTTTTTCGGAATGTTGTTGACAACTTCTACTCGTTTCGGTATACTTCTTCTTGCGCTTTAGAAAGCGCCCCGGCAACGAAAGTTGGAAGATTAGCTCAGCTGGGAGAGCACCTGCCTTACAAGCAGGGGGTCACAGGTTCGAGCCCTGTATCTTCCACCAAGATGGCGCAGTAGTTCAGTTGGTTAGAATGCCAGCCTGTCACGCTGGAGGTCGAGGGTTCGAGCCCCTTCTGCGTCGCCAGATGATCGGTCCATAACGGACCGATTATCATTTGCCCAGATAGCTCAGTCGGTAGAGCAGGGGACTGAAAATCCCCGTGTCGTTGGTTCGATTCCGACTCTGGGCACCAAGAGAGGCTTTCTTCTAAGAAGGAAGTCTCTTTTCTTTTTCCTTCAAAAATCTATTTCGCTATTTTCGATGAAATAGAATCCGACTTCTTCGGCAAATCTTCTTCCCTATATTTTTTTAATATGATATATTTTTTACGCATGTTTTGAAAAATGTGGAGGCAAGAGAAATGAATCATCCGTTTTCCATGAAAACCGAGAGTGTGATCAATGAACTTGGAACTGATGTCAAGGCAGGCCTGACGAAGAGTGAGGCTGATAAACGCTTACAGCAGTACGGTCCCAATTCCCTGGGAGAAGAGAAGAAAGTCCCGCTTTGGAAGAGATTTTTAAGTCAGTTTGCAGATGCCATGGTGCTGATACTGATCGGTGCGGCGATCCTGTCGGCGGTGATGGCTGTTAAGGAAGGCGGATTCAGCGGATGGATCGATGTTTTCGTCATTCTGGCTATTGTCATTATTAATGCCATTTTGGGCGTGTATCAGGAAGGTAAGGCGGACGAAGCCATTGCCGCGCTGAAGAAGATGAGTTCTCCGCAGGCAAAGGTCGTCCGTGACAATATGCAGCAGATGATCGATTCCGATAAACTGGTTCCCGGCGATGTAGTCGTTCTGGATGCAGGTGATCTTGTGGCGGCGGATATCCGGTTGACGGAAGCAAGTTCCATGAAGGTGGAAGAGGCCTCGCTTACCGGTGAATCGGTACCGGTAGATAAGGATGCTACTGCGGTTCTCGAGGAAGACTGTGGCATCGGTGATAGAAAGAATATGCTTTATATGGGTACCGCGGTGACCTATGGACGTGGCCGCGGTGTTGTTGTGGAAACGGGCGGAAATACGGAACTGGGTAAGATCGCAAACCGCCTTTCTTCTATTGATAATGAAGATACTCCTTTGCAGAGAAATCTCAATAAGCTCGGTAAGATCCTTGGTATCGTATGTATCGTGATCTGCCTGATCGTGTTCGTTGTGGATGTTTTCGTGCAGAAGGAAGCCTGGGATGAGGCCCTGATGACGGCGGTCAGCCTGGCGGTTGCGGCGATTCCGGAAGGATTGGCGGCAGTTGTTACGATCGTTCTGGCTTTGGGTATGACGAAAATGGCCAGCAAGAATGCGATCGTTCGCCGGCTTCTTGCGGTGGAGACCCTGGGATGCGTAGATGTGATCTGCACGGATAAGACCGGTACGCTTACACAGAATGAGATGACGGTTAGAAAAGTATTTGATGGTGAGCATTCCTACGATGTGACCGGTATCGGTTATGCGCCGGAAGGTCAGATCCAGGATGCTGAGGGCGGTAAAATCACTCCGGATGCGAAGCTCGTAAGACTTCTTCAGTCCTGCGTGCTTTGCAGTGATGCAGTGACTCCGAAGGGAGAAGACGGCCGTTACAGCTGCATCGGTGACCCGACGGAGGCGGCGCTGATTGCTTTGGGTGCGAAGTCCGGCCTTCCTAAGGATGAGACGAATAAAATATTCCCTCGTGTGGCGGAACTGCCTTTCGACTCGGATCGTAAGATGATGACCACTTATCATCCGAATATCGTTCCAGGTGCGATCGTTTCTTTCACTAAGGGTGCGCCGGATATCGTGCTTAACCGCTGTGTTGAGTATTTCGACGGACAGAAGAATGTTCCGATGACGGAGGAACTGAAGAATAGAATCATCGAGACCAACCACGGATATGCGACAACAGCGCTCCGTGTATTGGCTTTTGCTTACCGTACGTTCGAAGGCAAGAATGAGATCGAGGCGGATTTTGCACATGAAGAGGATATGTGCTTCCTGGGTCTTGTCGGAATGATCGACCCGGCCAGATCCGAGGTGAAGGATGCTATGGCGATCTGCCGTGAGGCCGGCATCCGTGCCGTTATGATCACCGGTGACTATAAGGATACGGCGGTTGCCATCGCGAATGACCTCGGTATGATGGATGAAACTTCCGGCAGCCTGTCCGGTGCGGAACTGGATAAGGTTTCCGATGAAGACTTCCAGACGGTTTGTGAGACGACCAACGTATATGCACGTGTTTCTCCGGATCACAAGGTGCGTATCGTGAATGCATTGAAGAAGAATGACCATATCGCATCCATGACCGGTGACGGTGTGAACGATGCGATGGCACTTAAATCGGCAGATATTGGTGTAGCCATGGGCATTACGGGTACGGATGTCGCGAAGAATTCTTCCGATATGATCCTGACCGACGATAACTTCGCAACGATCGTTTCGGCTGTTGAGGAAGGCCGTATTATCTACAGTAATATCCGAAAATTCGTCGGATTCCTGCTGTCATGTAATGTGGGTGAGATCCTTGTCATCTTCCTGATCTCCCTCATCCCGGCTTCTCTGATCCCGGGTATTGCGACTCCTCTTACGGCAATCCAGCTCTTGTGGCTCAATCTTGTGACGGACAGTTTCCCGGCTCTGGCACTCGGTAGAGAAAAGGGTGAACCGGACATCATGAAGCAGCCGCCGAGAAAGAAATCGGAATCGATCATCAACAAACCGATGAAGATCAGTATTCTTGTTCAGAGTCTGGCGATATTCGCCGCTGTGTTCTCGGCATTTGTGCTGGGACTGACCGTTTTCTTTAAGGATGCGGCTGCTCCGATCGAAGGGGCAAGAACGATGGCGTTTGCGACACTTATCCTCGCAGAACTTTTCCGTGCGTACGGTGCGCGTTCCGAGAGGATCAGCGTATTCAAACTCGGCGTGTTCTCGAATAAGTATATGAACATGTCCGTTGCCGGATCTATCGGACTTCTTCTGGCGGTCATCTATATTCCGGGCGTGAATACGATTTTTGATAATATCATGCTCAGCCCGCTCCACTGGATCCCGATCGTACTGCTGGCCTTCATTCCTTTTGCCGCCAGCGAGATCCACAAGTTGATCAAGAATCGCAAATAACTGTTGCCTAGTACGAATTCTTGTGGTAATATTTAACGGTTATTAGAATTGAGAACAGTCTCGGAGGCTGATATAATGAATACATTAGCAGTAATTCTTACATGTGTTGACATTGTGGTATGCATCGCGTTGATCGTTTTGGTCATGTCCCAGGAGGGTAATGATCAGGGTATGGGTGTTGTCGGCGGTAGCGGCAATAACTCTTTCTATGAGAAGTCCAAAGGCAGAACGATGGACGAGAAACTCAAGAAGATCACGCTTTTTACGGCGATCCTCTTTGCGATCCTGACCACAGTGCTTTTCCTGGTTTTGGCCAGAGGTTTCTAAGACAGGTTGCCTGAGAATCAGGAGAGAAGAGCTGCTGAACGAGAATATCGGGAAGCAGCTTTTTTATGTTTTCGGATATTCGGGACAGGGAGGTAAAATATGGGAAGACATAATAAGAGACATATTAAGATCCGTCTGAGCGGCAGGGTCGAGAGATCTAAGTCGCAGCTCCCGCCGGCAAGAGAGGTCACCGTTGCGGAGATGCCGCCAAGGGGACCGCTTGCTCTGGAGAATCAGTGTGTCGGAATTCTGAAGGAGACGCGTGACGGCGGTGTGGTGGTTCCGGATCCCGGTTATCCTGCGTCTTCTTACGGACATATTATCATACGTAGAAATCAGCTCAATGGTGCACCTTATGGCATGAAGGTGGTTTGCGAGATCCTTAATCCATCGGCCAAACGTGCTGAATATGAAGGCCGGATCGTGGAAGTTCTGGGTGACCCGGGCAGTAACGATGTGGCCATGCTGTCGATCCTTCGCCAGTTTGGATTGAATTCGGTGTTCCCGGCGGCGGTGATGGATGAGGCTTCATCTCTGCCGCTTTCACCTACGGAAGCACAGATCGAGGAGGCACTGCTTCATGGAAGACGTGATCTGCGTAACCTGCAGACGATCACGATCGATGGTGAAGAGGCCAAAGATCTTGATGATGCGATCTCGATTCAGAAACTGGAGAAGGGCTGTTACCGTTTATGGGTACATATTGCGGATGTGTCTGAATATGTCCGTGAGGGGACGGCACTGGATACAGAAGCTTCTCTTCGCGGAACTTCGGTCTATTTGGTGGACCGTGTTATCCCGATGCTTCCGCCTCGCCTGTCAAACGGCCTTTGCAGTCTTAATCCGCATGTGCCGCGCTTTACCATGACTTGTGAGATGAAGATCGGACCGGATGGGCAGATCCTGGACAGCGAGATCTACGAGAGTTTGATTGAGAGTGATGCGAGGACTTCATATAACGAGATCAACGGAGTGCTTTTCGAGGAGAAACATATTGAGGATTATGTTTCGCTGGAGCCGATGTTCCGTCTGATGCTTGAGCTGAAGCGAGTCCTCAAGGAGAAACGTAAGGGAAGAGGAACGATCGACTTCGTGTTCCCGGAGACGCACGTGGACCTGGATGAGGAAGGAAAGCCTACGGATGTGCATGCTTATCCGATCAACGAGATCCACGGCGTGATCGAGGAGTTCATGATTGCGGCCAATGAGGCGGTGGCGGAACGATTTGATAAGATGGAGTACCCTTTTGTTTATCGTATCCATGAGGAGCCGGATGAGCTTAAGATCAATGAGTTCCTGCATGTTGCGCGTCTTTTCGGAGAGAACCAAAGACCGAGCGGGAAGGTCACGCCGCTGTTCCTGAGTGAACTTCTTGACGATGTTCAGGATAAGGAATATGCGCCTGCGCTCAACCAGCTATTGCTTAGAAGCATGGCGAAGGCGAAGTATTCGGAGAAGAACTGCGGACATTTCGGCCTGGCATCGAAGTACTACTGCCACTTCACTTCGCCGATCCGCCGCTATCCTGATCTGTACATTCACAGGATCATCAAGAGCTGGATCCACCAGAAACATCAGAAACAGCATTTCCAGGGCCTGGTTGCAGATGTGGCGTACCATAGTTCTGAAATGGAGAAAAACAGCGTGGATGCGGAACGTGCTTCGGTCGACCTCAAGTGCGCCGAGTATATGCTGGCGCATGTGGGTGAAGAGTTTCCGGGTACGGTATCGGGGGCTTGTCCGGCGGGTGTTTTCGTTCAGCTTCAGAACACTATCGAGGGTATGGTGCCCTTCTCATCGCTGAATGAGTATTTCGAGTATGATGAAAGACGGCTTGAGGCCAGAGGATCGCGAGGGACGGTCTATCGGATCGGACGCAAGGTCAAGGTGAAGGTGGCTTCTGCCGATCCGCTTACGCATCATATTGATTTTGTCTTTGTAGAGTGAGCTTTAGCATGTATGAAAAAGCCTCCCGGGGATTGATTTCCCGGGAGGCTTTCGTTTCTTGTTCGGATGTGCGGTGTTATTTCTCCTCAGCACGGAAGGGCTCCAAAGCCTCTACGAGGTCATCGCAGGAATTGCTGTGGATCTCGAGGTTGATGGCACTCTGCAGTTCAAGACTGAAGATACCCATGATGGACTTGGCGTCTACCACATAGCGTCCGGAGGAAAGATCGACATCATACGGATAAGAGTTGACGATCTGGACAAACTCTTTGACATCAGAGATGGATTGGAAGCGAATCGGAAAGCGAACCATGCTGTTTCCTCCTGTGTTTTCTCTAAGAATATGGAATTAGTTTATCACAGCCGATAGGTATGTCAATGAAATATTCTTTGATAGAATGGAGATTATAAGTATAATATGTTCAGCGATTTTTTGAGAGGATTCACATGGACTATCTTGTTTATTTCCTTACCCTCGGGTGTAAGGTGAATTCGTATGAAACGGCGGCGATCGGCAAGCTTCTGGCCGACGAGGGGTTCCGGGAAACGGAAGATCCCTCGCAAGCCGATGTCTATATCGTCAATACCTGTGCCGTGACCGGCGAGGCGGACAGAAAGTCCCGCCAGATGGTCAGGAAGGCCCGCCGCGTAGCGCCTTCGGCAATTGTTGTGGCGATGGGCTGTCATACCCAGATGTGCCGTGAAGAAACAGATGCGGATATTGTCGTGGGTACAGATGACCGGCCGAAACTTGTTCCGCTTCTGCTGGAAAAGCTCAAAATCCGGGCTTCGGGGAAAACGCCCGAGGATCTCGACGCCGGTACCCGATTCTTCGAGTATGGTTCTGTGCCGTATCAGGAAAATACCCGCGCCATCGTCAAGGTAGAGGATGGGTGTAATAATTTCTGCTCGTACTGTATCATTCCCTATTCCCGGGGACGAGTGAGAAGCCGAAGCCGTGAGGCGATCCGGGAAGAAATCCGGGTTATGGCGGACAAGGGATACCGTGAGTTTGTCATCACGGGTATTCATCTTTGCTCTTTTGAAAAAGAGCTGGGAAGGGATAGTACTGCGCTGGGCGAGCTTTTGGATGAGGTAGCATCGATTCCGGGTGTGGAACGTATCCGGCTGGGATCGCTCGAACCGTCCTGCATGACAGAAGAGCTGATCGCGATGCTGAAGGCAAATACGAAGATCTGCCCGCATTTCCATCTGTCTTTGCAGAGCGGATCCGATAGCGTTCTGTCGAGGATGAACAGGAAATATGACACAGTTCTTTTCCGAAAGGTGACGGAGAAGCTCAAAGAAGCATTTCCGAATGCAAGTTTCACAACGGATATGATCTGCGGATTTCCGGGCGAGTCGGAGGAAGAACATAGGGAGTCCTGTGCTTTTGCCGAGGAGATCGGATTTACTCATATTCATGTTTTTCCGTTCTCGCCAAGAGAGGGGACGAAAGCACAGAAGATGCCGGACCAGGTCGACGGGGCGGTCAAATCGCGCAGGACTTCGGAGCTTCGTGCGATCTCGGACAAGATGGAGAAGGCACGGGCACGATCTTTCGTGGGAAGCGAAGTGGAGGTCCTTGTCGAAAAAACGGGTGAGGATGGATCCTGGGAAGGTTACTGCCGGGAGTATATCCGTGTGTTCGGAAAAACAGAGTCGCCGGTCGATCCAGGACAGATAATGACTGTCAGGATCACAGAGACGGATGGTTTCGATCTTATTGGTGAAAGAACTTCATATTGACCGTTAACGATATGAAGCGAAGAAAACAAATTCTTCGCATCGTGACAATTTTATAATGAAATATTGATTTCTTATGTGTTACAATAAGTACATGACACGCTTGGAAAATGAAGGAGGTGCGTCAATATGCAGGATTCAGGAACAGCTCGGTTCTCGTTTAATATGGAACGGTCTGAGGATGCCAAGGTTTTGATGATGCAGGTTTTGGATGCTTTGCAGGAGAAGGGATATAATCCCATCAACCAGCTCGTCGGATATTTTATGTCCGGTGATCCGACATACATTACGAATTATAAGGGCGCGCGCGGAATCATTCGCCGTATGGAGCGCGATGAACTTCTCGAGGTCATCGTTCGCGAGTACTGTGAGCGTTTGGCTGAAGAGTAAGGGCGGTACCGGGACGATATGAGTCGTGTGATGGCCATAGATTTCGGTATGCGAAGGATCGGGGTTGCGGTTTCTGACCCGCTTCGCATTACGGCTTCCGGACTGGAGACGATCAATTGGAACGGTGTCGATAGTGCTTATGCGATCGACCGTCTGGCGGAGATCATCAAGGAGAAAGAAGTTTCGGAAATCGTGATCGGTAAACCGAGTCGGACCGACGGTACGGTGAGTGAATCTGAGGAAAAGGCGAAGCTTTTCGGGTCGTTGCTTCAGGAGAAGGTCGGAATTCCCCCTGTTTATAGGGATGAGCGTTTCACAACGGTTATTGCTTCTCAGTATCTCCGTACTACGGGAGTTTCGGGAAAGAATAAGAAGAAAGTCGTTGATCAGGTTGCGGCGGAGATCATTCTTCAGGATTATCTGGATATGACGCGAGCATAAGATCGGGATTCATGATATAATACTTATTTAGAAGTGGCAGACCGTTTTTGCGGACTTCGCGGAAACGGGAGAATAAAATTCGGAGGACGGGATTATGTTGTTTGATTGTGGACGCAGCTGTGATAACGGTGATTGCGAGAATTGTGATGAGGGCATCGAAGGTTCTTATGATGAGGAATCGCTCGTTACCATGGTGGATGCGGAGACCGGCGAAGAGTATCAGTTTGTGATGGTCGATGATTTCGAATATAAGGATCAGATTTATTGTGTACTTGTTACAACGGATGAGGAAGAGCCGGAGATGGTCATCACCAAGCTGGTTAAGCTGGAAGACGGGGAAGAAGGACTGATGAGTCTGAACGAGGACGAAGCCGACGAGATATACGAGGAGTATGACCGTCTTTGCACGGAGGCAGAGCTCGAAGATGAAGAAGACTTCTCAGACGAAGAAGAGTAAATCGAAATCCATAAGGAAACCGGTATTTACGCATCATTCTCCTAAGGAGGGTGATGCGCTTGCTGTTATTCGCGATGCTTCTAACGGTAAAGAGTATTACCTTTCTATGATCGATACTTTTATGATCGAGAAGATCGAATATGCTGTAATGTATAACTATGAACCGGATGATGGTAATCATGCCGATCCGGAACTGGTAATCATGCGGACCGAGTTTGCCAGAAACGGGGATCAGTATTTCTATTCCATCAAGAATGAAAGTGAACTTGAGGCTGCATTTACCGTTTTTATGCGCAGGTATGCAGCGAATGTGAAGGATAAGAAACGCAAGTCGTTCGCGCCTCCAAGGCCTTCCGGACCTGAAGAGGGTAAAGTATGAATTATCGCAGTAAGATACTTTTTCATTTCTTTCTTGGTCCTTTTCTGTGTATTGTTGCTTATCTCTTCATAATGATGCTGGCTGCAGAGGCAGTATATTCCTTTGAGGGAGAGGCATATCTGGAACATGAGGGATTGATTTATCTTGTCGAAGGTATCGTGGGGATCGGATTGTTCACGGTATGGTATCTTATTCGCAGACGAATGATCCTATACAATCCTACTTGGAGTGTGGGAAAACCGATCGACTGGGTATATACTGTTTTCATTTCATTATCCATGCTTGGTTTCGCAACGCTCTATTTCCTTCTGGTGACGAATCTTCCGTTTTCCTTCGTAACCAAGGCTTTAAATGATTACGCCGATATGACTTCGGTACGAAGTGCCACCAGGTCCGATCTTTATATGAACGTATTCTCAATTTGTATCCTTATTCCGATCCTGGAAGAGATGATCTTTCGGGGGTGTGTGCTGGAAGGGATGCTTCAACTGAAGAAACCTGTGTATGCCATACTTATCAGTGCTTTTTATTTCGGCGTGATGCATGGGCAGATCATTCAGATCGTTTATGCGTTTGTGTGCGGAGCTGTTTTGGGACTTCTGTACTATGTCACGCATAATATCTGTACAACAATACTCGCGCATATTATATTCAACATAATGGGAAGCGGGATCTATATGCTGTTTTCGATTTCGGATGCGGCGGACAGGGTCCTCGATATCGTTAAGATTTCAACGATCGCTGTTTCTGTTTTGCTGTCTATATATATGTTGAGACAAAGGAACAAGCGCTTTCCTGAGAAGGAGGAAAGCGGCGATATCAATAAGATGCTTCCGGGGAGGCATACATGATTACGTGGCTTCGAAGGATATTTCGTAAGGAAGGACGGATGCATAAACGCCCCCTGGTTACGGCGGTGTCGGTGTTTATTGCATTCGTGCTCATTGCGTCTATCGCTTTTTTGAGCCTGGGTATCCTCAGTATGTCTTCTGATTATCCGAAGGTAAGCGTACAGGGAGAACAATCCGGCGTGATTTCTTCCGGCTTGGGCGTGAACCTGTCCTATATCCCGTCAACGAATCTGGTTTGGGATCCGTCTTTTGAGAATGGCTGTGTTGAAGAGGTGTTCAGTGTCGCAGAAGCCGGAGGAAATGCCGTGTATCTTCACAGCCGGGCTGAGACCTCGGAGCTTTCGGGCTCGGAGCTCTATCAGGGCGGTAGTCTCCGTATTATGTCCTATGATGAAGATGGACAGATGAGTCAGATCGTTCAATCAAAGATCCTGGATTACCAGCTTCACCAGCTTGGCATTTGGAAAACGTTGGATATCGGAACCGAAATCAATTCGGAAATGAAGTGGATCCGCTCGGATGGCTCATATGTGCTTGCTATGCTACAAAGTGGCCAGATCTATGCCGATGTCACTTCGTCTAATGCGGTGCTTCTGCAACCGGTCGATCCGGAAGATCCCTTTGTGGACGCGGTCGTACGCAATTCCAGATATTATGCGATTACCGAAAAGGGCGGTTTTTTTGCCTCCGGCAACGGAAAAACATGGAACTCGGTTCCTTATGGAACGCTAGAGCCATGTGTGCTTCACGCGGTGACTGTTCTCGGGAAAATGGCCGTGGCATGCGGAGATTCGGGTCAGATCCGTGTCTGTGATATGAATCAGATCTACGCCCCCGATTCCTATACTGATAATGATCTCTTTACTGCTGTTTCTGATGAGAAAAGAGTTCTTCTGGCCGGAAACGCAGGTTATGCCTGTACAACTGTAAATGGGACTGTTTTCCGTTCTCTCGATGCTTTGGAGCTTCCTTCTGATCGTTCGGATACCTGGAGGCTGTCGGCATACTCTGAAGAAGAGTATGTTCTTGTGGGGCAGACGGGGCAGATTGCAATCGGAACCTTCGATGAAGGATCCGGGCGCTTCTCCTTTGTAAGATATCCGTCCTCTCTTCCTGAAAAACTGGTACCGAAACAGCTGGTGATGTTCCCCGGAGGGGATATCTGGCTTCTGACTGAGAATGGATATATCTATGCGTTCTCCCGATCACAGGAAAAGTGGCAGCAGATCTTTGCGGAACGTGATAATCAGATCGATTCAATCAGTAAAGGCTCAGACGAAGGCATTCTTATTTCCCGCAGCGGCAAACTGTATTCGGCATCCATGTATACCAAGGTCACGATCGATCAGCCCATCGGTGACGTGGAGATCCAAAATGGGGATATGTGTTTATTGTCTTCTTCTGTTCCGTCTTTGTCTATCGGTGGAAACGGAGTCTGGGAACTGTATGGGGATGATTCTTCGGCCCAGATCGTTTCGGATGCTCCGAAAATGGCTGGAAATAAAGCTTTGCGCATATCTTCGTTCAATCCGGATCAAGAGAAATCACACTTTGTTTCACAGGTTATTTCCAGAGAGGAGACCGGACCGATGCAGGAGAAGGTTTTCTATCATGTCCGTGTTTGCTTGAAGCAGAACGGCCTTGAAAATGAACAGGTCATGGTTTGGATATCAGGCCTTCCGGAACCGATCGGAACTACTTTTACCGGAGTGAACGGGAATTGGAAAGAATACTCTTTCACTTTCGTATGGCCGGAGAATAAGGTCAATCTCAAAGAAAACGAGATCCGTCTAAATGTTGGTTTTTATGGTGGCGGAGAAGTGTTTGTCGATGCGGTCAGACTGGAAAGAGAAGCATTTGGTGATACGCAGATCAAGCCGGTAATGGTGCGTGCATTGAAGAAAGCCTCTCCGGAATTTATCCGACTGGAAAATCTTGGGTTAGGACGTCTGGGGACAGATGTTTTCTCTGTTCTTCCTACTATCGGAAATGAGTTGCTCTATGCGGAGGCGGAGGGGAAAAAAATCGGCTCTGGAGTCGTTTCTCTTGAAACGACGCTTAATCTGGTTAAACAGGTTGAAGCGAATCCCTGGCTGGTAATCGATTCTGCCTTCGGAGCAGATGAAATGGATGTTTTGCTAAGCTATATGTGCGGAGGCATTACGGATGAGTATGGTAAAGTCCGCGTGGATAATGGTACGGCGGTTCCCTGGCACAAGCAATTCGAGAGGATCATGGTGGAGATCACCGATCAGAATCAGCTTTTCGAGACGGACCTTCAGAGAAGAGCCTATGTCGACTATGTGATCGGATCGATCAAAGGTTCACGGTTCTATTCGGAAATCAAGGATTCCGTATTCTTTATTGATAGCATGGAATATGACAGTGGAACGATGATGTCGATTGCCGATTACCACTCCTCATCATTAACGATAGATAACATTGGCACGGAACCTACAGAAGCTCCTCTTCCCGAGGAGATCCTTGCCATGACCGGTTCGGCATATACCGATTACTATAATGCCATTCCGCGAAATCCGTCCTATATCCAGGAAATGAATGGTGAATGGATCAATCAGCTGTCGTTTTCTATCGTGCGTAACCGGGTATCCGAGAATCAGATCGTTCAGGATTCGATTCCGGTTAATGCGGCCGAGATGGTGGAATTCCTGTTGTGTGACCTGGGTAACCATACGTCTTTTGTTATGGTAGATCTTCCTGTAAGCAGGACGAGCAGCGATACGGATGATGATTATCTCTTTGCATCGGAGGAAGATACGATCGAGAACCGGATGATCAGCTCTGCGAATACCGAAGTATTGCTTCGTACGCTGGGCGTGATCAACTCGGCTGCACAGGGAAAGAGATGCGAGTCGCTCTGGACGATGCCGCTTTCCCATCAGAAAGAAGAAAACTATTCTTATGGACTTCAATCTTATGCATATTCTAAAGACGGGTATGTGTATCTGATCATCACCAATCCGACCTCGGAACAAAAACAGTTTATGCTTGATACCAAGACGTCACGGCGTGATCTGGATATGCAGAGATATTCTGCCGAATGCAAACCAATAGGTGTTGCTTCCTCGGCGAACTTCCTAAAACTCGGAGAGAGAAGATATACGATTCAATCAGGCCAGTTCTACATTGTTGTGATTCCGGAGTGATTCTTGCAGGAACGGCTTTATATCGTGTTATCTTATAGTTGAAAGCAAAGAAATTGCGTGTAACAAACGTTCAAATAAATGATATAATAAATAGATGTTGAGGTAATGCGTCCGATATGGATGCAGAATAAGATAAATCCAGTAAGATTTAGGGGAGGGTAGAAATTATGAATTGTCCTAATTGTCAAGCTGAGATGCCGGATGGCGTAAAGTTTTGTCCGGCT
This sequence comes from Clostridiales bacterium, assembly GCA_017620475.1. Taxonomy (GTDB): domain Bacteria; phylum Bacillota; class Clostridia; order Saccharofermentanales; family Saccharofermentanaceae; genus Scatonaster. The sequence continues at coordinate 1,826 of JAFZQI010000006.1, read as the reverse complement.
TGTGGTTCTGCTGTTGCCGCCGCACCTGTAGTGGAACAGCCTGAGGAAGTAAGTGCCGGCGTGATGCCGATTGAGGAAGCTGCAGCGGAGATTCCTGCTGTTGAGGAGAATCTTTCTTCTGAGATTCCGAATGCTTCTTTTGACCCAGGTGCCCCTATTGCGATTCCGAAGAAGAAAGTGGAAGAGGAAGTTCCTGTTGCTCCGGAGATTGCTCCTGTTGAGTCCGTATTGCCGGAATTCCCGCAGACCGAACCTGCACCGGTTGCAGTTGCGCCGATCCCGGCTCCTGTTGCAGAACCGGTTGCTCCGGCTCCTGCTGCACCGATCCCGGCTCCGGTTGCCCTGACGCCGGAAACCGTACCGGCTCCGGTATCTTCTGACAAAGAGATTCAGGCGGGTGCTTCGGTAAATACCGTTACAGATAAGAAGAGCGAACTTAAAGCCTTGTCGACAGGCGGCGCTTTCTGGCTCATGCTTTTGTTCTCTATTCCGGTCATCGGTTTTATCTGCTCGATCATTTTTGCCGCTGTCGGCAAAAAGTGCAAGAGCCGCAAGAACCTTGCCAAGGCGGTTCTTATCTGGAAGATCCTCGGAATCATCATTGCACTTGCGCTGGTCATCGTTACGTACTTCCTCTTCAAGGATATCTTTGATGCGGCCATGAGCGGTGATATGAACGAGCTTTCCGAGGCGATTACGGATCTGTTCCAGGGCAGCTGACCGTCTGGCGGATTTCTAACATTCGTATAGGAAAAGGAACGCAATTGCTATATGTCTGTTTAGAAGTTGTAACATTGTTTCTCTAAAATGATAGCTGTGGATGTTTCTATAGGAAATGTCCGCAGCTATTCTTTTGTGAGGTGAAACGCCATGTATGAGAATGAAGAATTGATTTCGAAGAAACAGCTATTACGAGTGGCTCGCATTTCTTATGGAACTCTTTACCGCTGGAAAAGAATGAAATTGATTCCGGAGAGCTGGTTTATCCACAAGGCGACCAAGACCGGTCAGGAGACGTTTCTTCCCAGAGATCGGGTATTGGCCCGTATCGAACGCATCCAGGATCTGAAGGGTGAACTCACTGTTGAACAGCTTCAGGAGATATTCTCTCCTAACGTGAAGAGTTTCCTGATTCCTGTGGAAGATTTTGTTAAACTCAATCTGGTTTCCAAAATTGCTATGACCGTGTTCACTTCCTGTTTCCCGGATAAGAAGAATATGCGTTTCGATGATGTCTTCGGTGTTTATGTCATCGATCATCTGATGCGCCTTTCCGGTATTTATCTGGAGGATGCGAAACAGGTGCTTCGGATGCTCAGTAAGTATCTTGCCACCCAGCCGAGTAAGGAGTATCAGCTTCTTCTTCTGCGTAAGCTCGGTGTTCCGATGACGCTGCTTGTTAAGGAAGATGAAGATATCCTTCTGGAAGATAACACTGAAGTCGTTGCATGTGCGAATCTGTCTGACTTTGAAGAGGCACTTAAGGGTCAGCTGATCGCGTAACGGAGGTGCAGAGTATGGAGTGTAAGACTACGCGTTTTGAGGTGCTGGGAGATCCTACCCGGATGCAGATCCTGAATTCTCTTTCGGGAGGAAAGAGTCTGCGTGCGAAGGATATTCTGGCGAATCTTCCGATCTCTCAGCCGACATTGTCCCATCACATGCATGTCTTGGATCAAGAGAAGCTGGTCGTCTCCAGAAAAGTCGGCCGTGAATGCTTTTATTCGATCGATGAAGCAACGATCAATAATCTTATGACGGATCTTCAGGCACTTCTCCCTGAAAAACCTGACAAAGAGAAAAAAGAAAAGAAAAAGAAGAAAGAG